>NZ_PJJM01000077.1 GCF_002929805.1 Cryobacterium sp. Y50 | reverse complement strand
TGCCCATTCCCAACCTTTTCAACGGCGTCAGCCGCCAGAATGCGTGCGGTGTTGACCGCCTGATCGTCAACGGAATCCCATTGGAAAGCTGCCACGTCACGTAACCCTTCATTGAAGCGAAGGCGGGTTGAGCTCAACCCATCCTTTGATAGTTGTGCAATTGTCGGCAACCGTCTCGCACGGCCGTCCGCGCCATTCTGACGCGGGACTGCAAGCGAGATGTCACCCCCAGCGAGTTGGCCTGCTTCACGCTGCCATCTCCCACCTGGGGGCCCGCCGAACTACTGTTTCACTGTGGGGAGCAATTTAAGTATACGGACGAATATGCTGGGGCGCTCCAAATGACGTGACATAACATTTGTGAGAGAGGGGCATTCGGTGACCTACAATTAGTGGTACTACCTAGCATTTGAGGATTAATGGACGTCGCACTTCAAACCATCGAAAGAACTCCGCGCACACTCAAGCGCACCCTCAAAGCGTACGTTTCTCTGACCAAACCACGAGTCGTCGAGTTGCTCCTCGTGGTTACCGCGCCGACGATGCTGCTCGCGGAACGGGGCATCCCGAGCTTGTGGCTGATTCTGGCAACGTTGATCGGAGGTGCCCTGAGTGCAGGGTCCGCTGGAGCGTTTAACTGTTATCTCGATCGCGATATCGACCGCCTCATGAAGCGCACAAAGAATCGTCCGCTTGTCACGGGGGAACTGAGCGACCGGGAAGCCTTGATATTCGCGTGGGCGTTGGGCGCAGCATCCATTCTGTGGCTGGGATTGCTGACTAACTGGCTCGCCGCCGCGCTGTCGTTCGCCGCTATTGTGCTCTATGTCGTGTTCTACACGATCATTCTCAAGCGTCGCACTCCGCAGAACATCGTCTGGGGCGGTGTCGCCGGCTGCATGCCAGTGCTGATCGGCTGGGCCGCCGTGACCGGCGATCTGTCATGGCCCCCGATCATTCTGTTCATGATCATCTTTCTATGGACGCCGCCGCATTATTGGCCACTGTCGATGAAGTACCGCAGCGACTACCAGGCCGCCGGCGTTCCGATGTTGGCCGTGGTGCGGGGCCGTGCTCAGGTTGGCCTGCAGGTCATTCTGTACGCCTGGGCCACCGTCGCCTGCTCGCTGTTGCTCATTCCGATCGCCGATATGGGACTGCTCTACACCTTCGTAGCGTTCGTCACCGGTGGCTGGTTCATCTACGAGACGCATCGCTTGTACAGCCTGGCCATCCGACACGAGCACGTGTCGCCGATGCGCGTCTTCCACGGCTCGATCGCGTACCTGTCCCTGCTGTTCGTGGCCGTTGGCGTCGATCCGCTGCTGCCCTTCTAGGCCAAAAGCTCAAGTCCGGCGAGTGATCAGACCCGGCGCCTGATCAGACCCGACGAATGAGCCGAACGTCAATTTTTCCGACGTCGGCCGAGTGAATCACGACCGTCACCACACGACCGGCCAGCACCATTGCAGTACCCGTGAAATCGGAGGCCGTCACGACGATGGCCGGCAGTGCCGTGTCGTCAACGATCAGGTTCGACCGGTGCGCCAGCGCGAGCTCGATCTCCGCCTGCTGTTGCGTGTGCCGTTCAGCCCAGAGTTCAGACCCGAACTCGTAGGGATTCTTGGCATAGTTCATCACGATGTACTGCAAATGCTGGTTGAGCGCGTCACGAATGGGGTCTCCGCCGCGATTCGTTGAACCCGGCACGTCGGTGAAGACGAACCCGCGCAATTCGGCGATTCCAATCGGGCCGACCGGAGAATCTTCGAACCAGAACTTACCCGAGGGATCGGCGAGCCAGTAGTGGGCCTGTGCTTCGAGCGTGCGGCCGTGATTACCGTACCAACTCCAGCCGCGTTCCTGAAGACGCGGCTGTGGCACGAAGCCGAACACCGGCGGGCCGAACAGGGCGAGGCGCGCCGCGTCATCTGGCGGCTTCGACTTGGCTCCCGGCGCGAGGTGCATGTCTGGAGAATACACCGGCGGCCACCGTCGAGGGAGGGCCCGGCGGCAATTCCCTTTTGGGGATTATGCGCCGTGCCGCGTTCTCGTCTGAGTGACCTCGGGATGCCGTCGTGTGACTTTCAGGAACTGGCCGCGATCGTTATTCTCTGTAAATTCAGCGCGAGAAATTTTTGCTCCTCGACGCTCAGGGTCACGATGATGGCGAGCTCGGTCTCTTGGTGTTCCGGCAGAGCCATCTCAATGAGATCGTGCCGGGAATCGGTCAGCGCGACGAGTACGCCACGCCCGTCGCCGTCAGGACCACGTGGCCCGTCCTCGAAGCGGTTCAACCATCCCACGGACCATGACTTCCACCGGCAGTGATGGGCGGCCCCGACCCGACACGAATAATTTCGCGAAGGCGTCGTCGGGCAAGAACTTGTGCCGGTGTTCGGCTAGGAATGCCCCACGACCGATTAGACATCGCAAGTGACCGGTTCACCGTCATCACGTCCGTGCAGCACTAATTCTCAACACGCCTTGGCTCACGGGTGCCGTGTCGAGGCGCAAGCTGTCTGGGATGCTGTTGAGCGGCCGTCAATGTCAACGGTTGACCCGTGGCCGCTCATTAAATACCTTGAGTTCGGCGGGCAATTCGCCTCCGATGACGGTAGAGCCGATTGGGTTGTCAACCTTTACCGCGCGGCGCTCGTACTCTGGAATGCCAGGGTCATACCGCCGGACGTCTCTTTTGATGTTTTGATTGCCATGCGTTCCGCAGTCGTAGCGCTCGAAATGCGTATTTCTCCTCCTGGCACTCTTCCCCACGATCAGCGAGTTCTCGCTGCCTGGGGCTTCGGACTAAAACGTCAGGCGTCGCCACTCCTGGAAGATTCGAGTTATGAGTCGAGCGAATTGCAGCGGGTACTTTCGAAATTGCCCACACGCACAATCACCCCCAGCACTCCGCCTCCGGCCGCGCGCACACGGATGGGCAGGCCGTGTAGGGAGCGCGCGCGGTTGAGGGCATCCACGCCTGACCGCTCAGTGAAATCCACTAGGCCGCGCAGTCGCGTTGGCCTGCCGCGAAGTGATGACACCGAACGATATGGGACTAGATGCGACTGGCCTCATTCGTGGGGGCGTGTTCCGGCGTGTCGGCCGTGATGGCGGCCGGAGCCTTGAGGTTCAGCACGACGGCGGTCATCGCCGCGGCGAGCACGCAGGCGAGCACCATGTGCAGCCCGACGAGCACCGGCGGCAAGCCTAGGTTGGCCTGCAGCAGGCCGACTACAATTTGCGCGAGCTCGATCACAAGTAACGTGACGACGAATTTACGCACGGGCAGCTTGCCTCGAACGGATGCTGCGAGCAGCACGATCGTCAAGACCAGCGTCGCGTAGCCCGGCCAGGCATGCAGGTGCTCGAGCAACTCAGCGTTGAATCCCGTGCGACCCGCCGCGGCGTCACCTGAATGCGGTCCGGAGGCAGTGGTCACGACTCCCATCACCACGGTCAGTGCCACCACGAAGCTCGCGGCATGAGCGAGCCCGGCAAAGCCGACCGGTACGACGTGGGCGCGCGGACCCGACGGGAGGTAAACCCGGTGCACCAGCACGGTGGCGATGCACACCATGATCAGCGAGGCCATGAAATGAAAGCCGACGATGAACGGATTGAGACCGGTCAGCACGGTGACGCCGCCGACCAGCGCCTGTGCGAGGACGCCGAGACCGAGAATTACGGCGAGGATGAACAGGTCTTTGCGTTCCGTGCGTAAGCGCCAGAGCAGCACGACGGCGGCGATGGCAATAATGCCGATCAATCCGGTCATCAGGCGGTTACCGAACTCAATGACACCGTGCAGGCCCATCTCCGCGGTCGGTACGAGCGACCCGGCGACACAGGTCGGCCAGGTCGGGCAGCCAAGTCCGGAACCGGTGAGGCGCACAGCGCCACCGGTGCCGACGATTAAAATTTCGGTCACGAGCGACAGCCAGGCCACCGTCCGAATTCGTATGTCGATAGTGTTCGGTAGCCATTGGTATATCGCATTCACCGGTTCTGCTCCTACTGTCATTCTTACGTGCACGTGCCCTCTGATCGTGCCGGGCTCAGATGTGAATCGACCCGTAAGCACGCCAATCCCGCTGATGAACCTGTAGAATTATGATCTCATGGAGATCTTTCCCACGGTCATCCGATCGTAGGATTTCAATTCGGGCCGTACGGCTCGGGTTCATCGTGATGCTTCATGAATATTCTAGGTACGCAACGTAGCTGTCCACACAACCCGTTCCCCGTGGTCCCCACTGAGTTCACCTCTACTGGGGGTCGCACGGGAATGACCGGACTAATATCCGGGTTGTGCTGGGTAGAGAAGAGGTAAGTATGTCGGATGTCCTGCTTGACCGTCCCGACCTTGAGGGGATTGGTACCTACGAATTTGGATGGGCCGATTCAGACAAGGCCGGCGCATCCGCTCGTCGCGGTATTTCTCCTGAGGTCGTCACCGACATCTCGAATCTGAAATCCGAGCCGGACTGGATGCTGCAGCGACGGCTGAAGGCACTTCAGCTGTTCGAACGCAAGCCCATGCCGACCTGGGGCGCCGATCTTTCCGATATCGATTTCGATAACATCAAGTACTTCGTGCGCTCCACGGAGAAGCAGGCCCAGACTTGGGACGACCTGCCCGACGACATCAAGAACACCTACGAGAAGCTCGGTATCCCCGAAGCTGAGCGTCAGCGTCTCGTCTCCGGTGTCGCGGCCCAATACGAGTCCGAAGTGGTCTATCACCAGATCAACGAAGAGCTCGAAGCTCAGGGCGTCATCTTCATGGACACCGACACGGCGCTCAAGGAACACCCGGAATTTTTCGAGGAGTACTTCGGCACCATCATTCCCTCCGGCGACAACAAGTTCGCCGCGCTCAACACGGCCGTCTGGTCCGGAGGATCCTTCGTGTACGTCCCTCCGGGCGTTCACGTCGAGATTCCCCTCCAGGCGTACTTCCGCATCAACACCGAGAACATGGGCCAGTTCGAGCGCACGCTGATCATCGCCGACGAAGGCAGCTACGTGCACTACATCGAGGGCTGCACGGCCCCGATCTACAAGTCTGATTCGCTGCACTCCGCCGTGGTCGAGATTGTTGTGAAGAAGAACGCCCGGGTTCGTTACACGACCATTCAAAACTGGTCGAACAACGTCTACAACCTCGTCACCAAGCGGGCCACGGCCGGCGAAGGCGCGACGATGGAGTGGATCGATGGAAACATCGGTTCCAAGGTCACCATGAAGTACCCGTCTATCTACCTGATGGGGGAGCACGCCAAGGGCGAGACGCTCTCGGTGGCGTTCGCTGGACCCGGCCAGCACCAGGATGCCGGCGCCAAAATGATCCACATGGCTCCATACACGCAGTCTTCGATCGTCTCCAAGTCCATCGCGCGTGGTGGCGGTCGTAGCGGATATCGCGGTGAGGTTCGAATGGATGCCTCCGCACACCACTCTGCCAACACCGTGCGCTGCGACGCCCTCCTCGTCGACACCCAATCGCGCTCCGATACCTACCCGTCCATCGACATTCGCGTCGACGACGTGCAGCTCGGTCACGAGGCCACAGTCTCCCGCGTCAGTGCCGAGCAGCTCTTCTACCTGATGAGCCGCGGCATGCCCGAAGACGAGGCCATGGCCATGATCGTTCGCGGATTCATCGAACCGATCGCCCGGGAGCTCCCGATGGAGTACGCCCTCGAACTCAACAAGCTCATTGAAATGGGCATGGAAGGATCCGTCGGCTAAATGTCCGCCGCTTCAGCGCTTTCGAAGAGCGCGCCAACAACTGTGCCCGAATCATCCACACCCGCGCCCGAGTCGGTTCTGCCGGCCGGTCAGCACGGAATCAAGAAACACTCCGATGGACGTTTTGGCTACGTACCGGTGCAAACCCGATCGGATCGCTTCAAAAGCGTCAAGGTCGCCGACTTCGAGACCGTCACCGGTCGCGAAGCTGTCTGGAAGCACTCGCCCGTCGCTAAATTCACTGACCTCACCGCCGGTTCGCTCGACGGTTCCCGCTATCAAATCGAGTCGACTCCCTCAGCGGATGTCTCTGTCGAGTGGGTACCCAGAACGGATGACCGGATCGGCACCGCCGGACTGCCGGAAGATCGTGCCGCCGCGAACGCCTGGGGCGTTTTCGACGATGCCCTCGCCATCACGGTGAGCGGTGAAGAAGCCAAAGAGATCACGGTCACGCGGTCCGGTCTCGGCACGTCCGCCCGCGGCGCCCATACCATCATTGAGGCCAAGCCGTTCAGCCAAGCCACGGTCATTCTGGCGAACACCGGTGATGCCCGGCTGAGTGAGAACGTCGAGATCATCCTCGGCGAGTCCGCCAACCTCACGGTCGTCTCGCTGCAGGAATGGAACGACTCGGCGGTGCACCTGGCCAACCATTTCGCATCCATTGGTCGGGACGCCCGCCTGAAGCACGTAGTGGTTTCTCTCGGCGGCAGCATCGTGCGAGTCAACCCGTCCGTACGTCTGGCCGGCCCCGGCTCCGACGCGCTGCTCCTCGGGCTCTACTTCGCAGATGCCGGCCAGCACCTTGAGCAGCAGGTCTATGTCTTCCATGACGCCCCCAAGAGCCGCAGCCGGGTCAACTACAAGGGTGCATTGCAAGGCCAGGACGCGCGCACGGTCTGGATCGGCGACGTGCTGATCGGCAATAAGGCCGCAGGCACCGACAGCTACGAACAGAACCGCAACCTCGTCCTGAGCGAGGGCACCCGCGCCGATTCCATCCCTAACCTGGAAATCGAAACCGGCGATATCGTCGGTGCCGGTCACGCCAGTGCCACCGGACGGTTCGACGATGAGCAGCTGTTCTACCTTCAGTCTCGCGGCATCAGCGAGGCGGAAGCACGGCGCTTGGTCGTGCGCGGATTTCTCACCGAGGTCGTGCAGCAGATTGGTTCTCCCGAACTCGAAGCAAGGTTGCAACTCGCAATCGAAGCCGAACTTATTGGAACGGACGACAAATAAGCATGGCCGCAACGAAGATCTGCGCTCTCGATGAGCTCGAAGTAAACCAGGCCGTCAAGATCGAAATCGATGGCGTCGCCATCGCTCTCGTGCGTGACGCAGCCGGCGACGTGTTCGCCATCGGCGACACCTGTACGCACGGCGACATCTCCCTCTCGGAGGGATTCGTGGAAGGCCAAACACTCGAGTGCTGGGCTCACGGCTCGAGGTTTTCCCTCACCACGGGCAAGCCGCTGTCCCTACCGGCCTACGACCCGGTCCCGGTTTACAACGTTGAACTCATCGACGGTTTCGTCTTCGTCGATCCTTCCGTCACTGTCGCGGTCTGATTCTTTTTCAATCAACCACCGCCTCACCAGATCATTTTTAGAATTTAGAAAGGGATACGACATTCATGTCTGTTCTTGAAATTATCGACCTGCATGTCAGCGTTGAGACCGACCAGGGCACGAAGCAGATTCTGCGCGGCGTCAACCTCACC
The DNA here is from genome assembly GCF_002929805.1 of Cryobacterium sp. Y50. Lineage (GTDB taxonomy): Bacteria > Actinomycetota > Actinomycetes > Actinomycetales > Microbacteriaceae > Cryobacterium. The sequence continues at coordinate 50,156 of NZ_PJJM01000077.1, read as the reverse complement.
ATCAACGAGGGTGAAATTCACGCCATCATGGGCCCGAACGGCTCCGGCAAGTCCACCCTCGCCTACACGATCGCCGGCCACCCCAAATATCACGTCGAGAGTGGCTCCATTCTCCTCGACGGCGTAGAAGTACTCAAAATGACAGTGGATGCCCGAGCACGAGCTGGCCTGTTCCTCGCCATGCAATACCCGGTCGAGATTCCCGGAGTCACCGTAACCAACTTTCTTCGCACCGCGAAGACGGCCATCGAAGGTGAAGCCCCGCCGATTCGCACCTGGATCAAGGACGTGCGTCAGGCGATGACCAGCCTGCGCATGGACAAGGCATTTGCTGAGCGAAACGTCAACGAGGGCTTCTCCGGTGGCGAGAAGAAGCGCAACGAGATTCTTCAGCTTGAACTCCTCAAGCCTAAGTTCGCCGTGCTCGACGAGACCGACTCCGGCCTCGACGTTGACGCGCTCAAGATTGTCTCCGAGGGCGTCAACCGCGCCAAGGTCAACACCGGTCTCGGCCTGTTGCTGATCACGCACTACACGCGGATCCTGCGCTACATCCACCCGGACTTCGTGCACGTCTTCGTCAACGGCCGTATCGCCGAACAGGGTGGCCCGGAACTTGCCGACCGCCTCGAAGACGAAGGCTACGATCGCTTTCTCGTTCCGTCGAACGTAGGCTAGTCCTATGGCCTCAACACTCAGTCCGGCCCGCTTCGACGAGATTGAAGAGGCCCTCAAGGACGTCATGGACCCGGAACTCGGCATCAACGTCGTCGATCTCGGCCTCATCTATGACCTCGGTTGGGACGATGAGAACAACGCGCTCATCATCCACATGACCCTCACCTCGGCCGGCTGCCCGCTGACCGATGTGCTCGAGGAGCAAACGGCTGAGGCGCTCGATGGCGTCGTCGACCAGTTCCGCATCAACTGGGTCTGGATGCCACCGTGGGGACCCGAGAAGATCACCGACGATGGTCGCGACATGATGCGAGCCCTCGGCTTCGCCATGTAGCTCTAGATCTATGGCGAAGGCCCCGCCTGTATTTACAGGCGGGGCCTTCGGTCTGTCTGCGCTCGGTCCTCGGGTTGGTCCGCAGGTTGGTCCCAGCGCGGTCACCGCAGAGGAACCACTTTAGAAACTATTTCTACTCATTAGAACGATATACTAGTTGTATGGAAACAGGGGAGTACGGGGCAATTCGCCGGCGGACGGCACAGGCGGCGGGCACGCGGGCGGAGATTGTCATGGCAGCCGGGCGACTGATGCTCGAGAGAGGTTATGTGGGCACCTCGGTCGCGGCCATTGCCGCGGAAGCCGGCGTAGTGGTGCAGACCATTTACAACTCCGTAGGGTCAAAGGCGGAATTGCTCGCCGCGGTCCTTGACCGAGTAGCGGCGGAACCGGGAGCACCGGCGCTACTGTCGGGTGCCACACGCGAACGCATTGCCGAGGCGCGTACGGCGACCGGGGTCATCCGCATTTTGGCCCGGTCGAGCGCGCTCGTGAATGAACGCACCTCAGGCATTCTGCGCATTGTCAGCGAAGCAGCCGTGGTCGACCCCGACGTGGGGGAGTTCGAGCAAAAGCGCGACGCGGCCCGGCTGCACGGCTTCGGCGAGGTAGCGGCTGCACTGCGGGAGAAGCGCGGACTTCGCGGGGGCATCAGCGACCACGAGGCGGCGGCGACGATGTGGGCGCTAGCCCACCCGCACACGTTTCGTACCCTTGTCTTATCGCTCGGCTGGTCCACCGAGGCCTACCTGAACTGGCTGGAGAAGTCGCTTCTGGCTGCCCTGCTCTAATGCCCATCCCGCGCCCGTGTGCCAAGCACAGCCTGAAGGCAAATATACTAGTGAGTTGGACCGCTCTGGCCCACTTACACTTCACACCCGTACAAACTCGTCGAATGGACTATTGCTGTGCTCAACGTGCAAGATCTCGAAATCCGCGTTGGAGCCCGCGTGCTCATGGAGGGCGTCAACTTCCGCGTCGCAAGCGGCGACAAGATCGGGCTCGTCGGCCGTAACGGTGCCGGCAAGACGACGCTGACGAAGACCCTCGCCGGGGAGACCAACCCGACCAAGGGTTCGATCAGCCACTCCGGTGAAATCGGCTATCTGCCGCAGGACCCGCGCGCCGGTGACCCGACCATGCTCGCGCGCACCCGCATCCTCGATGCCCGCGGCCTCGGCACCATCGCCCTCGGTATGCAGGAGTCCAGCATGGCGATGGCCGACCCCGATCCCAAGATCGCGGCCGCAGCCATGAAGAAGTACGGGCGCCTGACTGACGAGTTCAACGGCCTCGGCGGCTATTCCGCCGAAGCCGAAGCCGCATCCATTGCCGGCAACCTGAAACTGCCGGATCACATTCTCGACCAGGCTTTGAGTACCCTCTCCGGTGGTCAGCGTCGTCGCATCGAACTCGCCCGTATCCTGTTCTCGGCTGCCGAGATGATGATCCTCGATGAGCCCACCAACCACCTCGACGCCGACTCGGTGGCCTGGCTGCGCGAGTTCGTCAAGAACTACAAGGGCGGCTGCATCATCATCAGCCACGACATTGAACTCGTCGGCGAAACGGTCAACCGCGTATTTTACCTCGATGCGAACCGCATGATGATCGACATCTACAACATGAACTGGAAGAATTACCTCCTCCAGCGCACAGCAGATGCCGACCGCCGCAAAAAGGAACGCGCGAACGCCGAGAAGAAGGCCTCGACCCTGCAGCTGCAGGCCGCAAAGTTCGGGGCCAAGGCCAGCAAGGCCGCCGCAGCCCACCAGATGGTGGCTCGTGCCGAGAAGCTGCTTTCCGGCCTCGACGCCGTGCGTGCCGTTGAACGCGTCGCCAAACTGCGCTTCCCCGAGCCAGCACCGTGTGGTCGCACACCGCTCATGGCCAAGGACCTGTCGAAGAGCTATGGTTCCCTCGAGATCTTCACGGCGGTCGACCTCGCGATCGACCGGGGGTCCAAGGTCGTCATTCTTGGCCTCAACGGTGCAGGAAAGACCACCCTGCTGCGCATGCTCGCCGGCGTCGACGAATCCGACACCGGTTCGATCGAACCCGGTCACGGCCTCCGGATCGGTTACTACGCTCAGGAACACGAAACCATCGACGTAAAGCGTTCGGTGCTCGAGAATATGGTCTCCTCCTCGCCGAGCATCACCGAGATGGAAGCACGTCGGGTGCTCGGGTCGTTCCTATTCACCGGCGATGACTCGAACAAGCCGGCCGGAGTTCTCTCCGGTGGCGAGAAAACTCGTCTGGCCCTAGCCATGATCGTGGTTTCCGGCGCCAACGTGCTGCTGCTCGATGAGCCCACTAACAACCTCGACCCTGCCAGCCGCGAAGAGATCCTTGATGCTCTTGCGCACTACGCCGGCGCCGTCGTTCTGGTCAGCCACGATGAGGGCGCGGTGCAGGCTCTCAATCCCGAGCGCGTCCTGATCATGCCCGAGGGTACAGAGGACCACTGGAACAAGGACTACCTCGACCTGATCGAGTTGTCTTAACCATTTCCGTGACCCGGCCACCTGTCGGCGACCCAGGCAAAAGGACCAGAGCGTGATATCGATGAGAACGCCACTGCGCATCGCGCTGGTCTGCCTGCACACCTCGCCAGGCACTGACCCCGGTTCCGGCGACGCCGGCGGTATGAACGTCGTCGTGCGGCATCAGGCTGAGAAACTGGCCGCCCTTGGACACCGTGTCACGATTCTGACTCGGCGGTCAGCGGCGGATCAGCCCGATTCGCAGCAGCTCGCCGAGGGCCTCACGCTGCGGTTTCTGGCCGCCGGGCCGGCCCGAACGCTGTCCAAGGGCACGCACGAGAGCTACATCGAGGAGTTCTCCGACCGACTCAACGCTCTCGAGCCGGTCGACATTATCCACTCGCATCACTGGTTTTCCGGCATGGCGGCGCTTCCGGTCGCCCGCAACTGGGGCGTCCCGCACGTTCAGAGTTTTCATAGCATTGCAGCGGATGATGCGTCGCCGCTTTCGGCTGGTGAACACGCCGAATCACCGGGACGGATGCGCGGAGAAGCGCGGTTGGCACGCGAATCCGACGCGCTGGTGGCGATCAGTGCGTCGGAGGCCGCCACGATTTCCGGGCGGCTCGGCGGCTCGGCGAGCCGAACCAGCATCGTGCTCCCGGGGGTGGACAGCAACCTGTTCGCGCCCGAGCGCCAGCCCGCTGGTGGCGCGGCCGACCGCGGCTACGCCGTCGTCGCGGCGCGTCTGCAGCCACTGAAGGGTCTTGATCTGGCGATTGAGGCCATCGCGGCATTGCCGAAGGGCCTGCGCCCCGAGCTCGTGATTGCCGGCGATGCCTCGGTCGACTACTCGGGATACGTTGAAGAGCTTGGTCAGCTCGCTGAACGGGCGGGGCTGTCCGGCATCCGCTTTGTTGGCGCGCAGTCCCATGCGCACCTGGCCGAATTGTTTCGCGGTGCCCGCCTGGTGCTCGTGCCTTCGCACTCGGAAACTTACGGCCTGGTGGCACTCGAAGCGGCTGCGAGCGGTGTGCCCGTCGTCGCTTCGGCGGCCGGTGGCCTGCGTGAAGCGGTTGTCGATGGGGTCACCGGACTGGTCTTGGAATCCCGCGATCCGCGGGTTTGGGCCGATGCGATGGCGCAGATCCTGACCGATCCGATCCTTGCGCGCGAACTGTCGCTGGCGGCACGTGAGCATGCCCTCCGGCTGGACTGGACGCGCTCGGCAGCGTCGCTGGTTCGGGTGTACCGCGCGCTCCTCGACGAGGCGACCGAGGCTCGGCAGCACCACCGCGCCGTCGCCTGAGCGGCCGTCTCGACGGGCTCGACCAGCGGCGGAGTGCGCTGGCTCGAGATCGGAGATGACTAGCCCCGTTGCCGGTCGACCAGCTCGTCTTCAATCTCGGCATCGTTGCGTGGCTTCGCTGCGCGTTTGCGGGCGCGTTCCTCGGCGCGTTCGCGCTCCTCGGGGTCCTCGGCATTGACGCTGCGGTATTCTTCGCGCAGGGCCCAGCCGAGACCGATGAAGGCGAGCAGCCCGAATACGAACCACTGGAACGCATAGGACAGGTGCGGGCCCTCGTCGCGGATCGGTTTCAGGACAGCGGTCGGGCGTTTCTCCGTCGCCGCGGCGCTCTCGGTGTCCATCAGGCCGTACGCGCCGGTATAGGTCGGGGCATCGAGTCGTTCGGCGATGGTGATGAGGTTGATCGTCGCGACCTGGTTGCCGCTGGCCGTACGGCCGGGCAGATCGGGTTCGCTGGCTTTGAGCCGGGCCACCACGGTGACCATTCCGACGGGTGCTGCCGGTACGGTATCGGGAGCATCTTGTTCCTGCCCGGTGGGCAGCCAGCCGCGGTCGACAATAAAGATCGTGCCGTCGGTGAGCAGCAATGGGGTCAGGACTTCGAAGCCCGGGTTGACGTTGAGCGGGCGGTTGCGCGCGAGCATCTCGTCAGCGCTGAGATAAGTTCCGGTCAGTTCCACCGGCATCCACTTTTGCGATTCGTCGAAGGCTGTCAGGTCTTTAAGAGCCTCGGCAACGGGCACTGGGTTCGAGTCGAAGTTGGAGTCGATCTTAAACAGTTCGGTCAGGGCCTCATCGCGGCGGGCCAGCTGCCAGACGCCGAGTCCGGCGCATACCGCGGCAAAAAGCATGGTCAGCACGAGATAACCAGCCCAGCGGCGGCTGAAGGCGAACTTCCAGCCAGTCATCGCTGGTTTTCGGGGGAGTCGGGTGCGAACGTGTCGAGCGCGCTCACCGTCAGAGGAAAGTCCCTCGCGGCCAGGAATTCGCGCAGGTACTCGACGTGCTCGTCGCAGGCCAGCCAGGTTTTCACCCGATCAGCAGAGTGGATGCGCGGGTTGCGCCAGTCCAGCCGCCAGCGCCCCGTATTCCGGCAGTCCGCTCGCGAACAGGTCGAGGATTCCAGAGGTCGACCCAGACCGATCATCGGACTGCCGCCGGCAACCGCGTCAGCACTCACTTGACCTCGTCGTTGCCGCGGTACAGCTCGACGCCGCCGGGCCGGAGTACTTCTGCTGCAGGCGGGGAAATTTTCACGTTCGCGACCACGACTGCAAAGTACGGCAGGAGAATGGCGCCGAGCGCGCAGACCACGAGCCACCAGCCGTGTACGAAGAGCATGAGCACAATGCAGACCACGCGCACTCCCATGGCAATCGAGTATTTGATCATTCGGTTGCGGCGTTCAACCTCGGGGGAGGCGGGGAGGGAGGTGATCGACTGCTGCTTCATAGGTCCATCGGGTTCGTCTACGGTGGAAACTCCACCTCTCAAGCCTACGTCTGCACGGCACCTTTGGGGCACGCCTTAAACTTGAATCTGCCGGGTGTTTGCTTGAACCCGATGTACGACACCCAGCGCACCAGGACAGGAACATCATGACAACGACTCGAACAGTGCTCGTCACCGGCGGCAACCGTGGAATCGGCTTCGCCATCGCCGAGGAATTTCTGGCCCAGGGACATCGGGTTGCCGTGACGTCCCGCTCCGGTCATGGACCGTCCGGGAGCCTCACCGTGCGGGCCGACGTGACGGACGCCGCATCCATTGACGCCGCCTTCACCGAGATCGAAGCGACCTACGGCCCGGTCGAGGTTGTCGTGGCGAATGCCGGAATCACCCGCGACACCTTGCTCATGCGCATGTCAGAGGATGATTTCACCTCCGTCATCGATACCAACCTCAGTGGTGCCTTCCGCGTGGTCAAGCGCGCGAGCAAGGGCATGCTCAAGGCACGATTCGGACGCATCGTGCTGATCTCCAGCGTCGTCGGTCTGTACGGCTCGGCCGGGCAGGTGAACTACTCGGCGTCGAAGAGCGGCCTGATCGGCCTGGCCCGGTCAATCACCCGCGAACTCGGTGCCCGCGGAATCACCGCGAACGTGGTCGCTCCCGGCTTCATCGAAACTGATATGACCGCTGCCCTGCCCGAAGCTCAGCAGGCCGAATACAAACGTAATATTCCGGCCGGTCGGTTCGCCACGCCGAGTGAGGTTGCGCGCGTCGTCAGCTGGCTGGCCGGCGATGATGCCGGCTACATTTCCGGTGCGGTCATTCCCCTCGACGGTGGCCTCGGCATGGGGCACTAACCAGAGCACCTGTTCGCGTCCGCGTCGGTTTTCCCGTTCAGCCGCGCAGGCCGAGGAGCGGCAGGACCTGGCTGAGGTTGCACAGGTCGATCACGAGATCGGCCTCACGCTTCACCCGTGGTTTCGCGTTGAATGCGACGGCGAGTCCGGCCGCGTCCATCATGCGCAAGTCGTTGGCGCCGTCGCCGACCGCGATGGTCTGCGCGAGCGCGAGCTGCTCCTGCACGGCCCATTCACGCAGCGCGATGGCCTTGGCCTCGGCGTCAATGATCGGTCCGATCACGCGCCCGGTCAAGTAGCCGGCCTGCACTTCGAGCCGATTGGCCCGCCAGTGATCCAGTCCCAGCTCGGCAGCCAGCGGGTCGAGCAGCTCATGAAAACCGCCGGAAACCACCCCGACTACGCCACCGCCGGTATGAATGCCTGCGATCAGCTCGTGAACGCCGTCGGTCGGGCGGATGCGTCGCCCCACGTCGGTAAAGACGGTCTCTGGCAGCCCTGCCAGGGTCAACACCCGCTCGCGCAGGCTCTCAGCAAAGTCCAGCTCACCGCGCATGGCCCGGTCGGTCACTTCGGCGACGCGTTCGCGCACGCCGGCGGCATCCGCGAGCAGCTCAATCACCTCGTCTTGAATGAGAGTGGAGTCGGCGTCGAGAACGACGAGAAAACGTGCTGCGGTAGCGAGGATCACGGAGTAACGAGCACACCCTTACCGACGACGGTGATGCCGGATTCGGTCACGCTGAAGCCCCGGTCCAGGTCACGATTCCGGTCGACGCCGACGGTGGCGCCAGCTTCGACGATGACTTCCTTATCGAGGACTGCACGCCGCACGATGGCACCGGGGCGAATCTGCACTCGGTCAAAGATGATGGAGTCCACGACCTCGCAGGCGGAACCGATCGACGTCCAGGGGCCGAGCACGCTGCGCTCGATGTGAGCGCCGGAGATGACACAGCCCAACGATACGATCGAGTCGATCATGGTGCCGAGGGCGCCCTGGGCGTCGCGCACAAATTTGGCCGGCGGCGAATTCAACTGCATGCTGAATATCGGCCATTTCTGGTTGTACAGGTTGAACACCGGCAGGGCCGAAATGAGGTCTTGGTGCGCCTCGAAAAACGAGTCGATTGTTCCCACGTCGCGCCAATAGTACCGGTCACGATCGGTCGACCCGGGTACTTCGTTTCGCTTGAGGTCATAGACGCCGGCGTCGCCACGCGACACGAAGTCAGGAATGATGTCGCCGCCCATGTCGTGGCTGGAAGCGGTGCGCTCACCGTCACGCAGCACGGCCTCGATCAGCGCATCGGTGTTGAAGACGTAGTTACCCATCGAAGCGAACACCTCGTGCGGGGCGTCGGTAAGTCCGACAGCATCCTTGGGCTTTTCGCGAAAGTCAGAGATTCGATCCGGGGTGGCGGCATCCACTTCGATGACACCGAACTGGTCGGCGAGGCCGATCGGCTGGCGAATGGCTGCGACGGTGGCGGACAGCCCCGATGCGATGTGGGCGTCGATCATCTGACTGAAGTCCATGCGGTAAACGTGGTCGGCACCGACCACGACGACAATGTCGGGCTTTTCATCATGAATGAGGTTGAGGCTCTGCAGAATAGCATCGGCGGAGCCGCTGAACCAGCGCTTGCCGAGGCGCTGCTGCGCCGGCACCGAGGCGATGTACGAGTTGAACAATCCGCCGGAGACATGCCAGGTCTGCGACACGTGGCGGTCCAGGCTGTGTGACTTGTACTGCGTCAGCACGACGATCTGGGTTACCCCCGAGTTGATCAGATTGGAGAGGGCAAAATCCACCAAGCGGTAATGCCCACCAAAGGGGACGGCAGGCTTCGCCCGGTCTTCGGTCAGCGGCATCAGCCGTTTTCCCTCACCACCCGCGAGCACGATTCCAAAGATCTTCTTGGCCTTCATGTGTACAGAGTAGGGCCTCCCGGCAAGCGGACTGGCAACATGGCTGTGTGCGGTGTCGCCCTGCGCTACCTTTGCTCCATGCGAGTGGATCTGATGACCAAGGAATACCCTCCGGAAATCTATGGGGGAGCCGGAGTGCATGTGACCGAACTGGTGCGAGCCCTGCGACATGACATTGAGGTGTCCGTCCGGTGCTTCGGCGCGCCGCGTGACGACCTCGACACGTTCGCCTACGACGTACCCGCGCAATTGGTCGACGCCAATGCGACTCTGGGTACCCTCGGTGTTGACCTGCAGATGGCGCAGGACGCCGCTGGTGCCGATCTGGTGCACTCGCACACCTGGTACGCGAATGCGGCCGGCTACCTCGCCAAAATGCTGCACGGCATCCCGCACGTGGTTACCGCGCACAGCCTGGAGCCGTTACGACCGTGGAAGGCCGAGCAACTCGGCGGCGGCTATCGGGTGTCGAGTTGGATCGAGAAAACCGCCTTTGAAACAGCGGATGCTGTGATCGCCGTCAGCGACGGTATGCGCCGCGATATCCTGCGCAGCTACCCCGCACTCGACGCCAGCCGGGTGCACACGGTCTACAACGGCATCGATCTCGAGCGATGGAAACCAACCAGGGATGACGATTTTGTGCGCGGTCTGGGAATAGACCCCGACCGCCCCTCCGTCGTCTTCGTGGGGCGTATTACCCGGCAGAAAGGCCTACCCTACCTGTTGCGTGCGGCGCAGTTGCTGCCGCCGGAGGTGCAATTGGTGCTGTGCGCGGGCGCGCCCGATACGCCCGGAATTCTCGCCGAGGTGACGGCCGGCGTCGAATCCCTGCAGCAGGAACGCTCCGGCGTGGTCTGGATCAACCGTCTGCTGGCCCAGCACGAGCTTGCCGCGGTTCTGACGCAGGGCACGGTGTTCGTCTGCCCGTCCATTTATGAGCCCCTCGGAATCGTCAATCTCGAGGCCATGGCTTGCGGCCTCGCCGTGGTCGGTACTGCAACCGGGGGAATCCCCGAGGTCGTCGCAGACGGTGAGACCGGGCGTCTCGTGCCGATCGAACAGCTCACCGACGGCACCGGGATACCCCTGCATCCCGAACAATTCGTCGCCGATCTGGCCCGCACCCTCACCGAGGTAGTGAGCGATCCGGCCCGCGCTGCCGAGATGGGGCGCGCCGGTCGGGTTCGTGCCGAGCAAGTATTCGGGTGGGCCCAGATCGCCACCCGCACTCGGGAGATCTACGCCGCCCTGCTCTAAGCTGGCGTGCCGCTGTTGCCGGGTGTGTCACTCGTGTGACCCGCCCGACCGACACTCGCAGCGTCTGACGGCAGGCGCAGCGCCCGATAACATGGTTGCATGGTCAACGTTTTGCATTTCACCGACGTCTCCGTCGTCCGGGGTGGCACCGCCATCCTCGACTCAGTGAATTGGAGCGTCGACGACGACCAACGCTGGGTGATTCTTGGCCCGAACGGTGCCGGCAAGACCACCCTGCTGCAGATCGCCGCCGCCTTCCTACACCCGTCGACCGGCCAGGCCGAGGTGCTCGATGAGACCCTCGGTGGAACGGATGTCTTCGAGCTGCGGCCCCGCATCGGTTTTGCTTCAACCGCCATGGCGCGCAAGGTTCCTGGCAACGAAAAGGTCATCGACGTCGTCATGACTGCCGCGTACTCTGTGACTGGCCGCTGGAACGAAGAATACGAATCCATCGACGAACGCCGTGCCCAGCGCGTTCTGCAGGAATGGAACCTCGATCACCTTGCCGATCGCAAGTTCGGCACGCTTAGCGACGGCGAGCAGAAGCGGGTGCAAATCGCCCGCTCCGTCATGACCGACCCGGAGATTCTGCTGCTCGACGAGCCCGCCGCGAGCCTCGACCTCGGCGCCCGGGAATCCCTGCTGCAGCTGCTGAGTGGTTACGCCCGCGAGACGAACTCTCCGGCCATCATCATGGTGACCCATCACGTCGAGGAAATTCCCCTCGGATTCACGCACGTACTGCTCTTGTCGGGGGGCAAGATCGTCGCCGCCGGCACGATCGCTGAAGCGCTCACCGCCACGGCGCTCAGCGAGACCTTCGGCCTCAAGGTCGAGCTCACCGAAACTGACGGACGCTACGCGGCACGAGCGATCTAGGCCGGGCGCTGTCGCCGCCCGCCCAGCGCTCTAAAGCCTCGGTATTCTGCTAAAGTAAGTGGCTGGCCATCCGGCCAACCAGCTTGTCGTCGACTTTGGCTGCTAGCCCAACATTCGAACAGCACTGTGACCAGTTACAAGTCTGTTCACCAGAAGTGCAAAAGGAAATTCTCATGAAGTCTGACATCCACCCCGAGTACGCTCCCGTGGTCTTTCGCGACCTGGCTTCCGGTGCGACCTTCCTGACTCGTTCGACGGTCTCCAGCAAGAAGACCATCGAGTGGGAAGACGGAACCACGTACCCGGTCATCGACGTGGAAATCTCCTCCGAGTCACACCCGTTCTACACGGGCAAGCAGCGCATCATGGACTCCGCCGGACGCGTGGAGAAGTTCAACTCACGCTACAAGGGCTTCGGTAAATAGCACCAGTTTTGTAGAACCAGTTCTTCGCAACGAAAAAACGACCAGCTCCGGCTGGTCGCTTTTTCGTTTCTGTACCCGGTTAATCAGCGCTGTGGCCACGCAGTATCGGCCAAAAATTCGGGATCGCGCCCGCGGCGCATGTACTCCTGAAAACTTTCGGCCTGCTGGCGGTACCAGGTGACCTGTAGGGCGTGCAGTTCATCGAGGGTGGTCGGCAGGGCAACTCGGTGCGCACGGTGGATCGCCTGGGCGACTCGCCCGGCCGCGATCGCATCCGCACCGGCATCGTGTGCGTCATCGAGGCTGACACCGTAGAAGGCGCTTGTCACCTCGAGGGTGCGCTTGCCCTTGCGGTACTTATCGACGGCCTTGTCAATGACAAGTGGGTCGACCACCGGGCTGGGGGAGATGAGCGGGGCGATGCCGTAGCGGGCGGCTTCACGATGGAGCAGGGTGAGGTCGTACGGGGCGTTATAAGCTACGACGGGCAGTCCGTCGGCCAAGTGCCGGCGAAGTGCCGCAACGATCTCGGCGACGGCTTCGGTGGCGACGCGACCGTGTTGCACGGCATGCTCGGTGGTGATGCCGTGCACGTTGGTCGCGCCGGCGGGAATATCAATGCCCGGATCGACGAGCCAATCGATGCGTTCGACGGCGGCGCCGCTCGCGTCGAGCACTGCGACGGTGGCCGACACGATACGGCAGGATTCTACGTCGATGCCGGTGGTCTCAAGGTCGAATACGGCGAGGTGATCGCTCCAGGTGCTCATACTCCAACCCTAGAGCTGACCACCGACACTCTTTCACACCGCCTCTCTCGATTGATTCCCAGTCCCCGATGACCGATTTGTCGCCGCGGACGTTGCGTGCCAACTGTTGGATGGCCTGGTGGCCGCGACCCCATTCGAGCGGATGCCAGCGGTCGACGAAGCGCGAGCGTCAACACCACACTGCATAAGTTTGTTTCGGGACGCCCGGCCGGAAAGGCCCTGGTGAAACGTTCGACGGCTTCTGGTCAGAGCTGATGTTGGGCAGGTCACTGAGCTCACCCATATCATCACTCATCGCGGAGCCCGCTTTCCCAACAGTGTCAATGTTGGCTTGACAGTTGATCATGTGTCAATGCAGCCTTGACGCATGAACGCATCAACAAGGATTCGCACTGGGCGAACCGCGCTTCTGATCATCTTGGCTCTCGGTGTCTGCTTGGTGCTGTTCGCCGCGCTGATCGGCGTGGGCTGCCCGGGCTTGTAGTGCGCGTGGCTGGTTGGATAGCTCTGGTTGTTGGCCTGCTTGGTCTTGTCCTTTTTTTGATGCAGAGGTCCAGAGCAGCATCTCGCGCGAATCCCTGGCGTCCGGCGGACGACGAAGAGCGATGACGGGGGAGCTGGCGCTGACTTGTCGGTGCAGCTGTCCAAACTTGCAGCCGACAGGGGAGTAGCCCCCGGCGACCCGGACGGAGATCAATCCGCAGACATCCTCTTGCACTCGGTCACTGTTTCGGTGATCTAGCTCGCGTTAGTGCGCAGTTCCAGTCACAGGCGGCGTCGGTCTAACCAAAGCACCCAATTCGGCGGAACGCGGCTCGTGGTGGTGTCAAGCTGACGACTTTGAGCTTTGCGGCCGCGACGGCATTCTTTGACTTTGACCCACCAGACGACATCGCGGCACGGCTAGGCCAGCTGGCAGCCCCTGTGCTGATAGTTGCCGGTGCCGAGGACTGCGTTGTCGGCCCCGCACCCGTGAGAGCTATGGCACGTTTGTTCACTTCGAGGGTCTGAGTAGTAATGGAACGAAATCGTCCGCTAAGGATTGGAAAGGGGTTACGTGGGTTGCGGTTTTCTGCCGATGCTTTCTTTGTTGAGGCGTCCGTAGATCGTTGATCGTGGCATTTTGAGTAGGTCCGCGATCTGTTGGACGGTGTAATTGGGCTCAGTTCACGAAACGGACAAATTTGCACGTTAGCCGGCGGCGGTTGGAAGCTGGTAGCCACCCATACAGCGTGGGGTAGGTATGGCACAAAGAAGCCCAGTCTCCTGGACAGATGCCGGGCCATGATTGGTGAGGGAGGGTCCACACAATAGAGACCCGGTTTCATCTTAAAATGAGAGCCTGTGAAGTGGGAGGGTCGAGATTTATGAATGCTCATCTATTGTCGGTCAGAGACGAGGTCTTTCGCCGGAATCCGGGGGAGGCTGAGTTCCATCAGGCGGTGAATGAGGTGTTTGAGAGCCTCGAGCCGGTATTTCGAAAGCACCCACACTATGCCGAGGCCGCGATTTTGTCGCGCATCTGTGAACCGGAACGGCAGATTATCTTTCGCGTGCCCTGGGTCGACGACGCCAACGCAGTGCAGATCAATCGCGGCTTTCGAGTGGAGTTCAACTCTGCCCTCGGGCCATTTAAAGGTGGGTTGCGGTTTCATCCATCCGTCTATCTGGGGATCATCAAATTTCTGGGGTTCGAGCAGGTCTTCAAGAACGCGCTGACTGGAATGCCCATCGGCGGCGGCAAAGGCGGAGCTGACTTCGACCCGCGCGGCAAGTCGGACGGTGAGGTTATGCGTTTCTGTCAGTCCTTCATGACCGAGCTTTATCGGCACATCGGCGAATATACCGACGTTCCGGCAGGTGATATCGGGGTGGGCGGGCGAGAGATCGGTTACCTCTTCGGGCAATATAAGCGCATCACGAACCGCTATGAGTCCGGCGTCCTCACCGGCAAGGGTGTCGGCTGGGGTGGTTCCCTTGTACGACCGGAAGCCACGGGCTACGGCGTCGTACTGTTCGCGCAGGAGATGCTGAAGACTAAGGGTCAGAGCTTCGATGGTCAACGCGTGGTGGTGTCCGGTGCGGGTAACGTCGCCATTAATGCTATCGAGAAGGCACAGAGCCTCGGCGCCCGCGTGGTGACTGCATCCGATTCTGCAGGTTACGTCGTTGACGAAACCGGAATTGACGTCGAGTTACTCCGCCAGGTCAAGGAGGTGGAGCGTGGGCGGGTCTCTGATTACGCACAACGTCGCGGCTCCGCAGCGAACTATGTGGGGGGCGGTTCGATCTGGGATGTGGACGCAACGGTCGCCCTGCCCTGCGCGACACAGAATGAGCTCGACGAGGATGCTGCGGCCAAGCTCATAAAGTCCGGCCTAGTGGCGGTCGCGGAGGGCGCCAACATGCCGTGCACTCGTGAAGCCACCGCGTTGTTCCAGGAAGCGGGTGTGCTCTTCGGCCCTGGCAAGGCCGCGAACGCGGGCGGTGTGGCGACCTCCGCCCTGGAGATGCAACAGAACGCGCGGCGTGACGCGTGGACATTCGAGTACACCGAACGGCGACTGACCGAAATCATGGTGAATATCCACGACCGCTGTGCACAAACGGCCGACGAATACGAGATGCCCGGCAACTACGTTGCCGGAGCTAATATCAGCGGCTTCGTCCAAGTCGCCAACGCCATGCTCGCACAGGGGGTCATCTAGCCACAAACGTGCGTGACCGTGTGCATCCGATACGGCAAACCAAGCTGCTGCTCATATCGACTTTCAGCAACCCCTCATTTTAAGAGGACCCACTATCCGAAACATCCCCAGCAGCTCACAGACCACCCGGCTTCGACTCCGATAGCACCGCAGCTGCAACGTTATCGAGCGAAGCTTCTGCTCACTAAAGCACTGGCGAGGAGTGTCACCCGAGAACATCAATAAGGCCTTCAAGCGCAATGTCGGTGCCCGCCCCGCGTCGACAATTCTCAATCGCTTTCGAACGGGCAACCGAGATTTGATCGTCTGAAATAGATCGGACGGGCAGCGCTGCCGGTTCCGGTCATAGTCGTCGGCGAGTCTGTCAAATTTCTGCTTACTGCTCATGTTGTCCGGCGTTGTCCGACAACCGGCGCTAACCGGTCGGATATGACCCACGGAAGAATCAGGAGAGCCGCAAAAACCGGCTTATGATACGCTCCTGAACTGTGAAGTCGATCACTTGATTACTCAGCCGCATATTTGAGAGGCGTTATCTCTGATGAATTGGAATGACATCGAATCATTTCTGGGCGACGTCAGCGGTGTTGTGTGGGGGCCCTTCCTACTGATCCCGCTGCTGCTTGGCACCGGCCTGTACCTGACCATCCGGCTGGGCGGGCTGCAGTTCCTCAAGCTCGGTGCCGCTCTCCGGCTCGGCCTGCTCAAGCGCAAGGATGTCGGCGCCGAGGGCGATATCTCACAATTTCAGGCGCTGACCACCGCCCTGGCGGCGACCGTTGGCACCGGCAACATCGTCGGCGTGGCGACGGCCATCGGCATTGGCGGCCCCGGCGCACTGTTCTGGATGTGGGTGACCGGTCTGCTCGGCATGGCCTCGAAGTACTCGGAGGCGTTCCTGGGCGTCCGTTTCCGCGGGACGGACTCCGCTGGCGAGAAATCCGGCGGACCGCAGTATTACCTGGAACGTGGCATCCGGGGCCCGCTGGGCAAAGTGCTGGGACTCTCGTTCGCGATCTTTGCTGTCATCGCGTGCTTCGGCATCGGCAACATGACCCAGGGCAACGCGATCTCCTCCAACGTTGAGAACAGCTGGAACGTGCCCGTTTGGGTCACCGGCCTGGTGCTGACCCTCCTATCCATGGTGGTGTTGGTCGGCGGTATCAAGTCGATTGGCCGAGTCACCGCCCGACTGGTCCCGGTGATGATCATCTTCTATGTTGCCGGTGCCATCTACATCCTGCTGGCCAACGTCACCCAGATTCCGGCGGCCTTCGGCCAGATATTCTCCGAGGCCTTCACCGGAACCTCCGCGATCGGTGGATTCGCCGGATCGGCGATCATCATCGCCGTGCAGTTCGGTGTTGCCCGCGGCATCTTCTCCAACGAGTCCGGCATGGGATCGGCGGCCATCGCCGCGGCGGCCGCGCAGACCACCCACCCGGTCCGCCAGGGCCTGGTCTCCATGACACAAACATTCATCGACACGATCATCGTAGTGAGCTGCACGGGTCTGGTCATCGTCACGACGGGCGTTTGGAACCAGATCAACCCGGGCACGGGGGAACAGCTCTCCGCGGCGCTGATGACGGGGGAGGCCTTCACCACTGGGCTGCCCGGGGAGTGGGGCCACTGGATCGTGACCATCGGGTTGGTGCTCTTCGCCTTCTCTACCATCCTGAGCTGGTCGTATTATGGCGAGCGGAACATTGAGCGCCTGCTCGGACGCCGGGCCGTCATGCCTTTCCGCGTGTTGTTCTCCCTGGTCGTGTTCGTGGGCTGCACCGTCCAGCTCGGTGTTGTTTGGGCGTTCTCCGACGTCATGAACGGGCTGATGGCGCTGCCGAACCTGATAGGCCTGCTGTTGCTCTCGGGTCTGATCGTCCGCGAGACCCGGCACTACCTCAAGCACGATCCAAAGCTGGAGGCAACCAAGGAGGAAATCGAGGTCTTCATGAAGGACCAACCGGGGTGGGAACAGTGGAAGTCGGGCGACGTCATCGGCTCCACGCATAGCTACGGCGGCACAAAACCCGCCGGGAGGGTCATCGACTGATCCGATAGGCTCTTCTGCGCTCGAGACTGGCGATTTCAAGCGGTGGAAGCAACAGGGGTTATTTCCTTCTTCGAGACTAGCTCGCTGAGCAGGTTAGCTGGGGTGTTGCGTTTGAGGGTTTTGCGGGGCCGCTCGTTGAGTTCAGTGGCGACTTCGAGGAGGCGTTTGGCGCTGTGAGCGTTCAGATCGGTGCCTTTCGGGAAGTACTGGCGCAGCAGGCCGTTGGTGTTCTCGTTCGAGCCGCGCTGCCAGGGTGAACCTGGATCACAGAAGAAGATCGGAACCCCGGTTGCTTTGGTGATCTCCACGTGCCGGGCAAGCTCGGTTCCCTGATCCCACGTCAATGACCGCCGCAGAAAGGCCGGCAGACCTTCCAGCACACGGATGAGTCCATCGCGGAGTTCAGCGGAGCTGTGGCCGTTGGGCAGGTGCACCAAGATGACGAACCGGGTCGTGCGTTCAACCAAAGTCGCGATCGCCGATCCCGACGCCGAACCGACGATCAGATCACCTTCCTTACGTTGTTGTGGTGGGTGATTTCGGGACTGTCGTAGTGTGTCGATCACCCTCGGGTGGCGGGTATGGCTGAGATCGCCTTGCCGCATAAACGGCTCACTGGGAATGGCCGCCTGTTGCCCGCAGATGACTCGACCGCTGATTGAGAATTGCGACATTGATCGCTGGGTAAGGACGTGCCGGCGTGGTTATCGACAGGGAAACTGCTATCAACGAGACGGAAGGAACATTCAGATGCCAGCAGTATGGGCGGGAATCGATTCAGGAAAGCGGGCGCATCACTGCGTCGTGATCGACCAGACCGGGGAGATACTTCTCTCCCAACGGATAGATAACGACGAGACCGTGCTGCTCGAAATCATCGCCACGGTCACCGAGATTGCCGATAGGCACGAGGTCGTATGGGCGACGGATCTGAACTCAGGCGGCGCAGCTCTCCTGATTTCCCTGCTGGTCGATCACGGCCAGCAGCTGCTCTATATCCCGGGCAGAATCATTCACCATGCGGCTGCGACCTACCGCGGTGACGGCAAGACAGACGCGAAAGATGCCCGAATCATCGCCGACCAGGCACGGATGCGCACCGACCTCCAACCCGTTAGCGATGGAGATCAGATCAGCGTTGACCTGACACTCCTGACCGCTCGACGCCTGGACATCATCCACGATAGGGTGCGCGCAATCAACCGGCTCCGCGCGACCATGCTGGAGTACTTCCCCGCGCTGGAGCGCGCGTTCGACTACTCCATAAGCACAGCCGCTCTCACCCTCTTATCGACCTACCAGACGCCCGGAGCGCTTCGCCGGATGGGAGTAACGCGTCTGGCGGCAGGGTTGAAAACCCGCGGCTGCCGCAACAGCGCCACCGTCGCCCAGAAAGCAATCGACGCCGCGCGTGAGCAAGAAACGATGGTTGCGCACCGAGATTGTCGCCGCCACCCTCGTGTCGCGCCTGGCCGCCGTAATCACCGCAATCGACGCAGACCTCGTCGACCTCGACAAAACCATCACTGCCCGATTCAACGAGCACGAGAACGCTGAGATCTTGGAAAGCATGCCAGGATTCGGGCCCATCCTCGCCGCCACGTTCCTTGCCAACACTGGAGGCGACCTGCGCAGCTTCGAAAGCCCGGACCGACTTGCCAGCGTCGCCGGCGTCGCACCAGCCCCCAGAGACTCCGGCCGCATCAGCGGCAACCACCACCGACCCCGCCGATTCAACCGACGACTCCTGCGCACCTGCTACCTCGCCGCCTTGTCGAGCCTGAAAAACAGCCCCGCCTCGAGAATCTATTACGACCGGAAACGGGCGAAGGGAAAAACCACAAACAAGCCCTCCTCGCTCTTTCCCGACGCCGCATCGACGTCATCTGGGCCATGCTGCACGACCACACCCCCTACCAAGAACCTGCCATCCACCGGCCCCGCGCCGCTTGACAAAAACTGTGAGTCTTGGGGTGGCTGGTCCGGGACTGGCTGGCAGAGTTGGTGTTGGTCGCTCCGCCGTGGTCGTGACTGATGACAAAACTGGCCCTCGCGGGTGCCTTGCCTATGAACTGTCCGGCCGTGGTGGGTGACCGACGCCGGCCCGGCCCACCTCAGTGGCTTAATAAGAAGCATGCCCGATCCGTGCGGATCGTGGCTCATGACAGGTATGCCCCGAAGTGATTCCTCTCCGGATCGGCGCCGGTCGTCAGCGACTGGATCATCGCCCATCTCAAAGACAGGAACCCGGACACTATGGACACCATAGTTGCGCACACTCATCCGTTCGTTATCGGCGTGGACACGCACGCCAGAACCCACACCTACGCTGTCCTCACGGCGGCAGGTCAGCACCTCGGAACCGAAACGTTCCCCAATACCGCCGCTGGTCGATCCCGCGCAATCAACTGGGCCGGGCGTCGCTCTGGCGGCGTCACCGATGCGCTCTGGGTGATCGAGGGAGCCGGGAGCTACGGCGCCCAGCTGGCCCGCAACGTAGCGGACACCGGCTACCGTGTTGTTGAGGCCGCACGCATGGGCCGGACGGGCCGGCGCGGCATTGGGAAGTCCGACCCCCTCGACGCACGTCGGATCGCCGCCGCTGTGCTGTCCTTACCGGTCAATCAACTCCGCACCCCGCGGTAGGATGAGGGCGTGCGGGCAGCAGCGCAAATCCTCCTGACTGCCCGCGATGGACTCGCCGCTGAGCGCACCCGCGCGGTGAACGCACACGAGAAGAAGCCCTCGCCGCGACCACCGCGCGCACAGAAGCAATACGTCTAGCCAAACGCATCCTCGAGTTAGACACCGAGCTCGGCCAAAACATGACGCGTATTAGTGACCTCGTCGCAGCGAGCCCTGCAGCCGAGCTGCTGGAAAAAACCGGTATCGGTCCCGTCACCGCAGCCAGAACACTCGTCGCGTGGTCCCACCCGGGCCGGGTCAAGAGCGAAGCCGCTTTCGCCGCGATCGCCGGCGTGAATCCAATTCCCGCATCATCAGGCAACACCACACGGCATCGACTAAACCGTGGCGGAGACCGCCAACTCAACCGTGCCTTGAACATCATCGCAATGGTCCGAATGGTCCACGACCCGGGAACACACGACTACGTCGAACGCCGACGCGCTGAGGGAAAGACCGACCGAGAGATCCGCCGCATCCTCAAACGCTACCTGGCCAGAAGCATCTACCGGCACCTCAACACCGCGTCAGCCACAAAATTGGGGGTTGACGAGATATAGAAGCCTCATTGAGATTCCCAATGCCCGGGGACGAGCCGGTCGTCGACCTCGGCAGGCCGCTGGTCCAGGAGCGGACCCGAGAAGCGTGAACGCCTCGCGGTGCTACTGCGCCGGGGTAGCCGCCCGCGTCGGCCCGTGCGCAGGTGACGGGTCATCTCCCGCGTGAGACCATGTTTCTGCGGCGAATACAGGGCCTGGTAGATGCTCTCGTGCACGACCTGCATCTCCGGCTGGTCGGGAAAGTCGATGCTCAGCTGGTGGCTGATCTGACGCGGGCTCCACTGCTTCGTCAACAACTTCTGGATCGCATCACGAAGAGGCGTGCTCGTGGCGATCTTGCCTTGTCGTGGACGTTTCCGGGCAGCGTTCGCGAAGGTTTGGGCAGCCCGTGGAGCGTATCGTTTCGATCGCGGGGACCGATTGCGGCGCACCTCACGGCTGATCGTGGATGGGCTTCGACCTAACGCCACGGCGATCCCCCGCAGAGACGTCCCTGCCTGGAGCGCATCGGCGATCTGGACCCGCTCGTCCTCGGACAGATACCGCGGGGAGATTACGGTGGGGGCGATTCGAGAGATTGGGGCGTAGGTCGTCTCGCGGCCGTGCGCTTTTTTCACGGTCCGGCCGTGGCGCCAGCGCATCCCTGTTCGCCGATTGATTTTCAGTGTTCGACACGCCTCGGCGTTGCTGATTCCCTGCCTCATGAACCGAGCATATTCAACACGTGTCTCGGTCATTGGCAGCGCGCCGGTAACCTTCTTACGGGTTCGGGAACTGTCTGTCATCGCTACTCCTAGAACTCAGGTGTTGCGACGTTGGCTAGAATACGCCCCTGCGGGTATGGCCACCCGTGGCCCCGCGGCGCGGCATGTGCTTGACTGGGTCGCATGGCTCATACCGTTGCGGATCAGCTCATCGCACAGCTCTCAGACGCCGGGGTGCGGCGCATCTACGACATCGTCGGCGACAGCCTTAACCCGATCGTCGACGCGGTGCGGCGCAGTGGCGGGTCGAGGAAGGGCGGCATCGACTGGATCCATGTGCGCAACGAAGAGGCGGGAGCGTTCGCTGCCGGCGCCGAAGCTCAGCTCACCGGCGAACTCGCCGTGTGTGCGGGCAGCTCGGGCCCCGGCAACCTGCACCTGATCAACGGACTGTACGACGCTCATCGCTCCGGCGCACCCGTGCTCGCGATCGCGAGCCACCTGCCGACCAACCAGATCGGCACGTCGTTTTTCCAGGAGACGCACCCCGACCGGCTTTTCGTCGAATGTTCCCACTACTGCGAGCTCATCTCGACCGCCAAGCAGGCGCCTCGGGTGATCAACGCCGCGATGCGGCATGCGATCGGTCTCCGCGGCGTCGCGGTCGTCACGATTCCCGGCGACCTCGCCGAGCTCGACGCCGACCGCCCAGCGCCGACGCTCGTGCTGCCGTCGCGGGCCGCGCTGGTTCCGGATGAGGCGGACATCCGCGCGCTTGCGTCGGCGATCGACTCGGCGAAGACGGTCGCGATCTTCGCGGGCATCGGTGTCGCGGGCGCCCACGACGAGGTCGTCGACTTTGCGGACCTCCTCGCCGCTCCCATCGGACACTCGATCCGCGGCAAGGAGTACATCCAGTACGACAACCCCTTCGACGTCGGTATGACGGGACTTCTCGGGTACGGTGCCGCTCACGCCGGCATCCACGATACCGAGCTGCTCATCCTGCTCGGCACCGACTTTCCATACGACCAGTTCCTGCCCGACGGGCGCAAGGTCATGATCGCCCAGGTCGACAGTGCACCTGACCACATCGGACGGCGGGCGAACGTCGAGTATCCGATCCACGGCGACGTACGCTCCACGATCGCGGCGCTCACCGCGCTCGTTGCTCCAAAGACCAATCGCAGGTTCCTCGAGAAGACCCTCGATCGCCACCACAGGCTGCTCGACTCGGTCGTCGGTCAGTACACCGACGTTGAGACGACGATTCCGATCCATCCGGAGTTTGCGGCATCCGTTCTCGACGAGCTGATGTCGAATGACGCGATTGTCACGGCCGACACCGGAATGTGCAACGTCTGGCAGGCCCGCTACATCACCCCGAACGGACGCCGTCGGCTCATCGGCAGCTACCTGCACGGGTCGATGGCGAACGCTCTGCCGCAAGCGATCGGTGCGCAGCTCGCCCACCCGGGGCGACAGGCCGTCGCGATGGCGGGCGACGGCGGGCTGTCGATGCTCATGGGTGAGCTCATCACGGCGGTCGCCTACAAGCTGCCGGTGAAGGTCGTCGTCTTCAACAATTCGACCCTCGGCCTCGTGAAGCTCGAGATGCTCGTGGACGGGCTGCCTGACTTCGGTGTCGACGTTCCCGCTGTCGACTTTGCGACGATCGCGAAGGCGGTCGGATTCCATGCGGTGCGTGTCGATGACCCGCGAATGCTCCGCAGCGCCCTCGCGGAGGCACTCGCGCACGACGGTCCCGCGCTCGTCGACATCATCACCGACCCGAACGCGCTGTCGCTGCCTCCGACGATCACCGCTGACCAGGTGAAGGGCTTCGGACTCGCGCTGTCGAAGGTCGTCCTGAACGGCGGCGTGGGGGAGACGGTGCGGATGGCGCGGTCGAACATCCGCCATTTGCCTGGCCTGTAGCGGCCGTCGCGCTGTCTGCGAGCGAGTCGGTCAGTACACGAACACCTGCAGCCACTCGCGATTGTGCGCATGCACGCGGAACACGACGAGGTCGAACAACAGGTGCACGCAGACGACGTAGGTGAGTGCCTTAGTGCGGCTGAAGATGTGGCCCTGCAGCAGTGCGAACGGGATCGCGGGTGCGCTCGTGAGTGAGGTTCGACCGGGTGCGGTTCGGGTCCCGCAGCTGGCGGATCGGCTCTGGTGGCACGAAACTGGCCCGCAGCAGGTTGTGGGCGGCGAGCTAGGCTAACCACCTCGCTTCTGAGACAACGGATTGACGTCCCGGGATATTGCGCGCAGTTTTTGCATTGGCCAGTTCCACGTTCAGCGACTCGGCCAGCAGAAAATTGAACGGTTTCCAGTAGTCGCCGGTGGCCTCCACCACCACCACCGTCGCCGCGGACTCCTCCAGGTCACGGCGCAGGCGCACGATCTCGTTCGTCGTCGACCCATACGTGGCCGCGGTCTTGCTGAATGTTCCCGCGCGTGTCCCCGATATTCGGATACAGACCTTCGCGTCGCGTTTGGAGATCTCCATCCCCGCGGCACGTTCGTGCACGATGTCCATCATCTACTCCTTCGCATCTGCTTCTAACGGCACCGCCGGCCGGTGGTGCCAGGTGCCGCGGGAAGGGCGGGGAAAATGATTCAGGAATCTACTAACCGGGCTCATGAAACCCCATGCTGCTGGGCTTGCGGCACCAATCCACGGTTCCCGTGGAAGCCCTCCACACCACGCTCGTAAAAAGGATCGAAGGGCTAAGACACACCGGCGTCGACCGCGACACCATCATCATCCGCCGCTGCCCAACCGGGGTCGCCTCAGAAAAAGGAATAAAACGTACGCTAACGGAGCCGGCCCGTAGAGCACCTGTCGTGAAATTGCTTGTTGCAACAGCGTGATCGTACGAGACGGATTTCCGTACTCCGCGATAGGGCCGTGGGCGCAAGTGCCCCTTTACGACCATTCGCATCGGTCAGGAAGGAAGCCGTCCTTTGGATTCGCCGCTATGAGAGACTGACCGTGATGACAATGCTTAGGGCGAGGTGGGGAGCAGCCCTCGTCTGCGCCATCGTGCCGGCTGTGGCCTTGGCCGGTTGCAGTACTGAGTATCACGGTTACGACAGCAGCATTGATGGTGTCCTCTGGCGACAAGTTGCCAGTTTCGAAGATCCCCTGTCTCGAAGTATCTACGCGCCGTTGGTAAACGAGCCGACGGCGTACCTCGATTCTGTCGACAGCGCACTCTGGGACAGAGCAGCAGCCTCGGTGGCAGACCTCGGAGTCGAGGACGGCGGGGTCGTCTTGTACGATATCTCCTCAACCGAGTCGACTGCGGAGTTCTCTGTGTTCATTAGCTCTGGACCTCGATCCGATGATTCCGCCGATGAGGTGCTCTATTACAACGGTCCGAGCTCTGTCTTCACCTGCTACGGAATCACGGCGCGTTTTTATCCGGAAGCGACGCCGTTAGTGGATCGGGTCATTTTCGCGGAGTGTCCAGCAGCTCTGGTGAAGGCGGCGCCACTGGACGCGGCCTTCGCTAGTGGGGAAGTGTTCGATGGGTAGGGCGGAAGCCGCCGCGGGCGGTTGACCAGCTGATGGGTGGAGTCGAGGAGTCGGGGTGAACGCGGAGACTGATGTAGCCGGCGGACTAGAGGATATGACCACCGATACCGCTCTTGCCCTTCCTGTCGGAGTGGTCGCGTAAAGCGCTGATGAATCAGATCATCAACCGCACTCGCGAACGAATCGGATCCGCTCCCACCAACTTCACGCGGCAGCTGCCCTTGCCGATTGGGAACTTGGGCGTCGGGCAGCCAAAGACTCGTACGTGTTCGAGTTCTTTGAGCTCACTGACCAGGTGTCTGGTCGTCTCGCTACGCCTTACCCACCGGTCGGGTGGAATCTTTGGTGGTGGGCTTGCGTGGGGTGCGGTTCTCGGCGCTCACCATCCATACGTACTGCTCGAGTTTCTCTATGAAGCCGTGCAGGATGTCGGCGCTGGTCGGGTCTTCCTCATCGACCTCGTCGTGCACGGCACGGATGTTGTCGACAGTGGTGTTCAGTAGCGCCGTGATCAGGGTCACCGTCTCAGTCGTATCAACTTCTCCCTCGGGAAATGCGGGTAGGTGTGTGGTCATTGTCACAGTGCCGGAGCGGCCGTCGGGCAGGGCGTCAAGGGCGCGCATTCGTTCGGCGAGCTCGTCAGAGAACAGACGCGCGTCGGTGATGATCTCGTCGAGCTGGAGGTGTAAGTCGCGGAAGTTCTTGCCCACCACGCTCCAGTGCGCCTGCTTGCCTTGGATGTGAAGCTCGATCATGTCAACCAGAACTGACTGCAAGTTGCTGCCGAGTTGTGCGGATGCTTTCATGGAGTTCCTTTCATCACGAGCGGGAAGCAGGTCGGCCTAATGATCAGCCGGCTCCCCGCCTACTGGACCGTCCCAGTTCTTATGCCGCCGTTTGCCGGCGGCTTCGCTTTTTCATGGGCCGTTTTCATCAGCGTAATAGTTGCACTTGTACTTTTCAGATGCACGTTACCGAGAGAGCTATGCAACCGTCGATCATTGCACCAGTCGGGCCAGTCGGAGGTGGGTTTCTCAGCATCGCGGGGTCTGAAACATACCTGGTGCAATCGGTGAATTTTGGCGTGGTGCGGTCATGCTGATCTTTAGTTTTAGGAGAGCATCACTCCACAATGCCCCATTGGTCGAATATTCCGTCGCAGACCGGTGCCGAGTGCTGAGGGACAAAAGAATTGTGACGACACAAAACGTCGATGAGGGTAGGCGGAGAACGGGCACAGAGGGAGCAGATGCGTGCTTGGCTCTGGCATTTTCTTCTCGCGAGTGGCAACGTGGGTACTGCGCAAGACGAGACGGAAGGATGCCGATAATGTCAGAGTCGCAGCGAGTGCGCGATCAACGATCGCTGACTACGTCGATGGGCGCTATCTGGCTTGTGGTGGGTGGCGCTCTTACGCTCATCTGCGCCGGGCTACTTTTCGCTATGCAGTGGCTCAGCCCAGCCGGGGTCGCGACCACAGGATTGGTTATCGTATTGGTTCTGTATGCGGCGATGGTGGTCATCCGTTTTGCCGTGAGTCGTAGGCGACTGCGGCTCGGCCTCCTTGCAACGTTTACCCTGCTGATCGTGATTATTTTTCTCATCTGTGCGGTGGTCGTCACGGCAATGGAGTGGGGCGCGGTCAGCCCGTCGTAATTGTGTTGACTTTGCCATCCCTGTTTGATTCCTGTGGATTTTTTCCGCGCGGTCACAGAGGCATCGAATTTTCCTCGGATGCGAGTCCGTCATGTTCATAGGCGTGGTGTTGTTGCAGCGAGCCGATAGGTAGCAGCTTGTCGGGTCACGTCCGGCTGGATGGGCGCCAGCGTCAAGGCTCACCGGCGCAGGCGCCATGACACGTCCATGGCGGTGCGTTCGATTGGGTGCCGTCAGGGCCGGTTCGGCTTGTGCGCAGACGATTACCGGGAGGCTTCATGGTCCGGCCCATACGGTTGCGAGGCAACGAGCGGCTCGTTAGCACTGTGATCGGGTGGAACACAATGAGAGGTATCACGCTGGCAACAGCGAAAAGAACGGTGTGGCGGGTGAAATCGCAGATAACCAGGTCACGTAGCCTGCAGGCGGTCAAAGCCGCCATCGCCGTCGGTATAGCTTGGTCTGTCGCGCCGTACTCGCCCGGAGTGGCCGATGATTACCCCTATTACGCACCACGGGTGCCCTCGTGAGCATGTATCCTACGCTCATGGGCTCGATGAGGAATGCCCTGCACACGCTGGGTAGCCTTGTCGTTGGGATTCTGCTCGCCGCAGCAGTGCTCGGTTTCAGTCAGCTAAATGCAGTGACCCTTTCGGTCGCCGTCGGTGTTGGCGCTCTGATCGCTGCCGCTGGATGGTTCGGCAATAACCGCGAATATATCCCGGTTACGGTTGTGTTCGGCTCGTCGTGGGCGGCCCACACGCCGATGCCTACTCCATCGGATACGTCGTGCAAATCAGCCTCGGCATTGTGATTGGGCTCTTTGTTAACATGCTGGTCTTTCCCGCGGTAAACCTCAATGATGTGGGCCGGCAGCTCTCGAAATATCGCTCGGTGCTGGCAGATCATTTGTCCGAAGTCGCCGGGGCACTGACCGAGAGCTGGCCGCCGGAGCGCGACGGCTGGGCATCCCGCAGTGACGCGCTCGTCAGTATTTCTGGCGACCTGCGCGCTGCGTTGCACCAGGCCGATGACACTCGCAAAGTCAATCCGCGGGATCGGATCCACCATCGAGACCTGAGCGCTGATTTCAAGGACCTGGTTGCCCTTGAAACCATCGCCTTTCACGTGCGGGACCTCACGGAGGTCCTTGCCGGGGCGGCGTGGGGCACCCCGGTAGACGTCGAGCTGAAACCGGAGTTGCGCCCGTCACCGAGTTTGGCTCTTGACGCGGTGGCTGCGGTGTTCCGCGACTGGGATTCGGGAAATACGGATCGAACGTCGTATTCCGCTGCAGCGGACACGCTTGCGTCCCTCATGACCGAACTGGACGAAAGGCGAGACTCGGCGCCTGCGACATCGATGGGTGCCGCGACAGGCATCGCCATGGATATCGCTCGCATCCTCGCAGCCCTGCGCTCCCGGCTCGAACAGCCCCCGAACCGCACAACTGATGCGTAGGGTCTCACCATTCTGGTAGCACGCTCTGATACCGGAGTGGAGCGGTGTGTAGACCTCATGCGGTCCGGCATGTACTTAGTCATAGAGCTCCTTACCGGAGGCATG
This sequence comes from Cryobacterium sp. Y50, assembly GCF_002929805.1. Taxonomy (GTDB): domain Bacteria; phylum Actinomycetota; class Actinomycetes; order Actinomycetales; family Microbacteriaceae; genus Cryobacterium. The sequence continues at coordinate 22,286 of NZ_PJJM01000077.1, read as the reverse complement.
TTGCGCGCTAAATTGCGAGTGCGCAAAATACCAGTGCGGGAAGTCGTGGAGATCAGGAAATACCTGGCCGAGAGGAATGAATATAGTCACGAGAAAGGCGTAGTCCATCGTGACATGATGCCGCCGAACGTCCTTATGGCGGTCTACCCGGGAGGCGATGACCGGTCGAGAGCGAAACTCTTCGATTTCGGTGTTGCATCTGTGCGTGCCCACGAAGCGTCGGAAACCTCGACGGGCGGTACCGCTGCCTAACTCAGCCCGGAGCAAATCCGCCAAGAGGAAGTCGGACCGGTGAGCGACATTTATTCGCTTGGGCTCATGCTCCAGGAGCGTTTCTCCAGTCACTTAGAAGTCCCGGGACGTGACCCGATTCGTTCGTACTCGGGTGGAATTCATGTGACAGGCATACGTTTATCAAGACCCCGTGACGCAATAGTTGCGCCGTCTCGTCGGGCGGCCACCACAGACGTAGTTCACGTTGCGGCTGCAAACAAAGGAAAAATCCATGACAGTTCAAAACAAGGTCGCTCTCGTTACTGGCGCAGGTCAGGGAATAGGCCGGGGGATTGCGCTTCGATGAGCACAAGATGGCTTCGATTTTGCGATTGCAGACCTCGACTTTCAAAAGGGCAAGGCTGACAGCGTTGTGGCTGAAATTGAGGCGATCGGCCGCAAGGCTATTTTCGTGGCTGCGGACGTTTCTCAGCGCGAAGATGTCGTGGCTGCGGTAGATACAACGGCTAAAGAGCTGGGCGGGTTCGACGTGATCGTCAACAACGCAGGTATCGCCCAAGTGAAGCCGATTCTAGAAATCACCGAAGACGAGCTAAGCAGCATCTTTCGCATCAATGTTCATAACGTGGTCTGGGGCATTCAGGCAGCTGCCGCCAAGTTTGAAGAACTCGGCCATGCAGGCAAGATCATTTCAGCTGCCTCGATCGCTGCGATCCAGGGCTTCCCCATTCTGGGCGCTTACTCGGCTTCCAAGTTCGCCGTACGCGGCCTCACGCAAGCTGCCGCTCAAGAGCTCGCGCCAAAGGGCATCACGTTAAACGCCTACGCTCCCGGCATCGTCGGCACGGGAATGTGGGAGTTGATCGACGTGGAGCTCAGCAAGATCAATGGCAAGCCTCTCGGTCAAAACCTCAAGGAAAACGTGGAGGGCATCGCACTTGGCCGGATTGAAACGCCCGATGATGTCGCCAGAGTCGTCTCATTCTTTGCGGGCCCTGATTCGGACTATGTTACAGGTCAGGTCTTCCTGGTCGATGGGGGGATGCTCTACAATTAACCTCGGGCCGACAGGTCCGATGCCTTCGTGGCCAACTTGGCTGCGGCGAATGTTCCAGATAGAAGCCCTCTTCACGTGAGGGTCTGCTGAAAGTAGAGATCCGCAGCAGCCCAGGGTGTGAGCGATGGCATTCCAGCGCCGGTAATTTCCACAGTATTCGTGAGACGCAGGGTGGGTTCACGTGGTGGAAGCAAGAACTCTCTCGTGTCGATGACATGCGGGATGTCCGAAGAAGTTGGAAGGCCATTGACAGTTGGGTGCCTGTGCTCGTGCCTCTGCCGGTGCGGCATGGGCACGGGTTCTTAGAGTCTGGGGGCTGCGGGTACGTCGAGGTCGGTCTCGACGAGGTGGTTGAAGTAGTTGGTGAAAAGGTTCACTGCGATGTGGGCCGAGAGCTCGGTGAGTTCGGCATCGGTCCATCCGGCGTCGAGGGCGGCCGGGACTGCTGGAGCGACACCGGTCGGTCTTGGTTAGCTCGAACAACTGGCTTCCCCGCCGCTATCAGAAGGTGCGCCCGATCTAGATCCAGCCTCGTGAGACCCAGTTCTGGCCAGAGCACACGGCTTGGGGCCGATAGGTGCATGTAGCGTAGATCATGTTCCGTCGACAGCGAGCACACTTGCTTCGATCGTCATTTATGAGCACAATCTCAAGCCGGTACGGCGAGGCCGCAGTGAGCTATGAAACGAGTGCCGTGAGCAGTGCGGCGGCGCCCGTGTCGCCCGTGTTGGTCTGCTCGCCGACCGTGGTGAAACCGAGACGTGAGTGGAAGGCCAGCAACTGCGGATTGGGCGGAAAGGTATTCACTTCGCACACCACTTCGGTGGCGTGGGCCTCGCGAGCAGCCTGAAAGACGGAGGCGTAGAGCAATTCGCCGAGGCCCTGGCTTCGTGCGTTTGGCGCCACGACGATGCGGTCTACATAGAGGAAGTCGCTCGATCGGGCTTCAAACCAACGGTAGCTTTCACTTGCATATTCGGCGGACGGGGCAAAGCCGATCACGAAACCAGCCACGGTGTGCACATCCTCCACCGTCGTGACCACGACTGAGTGAGTAGCAGTAGCTACGAGGGTGGCAAGCAAATCAACGTCAAGGGCGTAGACGGCGGGAACTGCCTCATTGTTGAGCGTGAGCACCTGGGGGAGATCGAGAGGGTTGAGGGAGCGAAGCGCATACGTCATGGTGTAGACGATATCCCGAAGAGCTGAACGTGGCCTTACTGCGCACGTCAAGTTTTTGAGACAGTCTGTTGTGTTTTTCTTCTATGCCGCAGCCAGTTGGCGGCGGTCTTGGTACGCGGCTAGAGCTGCGGCCGGTTGTAATCCTCCGTTGTGGGAGTGGGGCCGCCGCCGGTTGTACCAGGATTCGATGTATTCCATCACCGCGGTGCGTGCGGCGAGGTGGTTGTCGAAGTGCTGCTGGTAATACATCTCCGTTTTCATATGGGAGAAAAACGACTCTGCCACGGCATTGATTGAGCTGCCGCGGGTATTTCGGACAGCGGAATTAGTGGATTCTTCTACGCTGCCAATGCTTGGGTTTCATCTGTCGTTGCAACACCGCGCTGATTAAGTCCTGATTAGTAGATCACGGAATCGCTCTGCCGGGGTGTCCCAGCCGAGCGTTTTACGGGGTCGGCCGTTCAGTTCCTGCGCGACCCGTTCCAGATCCTCGAGGCCATAAACCGACAGGTCGCTTCCCTTCGGGAAATACTGGCGCAGGAGCCCGTTGGTGTTCTCGTTCGAGCCCCGCTGCCAGGAGCTGGCCGGGTCGCAGAAATACACCGGTATGTCTGTCGCGGTGGTGAATGACTTGTGGGTCGACATCTCTGATCCCTGGTCCCAAGTCAGCGACCCGCGAAGGTGTGCCGGCAGCGTGCCGATCGTGGCCACCAAACCGTCACGGACGGCGTCGGCTGTGTGGGCGCCCGGTTCGTGGACATGCTCGCTTGTCGTGGCTCGACGATCCTCGACATTGGCTGTGGGCACGGATCGGCCGTGAACGGACTGCGTGCTCGGGGCTACGCCGCCTTTGGGATCGACCCCACGCCCGAAGTGTTGGGCGTGGCACTCGACTACTTCGACTCAGACTGGTTCCGAGAACTCGGCGTGGGGGGACTGGCGCCGGAACGACTTGCTGGGCTGGGAATTCCAGACACCTACGACGTGATTCTGATAACGGGAAACGTTCCGGCGTTTTTCTCAGGCGAGGCACTGCGTCAGGCTTTTGCCCAGGTGAGCGCACTACTGAAACCCGGCGGTATTTTCGTTGTGGGAACGTCGAGCCATAGTCGTGGCGGTCCGCAGGACCAAGATGAAGCTGTTGGCAGGACTGCCCTGGGGCTCATGCATCGATTCTCGGATTGGCACCTTGGCCAGTATTCACGCGATTCCGCCTGGTCCGTGAGCGTGTACGCCGCACTCGGCGAATCGAGCTGGCCAGAGACCCCCGACGGGATCTTCATCTTGACGTAGGCGTGGCATCTCCCTTTTAGCCGGTCACGACACGCGGGGGAGCCTCCGCTCTGAAATGTGCGCGGCACTTTCGCCTGCGGGCATCAGGTTCTACAGTGTTGGTAGGCAACCTTTATTACTCGCTGTCGCTCGGTGCGACGGTATGACTTTCAGTCCTTCAGGTTCTTGTTGCCGAACATCTGAAAGGGCGCGTCATGTTCGACATTATTCTTGCCACCACCGCCCGCTGCTACTTCTTCTTGCGCCGGTTCATGCCGATGGCGATCGTGATCGACGCGATCAATACCCGGCGCGGGCTGAAGTGGGGCGTGCCGGCGATGCTGCTCGCCGTTCCCTATGCGATTGCTGCGGTCTATTTCCGAGCTCAGGTAGGTGAGGGTGGGCCAGGTTGGCTGAACCTACTCGTGATCTTGTGTCTCTGGAATACCTTGAAGCTTCTTCATATCGGGCCGATCAGCCTGCTGAAGTTGATGGTGGTGCGCATTCGTGAAGCGCGAGCTCGGCGTCGAATGACTCGGGTGTTGCTTGGCGACGGTGTCGAGAGCTTCGACGAGCCGGTACACATGACTACTCAAAGATGAATGCTTGTTCAGGACCGACCTGCGGACCGCTGAGTCGCGGCCGGATCGGAGTCCAGACTTGCGACTGGACGAGCCTTCGTATGCGGACCTCGCGGGTGATCTCTAGATCCTGGGGAAGCTAGAAGAGGCGAGCTTTAGTCGGACCGATCTCTCGCCATCCGGCCGCACACCCACTCTTCATGCTCATCGAGGTCGAACTGGGCAAGGGTGAGGCTTTCATCGATCCACTCCTCGGACTTGATTGCAGTTTTTTCCTGGTCGACGTCGAGGTCCGGCTGGCTCACAGTAGTAACACCCAACCAGACGGGCAATGCCTGTGTATCGAGAATGATGCTGAGCAGCTTCAGCTGGATTGAAAGCGCCTCCTTCGTATCGTCCGGCAACGTCGCCCAAGCAATAGTGTGCCCGCCCCTAGCGACTACATCGCGGGCAGACACGATTGGCTCAACATGTCGAAACTGGATGGTGCGGCCAAGGAGCTCAGCGCGCTGGATGATGGACTGCCGGGCTTCATTCCACAGCTCAGCGCGTGGCAAGGCGGCCCGTAAGTCCTCTAGCGCCTGCTGTGCAGCATCAAGCTTCTCCGCCTCGGCCTCTTTTCGAAGTTGGTGTCCTTTCCAGACGAGTACGCCGCCCACGGCAAGGAGTGCGGGCAAAGCAACAATGCCAGACAGGACCGCGGTGCCGCCGGCGATGCCCATGCCGCCAGCTGCGAGGGATCCGCCACCGAGCCAGGCAAGTGTGGCGCTTGAAGCAGCAGCACCGGACAGAGAGGCAATCGCAGTCCCAGTTGATGCCGTCGCCGCTGCCGAGACTGCGGCAAAGGCTCCAGCTGCTGTTCCTGCCCCTACGCCGACTCCGGCGATCATACCTGCAGCGCTCTCTGTGACCGTTCTAAGAAGAGTGACCTGAGTCTGCTCCCGCAGCCTCCGAATTTCGAACTCTTGCGATCCCGAAGAGGTCGCGTCCAGTGATCCAACGTCATGCACATCATGCAGCGGCGGCCAGTCGACCTTTGCCGCCGTCTCGATGAAAGGCAGGATGAACCCGGTACGTGCTCGTTCAAGAGTCTCAGCGGAATTCTCGAGAAGAAAGGTAAACCGCTCAGTGAGAAGATTTGATGCCGCGACGATTTGGAGGTTTTGGCCCGCTTTATGTCGTTACCGAATGTCTCCGAAAACCCGCGGATTCCCTTGTGTTTACAGGGAACCGGGCGGTTCGCTGCCTCCAATTGTACGTCATCGTTTTGAGTCATTTAGTGATGAATGTGATGGGTAAATGATGACCTTGTGAACCGCTTTTGGCGGGCGCACAGTCGTGGAATGACCGCGGCCCTGACGCGGTCCATGACGCTGACCGGCGCACCGCGCATCGCCTCGGCAGCCGAGTTACAAACCCCGCCCACGCGCTCGTTGCCGGCCGAGCCGTTTCATGAAAGAAGCCCCGGTTCGCCGCCGCTGAGGAGAACCCCGAGCTCGGGCAACTCGCAATCTAAACTTGGCCTAGTACGAGCGAAAGGAACCACCATGAGCATGGAAGGCGCGGCCTGGAGCTCGCTGCACAAGATCTCGAGCGCTAGGGACAGCAAACACGGCTTCTCCCGTGAGTCCGTGTGGCGGATCATGACGTTCGCGGTGCCCTACCGGTCTAAGCTGCTGATCTTCATCACCCTCTCCACCGTGGGAGCTTTCCTCGCGGTCGCGACGCCGGTACTCGCCGGCCAGGTGGTCGACGTCATCGTCGCCCAGGGCGCGGTCACCACGATTGTGTGGCTCGCCGTCGTCATCGCGCTCGTGGCCGTGGCCGACGCCGCCGTGTCACTCGTGACGCGCTGGTACTCGGCGCGGATCGGTGAAGGCGTGATCCTCGACCTCCGCACCGCCGTCTTCAACCACGTGCAGAAGATGCCGATCGCGTTCTTCACCCGCACACGAACGGGCGCCCTCGTGAGCCGCCTCAACAACGATGTGATCGGCGCTCAGCAGGCCTTCAGCGGCACGCTGTCCGGCGTGGTCACGAACGTCGTGGCGCTGATCCTCACCCTGATCGTCATGCTCAGCACGTCCTGGCTCGTGACGGTTCTCGCCGTGATCATGCTCCCCATCTTCCTGGTACCCGCCCGCCGCATGGGAAGCCGCCTCGCCGCGCTCCGCCGCGAGGCCGCCGACCACAATTCCGCCATGAGCACGCAGATGACCGAGCGCTTCTCAGCGCCCGGCGCCACCCTCGTCAAGCTGTTCGGCCGGCCCGACGAGGAGGCCGAGGAGTTCCGCGTCCGCGCCGCCCGTGTCCGCGACATCGGGGTGCGCACCGCGATGCTGCAGTTCGTCTTCTACACCGCACTGATGCTCGTCTCCGCTCTCGCCCTCGCGCTCGTGTACGGGCTCGGCGGCTTCCTCGCACTAGCCGGCCAGCTGAACACCGGTGACGTGGTCACCCTGGCGCTCCTCCTCACCCGCCTCTACGCGCCGCTCACCGGCCTCGCAAACGCACGGGTGGAGATCATGAGCGCGGTGGTCAGCTTCGAGCGCGTCTTCGAGGTGCTCGACCTTGACCCGCTCATCAAGGAGAAGCCCGACGCCGTCGCCGTGCCCGAAGGCCCGGTGTCCGTCGAGTTCGACAACGTGCGCTTCGCCTACCCGTCCGCGGACAAGGTATCTCTCGCGTCTCTCGAGGAGGTTTCCACATTGGACACCCGCGGCGGCGAGGAGGTGCTGCACGGCGTGTCCTTCAGGATCGAGCCGGGTCAGACCGTTGCCCTCGTTGGTTCGTCCGGTGCCGGCAAATCCACGATTGCGCAGCTCCTCTCGCGCCTGTACGACGTCGACAGCGGCGCCGTGCGCGTCGCGGGGACGGATGTCCGCGATGTCACGTTCGCCTCCATGCGCCACACCCTGGGCATGGTGACCCAAGACGGTCACCTGTTCCACGAGACCATCCTCTCCAATCTGCGCCTCGCGAGGCCGGAAGCGTCCGACGATGAGGTGTGGGACGCCGTCCGCCGTGCGCGGCTCGAGCCGCTCATCCGGTCCCTGCCGGACCAGCTGAACACCCTGGTGGGCGAACGTGGCTACCGACTGTCCGGGGGTGAGCGCCAGCGGATGACCATCGCGAGGCTCCTGCTCGCCCAGCCGCGCGTCGTCATCCTCGACGAGGCGACGGCGGCGCTGGACTCGACGTCTGAGGCCGCCGTGCAGGCGGCGCTCAGCGAGGCGCTCAAGGGACGAACAGCGATGGTGATCGCACACCGCCTCTCCACCATCCGCAGCGCGGACCTGATCCTCGTGGTTGAGGACGGCTCGATCGTGGAGCGCGGTACGCACGAGGAACTGCTGGCTGTGCGTGGGCGGTACGAGGAATTGCACCGGACCCAGTTCGCCGTGCAGAAGAATGTTGCGGCGGATGCGGATGCGGATGCGGATGCGGAAGCGCTAAGCGGCTCCGGCACACTGCGCGCATCGAGCTGACCCCCTGCAATGCGCGGGGCACTTGCCGGGTGGGAGCCGAGACTGTCACCGCCCGGGCGCTGGTGCACAGCGACGCCGACACTCTCGCCGCCCTGGACGCGGCGCTGCTGGCGAAGTACGGCCTGAAGTACCGGGCCTTCCATGCGGTCCGGCGCCTGAGCCGGACGACCGACGAGTCGGTGGCGCTGGTAATCACGGCCGCGTAACCGACTCCGGCCCGGTGGCCTCACGTCAAGCGCGGGCGGAGCGCGACGTGAGTTGGCGAAGGGTGGCTTCGATGCCGGCGGCGTTCTGCCGAGGAAAGCCGAGCAGCTCGTAGACCTTTCCCTGAACGGCTGGGACGGTGCTGTAGTCAAACGTCTCAGTAACGCGCGTAGACGTGGGCGTGAGCGGCGTGAGTTCCCAGCGCCACCGGTGTCCCGCGGGGTGACGCCACTCTACAAGCCGACCGTCTTCGATGCGCGTCACCGTGCTGGTGATGCGATACGGGACGCCGAACTGCTTCATCGCTACCGAGAATTTTGCGCCCTGGGTGAGCCGCCGCGGTCCCGACACCGTACCGCCGACGGTGCCCGAGCCGTCCAGCTCACCGTGACGGTGCGGATCAGCCACCAACGCGAAGATGTCTTCGGCCGAAGCCGGCACCTCAACAGTGCGCGCGATTTGGCGAGGCCCTTGCTCAACCTGTTCGACCGTCATACTGCTCAGCCTAGGTGGGGGCTGTCTCTTAGACGGTGTTTCCGGCCTGACGCGCTGCACGTGGGTTTTTCGGGAGCGGCGTCGATGCAACGAATTGCCGCTACGCGGGGTCGACACGGGCGCCGTCATCCTCGTCGCCCCAAGACTCAACAAGCGTGATTCGCCCGCGCGAATCGCGAATCGAAAGCACGAGCGCAATGATCGCGGTCGCGATTCCGATAACGCCCAGGGGGTTCGCGATACCAATAGCGATATCCAACGCAGGCTGTGTGGGTCCGCTGATGATTGTCTGCAAACCGCGAGGTGTTGAATCTGGAAGCGTGAGTCCCAACAAGAGTCCGCTAACGCCGGATGCAAGGAAAAACGCGTATGTTATCGCGCGAGTTTCGAACCCTCGACGTGCCGTGCGTCGTACCGCGAGCCCCGTGAACACCAGCAAGGCGGCAAAAATCACACCCAGCGTCGCCGCGTAGATGATGGTGAGGTCGCCACCGATCCCGAAGAGGTGGCGGCCGAAAGAGATCCACGCGGCCACCGCGATACCAGCAACCACGACCACGCCACCCATGTGCCCTGAGCGCGAGGCACTAGGCGTCGCGCGAACTCGAATTACGCTGTACGTCATCACGCGCTCTCAATCACTGTGCTCCTTACAACCGTAGCCATGGAAGTGCTTGCGCGTGCGCACCTCCACAGATGGACAAGCCCGCGAACCGCGAAATAAATGCGACGCTATCCAACAACACACCCCTACGCCACTTGGAACTGCGGCCGGTTCGATCGACTCATCTAGCCATATTGTTCGCCGGATGATGGCTCCCGCGACGGGGAATGCGGTCAGCAGCAAGCTGGCCATGTGGCCGCCGACGACACGGACATCCTCGAGGTGCTCGGTGATGCGAACCACGTCCTCCAACGCCCGGTAGGCGGCGTCGTCGGCATTGGAGGTCGCAACCGTCTCCACCGAGCGTCGCATCATCAAGATGCTCCTCGTGCAAGCACCAAATCACGGATCCGTTGAACAGCCTCATCCGCGTCCGCGCCACCCGTCTGCCTGACATCCCACGCCGCGATGACCGGATCGACGGTCGGCGTGGTGGTTCGTTGCGAACACGAGGCTGCGGTTGCCCAAATCGTTTGGTCGGCCGGAACGGTAAACGCGAGCGTGGCATGCGCCTTAGTGGTCTGCGCGAAGCCAAGCATGCTCAGGGCGATCCCCGACGTGGCGTAGATGACAGCACGCGTGGGCACCCGCCACGGCGCCAACTGGTCAGCTGCGGAATCTCCAGAGACCAAAACCTGCACTCCAGCAGATGCGCCGGCGGCCACAACCGCATTCGACTGGTCAGTGACAGCATCCAGCCCGTACCAGTGTGTTGTGATTCCACCCGGGCCCGCGTACTCAGCCATGAACCTCTCCCAGAGCGCTAAGCGATCTGTCGCACTCCAACCAGAAGCTGATCTCACAATAAGGCCATCGAGTGCGCTGTTTGACTTGGACACCGCAGACTGCGTCACGCCGGTTTCCTTAGCCAGCTCGACTTGGGATCGAGGCTCCCCGTCGAGGAGGTACGCACGCATGATTGCCCAGCGACCCCACGGGTTGCGTCGGCGCCCAGGCACAGCCTCTGACGCATGCGCCGCCACGATCGCGTCTGGCGAGTGAATCTCCTCGCGGTCCCAGACAAGGAGTCGATCCCTGAGCGATACAACGCCCAACCGCCGATTGCGCTTCGCGGCATCGATGAGGCCTCGGCTTGCGACGGGCACGACGACCAAGACACGCTCGTGGGCATTCTCCAGCAAATGCAGGGCGTCCCATTCATAGATCGTCTTTTGCCGCAGCTTCACTTGCACGGCAGCGGTTTCGCCGTCGCGGCTCACGAGAAGGCCAACGCCCCGACGCTGGTCGGAACGCACGGACACGTCGAAGCCGGCCGCGATGAGCAGGTCAACTGCGTCAGATTCAGAAATCGTCGAAGCCGGCACTGTGATCCTCATATTCTTTCTAGTGAGTTATTTCACTAAAACTACTAGTGGGTATTTTCTCTAGACGGAATCCGGCAGGATGCCGCGAGCCTGAATTTTGATCCTTTCCGTGGTCCAGTCCCGCGACGATCTCAGCCTCGACGGCGCCGGCTTGCGCGCTCAGCAGCATTCTGAATGGCGCGGTTCAAGTCGACGATCAAACGCAGTGCGGGAGCCCACTTGTTGTCCAGCAGCAATGTGTCCGAGCGGACCAACCCATTCAGAGCGACGAGGACATTCGCAATCGCCCGGGGTGATCCGCAGACCTGTCGGACGCACTCGGTGATGTCGTGCCCTTCATCGATGGTCCGAATCTTCTCAACCGTCTTCACGACAGTACGGTCAACAATTCGCACGTGAAATGCCTCCGGTTTACGAGCCCGTCTGTCGTCGTACGCTGCTTTGCGGCAGCCGGGTCCACAAAAGACGCGCGGTCGTCCGGTGCCCGCGGCCGGCGGCAGCGCCGCGCCACACCGGACGCACTGGGTCGAGGTTATCCGTCGGATGGTGAATTTCTGCAGGTCGCTCATACTCAGGAGGAGCGCCAGGCTGCACCGTTTCGTCACCGACGAAACAGCCGGGTCCTCGATCTGCAAGAGGCGTGGCAATTGATTACGGGGCCGAGGCAGGCGCTCATGGCGCCCGGGCCCAGGCAAGCTGGTGTCGGCGAGCAGGCGGCCGGATTGGATTGTCGTGATAGGGACCGGTCGATGGTGGAGCGCGCTGGCCAGACTAGCGAAATAGGGGGACGCGACGCCCTAATCCGGGTCTACCAAGCAGCCTTGGCCTGTTTTCACTCGATGCTCGCCGCGATGTTCAACGTCTGATTCTCACGAAGATCGGCGGCAATCTCTTCATCCGAACACGGCGCGATAGTTTCGAGTTCAAGCGAGGCCAGCCGGCTGATCCGAAGAGGGACTGGGTCTCAGACAAAGCGTGTTCGACTGATCGTCCAGCGGTGACGTCCCGTACGACGAGAGCGGCACCGCCCTGCCAGCTTGGATGCACGAACACAATCGCCACTGGCCGCACACCGCCATCGGCACCCGCCCACCCATCAGTCGCTTGACCAACGTCCCTGGGCAGTACAGCTAGCTCATGCGATCAGTATTCATTTCGAATTTTCTTCAAACGTTTGTCGAGTGTGTCTATGTGCTCGTCAAGCGCCGAGAGTGTACTTCCTCGTATCCACTCTCGCCAACCACCGCGTTCTCGGAAATCTGCTGCGTACGCAGTGCGCTCATCATCAGCTTCACGCGGGCGCCAAGAAGCCAAGAATTCACCACCTGCCGCTCCGTGTTGGCCGACCCCCAGTGTATGAAAGATTTGATCCGCCAGAGCCATCCGATATTCCATACGGCTGAGGAGCGACTTAGCGCTTTCGGCACCACCAGTGAGTTCGACCGCAAGGGACTGTAGATGAGAACGCACGAGGTGACTAGCGGGATAGGGAAATGTCCTTCCATTCCATCGTGGCAACTCTTTTACGAGTGGAGGGTCTAGGACACTCCAGAGGTGAATAACTGCGTGAGCCGGTCGCTCCTCTCCACCTTGCACTAAAACGGTGCTCCACGTCGGTTCGCTCGCGATACGGACGATGACATCTTCGTGACCGACGACTACCGAGGCCATAGTTCCTGCACGAAGTAGAAGGAGTGCGGGGTAATGTGCCAAATTGTCTCACTCTCGTGTGAACGCACCACTAGGGTCGTTGTTCCTTACGTTCAGCGCTTGCTGCACTACCCAAACCCACAAATCTGAGTGCTGGCGGTCGCGGTCGAGGAGAATCCCCGTGGCAAAGAGTTTGAAAAGAGACTGGAAGCGGACGGCTATAGCATCGAGCTCGAGATCATAGCCGGCGATGGTGTTATCAAAAGGCGACCGAGGTCGTTCCGTAACCCATGTGCGAAGTGCGAGCATCTCCGCTTCGAAGAGATCTCTGACTTCTAGGTGCCGGATGGGGTTGGGTAATTCCCGTTTTAGACGAGCGAGCTTCAGGTCTAATGATGCCGGCGGCTCCGTCAGGCTTTCTACAGCCTCAACACGAGCGAGAAGATCCGGGAAACAATCATCAGCTGTAACCGAGGAAACCGTTTGAACGCCACCCCGCGCCGTTAATCGTTTAGCCACAGCACCTAACTCACTGCGTGCCGTCCAGTAGAACGGGTAGCGGCGGTTCGAACTCGCTTCAATTGCAGCAACGAGAGCATGATCCCATTCTCCTGACCACCCTGACACGACCAGCCCGTACTCGTCGAGAACACGCCCGAGCTGGGCTGATGTGGCTTTGGGATACTTGCTGAGCTCCTCGACTGTGTTGCGCTGTTCGAGGTTGGCGTAATCCCCGTGGAGCTTTATCACTGTGGCCTTTGTATGCTGCAACGGCTCCATATTGGCGAACGCAGCATCTGTGCTGATCACTTGAGGCATGACCCCTTCGGCCTCCAACGCCTGCTCAATAAGTCGATCAAAATTTGTGGTGATGATGACACGAATGGTGCCGCGCACAACCAGTTCTGCAATCGCCCTATGAGCAGGTCCCGGCACTTTGAGGCCATCTTCGCGATCATCAGCGGATGGTTCAAAGAAGCCTTTTAACAGTGCTTGACGGGCTGGTGCAGTGGACGCGAGTTGCTTCAAGAGGCTGGAGTAGCCCAGCTCTTCGCCTTTGGAATAAGAATGCCACCAAGCCTCCCAGTCTCCCGTTGGTTCCAAATTCTCGTTAGCAGCTGCGGCGACTTTCCGAACAAGGTTTTCCACCACGCCCCAACCGGTAGGAATGCCGGCGCCTGTGGATGCGCCTGAACCAAGAAGTAACGCATACACACCGGGTTGAGCCGCGAGCCCGGTCGCCAACGTGATTCTTGGATCAAGCGCGAAATTCATTTTGCCCCGGTTGACGTCATACCCTCACGTTATCGTCCCGCACACCCACGTCTATACGGACAACACACGGCACGGAGGTTTTCTATTGAGGCTGTGAATTTCGCTACACGGAGATTTTCTATGAGTCAACGCGGACCATTGCGCATGCTCAAATTTCGGTGTATCACTGAGGATAGTTCTAGCAGGCGCCCAAGGTGCCGGGCCGAACGTGAACAGGGGATTCGACAAAACTCCAGATCAGACGGTGGGGCCACCGTGGCACCACCGCATTCCAGTCGGCAACCCTTGCCAAGCCCCGGTCGAAAAGTGCGGCGGCGGTCGGGCAGCTTGTGGCATGACTTGCAGAAAAACCCAGATCACACGGTGCTGCCACCGTGGCAGCACCGTGTTCACTCCTGGTCGCGCGCAAACGCGCGGTCGAGCAGCGCGGCGGTGGCGGGGTTCACCAGCTCGCTGCGTTGGATGTAATGCATCACCGTGACCCTCGTGTCCGTGTGGCCAAGCAGCTCCGCGGCGAGTTCGATGCTGGCGTTGGTGTTGACCGCGGTCGCCACCGTGCGGCGGAACATGTGCGGTGTCACTCCGTTGATGCCCGCTCCCTCGAGTACCTGTCGCAACTGACGACGCACGTTCGCGGTCGTCAACGGAGTGCCGTCGCGGGACTGAAACAGCAGCCCATCCAGGCCCAGACTCCCGAATTTGGCGAGCCGCCGGCGCACGGCGTCTGCGGTGAATGTGGGCAGTGCCACAACACGGGTGGACTTCGCGGTTTTGGGATGGTCTTGCCGGAAGGTCAGTTCGCCGTTGCGACTGACGATGGTTCCGGCCAGCCGAATCGAGGGCACGGCACTGGTGATGTCAATGTCCCGGCGTCGGATGGCGAGCACCTCACCGATCCGGGCCGAGGTTCCGAGCATCACCTCGATGATCGCGCCGAGCTGGCCATCGGGTTTGGGGCCAGAGATATGGTTGACGGCGCTCTCCCATTGCGCGATCGCCGCGCGGATGACGTTCACCTCTGGGGCGGTGAGGGCATTTGGCACGTGCGGCTCGCGGTGCAGGCGGGAGACATGGTCCATTGGGTTGCGGGGGAGTACCTCGTGCCGCACGGCCAGTTCCAATGCCAGCCGCAGCACGACTCGGGCCTGTTTGGCTCGGCTGTAAGAGAGCTTCGCGAGTTGCTTGATGAATTTGTCGCACCGGGCCACGCCGATCTCCCGCAGCGCCAAGTTGTCGAAGCTCGGTGAGACCAGGGTGCGCATGTTGCGCTCGTACAGGTTGCGGGTGGTCCGGGAGATCCGATCCTCCAGGTCGATGTCTTCCAGCCAGTACGTCACCAAGTCTTTGAACAGGCTGTCGGGCGTCAGCGCAGTGTCGGCGGGTTGGAACAGGTCCCGGTCGGCGAGCTTGGCCTTCAACGCCCGCTCGGCGGCGTTGGCCGTGGCGCCGGTGGCCTGCACGAGGCGCGCGTGGCCATCCCAGTCCCGGTAGCGGGTTCTCGCCTCGTACCGGCCGGTCGGCGACTGGCGGGTGCTGATGTCGCCGAAGGTGCCGATCGTCAACCGTTGCCGGGCCATCTCAGCTCACCGCCGATCGGTGCGCCTGGGCTCGCTGGGGGAGGGCTCCCGCTGCTGGGCGATCCATTCCCGCACGTCGGAGATCGCGAACTTCAGGTGCTTGCCGAACCGGTAGGCCGTGGGGCCTTTGCCGTGCACCCGCCAGTCGTAGACGGTGGAGATGGGGATGCCCAGGTAGGCGGCCAGCTCGGCAACGTCCATCAGGGGTTCGAGCCCCCAGCCGTCGGTGGGAGTCGAGGTTGGCTTGTCGTCGTGGATACTCATGCCCAGAAGGTGTGCACGACGATCCCGGACGACCGGGAGGTACCGAAACCGACGATGGCGACTCGCACGACAGGGCCGAATAACCGGCTCTAGAACGCTGAAAGTGATGGGGTAGTGATGGCTTAATCAAATCCTCAACCTAAAAAGTCCCGGAAACCCTTGAGTTTCCGGGACTTTTGGTCGGGCTGACAGGATTCGAACCTGCGACCCCTTGACCCCCAGTCAAGTGCGCTACCAAGCTGCGCCACAGCCCGCTGCTTCCAAAACACAATTTCAAGATTCGAAACCTGCGGAAGACAACTGTAAGAGCTTACCGCTTTCTAAGAGGACCCAGAAACACATGGCTAGCGATCATCCTGAGGGCGAACCGTGTCGTTATGGCGGGGTTGTCGTCCACTGGTGGCGCGAAATCACCGTGAAGGTAATAAGACCGTCAATGAGGTGTCTGTCGTGGCAGCGCGGGGAGAAGTGAAAAGCATCGAAGCTCTCGGTCATCTTCTGCAGCAAGGGCGCCTGATTAGCGGGCTCACGCAACGACAACTCGCTGACACGCTCGAGACCGACCAGAAATACATCTGGGCTGTGGAATCGGGTAAGAACACCATCATTCATGCTGCATTTGCCCGACGGCACCACGCGGATTGCCCCGGCATACGATGTTGCGCCGCAAGCTCACCGCGACAGCGGCCGCAAAATGGCGCTGGCCATCAATCGCACGTATCTGCGCGCCGCAATCACGATAGACGATCTCGTTGTAGAAGGTGAAGCGTGGAATGTGCGGGCACCGCGGGCGGTCATTACCTCAGCGCATGAGGCCACCGACCTGATCGTTCACATGGCACATCCCGTCGAGAACGGTTAGGCCGGGCTCAGCATGACGTCGCCAAGTCCACTAGAAATCTGCTTGAAGGCCGTGCGAGCGGCGGCGGCGAGTAGTTCGTGCACAACCAAGCCGCTCGCTAGGCTGAACGGCATCATGCACATTCGAGAGATCGGTGTGTCGCCACTCAAGGGCGGCCGCCACCAGCCACTTGAAACCGTTTCGCTTGCGGTCGACGGTCCCATCGGTGACCGCGAATTCGCCATCGTCGATCGAAACACCGGCACCATTTTGAAGACGGTTGAGCATCCACTTTTGGTGAGGTGCGAGGCTCGCTGGGCTGACGGCGTGCTCGCCGTGGCGTTTGATGGCCGCCGAGTTGCGGCGGCACCCAAACTGACGGGGGAGTACCTTGATCTGGACTACTGGGGTCGATCCACCGCCATGGAGGTGATCGACGGGCCGTGGGCTGCAGAATTCTCCCAGCTGCTGGGGCGCAGCGTCATCCTCACGCGAAGCACTGTCAAGGGATCTGTGGTTTACGGCGACTCCGTCACGATCAGCACGACGGGTGCGCTCGACCGACTGGCCCGCGAATCGAAAATGGCGGTCGATCCGCGCCGCTTCCGCGCCACTTTCACGATTGACACCGGCGACGCCGACGAGCACGTCGAAGACTTCTGGGCTGGCCGCGAACTCGAGCTCGGGGGAGCCCGCCTCCTCGTGAAGGCCGGTATTCCGCGGTGCGCGGTCATCGACATTGACCCCGACACCGGCGTTCCTGGAACACATTTGCTGAAAATGCTCGCCGGCTACCGGCTGCAGGCCAGCCACATCATGTTCGGTGTTTATGCCGAGGTGATCCGCCAGGGAACCGTGTCGGTCGGCGATGATGTGCGACTGTCGGCAGTTGCAGCCCAATAAAATCAACCACTGTTCGTCTAGCCGACGCAACGGCGTTGCTACTATGAGCGCATGGTAGCCATCGCTTACCTCGATAACCGCACCCAGCGCGCTCTCTCCAATCTCTCTTCGGCCTGTTGGTCGCTCACTGCGGCCGGGCTTTTTCTCGGCTCTGCACTGCTGCAGCTCGTTGCCTCGCTGGAGCGATGGGGCGTGCTCATGGGCTCCTCGACGAGCGCAGACACGTCGATCGAAGATCACCGCTTCGACTACTCCTACCCCGCGGACCCGTGGGAAAACCTCGGATCGACGGCACAACTTTTCGGTCTCAGCCTTCTTCTTGTGGCCCTCGGCATACTGGCGATGGCACGTGTGGCCGGCAATAGTCGTGTTAAACGGATGCTTTCCCTCATTACCGCCGCATCCTTCGGCGTCGCCGGTCTGCATGCCCTCGTCTCCGGGCTGCTGGGTGTTCCGTCTCCGCTGCAATTTCTACCGGTTCAGGTGTCGCTAAACCTGGTCGGGGTCGTCGGCCTGATCATTCTGGCTGCGTGCTGGCTGAATACGTCGCGCGCGGCATCCGCTTCGTGCCTGTTGTTGCTCGGCGTCACCTTGCCGGGATATCTCCTGGTCACCTTTCAGATCGCGCCCGCGATAGTCGGCTACCAGTCACACGACACGACCCCCTTCACGGAGACGATCGTCGCCGTGTCGACGGCGGCTGCGGGAGTTGCGATGCTCGTCGCGGCTGGGGTGACAGCTCGCTCGCGTCGCCGAAAGGTTTAGCGCCGAATTTCTGCGTCGGCACGCAGCCGAATCAGCCGCTGCGGGCCATCCTCTTTCAGCTCGGACAGGTCGCTGCGTGAGGAGAGAAAATCGGTGAAGGAGCGAAAGCCGAGCGGCTTCTCGTTGAAGGACGGGTCCATGCGGCGCATCTGGTTCTTGACGGTGCCCGTGTTGAGCCACTCGTCGTCGTCGCCCTTGGCGTGACCGATCTGCAGCGCGCGCACCAGGAGCTCGGTTGCCAGCGTCTGCGGGTCGATGTCTTCGGCCTCGGGCTCGTCGAATTGTGCGTCATCGGTGTGCGAGAACATGGGAATCGTGGTGAACTTGCGAGCCTCGATAGGAGCAGGGTCGGGTGCAATTTCGGCAGGTTCCGTCGCCCGCCTGCTTGACTTGGGCCTCTCTGCAGCGGTCGCGGTGGCTTTGCCGATTCCAGGTAGCGAATCGTAGTCCTCGAACTCATCGCACGCCGCCGCGAGCGAAGTGCTCGTCGAGCCCGCGACGCCAATGCCCACGACGAAGCGACCCAGCCGCTTCGACTTCTGGGCGAGAGCAATGTAGTCGGAATCGCCGGCGATGATGATGACGTGGGTCAGATCGGGCAGCCGAAAGAGGTCTTCAACCACGTCGACAGCCAAACGGATGTCCGCACCGTTCTTGGTTCCGCGCGTCGTCGTGGTGAATAGCTGGGTCAGGTCCACCGCTCGCGACATGAGCTGGCGCTGGTAACTTGCATTGACCGGCACCGACCAGTCGGCGTAGGCACGATTGACGACCAGGGTGCCAAATGACGCGGCGAAGTCGATGATGGCGTTGAAGTCCACCGTCGCCGCGGCGAGCCGGGCGGCGATCTCGGGGTCGGCATCCGGACTCGATTTATTGAAATCGCGGATGCCGTCGCGCTGAAAGGCATTGCGCCCGTGCAACTGCTGATAGCGGGAGATGACGATGTTGTCAAAGTCGATATAGAGGCCGACGCGGGCGTCGTTCGGTTCAGTGATGGTGAGCTCCTTAGCCACGGGCGGAAGACTCAGTTGCGATCCGGTATGTATAGTCTGCGCTGAGCCGCGGGCAGAGGGCAACTCGGTGCGTGGTCAAGCAGCCGGCCCTGGGCACTCAACGAGATCACCGGCACGGTACCAAGGCACTGGACTGGCGGCAGGCGGGAGATACTGGAGGGATGGACGACAAAGATACCCTCGCTGATTTTTTGCGCTCAGCCCGGGCTCGGCTAACGCCAACTAATGTCGGGCTGCCGGTCAACCCGCTGGCGACGGCCCGTCGGGTGCCAGGCCTGCGCCGTGACGAAGTGGCTGCGCTCGCCGGCGTGAGCGTGGACTACTACGCGCGCATGGAACAGGGGCGGGTGACGCAGGCATCCGATGCGGTGGTGAATGCGCTCGCCGGGGCGCTGCACCTGAATGAGGCGGAGCGCTCTTATCTGTTCTCCCTGCTGTCGGCGTCGACCGGTGGGCGCACCCAGCAGCGACAGCGCACCAACACTGTTCGGCCGTCGGTGCGCACAATCATGGACTCGTTCCCCGCGCAGCCAGCGTTCGTGCTCGGCGTTGGCATGGACGTGCTTGCCATGAACGACCTCGCCAAGCTGTTGCTAAAGGACTTCACGAAGGGCTCGAGGCTCGGGCGCAGCATGGCCCGATGGACGTTCCTCGACCCGGCGGCGCGCACTCTGTACCTGGACTGGGACATTGTGGCCTGCGACGTGGCGGCCATGCTCCGTCACGACGCTCGATCGCACCCGAACGACCGGGCACTCAACGAGCTGATCGGCGAGTTGACCGTGAAGAGCGACGAATTTCGTGCGTGGTGGAGTCAACACCGGGTGTGGGAGTGCACGTTCGGAGTCAAGCGTTTCGTGCACCCGATCGTCGGTCGGGTCGACGTGGACTACGAAACCTTCCCGGTTCCGGGCGAACCCGACCAACAACTCTTCGTCTACAGCACGCAACCCGGGTCCGCCTCGAACGACGCCCTGCGCATTTTGGCCTCGTGGCGCACCGATCAAACGGATGCCGCCACGCTCGAGTTGATTCGCTGAAGCTTTAGAACCCTTCGGGCAGACGCGGCAGGTACGGTGCCTCGAGACGGGCGCGCTCCTCGGCGCTGAGCTCGAGGTCGAGCGAGGCGATGGCATCGTCGAGGTGCTGCTGCTTCGTCGCCCCGACGATCGGCGCCGTTACGGCGGGGTTGCCCGACACCCAGGCCAGAGCTACCTGAGCCCGCGGTACCCCGCGTTCGGCGGCAATGTCGGCCACAACGGATGCAACAGCGCGATCGCCATCCTCCGCCTGCGAGTAGAGGGCCTGGCTGACCAGGTCCGTCTCGGTGCGGGCGGTCGTGTCGTCCCAGTCGCGGGTGAGCTTTCCACGCGCGAGGGGACTCCACGGGGTGAGGCCGATGCCGGCATCCGTTACGAGCGGGATCATCTCGCGCTCCTCTTCGCGGCTGATCAGGTTGTACTGGCTCTGCATCGACACGAACGGTGTCCAGCCGTTCACCTGCTGCAGACGCAGGGCCTTCGCAAACTGCCAGGCAAACATTGAGGAGGCGCCCAGGTAGCGCGCCTTACCCGAGCGCACCACGTCATGCAGGGCTTCAAGCGTCTCCTCAAGCGGGGTGAAGGGGTCGAAGCGGTGCACGATGTAGAGATCCACGTAGTCGAGGTTGAGGCGACGCAGGCTGTTGTCGATTTCCTGCAGCACCGCCTTGCGTGACAGGCCGCGCTGGTTGGGTCCTTCACCGACCGGCGAGTAGACCTTGGTGGCCACGACGATCTCGTCGCGGTTGGTGTGCTCCGCGAGTGCGCGGCCGAGGATTTCCTCGCTCGACCCGGCTGAGTAAGCATTTGCGGTGTCGAAGAAGTTGATGCCCGCCTCAACGGCTTGCCGAATGAATGGCCGACTGGTCTCCTCGGTCAGCGTCCAGGCGTGGTTTCCGCGCTCCGGCTCGCCATAGCTCATACAGCCCAGGGCGAGCGCCGAGACATCCAGACCGGTGGTTCCGAGCTTCACGTACTTCATGGGACTCCTTTAATAACGGATGCCCCGGGCCGCGGTGAAAGCTGCGGCCCGGGGCGGTTCGTGCCTGGGTTTTTATCGACTCGCGCGGCTTATGCCGCGCCGGTCGGAGCGCCTACGCGTCGACGCGGGTCTCGTTTGCAAAAGTGGCAACGTCGATAACGAAACGGTAGCGCACGTCGCTGCGGATAACACGCTCGTATGCCTCGTTCACCTGATCGACCGAGATGATCTCAATGTCGGCGCCGATTCCGTGGGCGGCGCAGAAATCAAGCATTTCCTGGGTCTGGCGAATGCCACCGATCTTGGAGGCGCCGATGGAGCGACGCTGGGCGGCGAGCCAAACCATCTTCACACTGTCAGGCTCGGTGGGGATTCCCACGTGCACGAGCGTGCCGTTGAGGGCGAGCAGCTTCAGGTAGCCCTCCAGGTCGAGGTTCGCGGCCACGGTGTTCACGATGAGGTCGAAGTGGTTCTCGAGCTCGGTGAAGGTGGCCGGGTCGCTGGTGGCGTAGTAATGATCTGCGCCGAAACGCAGGCCGTCTTCCTTCTTGCTCAGGGTCTGGCTGAGCACGGTGACCTCGGCGCCGAGCGCGTGGGCGATCTTCACGCCCATGTGTCCGAGACCGCCCATGCCGAGGATGGCGACCTTCTTGCCGGGGCCGGCCTTCCAGTTCGTGAGGGGGGAGAAGAGCGTGATACCGGCGCAGAGCAAGGGAGCGGCTTCGGAGAGCTCGATGCCGTCGGGAATGCCGAGTACGTAGTTTTCGTCGACGACGATCGCGGTGCTGTAGCCGCCGTTGGTGGGGGTGCCGTCGTGGTTGCGGTCATTGTAGGTACCGACCTCGCCCTTCAGGCAGTACTGCTCTTCGCCGGCGAGGCAGTTCGCGCACTCGCGGCAAGAGTCGACGAAGCAGCCGACGCCGACTCGGTCGCCCACCTGGTAGCGGGTGACATCGCTGCCGATGGCAGAGACGATGCCGGCGATTTCGTGGCCGGGAACCATGGGGAACAATCCAACGCCCCACTCGTCCCGAGCCTGGTGGATGTCGGAGTGGCAGATCCCGGCGAACTTGATGTCGATCGCGACATCGTGGGCGCCGGGGGTGCGCAACTCGATCGTGGTGCGAACGAGGGGCTGGTTGGCCGCGGGGGCGGCGAGGGCAGAAACGGTGGTCGTCATAAAAAAATCTTTCGGTACCGGTGGTGGAATGCGGGGGAACCCCGTGCCGTGGCACGTGTCGGCGGTGACATCCGCTCGCACAACGTTACGCGGTGCCACCGACGTAGTCGGGGCCGGAGCGTGGCACTGTCTGACCTACCCATGGCATCCGCTGCTGGCGTCGGCGCGGCCAGCCTGAGCCGGCTGACCGCGCTGCAGCGGCGTTAAGCCTTTTGAACGGTGATGGTCCAAGCGGCGTCGCCGACGCGGTCGAAATTGGTGACCGGGTAGCCTTCCTCCGCGGCCCAGCGT
>NZ_PJJM01000105.1 GCF_002929805.1 Cryobacterium sp. Y50 | reverse complement strand
AAAACGCCCCCCACCCGGGCGTGTCGCCAAACCAAAACCACCCCCCAACCAACCACAAAACCAGGACCGCAAACCACCCCACGCCGGTCCGATGGCCATCTCGACAAGCTCGATCAACGAAATGGGATGCTCCGCACACGGACCCGCGTTCGCCGGGCCACCGCGCCCACGGGGCCCGCTTTATGAACGTGCGCCCAATTTCTAGACTGGGCCCAGGCACCGGGCCCGGTGCAGAAGTGAGGAACGGGGCCCGGCATACGGGAACGCTGAAAGGAGGGCCGATGCATAGGGCGGAATTAAGACTGCGGATGTCGGGGGCTTGCGGGAGACTGGGGACGTGAGCCGATCATCGAAGACGACGCAGCAGCATCCGCTTGAACATCGCGCCTGGATTCTGCGGCTCGGGTTTCGTCGAAGCCTGCTGCGGCCGGAGGATACCGAGCGCAGCGAGCGCGTTACCTACATCGAGTTGTTTTTCGACCTCATCTTCGTGTTCGCGCTGACTCAACTTTCACGCTATCTGTATGCCAACCAGTCATGGGTCGGTGCACTGGAGTCGATCATTCTCGTGCTCGCTCTGTGGTGGCTGTGGGTGTACACGACCTGGGTGACCAACTGGCTCGATCCGGCCCGGCTTCCAGTGCGCGGTGTCGTCATCGGTCTCTCCCTCGTGGGCCTCGTGATCAGTACCTCGATCTACGATTCCTTCGGCGATCAGGGGCTGATCTTCGCCATTGCGTACGTGGCCTTGCAACTCGGACGCTCGGTGTTCATGGTGCTGGCCCTCGCCCGGCACGATCCGGCCCTGCACGCGACGTTTTTGCGCATTCTGCTCTGGCTGTCGGTAGCCGGCGTTTTTTGGATCGTCGGGGCGCTGCTGCCGCTGGCCTTTCGCCTCCCGGCCTGGCTCATCGCCCTTGCCATCGAGTACGGCTCCGCGAGCCTTGGGTTTCGCGTTCCCGGGTTGAAAGCACCCGGTGTCGACGACTGGGATGTCTCCGGCCCGCATCTTGCCGAGCGCAGCGCCCTATTCGTGATCATCGCGATCGGCGAGTCCTTTCTGGTGACCGGGTTTGCATTTGTCGACCAGGAGGCATCCACTTCGGGGATTGCCGGACTGTTTCTCGCCTTTGTGAACGGCGTGGCCATGTGGTGGCTCTATTTCGATCACGGGGAGCGCGCCGGGATCAAGGCGATCGCCGCGTCGAACGAGCCGGGCCGCATCGCTCGACTCGCCTATACCTACGTGCACGCAATCATCATTGCCGGAATCGTACTGACTTCGGTCGCGGATAAATCGGTGCTCGAGCATCCGGAGGACGCCATGACGCTTCCGGTGGCCGTCACCCTGGTCGGTGGGCCCCTGTTCTACCTCGTCGGACTGCTGCTGTTTCGCTGGATCGTCGCGCGCACCCTACTCGTGTCGCACATCGTCGGAATCGCCGTGCTCGCCGTAGCAGGTACGGCCGCCGCGCTCGTGACTCCGCTCGGACTTGGCGCTGCAACCTCGGTCATTCTCGTTGCCGTGGCGGCCTGGGAGACGATCGCGCGCGTTCGCGCCGGCACCACAGACGACGATGCCGGCTGAGCGGAGGCCGGGCCCACCTTAAGGCCGCAAGCCCAGCTTGTAACCTGAGCCCGCAGTCCGAGCCCGGGTTCCGAACCCGAAGAGGGGGGCAAGTCGGGTCGCTGGACTCTAGTACTGTCGTGGCGCAGACGAAATATAAAACAAACAGCGTTGCTGAACTCGATTGGAAGGCGCTCATGGGCTCTCTTACATATGACCGCGTCGTCGTGGAGATCGATGACCGCACCCTCGCGCACCTGCAACTCGTGATCATTCAGAAGCTTCGCCGCGGCGAGTGTTTTCTGCTGTCCTGGCGGGATTCCGCCGAGGTCGGGTCTGGCCGTAGTTCGATCTGGCTTAATCCCGCTATTCCGCTCTACTTCAAGTTCGCAGGCGGTCGGGCGGCCACGCTGAACCGCCAGTGGATCGAAGACCTCAGCCGTTCTGCCAACAGCGCCCAAGGACTCGTCATCGTGAGCGAAGATGCCTCCTTGCCCGCCACCACTTTCGCAGCGCGGCCGAAGACGACAATTGACGCGCGAACGACCGCCCACACCGATACGGTTCTGGCATAATCCCACGGTTTGAAGGTGCGCGCCCAAGCGCTCACTCATGCAGCAGAATCTCCTCGAAGTGCAGTGCCACCTCGTTCGTCGGATCGAGGGCGAGGGCGCGCTTGACCTCACGCAGTGCACCGTCTGTGTCGCCGTTCGTATAGAGCGCGATCGCGTTTTGGACGGCGATGGTGGGGTCAGTCGGGGCAAGTTTTACGAGCGCGTCGAGGGTTTTTACGGCACCAGTCGCATTGCCGTCGGCAAACTGTCCGACCGCGAGCGCACGTTCGGTCGTCGTGGTGTGGGGAAGTGCTGCTCGCGAGCGCTCAGCCCAGTAGACGGCCAAGGTCGCGGCTCCAGGGACACGAGCATCTGCCGCAGCGGCGAACGACTGGGCGGCGATGCCCGCGAGGTCCGCGTCCCACGGGCGGATGGCATACGCCGCGTCAAAAGCACTTTCGGCGGCCTGAATGTCACCGCGCGCCGCATGCGAGACGTCCAAAGCCAGAGGCATCTCCGCGCTAACCAGAATGACTAGCCAGATTGACCAGACGCCAAGAAGAACCGTTCGTGCAGCCGTGGCGGCCAACCGTGGCGAACCGGACCGCAGTCGAACCCGGAGCCCACCAACCGGCGCCCTGGTCACGAGGGCTCCCAGCAGAAGAGCGGCCACGATGGTCGTTGAAGGCGCGGTGAAGTGTGTCAGCAAAGCGACGCCGAATCCGCCGAGCGCTGCAAACGCACCGGCGAGAACGTCGCTGCGGGCGACATCCGCTGAGACCAGACCGCCGGTCGAGCGCCGTGCAGCGGCCGATAGCGGTTCGGGAACGCCCAATCGTCGCCACGAGCTCAGGCCGACCACTGCGGCAGTGACGAGAAGGCCGACAACGACAACGAGGAGCGGTATTCCCCCCGCCAGAAGTACCTGGATGACCCAGTTGTGCGGGGAGTCCAGCACTCAATTACTTGTGGAGTTGCGGGAATTGGCGTTGAGGAACCCACTCACGCCGACCCCGAGCGGACGCTCCGCCAGTACATCGGCGGCGTCACTCCAGAAAATGAATCGGCCTTCGAGAGATTGGGTCGAGAGCGGGCTCGCACCGAGCAGGCGACTACGGGTGAAGGGCACGGTCAGCGCGCCGCCGATAAGAACCATTCCCGCGAGGGCGGTGAGTCCGACGAGGTGCAGTCTCCGCCGGCTCGTTGACGGCACGATTTCGAGAACCATCAGGATGCCGAGCACCGTTACGGCCGCGAGCAACCCCGCCCGAGATGCGCTCACGATGACGGTCGCCGCCGCGAACAGCAAAGCAGTGCTCAGCCAGGCTCGCTCTGCGAACGCTTTTCTCGGCTCGGCCCATGCCCGCAGCACGGGGAGTATGAGCATCGCGCAGAAAATGGCACCGAGCACGCCCTGGTCAGTGGCGTTTCCGGTGAGGGACCCCGGTCGAGCCAGGTCGGTTGCGATGGGTCGGGCTCCGACCGCTTCGAGCAGCGAGACCAAACCGAGGGCGACGGCCGCCGTGGCGATGGCCCGCACCAGCGTGCGCAGGCTAGCGGCTGGAGCTGCGGGGCCGAGCAATCGTGCGCCGACCCACACCGCACCGAAATAGACCGGAAGCGTGACGAGACCCTCATAGCGCGGCCAGCGACCCCAGAGCTGCACACCGGGAGCCGCCGAAATCAGAACGCTGAGCAGTGCAACGGCGAGGGCAGCGGATGCCGCAGCTACAAACCAGCGCGGCAACCGTCCTCACGCAACCGCCACGGAGGCCAGAACGACGGCAATGGCCGCGAGTGCATCTTTCGGTAAAAACCAGCGCACGAAAGCGTCGGGCAAAAAGAAGATCGAGGAGGCGACGAGCAGCCACAGCCCTACCGTTGCCGCACGGCGCCGCCCTGGCGGAATCGGGGCTGGTCGGGGTGCTACGCGCTGCGGCATCCGCGTGGCGGAGGCCGTTCTCGACATCACGAAGCGGCCCTCGACGTGCATGTCGTCGAAGGCCGCTGGTTAGTGCAGGTACGTGGTGCTATTTCAGCGCCGAGGCGGTACGACGACGCGAAGTGACGGTCAACGCCAGGCCACCGAGCACCATGAGGGCCAGTGCGAGCCAGCCCGAGGAGATGTCAGCGCCGGTCGAGGCTAAGACCGCTGTCGTAGTGACGACCAGTGCGGCGGAGGTGTACGAGACACCCGCTTCGTCAACGAGGACTACGTGGTGGGTGCCGGTTGCAAGCCCTGCTGGCATGGCAAAGCTGCCGCTGATGCGACCCTGGACGTCGGCGGTGAGGGTTCCGAGCAGCACGGGGGTCGAGTGCATCCAGATATCGACGACCTCAAAAGGCGCGAAGCCTTCGCCGGTGACGGGAATGCTGGCTCCGACGACGAGGGTTACCGCCGGCGTGGTGACGCGGTCGCTCTTGGCTCCGACCACCGAGGCGGTTGTTGCCGCTGCGGTCTCTGCGAGTGGAGTGTGGTCGGTGTCGGGGCGGTGCTCGGCGTCGGTACGGGCGTCGGCTCCGTCAGATTTATTCATGGGGAGAGAACCCCAGAGTGAATCGGCTTCAACGTTGTCGACACCCAATTTGTACGTGCCAGCAGGGAGCTGCGCCTTGGTAAACGCCCCGCTCGCGTCTATCGGGGCGACAATGGGGTATGACTCGAAGCTTCCGTCCTGAGTCAAGGAATAAAGCCAAACTGACGATCCAATCGCGAGCGGAGCTGAAACACCATCTGCTCCAACGACGACTCCGCTGATGGAGGCGGTCCACGGATCGTCTTCGACGATCGCGGTGGCCGGGGCGGCCGACAACGCCTCGAAGGTTCAAACGGCCGCGACCGCGAGAGCGACCGCGAAGCTGCGCTCTCGGATACGGGTGAAGAAGTTCCCCATGATGACCTTTGGTCTGGTGCCAGCGTTCGGGCATGCATACCTGCATGCCCGAACGCGCGGAGCGAAGCCCCCAGGTGCAGCTTATGTGGCGCAACGTTCGACGACAGTCGAATTCAACCCTCCCCGATCACCCCAGTTCGAGGAGCTGGAACCCAGCAGATTATTCGTGATCGCACATGAAATGCGTGCCCGCTTTCAAATCTGTCGCGACTTAGTGCTTGGCTACGAGGGTGAGCACGTCGTAGGACGCGACCAGTTCGTCGTTCTGGTTGGTCAGCACGGCGTCCCAGCGCACCTCGCCGTACTCGTCGGTCTCGCGCGGGGTGATCTGCTTCGCGGTGAGGGCGACGCGAATGCTGTCGCCGGGCGAGACCGGTGTGACAAAGCGCAGGTTTTCGAGGCCGGAGTTCGCGAGTACTGGTCCGGGCGCCGGATCGACGAACAGGCCTGCGGCCCAGGAGACGAGCAGGTAGCCGTGGGCCACCCGGCCCGGGAAAAACGGGTTGGCCGCAGCGGCCGCTTCGTCCATGTGGGCGTAGAAGGTGTCGCCGGTGAATTGGGCGAAGGTTTCGATGTCCTCGAGGGTCACCGTGCGCGAGTCCGACACGATCTGATCGCCGATCACGAGCTCGGCCAGGCTCTTTCTGAACGGATGCGTCGAGCCGGCTCGCGCAATCGCGCCCTGGTGCCAGATTCCGGTGATGGCCGTGAGCATCTCGGGCGACCCCTGGATGGCGGTGCGCTGCATATGATGCAGCACCGCACGGATGCCGCCGAGCTCTTCGCCACCTCCAGCCCGGCCGGGGCCGCCGTGCACGAGCTGGGGGACCGGCGAACCGTGCCCGGTCGAGGTGCGGGCGTCGTCGCGGTCGAGCAGGAGGACCCGGCCGTTGAAGGCGGAGATTCCGGTCATGAGAGCGACGGCAACCTCGGGATCGTGCGTTGCGATGCTGGTCACGAGCGATCCGCCACCCCGGCGTACGAGGGCGATGGCCTCGTCGAGGGTGTCATAGCCGAGCACGCTCGAGACCGGACCGAAGGCTTCGACCTCGTGCACGGCGACAACGGAGGCGTCGTCAAAGCGCAGCAGCAGCGGCTCGACGAAAGCGCCATCGGGAGCGGGCGCGGTAGTGCCGTCCGCGTGCAGAACGGCGGGGGCATCCGTTGTGCCGACGACGAGCTTGCCGCCGGCGGCCTGCAGGCGAGCCACTTGTTTGAGCACTTCGAGGCGCTGGGCGGCCCCGGCGAGCGGGCCCATGGTGACGCCCTGGGCGCGCGGATCGCCGAGCACGATGCGCTCGCTGATGCGCGCCTGCACGGCCGCGACGACGTCATCCATGGCCGCACGCGGCACGATAACGCGACGGATGGCGGTGCACTTCTGGCCAGCCTTGACGGTCATCTCGGTGACGACCTGCTTGACGAAGGCGTCGAATTCGGGAGTTCCGGTGGCGGCATCCGTTCCGAGAACGGATGCATTGATCGAGTCGGTCTCGTTGGTGAAGCGCACTCCCCCGGTCTGCACTGAGTCGCTCGCCCGCAGCTTTTCGGCGGTCGACGCGGATCCAGTGAAGGCGACGAGGTCACCGAGGCGCAAGTCATCGAACAGGGTCGGCACGCTGCCGGAGACGAGCTGCAGCGAACCCTCCGGCAGCAGGCCGGAGTCGGTGAGGATGCGCACGAACGCCTCGGCGAGGTAGCCGGAGGGGGTCGCAGGCTTCACGAGTGTGGGCACGCCGGCCAGGAACGCCGGCGCGAACTTCTCGAGGGCTCCCCAGACCGGAAAGTTGAAGGCGTTGATCTGCACGGCGACGCCGGGCAGGCGTGAGTAGATGTGGCGGGCGATGAAGGAGCCGTCTTTGGAGAGCAACTCGACCGGTCCGTCGACGTAGACGCGCGCGTTGGGCAGTTCACGGCGGCCCTTGGAGGAGTAGCTGAACAGCACGCCGATGCCACCGTCGATGTCGACCCAGGAGTCGACCTTGGTGGCGCCGGTACGGCTGGACAGGGCGTAGAGCTCCTGCTTGTGTTCGGTCAGCAGCAGCGCCATCTGCTTGAGCAGCACGGCTCGCTGGTGAAAGGTGAGTTCGCCGAGAGACTTCTGGCCGACAGTGCGCGCATGCTCGAGGGCAGCGGCCAGGTCGAGGCCGTGGGTGCTAACGCGGGTGACGACCTCGCCGGTCGAGGCGTCACAGACCTCGGTACCGGTCGGGGCGTCGGTCGGGGTCCACCAGGCGCCCTGAACGTAGCTGGGCAGTATGGTCGTCATGCGTTCTCCTTGATGGTCAGTGCGGGGCGCGGTGTCGGTGCGGGCGGGCATCAGGCTTCGTCCCAGCGGTAGAAGCCCTGGCCGGACTTGCGGCCGAGCTTGCCCTCGGCCACGAGTTTGCGTAGCAACGCCGGCGGCTCGAAACGGGCGCCGAGCTGTTCGTGCAGGTATTCGGCGATGCCGAGCCGCACGTCGAGCCCGACCAGGTCAGTCAGTTTCAACGGTCCGACCGGATGCTTATAGCCAAGCATCATGGCGGCGTCGATATCCGAGGCGCTCGCGACTCCCTCTTCGAGCATGCGGATGGCCTCGAGCCCGAGGGCCACTCCGAGCCGGGAGGAGGCGAATCCTGGTGCATCGCTGACGGTGATCGGAGTCTTGCCGAGGGCGGAGACCCAGCTTTGGGCATCCGCTACCAATTCAGCCGAGGTCGCGCTGCCGGTGACCAGTTCGACCAGGTTCGAGGCGGGAACCGGGTTGAAGAAGTGCAGGCCGAGAAAGCGGGCCGGACGCTTCAGCTCGTAGGCGAGGTCGTCGATCGAGATCGATGAGGTGTTGCTGGCGAGCGCGGCACCATCGGGAAGCTCTGCTTCGACCTTTTGCAGGGCATCGACCTTGAGCGCGCGCACCTCGGGAACGGCCTCCACCACGAGTTCCCGGTCGCTGAACAGGCCGAAATCGGCGCCGACGGCGAGGCGGGCCTCGAGTTCGGGGCGGGTTTCGCCGGTGGCACCGCGGGTGATGCTGGCGTCGACGGCGCGCAGCACTCGCTCACGCGCGGCATCCGCTTCGGTGTCGTTGCGTTCAACCAGTGCCACGTGAGCACCGGCCAGCAGGAAGGCGTGGGCAATGCCGGCGCCCATCCGCCCGCCCCCGAGCACGCCGACCCGGTCGGGCACGCCGGATTCGCCGCGATCACCGAGTTCCAGTTCAGAAACAGACATCAGCTATCCTCCACAGTGACGATTACGACGGCCGTGGCTTTCGACATTAGACCCGCTCCAGAATGAGGGCCGAGCCCTGGCCGACGCCGATGCACATCGTGGCGAGACCGTGTTGGACATTTTCACGTTCCATGCGTGCCAGCAGGGTCACGACCAGGCGCGATCCGCTCGATCCAAGCGGATGCCCGAGCGCGATCGCCCCGCCATCCCGGTTGACGATCTCCTCGTCGAGGCCGAGGCGACGGATGCAGGCGATGGACTGGGTGGCGAAGGCTTCGTTGAGCTCGATCGCCCCGAGGTCAGCGATGTCGAGGCCGCTGCGCTCGAGGGCACGCTGGGTGGCGACGACCGGGCCGAGGCCCATGATCTCGGGGGCCAGGCCGACGCTCGCACCGACCACGACGCGGGCGCGCGGCGTCAGGCCATACTTTTTCACGGCCTCACCGCTCGCCACCAGAATGGCCGAGGAGCCGTCGTTGAGCGAGCTCGCGTTGCCGGCCGTGACGACGGAGCCGCCGGCAACGATGGGGCGCAGGGCGGCGAGGCCCTCGAGGGTTGTGTCCCGGCGCAGGCCCTCATCGACGAGCACCTCACCCTTTTTGGTGCGAACACCGACAATTTCATCAACAAAGTGGCCAGCATCGATGGCGGCAGCGGCGCGCTGATGGCTGCGAAGAGCGAAGGCATCCGCTTCTACGCGGGTGATGCCGTCGAGCCGGGCGACCTCCTCGGCCGTCTCCGACATGGAGAAGGTGGCCTTGTCGCGGGCGGCGAGTTTGGGGTTCACGAAACGCCAGCCGATGGAGGTGTCGAACTGGGCGCCGGGCTTGGCCCAGGGGCGCTCGGGCTTGGCCTGCACCCAGGGTGCGCGGGTCATCGATTCGACACCGCCGGCGATCATCAGGTCGGCGTCGCCGGCGCGGATTGCCTGGGCCGCCATCGTGATGGCGGACATTCCGGAGGCGCAGAGCCGGTTGACGGTGATGCCCGGAACGTGGTCGGGCAGACCGGCGAGCAGACCCGCCATGCGGGCGACGTTGCGATTGTCTTCGCCGGCCTGGGTGGCGGCACCGAAGATGATCTCCTCGATCAGGCCAGGGTCGATACCGGCGCGGCGCACGGCCTCGCCCACGACGAGCGCAGCGAGGTCGTCGGGGCGAACCGTGGCCAACGCTCCGCCGTAGCGGCCTACGGGGGTGCGTGCTCCTCCAACGAGGTAGGCCTCGGCCATATTCTCTCCTGACGACGGTGTCTGCGTGTGGCTGTGGGAACGATCGGTAACTTACCGACCGTTCGGAAAGTAATTGTGGCAGATGCCTGCCTGCGAGGCAACCCCAAACGGGACACGACGGCCCCGTTGGAAGGCTCAGAAGCTATGGACGGGTGTCGGCAGGGAGTCATAATCGAGAGCAGTATCGCGAGGTCAAGGTCGACCGCATAGAGAGCATCAACTTCGCCGACTACGACCTGTGCCTCTGCGACGAAATGCGGGTTCCGGCGAAAAGCAGCACCTATCTAATGCTGCGCAACCTGAGCTTTGACATCGTGCAGCAGCGTCAGCTGCTTGCGAGCAACGGCGACTCCGACTGCGCGCTGGCCGAATCCACCGTGGCCACCGGCGTGTACCCAATGCCCGTTTCACCATTCTGCGCCCACCGTTGGAGACTCCCATGACCACGACCATCATCGGTGCGCGCCCGAGCGTCGGGTCGAGGTCTGCAATCTGGAATCCCGAGTGAAGCGGTGCCATATCGGATTTCCGATGCACCGGTACCAGTTCACAGAGGACCATCCCCCATGGCCAATCAGCCCGGACCGCTGGCGGGTGCGCGCGCAGGCAGCGGATGCCGCGGATGCGCTCGACAAAGACCGCCAGCGAAGCGGGGGCGAAGCGGGGGCGAAGCGGGGGCGAAGCGGGGGCGAAGCGGGGGCGAAGCGGGGGCGAAGCGGGACGAGCCAGCCGAGTCAGCCGAGTCACTCGTCACTCACCGGCATTACATCGAGCGGTATCGCACGATGGCGCAGTGGCGTGACTGCCCGATCATCGATACCTCGCAGACCACCGTGCCGGAGTCGACCGAGCAAGCGCTCGACGAGGCCCGCCGGCTGCCGGCGCTGAGCGAGTAATAAAAAAAAGGGGTACCCGCCGACCGGCGGGTACCCCTTTTTATTGCGTCGAGCGGATGCTAGATGTTGGCGAGTTCGCGCACTGCCGCGTCACCAGGGGTGGCGGAGGTGTAGCTCGCGTCGATCTCGGCACGGTCGAGCAGCTCGTCCATGCGGCGCTTGCGCTGCTTGGGAATAAGCGTGACGACGGTTCCGGTCTTGCCCGCGCGGCCGGTGCGGCCCGCACGGTGCAGGTACGTCTTGTACTCATCGGGGGCGTCGGCCTGGATGACCAGGTCGATGTCGTCGACGTGGATTCCGCGAGCAGCAACATCCGTTGCGACGAGCACGTTGACTCGGCCACTCGTGAGCATCTGCAGGTTGCGGGTACGACGGGCCTGGTTGAGGTCACCGTGCAGACTGGTGGCCTTGACTCCGGCATCTTCGAGCTGGTCGGCGAGCTGCTCAGCATAGGCCCGGGTGCGGCTGAAGATGAGCGTCTTGCCCTCACGGTTGACGAGCTCTTCGATGATGCGGCTCTTGTCACGGTGCTCGATGACGAGCACGCGGTGGTCGATCGTGGAGGACGCCTGGTCTTCGCCGGCGACCTCGTGCACGGCCGGGTTGGTCAAAAATTCCTTGACCAGCGAGGCAACGCCCTTGTCCAGGGTGGCCGAGAAAAGCAGCTTCTGGCCGCCGGTCTTGGTCTGGCGCAGGATGCGCTGCACGGGCTCGAGAAATCCGAGGTCGCACATGTAGTCGGCCTCGTCGAGCACGGTGATGACAACTTCGCTCAGGTCAAGGCGACCCTGGTCGATGAGGTCTTCGATACGTCCAGCCGTACCGACGATGATGTCGACGCCGCGCTGGAGGGCGCTGACCTGACGGTACTGGGGAACGCCGCCGTAGATCTGGGTGGTGAAAAGGCCGACGCTGCGGGCAATGGGCTGCACGGTGCGGTCAATCTGCAGCGCGAGCTCTCGGGTCGGGGCCAGGATGAGCGCGCGCGGCTTACGGGCGTGCTTGCGGTCCTTGGCGCCGTTGTTCTCCATCAGCTTCTCGACCAGCGGAGCGGCGAAGGCGATGGTCTTGCCGGATCCGGTCTTGCCCCGGCCGAGCACATCGCGACCGGCGAGAACGTCGGGAATGGTCGCGGCCTGGATCGGGAACGGGGCCGGAGCGCCGAGGTTGGCGAGCTCGCGAACGATGTTCTCGCCGAGGCCGAGGTCGCCGAAGGTTACGCCGACAACGTCGGACGCGGTCGTTGCAATGGCCTCGAGACGCTCGAGGACGACGTCTTCGCCGCCGGCGAAGGTGGGCTTGACACCGTCTTCGCTGCGCTTCGGGTAGAACTTGCTGTCGCCGTCGCTGGGACGGTCGTTTCCGAAATCGCGACGGGGCGGGCGGTCATCGTTGGAGCGGCGCGGGGCGCGGTCTCCGTAGGAGGGACGTTCGGTACGAGCCGGGCGGTCGTTATTGTAGGCCGGACGGTCCGTGCGCGGAGCACGGTCACCATACGAAGGACGCTCGGTACGAGCCGGGCGGTCGTTATTGTAGGCCGGACGGTCCGTGCGCGGAGCACGGTCACCATACGACGGACGCTCGGCACGAGGAGCACTGTTGCGGTCACCATAGGACGGACGATCGTTGTTGTAGGCCGGACGGTCCGTGCGCGGACGGTCGTTATTGTAGGCCGGACGGTCCGTGCGCGGACGGTCGTTATTGTAGGCCGGGCGCTCGTTGCGCTCAGAGTTGGTGCGGCCGCCGTTTTCCGGGCGAACGGAACGCGAGCCGTAGGCCGGACGCTCGCTCGAGGGACGCTCGTTCGAGCGCGCGGCACGCTCGTCTGCGTTCCAGCGCTGCTTCTTGGGGGCACCCTCGTCAGCGCGGTATCCGCGGTGTCCGGGGCTCTTGCTGCCGGCGTTGTTGGAACCGCCGTGGCCCGATCCGCCCTTGGAGGCGTACTTGGGATCGAAGTTCTTACCGCCACGACCGACGGTGGAGTTGTGCGAATTGCCTTGAGGCATAAAAATATCTCTGGGTTGTGTTCAGTACATGGCAGAACAACATCGCACACGCGACGTAACTGAGAACCCGAGCAATCTGTGGTCGGGGCCGTTCACATACAGTGATTTTTCACCAGCGGATTACTGGGAAACCGGCCCAACTTGACTTACAAACCCATCCGCGCACAGCGCGGTGTCAAGAGCCGACCTATCAACGCTACCCGATGCATCCTGAAAAGTCACGCGGATAAGTGCACATTGCCTCGCTCTATTCTGAGAACATGACCATTTCGATCAGTATCGAGCCGCCACGTCAGGCCGACGTTGAGGCGCTGTTGGCCGCCGGCACCGTCTTCGCGCACTCCCTCTACCCCGAGGAGAACAGCTTTCTGCTCAGTACCGACGAACTCGAGCGTCCCGGCGTCGCCGTCTACGTGGCCCGGAACGAAGACGGCGCAGCGTGCGGCATGGCCGCCCTGGTTCCACTTGGCTCCGGTCCGACGGCCGAGCTAAAGCGACTGTTCGTTTACGACGAGGCTCGGGGGCGCGGCCTAGCCAGCCGCCTGCTCGACCGCATCGAAGCGGATGCCGCTGGCCGCGGCATCCGCTCTCTCGCGCTGGAAACCGGCCCACTGCAACACGCGGCGATGGCGCTGTACCGTGGCCGCGGCTACGAACAGATCGAGTTGTTCGGTCAGTATGTCGGCGAAGAGTTCAGCATCTGCTTCGCCAAGAGCCTGTAATTCAGGCGGCGCTTTCGAGCACCCAGGCGGGGAACGGGTCGGCCAGGGTGTTCCAGAACATGGGTCCGGCGAGAAATTCAGCGTCGGTGAGCAGGCAGGCATCGAGGTTGGCGCTGAGTAGACGGGCGTTGAGGTCACGTCCGAAGAAGGCGATCTCCTGGCCTAGCGGTGAATCCGGGTCATGGCTCTGCATGCCGGTCGGTTCGAAGGTGATCGTGGGGCCGGCACTGCTCCACGAGCCGACCGTCGACGGCCGAGTGGCGAGGCGAAACAGGCCACGGGAACGCAGGATCTCACCCGACTCCTCGGCGCGGTCACGAAAGAATTCGGCCAGGCGCAGCGGATGGAACGGGCGCACGTCACGGTAGACGACACAGATCAGCCCCTGCGGACTGCGTGAGAGCAGGGCGTCACCGTTGAGCTGGCGTACCCAGCCGGGACTGCGTTGCAGCCAGGCGAACATGTCCCGGCGTGACACCGGCCAACCCTCGGCACTGCCGCGGCCGTGTTCGGCAAACACGACGTGACTGGCCGGGTTGAGCAGGCGCACGAAGTCCCGAATATCGGCAGCGTCGCGGGCGTGCACGAGGTCGGTCTTATTGATCACGACGATGCTGGCCCACTCGACCTGCTCGATCAATACGTCGCCGACGGTGCGGTCGGGATCGTCGTGGGTATCGGAGAAGTTGACGTAGTGTTCTTCCGGGACCGGCGCGAGGGCTTCGCTGCGCAGGTCGGCCCAGAATCGCTCGGCATCGAGCACGGTAATGAGGTCACCGAGCCGCACCGCATGCCCATTCGCCAGCCGCTCCGGCGAGTCGCCGGTCTCAACGAGGGAACTGGCAATTTCCAGCGGGCCCACCGCGGTTGGCGCTTCGACGAAGACATCAATGGCGCACGCCTCCCCCCGGCCGGCCGGCACCGCGTCGGCAACCTCGGTGAGCACCGTGCGCAGGGCATCGGACACGGAGGTGGTCAGGGCGAATGGCTGCCGCCCGAGCGTCAGGGCCACCGAGGATTTACCGGCGCCGACCAGGCCGCTCACAACATTCACCCGAAGATACGTTTCTGTCTGCATGCCTGTTAGTCTAATTGACATTTGTTCTCAATAAGCAATGGAGAAATAGATGAAGGTACGCAATTCCCTCAAGGCGCTCAAGAAGGTTCCGGGATCGCAAATCGTGCGGCGCCGCGGTCGAACCTTTGTGATCAACAAGCTCGACCCCCGCGCGAAGGCCCGCCAGGGCTAGCCCGTCGCAGTACCTGCAAGCGGAACCGGGCTCGTGGCACTTGTTGTCGATGGGGGCACCCCTACGGACGAGTGCCCGCATCCTTATCGAGTGCCGCGAGGCTCCGGAGACCGCGTGCGGGCGGGCACCGTGGCGGCGATTCGGCGGGCGAAGCGGATGCGCCTAGTCTCATATCGGCCAGCAACAACCCGGGGGAAATACAGTGGTACCTGTACGACGCCTGCATCTGTCCCGCAGCACGGCCGCGCTCGCCGTCGAGTGGATGCGCGACCCGGGCAATGCGGAAAAGTACGGCATCGACCCCAATCGCATCGGCGCGTTCGGCGGCTCGGCCGGCGGCAATCTAGTCGCCCTGCTCGGCACGAGCGGTACGGGGGCGCTCACCACGGGCTCACGCGTGGCGGCCGTCGCCGAGCTGTCTGGCCCGGTCGATCTGCGCGCCTCCGGGCTCGTCAACGCCGGGGACGGACTCACGCGCATCACCTGCGAGTATCTCGGCTGCGACAACATCAACCGCTGCGCGCAGTCCATCGACGCATCGGCGTCGAGCCGACTCGACCGCAGCGACCCTCCGGTGTTCATCGGCACGTCCTCGGACGAATTCATTCCCGTAAGCCAGTCGAGGGACTTCGCCGCGCAACTGGACCGCGCGGGCATTCGCGCTGAACTCGTGGTCGTGCCCGGATTCCTGCACTCCATCGGCATCCTCGATGAGGGCATGCGCGCCCGGGTCGCGGCATTTCTGCACGCGGAACTGGGCCGGTAGGCGGTCGCGGCTCGGGCGTTAGCGCGGGCGGCCGCTGATGCGGCGGGACAGCTCGGCGGCCGTCGCTGCCACGGTTGCAGCGAGCGCCGGCCAGTAGTCGTCCGGAAAACGGTCGTGCGCAAAGGTCACCGCAATCGCGGCGGCGGGCCACCCTGCATGATCGCGCACAGCGAGCGCGACCGAGGCGATGCTATGCGTGATTTCGCCATTCTCGGTGGCGTAAGAATCCGTTCGCACTCGATCGAGCACCGCCCGCAGCTCAAGCCGGGTGCGCGGGCCCCGACCGTCGCGCTGCTCGAGCGCGGCCTGGCTGGGGTAGAGCGCGCGCAACTGGGCCGCGGGAAGCGCCGCCAGCAGGGCGCGACCGCTCGCCGTGAGGTGCGCTGGCAGCCGCACCCCGACGTCGGAAACGAGCGAGGGGCGATGCGCGGCGCGCTCTTCGACGAGGTAGATCACGTCGCGGCCGTGCAACACCACGAGGTGCGCGCTCTCCCCGAGCCGGTCGACGAGCTGGGCGATCAACGGGCGACCGAGCCGCGAGAGTGGTTCCTGGCGGCTGAACCCCGAACTTAGCTCGAAGGCGGCGATGCCGAGTCCGTAGCGGTGTTCCTCGGGCAGGTGCACGACGAATCCCTGAGCCACAAGTACATCGAGCAGCTGGTAGACGGTCGAGCGCGGCAGGCCGAGAGCGCTGGCCATGGCGACCGCCGGTGTCGGTCCGCGCTGTGCGGCGAGGTGGGTCAGCACGCGCAGTGTACTTTGAGCGGCCGGAACCTTCGATGCGGCTGCCATAGCCCTCCTCTTATGTCCTCGGTGAACAGCTGCCGCCTCGAGTCGAAAAATACTGCCGCGTTCGTTCAGAGCGGATGCCCATGTCCGGTATCCCGGACACGAAGCAGCATAGCGCTCTATCGCCGGGCGCCTTGGAGGTGTCGAATCGAACCATGACCCTCGCGACCACTCCTCAAACTTCCGCATCTGCGCGCAACCAGAGCGGGGCATCCGTTAACACAGCCACCGTTGTCGTCGGAACCGGCGCCCTCTCTTTCGCCGACGTAATCGCCGTTGCGCGGCACAATGCGCGCGTCAGCCTCGATCCTGCCAGCTTGCAGCAGGTGGCAGCGACCCGCACCATTATCGATGCCCTCGCGGCTGACATCGAACCGCATTACGGGATCTCGACCGGTTTCGGAGCCCTCGCAACGACGTTCATCACCTCCGACCGGCGTGCGCAGCTGCAGGCAAGCTTGGTGCGCTCGCACGCCGCCGGCAGCGGCCCTGAAGTGGAACGCGAGGTCGTCCGCGCCCTCATGCTGCTGCGACTTTCGACGCTGATGACCGGGCGAACCGGCGTGCGCCCGGCGACCGCCAAGACCTACGCGTCCGTGCTCAACGCGCAAATTACGCCGGTCGTGCACGAATACGGTTCACTCGGCTGCTCCGGCGACCTCGCGCCGCTTGCTCACTGCGCGCTTGTCGTGATGGGCGAGGGCCAGACGCGCAATGCCAGCGGCACCTTGATCGGCGGCGGCGACGCTCTCGCCGAGGCCGACATCACGCCGGTCGTGCTCGCCGAAAAGGAGGGCCTCGCCCTGATCAATGGCACCGACGGCATGCTCGGCATGCTCGTGCTTGCCCTCGACGACCTGGCCCGCCTGCTCGTGACCGCCGACATCGCGGCGGCGATGAGCGTCGAGGCTCTGCTCGGAACGGATGCCGCCTTCGCGGCGGATCTGCAGCAGCTGCGGCCTCAGCTCGGTCAGGCCGAGAGTGCCGCCAATCTGCGCCGCCTACTGCGGGACTCCCCGCTCGTCGCGAGCCACGCCGGTCCCGAGGATACGTCGGTGCAGGACGCCTACTCGCTGCGTTGCGCCCCGCAGGTGCACGGCGCCGCACGTGACACCGTCGCCCACGCCGCCCTCGTGGCAAGCCGCGAGCTGGCCAGCGCCATCGACAACCCGGTTGTCACGGTCGACGGTCGAGTCATGTCGAACGGCAACTTTCACGGCGCCCCGCTCGGCTATGTTCTCGATTTTCTCGCCATTGCCACGGCGGATGTCGCGAGCATGAGTGAGCGACGCACCGACCGTCACCTGGATGCGAGTCGCAGCAAGGGCCTGCCGCCATTCCTGGCGCACGAGGTGGGCGTGGATTCCGGGCTCATGATCGCCCAATACACAGCAGCCGGGATCGTGTCGGAGCTCAAGCGGCTGGCGGTGCCCGCATCCGTTGATTCGATTCCCTCCTCAGCGATGCAGGAGGACCACGTCTCGATGGGCTGGCATGCGGCCCGCAAGCTGCGCCGTTCGCTCGATGGGCTCGGCCGGGTGCTCGCGATCGAGATCATGACGGCCTCGCGCTCGCTCGATCTGCGGGCACCGTTCGAGCCGGGCGCCGCGACCGGAGCGGTGCGGGACCTCGTACGCACCGTGGCCTCCGGCCCCGGCCACGACCGCTTTCTCTCCCCCGAAATTGAGGGAGTCGTGGAGCTCGTCGCTTCGGGGGCAGTGCGCGCGGCCGCGGAGTGCGGGGCACCCCGGTTGGCCTGATTCAATTCGACCTTATAAGCACCTTGGACTGCCCGTTTAACCCGTTGTCAGCGTCGGGCTGTCGTGCCATACTTGCGCCACGCCAGCCCGCCCGAGCTGCGTTAGTCCATACTCGAATGGATCAGGTTGCCGATGTCGCTCGCCCCAAGTCACGGTCCCGTTGCGTCTCTCGGGCGAGCCCTGCACCGAGCCGTGACACATCGGGGGCCAGGCGGCCCGTTGGCAATCATCGTCGTGACCACGCTGTTCCTCTTTGGAGCCCCGATCGCGGCGAGCGCCGATGAACTGCCAGCGAGTTCGACCGGCATGTCCACGCCGAGCGTGAGTGCGAACCCGGAACCGGGCGCTGAACCAACCGCCGAACCAACCAGCGGCCTGACACCCGAGCCAACGGCAGAACCGACCGCGGTGCCCACTCCCGAGCCCACGGCCGAAGCGACCCCCGAACCGACGCCGACGCCGATGCCGACGTCAGAACCTACGGCTGAGCCGACCGCGGGATCCACCGCCGAACCAACCCCAAAACCCACGGTCGGACCGAACGACGAAACAATTCCCGAGCCGACAGGCGGACCGATCCCGCCAGTTGTCGATATGCCCGATCTACCCCAGGTAGCGCCGACTCCCAGTGATACCGGCATTGAGGCGCAGGCGGCAGCCCAGGCAGCAGCCGCAGCCACCCTTGCCGAGAATCAGACGGCCGCCGTGCTGGCGGCCGCGCAGCGCGCATCAGCTCAACAAGACTCGATGCAACGAGCCGCCGCGCTGGCACGAGCACTCACCCAGTCACAGTCAGCGGAGGCTGTGCTGACCACTGCCCAGCGCGCGCTCGAGTCGACGCAAGCGAGTCAGACGCTCGCACGTAGTCGCTCCACCCTGGTGCACCGGCTCGCCGTGGAGGCCACGAAGCAAGCCGCCGACTCCAAGCAAAGCTTTGCCGTGCTCGCGCGCAAATTGGCGCAGCAGCAATCCGGCGCCGTCGTGACCGAGGTCTTCCTAGGCGGCAATTCCCTCGGCAACGTGCTCGACCAGCTCAGCACACTCGACCAGATAAACCATGTCACCGACAATATCGAGACGATTCAGGCCCGCGCCGAGGCCGATGAGGCCCGAGCGCAGCGACTGAACGAACAAGAGGCCGAGACCCGTGCTGCCGCGAGCAACCTGTCGCTTCACGCGAGCCAGACCGCGCTCGACGCTGCCAAAAGTGACTTCGAAGCTGCCGGCCTGGCCCTGATCGACGCCGCAGCGCAGACCACGAGTGCCGCCGCCGGCCTGTCCGCACTAGACCTGCTTCCGACCACACCAACCGACGACGGCCAGCTAAGCGATCAGGGCTGGGCGAATCCGGCGAGCGGCCCCACAACGGATGTCTACGGGCCGCGGCCGGTTCGCCCACTCCCCGGAGTGGGCGCGTTCCACTACGGCACCGACATTGGAGCGGGTTGCCTGGCACCGGTCTTTGCTGCCACCTCCGGCGTCGTTCGCGCCGCCGGAGCGGTCGGCAGTTACGGCAACTGGATCCTGATCGATCACGGCCAAGGTGTACAGACCGGCTACGCCCACCTGGCTGACGATGAGACCCTGGTCAATGTCGGCGACCGGGTCGGCGCCGGACAACAGATCGGACGCGCCGGCAGCACCGGCCTGTCCACCGGCTGTCACACCCACGTCGAGGTTCGGGTCGACGGCGTAAGGATCGACCCCCAACCGTTCTTCCTGAACCGCGGAATCATCCTCGGCGGCTGAGCTCCGCAGGAACCGGTGGCCGACGTGGGCGCTGAGCAGCATTTAGACTGACCTCTCGTGACCCGTCGTCTGATTCAACTGCTGATTGGCCTGTTCCTCTACGGAATTGGCATCGCGTTGATCGTGCGCGCCGCCATCGGCGTAGCTCCGTGGGATGTTCTCGCCCAAGGCATTGATAACTACACGCACCTCGGTTTCGGGCTGATCACGGTTTTACTGAGCGGTGTCGTACTCCTGCTCTGGATCCCCATCCGCCAAAAACCCGGCGCCGGCACACTGCTCAACGCACTGCTCATTGGCCCGTCAGCCGATGTGGGCCTGTGGCTTCTTCCGGCAGACCTCGACCTCTGGGCGCGCGTGTTGTTCTTCGCAGCGGGCCTACTGATGATCGCGATCGCCACCGGCCTCTACATCGGGGCGCACTTCGGCCCAGGCCCGCGCGACGGTCTGATGACCGGGCTGCACCAGCGCACCGGCTGGAAAATCTGGATCGTGCGTACCGGCATCGAGGTGATCGTGCTCGGCATCGGCTGGGCGCTCGGCGGCAATGTAGGAATCGGCACCGTGCTGTTCGCCGTCTTAATCGGCCCCCTCTGCCAGCGCACGATCCCCTTCTTCACAATCCGCCGCCCCGACGTCCCCTCGGCGGTCGTACCACGATAGAACTCGACGCAAGGTCAAGGTCAAGGTCAAGCCGTCGTATCGGTGCCAAGGGGTAGCGTTCAACACATCGCAACATGGCGAGATATTCAAGCGGATGCTCCGCAATTCGCGGCGCGGGTCCGCTCTATATTCGACGCGGGCACCAACAAGACGATGGCCTCCCTGCG
This sequence comes from Cryobacterium sp. Y50, assembly GCF_002929805.1. Classification (GTDB taxonomy): domain Bacteria; phylum Actinomycetota; class Actinomycetes; order Actinomycetales; family Microbacteriaceae; genus Cryobacterium. Next base: position 231,717 of record NZ_PJJM01000105.1, on the reverse strand, counting down.
CCGGGATGGTTCCCCGCGGATCAGCCGACTGTAGGCCCACAGAATTCGGTGATCGTGCCCTCGAGAATCTCGGCGAGCGCGAGCACCGATGGCACGTCGGCCCATTCCGTGTCGGCGTGCAACCCTTGACCGTCAGCACCGAACACGACGCAGGGAATACCGGCATCGAGAATAAGTCCGGCATCGGTCCAGAACGGTTCACCGCGCGTTTTCGCCGGGTGGCCGAGCACCCGCTCGGCGTTGCCACTGAGCGCGCGCAGGATCGGCCAGTGCGGCTCGGCCTTGAAAGCCGCCCGCGCCACCAGTCGGGTCAGCTCAAACCGAAACTGCGGCTCCGCGCGCACCAGCTCGGTGAACAGTGCCCGCAATTCAGACTCGACGCTCTCTGGGGACTGACCGGGCAGCATCCGTCGTTCCACGGTGAGAACGCAGCGGGCCGCGACCGTAGCCGCATCGTCACCACCAGAAATCCGCGACACCCGCACGGCACCGTGGCCGAGTGTGGCATGCGCCGGGGCCGAGTTCAGCTGCTGCCGCAACTCGTCGAGAGCACGCAGCGCGAGGCCGGCATGCCAGATGGCGTCGACGCCGAGCTCGGGCTGGGAGCCGTGCGCGGCCAGGCCGGTCAGTTCGAGCTCGAACCAGGCGAATCCGCGGTGCGCTGTGGTCAGTTCAAGGCCGCTGGGTTCGATCACGAGGGCGGCATCAGCGCGAACGCTGCGCAGCACCTCTTCCGTTCCGATGCTGCCAAATTCTTCGTCGGCGACCAGCGTCACGATCACATCCCCGGCCAGCCCGACAGCGGATGCCCGCGCTGCCGCCACGAGAATGGCCGCGAGCCCACTCTTGGTATCGACGGCCCCACGCCCGTACACCCGGCCGGCGCGTTGGTCGCCGCTGAACGGGTCGCCCGCGTAGGTGGCGACGCCGACCGTGTCGAGGTGCGCATTGAGCATGAGCGAGCGTCCCCCGCCGGTTCCGCGTTTGATACCAACGACCGAGGGCCGCCCGAGAACCTCCTCGAGCAGGGTCACCTGAAAATCCTGGGCGAGGAGCCATTCACTGCACCAGATCGCGATCGCGACTTCACCCGCCGCATCGGGGACCAGGTCAGGGTTGACCGAATCGATGCGCACGAGGTGCTGCAGAATCGCGACCGGGTCGCTGGGAAAACGCTTCATCCCTCGAATCTAGGCCCTCCCGCGAGAGCGGGAAAATCGCTGCCGCCGGGGTACCAAATCAGCAGTTTATCCGCTCTCGCGAAACTGAGAGGTGCTCTGTGTAGGGTGCAGCATGGGTACTACATCGCGGTGGGGGCTGATTCCGGCGGCGCTGGTGAGCGCATCCGCTGTGCTGCTGTTCGCGCTGAGGATGCCGCTGCCCGGCTATGGCGTGCTGGCCGCGGCCTTGGTGCTCGCGTTGCTGATAAATCGGGTGCTGTTTCGCGATCTGCTGCTGATCGCTGTCGGTCTGGGGATCATCAGCACGATCTCGATTGAGGCGAACATCAGCTACCCGAATATCGTCCTGATGGGCACGGTGCTCAGCCTGGCGGTGCTCGTGCCGTATTTACTCTCACGGTATTGCTTCAAGGACCACGCAATCCGGTTTCCGATTCGCACGGGGCACCGCTGGACCCGGCTCGAACGCGCCTACCTGCCACTGGTCGTGCTGCTCGGGTACCTGATTCTGCCCAGCTACTTCATCGGAAGCGGCGCTTACCAGAACTGGCCAGCGGTGATTGCTCCCGATGAGATTGCCCGGCTGCTCGTGGGGGTGGGCTTCGTGGGAATCTGGGACGAGTTGTTCTTCATCTGCGTCGCCTTTACCCTGCTGAGGCGGCACTTTGCCGACTGGCAGGCCAATATTTTGCAGGCCGTGATCTTTTCGTCGTTCCTCTGGGAGCTCGGGTATCAGGCCTGGGGGCCGCTGCTGACCGTGCCGTTCGCGCTGCTGCAGGGCTACACCTTTGCCCGCACCCGGTCGCTCACCTACGTAGTCTGCGTGCACCTATTGTTCGACGTCGTGGTGTTCGCCGTGCTGGTGCACGCTCACAATCGCCAGTGGCTGGATATTTTTCTATACTGATTGCAACTTTCAGGAACGCGATATAGCGCGAGTTTATTTTCCTGAAAGGACAACCCAGTGACACTGGAGAAATGGCTGGTCACCCCTGGGCAGACCAAACTCATCGATGTCGAGTTGGTGCGCAAGCTCAAGGTCAGTCTGATCGGCGGCACGGTCGACATCATCGGCCACGATGAACCCGGTACCCGCATTGAAGTGCACGGCGTCACCAGCAAAGATCTGAAGATCTCGATAGACGGCGACCGCCTCGAAATCGACCACCCCCAGTTGCGCTGAGACAACTTTCTTGAGGTGTTCGCCGCATTCCGCGGTACCGCCCGGGCCGAGGTGAGCGTGTTAGTCCCTCGCGACGCCGCTCTGCGCTTCGGTGTCGTCTCGGCAGATGCCCTCGTGTCCGGACTGCGCAACGACGCCAAACTCAGCACCGTCTCCGGCGACCTCGTCATCGACAACGGCGAGGGTGACCTCGAACTCAACGCGGTCAACGGCGAAATCTCGGTGCGGGACCACGTCGGAGCGTTGGCCGTGCACACCGTATCGCGCAATATCACGGCGAGCGGCAGCATCCGCCGATTCACGCTCGACGAGGTCTCGAGCAACGTGTTTCTCGACCTGGTCGGCACGTCAGACCAGATCGTGACGAACTCGGTCAGCGGCAACCTCACGGTGCGGCTCGCGCCGCACGTCGCGGCGTGATACCACCTCAACACCCTCTCCGGAACGCTGCAGCTCGACAACCAGACCGTGCGCACCGCGTTCGGCAAGGGCCACGAAGGCTCCACCGGTACCCTCGACGGCAGCTGGCTCGACCTGCGCAGCAATTCGGTGTCTGGCGACATCTCGGTCGTGCGGCGAGAGAACGGCTGCACCGCGCCGCGCGGTGCAGCATCGACTCAGGCAGCGTCCCGTCAAGCGGATGCCGCAGCGTCCGCCGCTCCCGACAGCCCGCAGGACCCGACATGACCGCCATGTTCGCCCACGGAAGCCTGAGCCTCTAACTGCTGAGCCTGCTCGCCGAGCTGCTCGCACGCGAGAGCTTCACAAGCGTCCGGATTTGACAGTGGCCGAGTAAGGTGTAATGTCATCCCTCGTGACACCCGAGGCGAACGCCCCAGTACCGGAAAGCCGTTCACCCAAGCGGTGGATCATCGGCGATCCGCTCCCCACCGAGCATTTGGACGGCCAGCTGCTTCCCAAGCACCTCGCCCTCCCCATTTTTGCCAGTGACCCCCTGTCGAGTGTGGCGTACGCGCCGCAAGAACTGCTCATGATTTTGACCCTGGGCGGGCTCGCGTTTTTGAGCTTCGCCCCCTGGGTGGCCGCGGTCGTCGTCGTGCTGCTCGTCGTAGTCGTAGCGTCGTATCGCCAGCTGATCAAGGCCTACCCCTCGGGCGGTGGCGATTACGAAGTCGCCCACAAGAACCTGGGCGAGAAGGCCGGTCTGGTCGTCGCATCCGCTCTGTTGGTCGACTACGTGATGACCGTGGTCGTTTCGGTGGCGAGCGGCGTGGACAATATTATCTCGGCCCTGCCCTTCCTGGCACCGTTGCGTGTAGAACTCGCCGTCGTTTTCATTATTTTGCTCGCCGCCACCAACCTGCGCGGCGTGCGGGAGTCGAGCAAGGCTTTCGCCATTCCGACCTACCTGTTCATCGGCAGCGTTCTGCTCATGATCGTCGTCGGCCTCGGTCGGGCGCTGATGGGCAACGCCCCCGTCGCCGAATCAGCCGGCTACGACGTGCAGGGCGAGAGCCTCGCGCAGGCCGCGTTCATTTTGCTGCTGCTGCGTTCCTTCGCGAGCGGATGCTCCGCCCTTACCGGCGTGGAAGCGATCGCCAACGGGGTGCCCGCGTTCAAGCACCCCAAGGTCAAGAACGCCCAGCGCACCCTGACGCTCATGGGCGGCATTGCGATCGTGCTGTTCATCGGTCTGACCGCGCTGGCGCTCATCTCCCAGGTGCACTACGCGGAACGAGCCTGCGACCTTATCGGTTGGGCCGAGTGCGCCACGGCGCCCCAGCGGAGCCTGATCGCGCAGGTTGCGGCCGCAACCTTTGGCGATTTCTCCGTCATGTTCTTTGTGCTGCAGGCGGCAACGGCTGCGGTGTTGCTACTGGCTGCCAACACCGCTTTCAACGGTTTCCCGCTGCTCGGATCGGTGCTCGCCCGCGATTCGTACGCACCGAAGTCGCTCAGTACCCGCGGTGACCGCCTGATCTACTCCAACGGTGTCGTACTGCTCGGCCTGGCGGCCTGCGCGATCATGGTTGTCTATCAGGCCAACCTCACCGTGCTGATTCAGCTCTACATCATCGGCGTTTTCGTGTCGTTCACCCTCGGGCAGACCGGAATGGTGCGGCATTGGATGAAGCTGCTTAAGAAGAATCCGCCCAACCGCGGGTCGATCTACCTCAGCCTGTCGATCAATGGTTTCGGTGCTCTGCTCACCGGTGTCGTGCTCGTCGTCGTCACGATCACCAAGTTCACCCACGGCGCCTGGCTCGTCTTTGTCATGATGCCCATTTTGTTCATCCTGATGATGGGCGTCAACCGGTACTACCGCGACGTGGCGAAGGAGATCGAGGTCGACCCGGTCACGACGTTTGGTTCGCAGGGCGATCATGCCATCGTGCTGGTCGGCAAGATGCAGAAACCGGTGCTTAAGGCACTCGACTACGCGATCGCCGCCAGACACGTGAGCCTCGAAGCGGTGCACGTGTCGATCGACACCGCCGAGACCAAGGAGCTCAAACGCGCCTGGGTAAAACAGAACATTCAGGTTCCGCTGCGCATCATCGCCTCACCGTATCGGGACATCAGCTGGCCGCTGATCAGCTACATTCGCGGTCGTCGCGACGATCACGGTTCCGAGGTCATCACCGTGTACACGCCGATCTATATTGTTGGCCATTGGTGGGAAGGCCTGCTGCACAACCACAAGGCCCGACGGTTGCGCCAGAAACTCATGATGGTGCACGGCGTCACGATCGCCCTTGTGCCGTGGCTGCTCGACTCATCCGAGCTCATCTACGGTCGCCGCTCGCGCCCCATTCCCGGGCAGGACCGCCGCGGCGAGCCGGTGCGCTCACACCCAGTGTCCCGCCGTCCGCTCGCGCCGCCGACCGGGGCGAGCGACACGGCGACGAAGTCGAGCCCGGTCGTGGTCCCGGCGCAGTCGCGGCCGACGGCTTCTCGCCGCCGGAAGCGCAAGTAGCCGTTGAGTTCGGCGCTCGCACCCTGCCGGCCGTCGGCATCCGTTTGTTTCAGAGTCGGCCAGGCCGCAGAAGCATTTGCGATTTCCGTTCTTGCCTACTGACCGGCCTGTTTGATCGTTGAACGGCGTCAGTGGGCGGCAAGGCCTGTCATGCTAAACTAAACTCTAGTTTTTACACATTCCGTTCGGCAAATCCCGAGTGTCTCGCGACTCGCTCGGCCTGGCATCGTAAGGGGGTCACGCATGGGGCGCGGCCGTCAAAAAGCAAAGCACACCAAGGTAGCTCGGGAGCTGAAGTACTTCAGCCCGGATACCAACTACAACGCGCTCGAACGCGAGTTGACCGGGCATCCGTCCGATCCTCGGCTTGACGAAGACCTCGCCAAGTGGCCGGAGTATGAGGCGGACAAGGCCAAGAAGGCCGCCGATGGCGACACCGTTGATTCCGCTGACGACGACGATCCGGATGACGACGACCGTTACGTCGACCACTACGCTACCGAAGACGAGAAGAAGCGCGCCTAGGGCCGTCGGCGGCCTGGGTTCGCGATGCTGGTGTGCCGCGCGCTTCTTGGGGCGTTGGGGCGCATGCGGGTCGCGCGGGCGCTTGTGGCTCGCGCGCCCAGCACGCCATGCGCGTGAGCACTACGAGGTAGCGCGTGCAGCACTCGGCCGCGCCGATCTCTGCGCGCACGGACACGCGTGCAGCAACCGACCGCGCAACTGTCGCCGCGCGAGCCATCCGGGGTAACCCGGGGCAACCCGGGCAACAAGCGACCGAGCGAGTACCCGTGAGGCAAGAACCCTAGTTGGCGTAGGCCCCGACGAGACGCACTGCGCCGCCGTTGACGCCCTTGGCGCCCTGTTCGAACCCGGTCAGGTCGTGCGCCGCGCGTGAAACGCGGCCGGTGACCCAGGCCGGAATTTTACTGAGTGCAAGCCGCGCGATAACCGATGAAGCGGATGCCGCATCCACGACCGCAAACATGCCGACGCCGAGGTTCCAGGTCCCTTCCGCGCTTTCCAGCGTGGACCCGGCCATGTCGCCGAGCACCCGGAACACGGGGGCGGGCGACCAGGTGGACCGGTCGACCTCGACCCAGGAGCCGACGGGCAGCACGCGGGCGAGGTTGGCCGCGATGCCGCCGCCGGTGACGTGGCTGAGTGAGTGGATGGTGCCGGTCAACTCTGGGTCGCCGAGCACATCGAGCAGCGGGCCCGTGTACAGGCGGGTCGGTTCGAGCAGAACCTCGCCGACCACGCCGCCGAGTTCGGCAGAGGTGTCGGTGTAGCCGATGCCGCGCTGCGCCAGAATATGCCGCACGAGCGAGTAGCCGTTGGAGTGCAGGCCGCTCGATGCCATCGCGATGACCACGTCACCGGAGACGACCTTGTCGGCGCCCAGCACCTGGTCGGCTTCGACCACGCCGGTGGCCGCGCCAGCCACGTCATAGTCGTCGGGGCCGAGCAACCCGGGATGTTCGGCCGTTTCGCCGCCGACGAGGGCCGTTCCGGTTTCGGAGCAGGCGCGGGCGATTCCGGCGACGATCGAGGCGATGCGCTCGGGCACGACTTTGCCGCAGGCAATGTAGTCGGTCATGAACAGCGGGCGAGCGCCGACGACGACGATATCGTCGACGACCATGCCAACGAGGTCTTGGCCGATGGTGTCATGCTTGTCGATCGCCTGCGCGATGGCGACCTTGGTGCCGACGCCATCCGTTGAGGTGGCCAGCAGCGGCTGCCGAAACTTGGTGAGGAACGACACGTCGAACAGTCCGGCGAAACCGCCGACCCCGCCCCAGACCTCGGGGCCGTGCGTCTTGGAGACGGTCGACTTCATGAGCTCGACCGCGAGGTCACCGGCCCGAGTATCGACTCCGGCGGCTGCATACGTTGCGTTGGAGCTCGTACTGGAGGTGCTCATTCTGGTCTTCCCGGGTCACCGAACGGTACCTGGCCCAGGCGGGCGAGGGCTTCTTCTTGCCGTACGGCGGGCGCCAGCACGGCTTCCAGATCGGCATCCGGACCCGGGTCGCATCCGTTTGATGCAGTTGGCCGCTCAAGCAGATTCTTGCCGAGGTGTTGCGATTCGGGCAGCGCGATCGGGTACACGCCGGTGAAACAGGCGGTGCAAAGACGCTCACGCGGCTGCTCGGTGGCCTCGATCATGCCGTCCTCGGAGAGGTACCCGAGCGAGTCGGCACCGATTGACTGGCGCACCTCGTCGATCTCCAGGCCGGTCGCGACCAGTTCGGCGCGGCTGGCGAAGTCGATGCCATAGAAGCACGGCCAGGTGATCGGCGGACTCGAGATGCGCACGTGCACCTCGGCGGCACCCGCCTCGCGCAGCATGCTCACGAGGGCGCGCTGCGTGTTTCCGCGCACGATCGAGTCGTCGACCACGATAAGCCGCTTGCCCTTGATCACGTTCTTGAGCGGATTCAATTTCAAGCGGATGCCACGCTGCCGGATGGTCTGCGACGGCGCGATGAAGGTGCGCCCGACATAGGAGTTCTTGACCAGACCCTGGCCGAACGGAATGCCCGATGCCTGCGCGTAACCGATGGCCGCCGGGGTGCCGGACTCAGGGGTCGGAATGACGAGGTCGGCCTCGACCGAGTGCTCGGCGGCGAGCCGGCGCCCCATCTCGACCCGGGCTTCGTGCACGCCGCGACCGGCGATCGTGGTGTCGGGGCGGGCAAGGTAGACGTACTCGAAGACGCAGCCCTTAGGGTCGGCTTTGGCGAAACGCTGGGTTCGCAGGCCGTTTTCATCGATCGTGATGAGCTCGCCGGGCTCGACCTCGCGCACGAAGCTCGCACCGACGATGTCGAGGGCTGCGGTCTCGGAGGCGACGACCCAGCCGCGCTCGAGGCGGCCCAGCACGAGCGGACGAACACCCTGGGGGTCGCGAGCAGCGTAGAGGGTGGTTTCGTCCATGAAGACGAGGCAATACGCGCCGCGAAGGCGCGGCAGCACCTCGAGGGCGGTGGCCTCGAGGGTGTGATCGAGGTCGCCGGTGAGCAGGGCGGTGATCACGGCGGTGTCGGTGGTATTGCCGCGGGCCAGCTCGCCGTCGACCTCGGGGTAGCGTTCACGTACGAGTTCTAGCAACTCGGCTGTGTTGGTCAGATTGCCGTTGTGGCCGAGGGCCACCGTTCCGCTAGAGGTACGGCCCAGGGTCGGCTGCGCGTTCTGCCAGCTCGAGGACCCGGTGGTGGAATAGCGGGTGTGCCCGACGGCAATGTGCCCGAGCAGGGTACTCAGCGAAGCTTCGTTGAAGACCTGCGAGACCAATCCCATGTCTTTGTAGATGAGGATCTTACTGCCGTCGCTCGTGGCGATTCCAGCCGATTCCTGGCCGCGGTGTTGCAGGGCGTAGAGGCCGAAGTAGCTGAGTTTGGCCACCTCTTCGCCGGGAGCCCAGACGCCGAAGACACCACAAGCATCTTGTGGGCCCTTCTCGTTAGGAAGAAGATCGTGATTTAACAGTCCGTCGCCACCGGGCAAGCCGCAGCCTCTTTACTTCTCGTTGAACGCTTGGAAATCGTCGTTGGACGTACCGGAGCCAGGCTCAGTGGCACGCATTTCGTTGGTACCGTCTTCGTTGGTACCGTCTTCGTTGGTACTGAGTTCGTTCGCGCCCAGTCTATCCGCGACCACCGACATCTTCGAGCGGCCGATGATGCGGTCAATCACGAGGGCCACGACTGCGCCGAGCGTCGTGCCAACGGCCACCCCGCCGAGCAGGAGAAACCCGAAAATCTGCACGCGGTCGTAATCCTCGTTTTCAGGAAAAGCGACCGTGAGAATGAGGGCGAGAAATACCCCGACAATGGCGCCGAGGAGCATGAAATTGCGGTACCGCGGGGCACGATGTAGCGTCACGGTCGCCTCGGCGAGCACGATCTCGTTCTCGTTCTCGTTCTCGGGCGACGGGTTCTGGGGCTGCTCAGAAGAACTCACGCCCCTATTGTCCCATGAGCGGATGCGAGACTGACTCTATGAACTCGATTGCAGTACTCGGAAGCGCCAACATGGACCTCGTCGTGCGGCAGGCACGCCTACCCCGACCCGGCGAGACGATTTTCGGGGCCGGTTTCAGCACGGTTCCCGGCGGCAAAGGACTCAACCAGGCCGTCGCTGCTGCCAGGTTGGGCGCGGCCGTGAACTTTCTGGGAGCTGTGGGAGCGGATGCCTACGGGAGCGAGCTGCGCGCGCTAATGCTGGTCGAGGGCATCTGTTCTGATGGGCTCGCCACAGCGGATGCCCCCACCGGCACCGCCCACATCTCCGTCGTAGACAGTGGCGAGAACTCGATCGTGGTGGTGTCGGGCGCGAACGCTGCGGTCACGACGCTGAGCGAGGCGCAGCGGGCGGCGATTGCGGAATCGGCGTTTCTGGTGATGCAGTGCGAGCTGCCGATCTCTGTACTGGTCGAAGGGATCGCCGCGGCCCACGCCGCCGGAGTGTTCACCGTGCTGACCCCGGCGCCGGTCGTGCCGCTGCCCGAGGGGTTTCTCGCCTCGGTCGACCTCGTGGTTCCGAACCAGATTGAGGCCGCCGAACTGACCGGAGAAAGCGACCCGGTACGGGCCGCCGAGGTGCTCAGCGCTGACCAGAGCTGGGCGATCGTGACGCTGGGTTCGGAAGGTTCGGTCGTCGCCTTCGACGGCGAGGTCCTCGGCCTCGCACCGGCCCGGCCGGTGACGGCCGTCGACACGACCGCGGCCGGCGATACCTTTGTCGGGGCGCTCGTGGCGCGTCTGGCGGTTGATTTCGTGCGCGGCATCGCGGTGACCCCCGACCAGATGATCGAGGCAGTGCGCTACGCGACGGTGGCGTCCTCGATCGCGGTCACCCGCGCCGGGGCCACGACCTCGATGCCCACCCGCGACGAGGTCGAGTCGATCCTCGTCTGACAAGTACGCTCTCACGAGAGGCTAGCGGCGGGTTCGGAGAATGCGAATGGTCACGAGGCCGATCGTCGCTGCGGCTACAGCACCGAGCAGGATCAGCGCGATGGTCCAGATGTTGAACGGCGTGAAGTCATCGACCGCTCCAACGACACCAAGCTTGTCGTTGTCGTTGTCGGTGCCGGTGCCGGACACTGCGCGCGGGGCGGCGGCCGAGGCATCCGTTTCTGCTGCCTCGATCTCTGCCGCGAGCGCCACGCTCGCCGTGTCAGCGAGCACCTGCGAGTCAGCGGTGAGCACTGCCGGAACCACGACCTGGGACGGGCTGTACCCGGTGGCCGCCGGGGCAGACTCCGTACCCGGTGTCGCGCCGGGCACCGTCCTCTCCGGAACCACAACGGGCACTGCGACCGTCAGGGTGCGCACCTCTGAGTAGGCGTCGGCGCCGTACGAGTCTGCGGAATAGGCAAACCAGCCGTGCGTTCCCACGCCGGGGTTCCAGCTGGCGGTCACCGTCGTGCCGCTCGTCACAGCATCGAAGCCGGCGATTTCGGAATTCGTCAGGATATCGACGGTGAAGGCATCCGTTGCGAGGGATTTCTGCATCGACGTCATGCCAAAGGCCGCATAGGGAACGGTAAATTCCTGGTGTTCCAGGTCGAGTGTTGGATCGTCGGAGTTGTACACGTCGAGGTACGGCGAGTAGGTGCGCACGCTGATCTGCTCGGCCGCGTTGTTGAAATGCAGCAGCCGCAGGAAGGACTGACCCCCCTCTGGCAGGCCCTGGTAGTCAAACAGCATCTGGTAGACCGAGCGGTCGGGGGTTCCGTCGCTGTTGTCGTCGAACTGATCGATGCGCGTGAAAGCGTCGTGATAGTGGCCGGAGAAGACCCTCGCCACGTTGGCATTCGGCGCAACAACCTCGTCGTAGATCTGCTGCGGCACCGCTCCGAGACCGCCGGTGGTGAGCATGTATTCGTGCAGGTTGAGAATGGCCGTGCGCTCGGGGTACTGGGCGAGCACCTCGTTCAGCCAGGCCATGCCCTCGGCGCTCGGCGCCCAGCCGAGGTAGAGCATGATGAAGTCGATTCCGCCGGCCGTGATGAGGTCGTAGTGGCCGCGGTTATCTTCAAAGCTATCGCCGTACCAGGGGTTGCCGTTATACCGTTCGGCCCCGAAATTGGCCTTGTACGCCGCGTAGTCCGCGTCTTTCTGTCCGACATCGTGGTTGCCCGCGAGCACACCGTAGGGCAGCTGGGCCTCGTCGAGCATCGTGTAGGCCGCGTTGGCGTTGGTCCACTGGTGTTCATCTTCGAAGTTGTCAACGATGTCACCGGTGTGAAACAGGTACTGCAAGTTGATCGCTGATCGTTGCTCGAGCAGGTAGTCGTGAATGTCGAGCTGACGTTGGTAGAACGTGTCGTTGTAGTACTGTGTGTCGGATTCCACGGCGAGCGTGAAGTCGTAATCTGTCCGCGCGGTGTCGTTGACATTATTGACCGGCAACGTGCTCGACCGATCGGAGAGATCGGCTCCGGCGAAGCCTTCAGAATGCTGAATCAGCACTGTAATGACCTGGTTCTGCACGTGGTCCACTGCCGGCACCATGGCGTCGAGGGTGAACGAGGTCGCGCCCTCGCCGATGGTCACGTGCCGGTCGAATTCCTCCCAGACACCGGTCGTCAGGTTCTGCACGTAGAGCAGCACCTTGGCGTCGGCGTTGGCCGTGCCATCCCAGCGCACTCGCGCGGTGAAGTCTGCGCCGGCATCCGCTGGCACATCGACCTCAAACAATTGGTAGGGAAACTGCGAGTCCGAGGTGATCGGCGCTGCTGTTCCGTCCAGACGCGCTATCGCGGTCACCTGGTCGCCGGTCAACAGGGTCTTGGCGTTCCGATCGGTGCCGTTCGCAATGGCCGTCGTGCCCGAATATCCGCGCACACTGCTGTCGGCAGCGGATACCGCGAATCCTCGCCGGAAGGTAACGGCGAGCTGGTCACCGGTCGGGTCGGTCGCCCGTGCACTGAGGTCAATCGGCCCCTCCTCGACGACGGCACCGTCGAGCGGCGTGATCAGTTCGTTGCCGGGCTCCTCGACCGGTGTGGAGAACACGGTCTGCAGCTCGCCAACGTTGCCGACATTGTCTCGGGCCGTGAGCAGCAGGGTGTGTTCACCGTCGGCGAGTTGGATCGATGAGGTGGCGTATGGCAGCTCGATGGCCCGGCCATCGAGGGTCGCGACGAGCGTGGCGAAGCCAGCGCCGGCATCCGTCGCCGCACCGTCGATCATGAACTCACCCTGATAGAGCGCTCCGGCAACAGCGGATGTCGTCACGACCGGAGCCGTATTGTCGACCCTCACCGTGCGACCCCGCTGCTCGCCTGCACCGTGTGGGTGCCGTCTTCGACCGTGGTGGTGTCCCATAAATGGGCGACGGCCATGTATGCGTCGCTCGGAATGGTGAAGCTCGCATCGTAGAAGTCGAGCTTGCCGGCACTGTCACCCATGTTGAGCGCCAAGGTGGGGTCGGTGTAGCCGACGGGGTGCAGGCTGCGGCCGTCAGGCAGCACGAGGCGGGGGTTGCGAATCTGAAAGTCGTCGTTGTTCTCATTCGGGTTGATCTCGGGGGCGACCTTGGAGCCTGCCCAGACGCCGACGACGAGGTTCTCGCCCTGCTTCACGTAAGTGAGGGGTACCGGTGTCGCGATGGTTTCCCAACCCGTTGGGATGCCGTCGTCGAAGATGCTTAGCACGTCGGTCCCTATCCGCACACCATTTTGAAAGAAGGTGTTCACTGCGGTGACCTCGAACACGAACTGGGGGGCGAACTCCAAGTCGGGATTCGTCTGTACGGTCTGCCCGTCGATGCTCAGGGTCATGCCGTCAGCGCTACCGTCGCCTGCGGCGGAGAGCGTGGTGCTGTCGGCGACGAACTGGCCGTCGGTGAGGTTGAGTCGCACCGGAGAGTTGTCGATGCCGGTGAGGTCGACCCGTACGACCGGGGTGTTTGCCTCGGTGCTGCCGTCGTCGGCCGTGAAGTAGTACTCGTACCAGCGCTTGCCGGTGAGGTCGACCCGTTGCAGGTCGTACCGGTAGCCGTCGGCGCCGTCGGTGGACAGGTTTGTCGCCACGAATTCGGTGTCGATATTGCTCTTGAGATGGACCTCAACCGTGCGAGCCTGCACGTCGTCGGTGACGGTGGCCGAGAGAGCGAAGTTCTGAGCGGGATCGATTTCACCGAGGGTGTGGTCGGTGATCACGGGGGGTGTGTTGTCGTCGGCAACGATTTTGAGGTCGCCGGCAACCTGCGCCGCGAATACCGTGCCCGGGTTTGCAGCGACTTTGGCGAGGTTCAGCTGCCGTCCCGGATTGCTGCCGTCGTTGCCGTACTGGATACCGAAGTTCGGATCGACATCATCGACGCTGTCGAGGTTGTAATAGGCGGTGTTGACGCTGAAACCGGTATTGGTCAGAATCTCTATGCCGCGCGCCGAACCATTGGCCATGCCGCCCGAGAAGACTTCGACCAGGTCGGTGCCGAGCGTCAGACTCGACCCGAATTCGGCGTTGAATTCGGTTGCCGTGAGAGCGTCGTTCTGGCCGTTCTTGATCCAGAACACGAGGGCGCCGCCGGAGGCGATGATAACGTCCGTTGGGGTACTCGGCCAGCGCACCGTTGAGCTGTTGGTGAGGTCAGCGAGCGGATACAGGTAGTTGAGCGTGTAGTCCGCAAAGTTAACGGGGCCGGCAGTGGCGTTGTACAACTCGATAAATTCGAAGCCGTCGGCCGACCCGACGTTGGTGCTGTCTGGCGTGATCTCGGTGATCTGCAGCGGGGCGGTGGCAGCGTTCGAGGGTGCCGATGGCGTCACCGTGGCGGTCGGAGTCGGCGTCGGAGTAGGCGTCGGCGCTGGTTCCGGGGCAGGGTTGCCGGGTGTAGGTACGCCGCGCGACTGCACCAGCTCCTGCGACAGCGACTCGCTCGTTGCGGGGGCACCGAAGTGTGCGCTCGTATCGACGGAGACCGACCCGGTCGGATAAAGCGCCCAGCTGATCGAGGCCCCTGTGCCGTCGACGATTCGGATACCACGATCGCCGCCGTTGGCCATCCCCGGCTGACCGGTGACCCGCACCACCGGATACGCGTCAACTGAATCTGTTGCGCTGGCGAAATGCGCACGGAAATCAGCTTCCGTGAACGCCTGGGTGTCGACTGTGTTGGTGCGGTAGTCCAGCCAGAACACGGTGGTTCCCTCACCGGGAAGGACGGTACCGGCCGGCACGTCGAACGGTACGTCCTTAGAGCGGTCATCCGAGTCCACGTAGATGTAAGTCAGGCCGATGCCGGCTGCATCGACGTCGATGTCCATGGTCGTGGTGTTGGTCACCTCGAAAAACTCTAAGTTGTCGTAGCCCAGGTTGTCCGGGGTAATTTCGGTGACCAGGAGCGGCGGAATCGCCGCGTCCGTCGCCGCAGAGGCCGACAGCCCCGGGGTGAGTGCACCCGCTCCTCCGCCGATCAGAAGCACCAGACCAAGAGCGGTCAACGACGGACGGAAGGGACGAGACAGAATGCGCACGGAGCGAGGCCTTTGGTTCAGGGGCGGACTCACCCAAACTAGGAGCGTTAAGGAGATTGTCTGTGAATTCCCGGTTAACGGACGGGGCAGTGCTCACCCCACTTCGGGGTGTCGCCATTCACTCGTGAGCGCAAAAAATGCCCGTATAGATGGGTCAAACGGGCACTTTTTTCGCTCTCGCGGGAGGGTTAGAGCACCGGAACGTGGCCGGTCAGGTTGGCGCGGGCCCCGGAGGCGTGGATGGCCCCACTCGCGAGGCCGTCAACCCACGAAAGGGCCCCGGTCGCAAGCGCCAGCCAGGTGGCGGCATCCGTTTCAATGACGTTGGGCGGGGTGCCGCGGGTATGCCGCGGCCCGGCGACGCACTGCACGGCGCCGAACGGCGGCACGCGCACCTCGAGGGTGTTGCCTTCGGCCTGTTCTGCGAGAAGTTGCAGGGTGTAGCGAACCGCTTGCGCACGGCTGGACCGGCTCGCGCTGGCACTGTCAGTGAGCGCCGTCCGCACGGCCGCACGGCCGGCTCCGTCGTCGATGCGCGCTCGTGCCATGGCTCCATTCTGCCGGATCAGATGGCGGGCATGTACTCCACAACGGCAAGAACGGATATACGGCCGAACATGGCGAATATCTAATTGGTGCTCTGGGTGAGCGCGATTATGTGCGCGTCCGCGTACGGAACCAGCGCGCGGTGCAACGCTTCGACGGCGGCCTCCAACCTGTAGCCAGGAACGGTGACGGTGACAAGGGTCTGGGAAGGGATCAGGGGCATGCCCACACCGTAATGCCGTGGCGGGCCCGAGGCATCAGGTAGCCTGAAACGGTGAAAATTCTGGTCCTTGGTTCCGGTGCCCGCGAGCACGCCATCATCACCGCGCTGTTCCGTGAGAAGCCACGGCCCAGCGTCGAGTGCGCCCCCGGCAATGCCGGAATCGCGGCCGAGGTTCCGGTCGTCGCCCTCGATCCGAACAACCCCGTCACCGTGACCGACTATGCGGTGCTGCACAGCATCGAGCTCGTAGTGATCGGTCCTGAGGCCCCGCTCGTGGCCGGTGTCGGCGACGCGCTGCGCGCCCGCGGAATCGCCGTGTTCGGACCCGATAAAGCCGCCGCCGCCCTCGAAGGCAGCAAAACCTTCGCCAAACGCATCATGGATGAGGCCGGCGTTCCCACCGGCCGCGCCCTGCGCGCAGGCACCCTCGCGGAGGCCGAAACCGCCCTCGATGAGTTCGGTGCCCCTTATGTAGTCAAGGCCGACGGCCTCGCCGCGGGCAAGGGCGTGCTGGTCACAGCGGATCGCGCCGCCGCGATCATCCACGCAACCTTCTGGCTCGAACACGGCAGCGTGTTGATCGAAGAATTTCTCGATGGCCAGGAGATTTCACTGTTTCTGCTTAGCGACGGCGAGAACGTGTTGCCGCTCTCCCCCGCCCAGGACTACAAGCGCGCCCTGGACAACGATGCCGGCCCCAACACCGGCGGCATGGGCGCGTACTCCCCGCTGCCCTGGCTCGACGCTCAGTTCGGCAGCGAGAACGCGTTCGTCGACGAGATCATCGAAACCGTCGCGCTGCCCACCGTGCGCCAGCTCTCCGCCGAGGGCACCCCGTTCGTCGGACTGCTTTACTGCGGCCTTATTTTGACGGATGCCGGCATTCGCGTCATCGAATTCAACGCGCGTTTCGGAGATCCAGAGACTCAGGTCGTACTTCCGCGCCTGGTCACCCCGCTTTCCGGGCTGCTGTTCGCCGCGGCGACCGGCGTCCTCGGGTCGCTGCCCCGGCCGATCTTTTCGGCCGACGTGGCCGTCACCGTCGTGCTCGCAAGCGAAAATTATCCGGAAACCCCGCTCGTCGGACGCGAAATCACCGGACTCGACGCCGCCCTGGCCGTGGACGGGGTCACAATCGCGCACGCCGCGACCCAGCGGGGCGACGGCACGCTCCTGTCTACCGGAGGCCGGGTGCTCAGCGTCGTCGCCGTCGGTGACTCCTTCGCCCAGGCCCGGGCCCGGGCCTACGAGGCACTCGGCCACGTGTCCCTGGCCGGCGCCCACTTTCGCACGGATATCGCGGCTCGGGTGGCCTGAGCCGCCCGACTCGCGGCATCCGCGCGATGTGGTCCACCGAGCCGCGAGAATGAGCCCCAAACTCACGGCTCGACAAGAAATTCGCCGTCGATGTCATCGCCCTCCAGCGGGCTTAAGCGCGTCGCCCCATCGCACGAAACTTCGATACCCGGCGCGGCAGCAGCTCGGCTACCGGCACGCTTGAAAGCGTGAAGAGCTCAAATTCGATGGCCGCCGCCATCCGCTGGCAGAATGCCCGTCCCTCCTCGGCTGCATCCGGGCGCTCGTCGACGATGTGGTCGACAATCCCGTTGGCAAAGAGCGACGCAACGTTCACGCCCTGCGCCTCGGACATTGCCGGCGCGAACCCCGTCGTTCGGTGCACGATAGCGCTCGCGCCCTCAGGCGGCAACGGTGACAGCCACGAGTGCTGCGCTGCGATCGTACGGTCGGCTGGCAGGAGCGCGAGCGCCCCGCCGCCGGCCCCCTGGCCGAGTAGCACCGAGACTGTGGCCGATCGAAGGCCGATGAGCTCGTGCAGGGACCGAGCGATTTCGCCAGCCATACCGCCCTCCTCGGCCTCCTTCGACAAGGCTGCCCCGGCGGTGTCGATCACGGTGAGCAGCGGCAAGCCGAGTTCTTCGGCAAGGCGCATACCCCGGCGGGCCTCGCGCAGGGACGCCGGGCCCATCTTCGTGTCTTGCGAGGGCCGCGGCCGGACGTGGCCCAGAACGATGCAGCTCTGCCGCCCGAACCGCGCCAAGGCGAGGATGAGCCCTGGATCGTTCTCGCCCTCGCCCGTGCCGTTGAGCGGGAGCACGTCATAAGCGCCGTGGGCGAGTAGCTGGCGTAGGTCAGGCCGGCGCGGGTTGCGCGAGATCTGGATAGAGGCCCACGCGCCAACGGGAGAGGGCCGCACCCGCACGGTCTCCGGAGCCGCCACCGGCACTGTTGCTTTGCCGATCAGGATGGTGAGCGCGCGGTCGATGATTTCCGGCAGTTCCTCGGGCGGGACGACGGCGTCGATCAAGCCATGGTTAAACAAGTTTTCGGCAACCTGCACGTTCTCCGGAAACTTCTTTCCGTAGAGCGCTTCGTAGACGCGCGGGCCCAGGAACCCGAGCAGCGCGCCCGGCTCCGCCACCGTGACGTGCCCGAGCGAGCCCCAAGAGCCCATGACCCCGCCCGTGGTGGGGTGCCGCAGATAGACAAGATACGGATGCCCCGCGTCTCGGTGCGCCCGTACTGCGGCGGTGATTTTCACCATGGAGAGAAAGGCCAGCGTCCCCTCCTGCATGCGGGTACCGCCCGACGCTGGCCCGGCCAGTACCGGCAACCCCTCACAGGTGGCGCGTTCGATCGCGTCAACAATGCGGTCCGCAGCGGAGAGCCCGATCGATCCGGCCAAGAACGCGAACTCGCTCACCACGATCGCCACTCGATGACCGCGGATCAGGCCCTCGCCGGTCAGTACGGATTCGTCGGTGCCACTCTTCTGTCGAGCCTTCTTCAAATCAAGCCGGTAAGCCTCGTCCGGGTCGGGATCAACCACGGGCTGGTCCCAGCTCGTGAAGGACCCCGTGTCGAGCACGACGTCAACGAGCTCCGAAGCGGTGAGGTGGCGAGTTGCCAGTACAGATTCGGTTGTCATGGTGCGGTTCCTTCCAATGAGCGGTTGAGCCAGGTGCGGATGTCGGTGCCGTGCTGGTCGAGCAGGGGCGGAGCGGAATGCGTGGTGTTGGTCGTTTCGGCGGTGTCGGCGGTGCTGAAAAACCGCAGCGGCGGCCCCGGAAGGCTGATCTGACCAAGCACATCATGTTCCACGTCGATCAACAGGCCCTGCGACAACACCTGAGGCCATTTATAAACCTCGTCCAATGAGCGCACCTTCCCGGCCGGAATTCCGGCGTCGGCAAGCTTCTGCAGCAACGGCACGGCGTCGAAATGAGCGAAGGCATCCGTTATCGAAGCTAATAGACCGTTCCGGTTTCGTACTCGGCGCGCGTTGGTAGCCCACTCAGCTCGGACGGGATCGAGGCCGAACTCGGCCGCGAAGGTGTTCCAAAGCTTCTCACTTCCGACGCTAATCTGTACGCTGCCGTTACGGCACTCAAATAGACCGTACGGTGCAATCGACGGATGATGGTTACCCTGGGCCTCGGGCACCTCGCCCGCCACCGTGGCCCGGGTGCCCTGGAAGGCGTGCACTCCTACAAGCGCGGCAAGGAGCGAGGTGCGAACGATCTGCCCCTCTCCCGTACGCTCGCGCTGCAGCAGGGCTGCGAGCAGCCCGAATGCGCCGTACATGCCCGAGAGTAGATCAGCAATCGGCACCCCCACCCGTTGAGGGTCCCCCGGGCCGGAGCCGGTGAGCGACATTAGACCGGCTTCGCCCTGCAGAATTTGGTCGTAGCCGCTGCGGCTCGACTCGGGGCCGTCGTGGCCGAAACCGGTTATCGAGAGGATGACGAGCGACGGATTAAGCTTGTGCATCGCCTGGGGTGAGAATCCGAGGCGCTCCAGAACACCGGGGCGAAAGTTCTCGACCACCACGTCGGCACGCAGTAGCAGCTCGCGCAGCACCTCGCGCCCGTCGTCGCTTTTAAGGTCGAGGGCGATCGATTCTTTGTTGCGGTTGCAAGAGAGGAAATACGTGGATTGCAAATCGTCAGAGGGACCCACGAAGGGCGGTCCCCAGCCGCGGGTGTCGTCTCCCAATCCTGGATTCTCCACCTTGATGACGCGCGCGCCGAGGTCGGCGAGCATCATGCTCGCATGCGGTCCGGCGAGTGCGCGGCTCAGGTCCACAACGAGGTAGCCCGCGAGCGGGCCTGCGGTTTCGGTGTCGGTGCTCATGTTCGTTCCTCTCTCGATCTCCGGTATGCAATGACGACCTAAAGCCAGCCGGGCAGCACGAGCACGGCCCAGGCGATGGCGGGCCCAGCCACCACTACAATTCCGCTGTAACCAAGGATCTGCTTGTAGAAGCGGTCCTTGTCCACGCCGTCCGGGGCATTAGCGAGCACGAGGGCGCCGTTGGTGGAAAAGGGCGACACGTCCACGATGGTCGAGGCCACGGCGAGCGCGCAGATCACGCCGATCGCGCTGATCTCCCCGGTGGCGAGGAACGGCACCGCGAGCGGGATGAGCGCTGCCAGAATGGCGGTTGACGACGCAAAGGCCGAGACAACGGCACCAATGTAACAGATTAGAAGAGCAGCGAGCAGGGGCATGCCGAGGTTGGCGACGGCACCCGAAATATATTCGATCGTTCCAGCCTCCTCGAGCACTCCAACGAACGTGAGCATGCCGCAAATCAGCAGCACGGTCGACCAACTGATCTTGTTGACCGCGCCCTTCTGGGCGGCGGGCGAGACGAGCGCGAGGATGACGGCGATCGTGATGGCTACGAAGCCCACGTCCACCTTGAAACCGAGGGCAATCACGGCGAGGGCGATCAGGCCCGCGATGGTCACAAGCTGCGGGATGCGCTCCCCGCGTGTTGCCGTGGCCTGCACGCCGGCGCCGGCCGGGTCACGGGGACCGTAGATGCCGGAGCCGAAGCCCTTGAAGTCCACGTCGCCGCCAGCGCGTGTACCCACACTCACCGACATACGAGCCTCCGCGGCCTGCTCGACAAAGTGTCCGACCCTGCTCGACATCAACTTTTGCCCGCCCAGCACGATGAACAGCACGACGGCGATGAGGAAGTTGAAGATGAGGCTCGAGAGGAATACCGCCGTAGGGCTCGCGTCGAGCCCAGTGGTCGAGATGAGGCTGTTCACGATCACGCCGTAGACGGCGATCGGCGAGAAGCCGCCGCCCTGCGCGCCGTGGATCACCATCATGCCCATCAGGAGCGGGCTGATCCTGTACTTGCGGGCGAACCCCAGCGCAATAGGCGCCACAATCGCAACGGCGGCCGGGGAGAGTGCACCCACGGCCGTAATCACGGCCGTAATCACGAACATCACCCACGGGATAAGGGCCACACGTCCGCCGACAAGCCGCACGGAGCCGCGTACCAGCAGGTCGATTGTGCCGTTGCCTTGGGCAATCGCGAACAGATACGTGACCCCCACGAGCGTGAGGAACAGCCCGCCCGGAAAGTTGGCGAGAATATCGGTGGTCTCCATGCCGAGGAACACTGCGCCGAGCAGGAACGCACCTACGAAGGCCAGCGCCCCCATGTTGACGGGAAGTAGTGTGGCGGTCAAAAACATCACCGCCAGGATGATGATCGAAATGATGGGAGCGGACATCTTTGTTCCTCCATAATTAAGGCGAATGTGGACCATTGGCTCACTGGACTAGCCTCCTGGATAGTAGGTGAGTTTGTCAAGACCCGTGTACCCTAAGGGTCAGACTTCGATGTGGGAGGCATACGCGTGGCCCAGGAATTTGAAACGCAGCCTTTGTCGCGAGTGTCGAAACCCCGGCTGTATGAACAACTTGTGGCGCAGCTACTCTCTTATATCGAGTCTGCTCACTTGGGCCCCGGCGACCTACTGCCCGCGGAGCGCGATCTCGCGGAACGTCTTGGCGTCTCGCGCGCCACTTTGGCGCAAGCACTCGTCGCCCTCGAGGTGCTCGGAGTCATCGATGTTCAGCACGGCACCGGCGCCGTACTCGTCTACCGGCCGAGCATCGCGACGGTTATCAAGGGACTCCGCGACCACCGGAATCGACTGCCGGAAATCGTTGAGGCCCGCAGCACCCTCGAGGTGAAGCTGGCCGAACTCGCTACGCTACGTCGAACCGATGCCGACCTGGTCGCGATCGAGAACGCGCTGCAGGTGATGGCCGACGAAATCGCCGTCGGCGACCGCGGCGCGCACGGTGACGAACTCTTTCACCAGGCCGTCACGGCGGCCGCGCACTCCCCCGTGCTCGCCCAGCTCATGACCTTCATCGCCGAGATGATTCTCGAAACGCGACTGGAATCCCTGGCCCAGCCCGGCCGGCCCGAGCAGTCTCTGGTCTCACACCGCGCGATCACTGCGGCGATCCGGGCGCAGGACGTCGCGGCCGCGAGCGCGGCGATGCTCTCGCACATCGAGCTCGTCTCCGACGTTGCCCTGCTGAAGTAGGAGAGAATACAAGCGTGAATGAATCCGCGCAGCCGACAGTATCCATCGCCCGCGAACTGCCCGGATGGGTTCATGCCTACTCGGGCAAGGTACGCGACCTCTATGTCGAAGCAAACGATATCGATACAACGGATGCCGCCCCCTCCCTGGCTAGTGCTGCGCGGGTACTCGTGGTCGCCAGCGATCGCGTGAGCGCCTTCGACCACGTGCTCGAGCCCGGAATCCCGGGCAAGGGCGAACTGCTGACCAGCCTGAGCCTGTGGTGGTTCGACCGGTTGACCACCGTTCCCAACCACCTCGTCGCCGACCATGAACTCGTCGGTAGCTCGGTGCGCGAGCTGATTCCCGCCGCCGTGGCCGGCCGAGCCATGCTCTGCCGCACCCTCGACATGTACCCGATCGAGTGCGTCGTGCGCGGCTACCTCACCGGCAGCGGCTGGAAAGAATACCTCGAATCTCAGTCGGTGTGTGGCATTGCGCTTCCGGCCGGCCTGCAGAACGGCGACCGCCTACCCGAACCCATCTATACTCCGGCGTGGAAGGCCCCGATGGGCCAGCACGACGAGAACATCTCATTCGAGCGCACGGTCGAGCTCGTCGGGCCGGACGTCGCCGCCGAGCTGCGCGACCTGTCGCTCGCCCTGTTCGCTACCGCCGGCGCGATCGCGGAGCAGGCCGGCGTTATTCTCGCCGACACCAAATTCGAATTCGGCGCCGACCGGCAGACCGGCGTGACCGTACTCGCCGACGAGGTGCTCACGAGCGACTCCAGCCGCTATTGGGATGCCTCGGCCTGGGCTACCGGCACTACCCCCGAAACGCGCATGGCGAGCTTCGACAAGCAGATTGTGCGCAACTGGCTCGCCGCGCACTGGGACGGCGCCGGCGCCCCGCCCCTACTGCCGACCGAGATCGTCGAGCAGACCGCGGCCCGCTACCGCGAGTTGCTCGAGCTCCTCTCGCGGGCCTGACCCGGCGCACACCGTCGGCGGCACTGAGGTGCCTAGCGGCACCCGACACGCTGTGCGGCACACCCGGCCGATCCCGCAGCAGGCTGCGCGCCGTGCGACCGGGGGCAGCACAAACTGGGCAGATACCGGAATAGCCGAGGCGGCGCATCCGTTGATGCCTGCTGTGACCCTAACTGCGAAAGACCTGCTGGCCGCCGACACCGGAATGGGCGCGGTGACCCTGCGCGTCGGCAACCTCGACGCGATGAGCGCGTACTATCGCGACATCGTGACCCTTGACCTCATCAGCCAGGACGGCCCCGTCGCTGTGCTCGGCCGCGGCCCGGTTCCGCTGGTCATTCTGCAGCACGCCCCCGAGCTCAGGGCCGCCGAGCCGCGCTCGGCCGGGCTCTACCACACGGCCATTCTGTTCGACACGCAGGCCGACCTCGCCGCCGCCGTGTACTCGATCGGCACAAAATCCCCGGGAACGTTCACCGGCAGCGCGGATCACCTGGTCAGCCAGGCCTTCTACTTCACCGATCCGGAAGGTAACGGCATCGAGTTGTACTGGGACCGCGACCGCACCCTGTGGAGCTGGACCCACGGCCAGGTCGAAATGGCCTCGCTCTACCTCGATCCGAACGCATTCATTTCGGAGCATATGTCGGCGGAGCCGAGCGAAGGCCACGCCATCGTCGGCCATGTGCACCTATCGGTCGGCGACGTTGCCAGTGCCCGCGCGTTCTACGTGAACCGACTCGGCTTCGAGGCGACCGCGAATTTCGGCCCCTCCGCCCTGTTCGTCTCGGCCGGTGGCTACACCACCATCACCTGGCCATGAATACCTGGGAGAGTTCGGGCAGCGGCAAACGCCGTCTGGCCCTCGGGCTCGGCGAGGTCAGCATCATCGTGCCGAGCACCAACGATGTGGATAGCCTTAATGAGCGGATGACCCACTACAAAGTCGAGACCCGTAACGACGGGCAGACCCTCAGCTTCGACGACCCCTGGGCCAACCGCATCCGCGTGCGCGCGGCTGATAGTACCGCCGACGAGGCAGCATCCGCTGAAACGGTCTCGACGCCCTAAGGCCGGCTGTACCGATTGGCGCGACTTTCCCCCTACATGCGCTCAGCGGGCCGCGCGAGCCGCCCGCCGCGTGAGGCCGTGCACGGTCGCCTGATAGTCCTTCAGGTTGAGCGGTCGACCGGGCAGCCGAGGACGACGGGGCGCATCCGCCGCACGCAGGCCGTCGAGCACGATCGACAGCTGACGTCGCCATTGACCGGCAAAGCCGTCACCGAGACTGCCGAGTGACCCGACCATGGTGACGAGCACGGCGAGATCGACCGCGTCGACGTCGCGGCGCAGGGTGCCGTCCTTCTTCGCACGCGCGACCAGGCTAGCGATAAAGCCGTCGAACTCGGCGGCTGGCCGCGCCGACGGGTCAAGCTGGGCCATGCGCCGCAGAATCGGCGGCAGCGACGGGTCGGCGACGAGCCATTCGGCGACCCGTTCGGTATAGACGACGAGCGCGTCCCACGGCGTGGGCGCGGTCTCGATTTCGCCGCGCACCGCGTGTAGCTCAGCGAGGGCTAGGTCGTAGAGATTGCGAACCAGATCGTCCCTGGTCGTAAAGTTGCGATACAGAGTAGCCACGCCGACCTCGGCCTGGCGGGCGATCTCTTCGAGCGATGCGTCGACGCCGTGCTGGGCGATCAGGGCACGCGCGCTGATGATGAGACGGTCGCGGTTCAGCCGGGCGTCGCGGCGACGGGGCGGTGCATTCTTCTCGGCCACAGAGAGAGCCGGCACGCCATCCTGGGGCTTTCGGGTCGGCGAGGTCATGCGATCCAGTCTAGAACTTCGACCTGTGCGGTTCGCCCCCGGTGTTGCGCCCGCCGCCGCAACCTGCGCACAATTTGAACAAGCCGAACGGAACCCATGACCCTTAAAAACAACACCCGCGAGTTTGACCCCGAGATCGTCACCGATTTTCGAGAGAAGATGAGCTATGGGGCCTACCTTGATCTGCCCACACTGCTCCATGCGCAGAATCCGGTCAGCGTTCCGGAACACCACGATGAGCTGTTGTTCATCATTGCGCACCAGACCACCGAACTGTGGCTCAAGCTCGTGCTGCATGAGCTTCGTGCAGCCATCGAAGCGCTACGCCAGGATCAACTCGCACCGGCCCTCAAGGGCATTGCCCGGGTCAAACACATCCAGCGCACGCTGACCGAGCAGTGGTCGGTGCTCGCTACCCTCACCCCGACTGAATACACGCAGTTTCGGCACTTTCTCGGTAATTCGAGCGGGTTTCAGTCGTACCAGTACCGTGCGGTCGAATTCGCCCTCGGCAACAAGAACCGCCGCATGCTCACGGTCTTTGAAGCAGATGCCCCGGCACACGCACTGCTAACCGACATGCTCGAGGCACCGAGCCTGTACGACGAATTTCTGCGTTACCTGCACCGCGCGGGCTTCGACATTCCGGCCGCCATCCTCGACCGCGACGTCACCGAGGCCTGGACGTTTAACCCCGAACTCGTGCATACCTTTCGCGGAATATACGAGAACGCTTCCGAGAATTGGGCCGCCTACGAGGCGTGCGAAGAACTCGTGGACCTCGAAGACAACTTTCAACTCTGGCGCTTTCGCCACTTGAAGACCGTGCAGCGCATCATCGGAATGAAGCACGGCACCGGCGGTTCGAGCGGCGCGGCTTTTCTGCACAAGGCCCTCGAACTCACGTTCTTTCCGGAGCTGTTTGCGGTGCGCACGGAGATCGGCGCGTGACCGGCCATTTTCTGCACGGGCGGGGTGCGATCTATCGGGGCTTTCTCGACGCTCACGTGCACCTAGCCCTGATTGATCCGGGCCAGCTGGTCGACGGCGGCATCGCCCGGGTGATCGACCTGGGCGGGTGGGCACCAGCCACCCCAAGCAGATCCATGCCCGATGTCGCATATGCCCACCAATTCCTCACGGCGCCGGGCGGCTACCCGAGCCAGTCCGGTTGGGCCGAACCCGATTGGTGCAGCGAGGCTGCAACAGCCGCGGATGCTGCGGCTGCGGTCGATCTGCAGGCCGCGGCGGGGGCATCCGTTCTGAAGGTCACGCTGAATTCCGTGGCCGGTCCGGTATTGAACACCGAGGCGCTGGCCGCAGCAATCGGTCGGGCCCACGAACTCGGCCTACCGGTCGTGGCGCACGCCGAGGGCGCCGGGCAGGCCGATCGGGCCTTCGCTGCGGGAGTCGATGCGTTCGCGCACACGCCGTTCTCGGAACACCTCGCCGACGACCTTCTGACCGCGATGGCGACCAGCATGACTTGGATCAGCACCCTCGACGTTCACGGCTGGGGCACGCAGACCGACGCCTTCGAACTTGCCAGTGACAATCTGCGCCGGTTTCACTGCAATGGCGGTCGGGTGCTCTACGGCACCGACCTCGGCAACGGGCCGCTCCCACTCGGCATCAACCGTCGGGAGATCAGCGCCCTGCTCGGCGCCGGACTGACCACAGACGACGTCCTGGCCGCCCTGTGCCCGCGGGCACCGCTCGGTCTGGCCCTCGCCGACACGCGGGTTACCTTCATTCCGGGCGAGCGCCCACGCGATCCAGACGAATTTACCGAGTGGCTCGGCAGCGCCCGCGCCCTCACCCCCTCAGAACTCGAGGTACTCGAATGACGCCCACCCTTGCCGGAGCAACCGGCCTGGACGCCCAGCTCACCTTCGCGCGCCGAATGGACCGCATCGACGGCCTGGCGCACTACCGCGGCCGTTTTCTCGGCACCGACGCCGGCCCGGAGACCGCCAACCCCCGTTCTTACCTCGACGGCAACTCGCTCGGTCGCCCATTGCGGGCGAGCGCCGAACGCATCGCCAACTTTCTGCAGCAAGACTGGGGCACGCGACTCATTCGCGGCTGGGACGAGCAGTGGATGGAGTTGCCCCTGCAGATCGGCGACGACCTCGGCCGGGCCTGCCTCGGCGCGGCCGCCGGACAGGTGTTTGTCGGTGACTCGACGACCGTACTGCTCTACAAACTGGCCCGCGCCGCGGTAGATTCCCGCCCGAACCGCACCGAGATCGTGGTCGACAGCGATAACTTCCCCACCGACCGCTATATTCTCGAGGGCATCGCGCGGGAGCGTGGCCTCACGCTGCGCTGGATCGACTCCGATCCGGAGGGTGGCGTCACGACCGAGCAGGTGCGCCAGGTCGTAGGGCCGCAGACCTCGCTGGTGCTGCTCAGCCATGTCGCCTACCGTTCCGGCTACCTCGCCGACATGCGGGCGACCACCGCCATCGCCCACGAACACGACGCGCTCGTGCTCTGGGACCTGAGCCATTCGGTCGGCTCGGTTCCGGTACAGCTCGACCTCTGCGACGTCGACCTCGCGGTCGGCTGCTCCTACAAGTACCTGAGTGGCGGGCCCGGCGCGCCGGCCTTCGGCTACGTCAAGAGTGACCTGCAGGATGTGCTGACCCAGCCGATTCAGGGCTGGATGGGAGCGCAGGCCATCTTTGAAATGGGGCCGGAGTATCGGCCGGCCACCGGTATCCGTCGATTCATGAGCGGGACACCCGCCGTGCTGGGCATGCTCGCGATGCAGGACGTGATCGCCATTCTCGACGAGGCGACGATCGAGTCGGTGCGCGCGAAGTCGGTGGCGCTGACCGAGTTCGCAATCGCCCTGGTCGACGAGTGGCTTACGCCCATGGGCGTCACTGTGGCGTCGCCGCGGGAGCAAACGCATCGCGGCGGCCACGTGACGATCAACCATCCGCTCATGCGTCAGGTGACCAGGATTCTGTGGGACAACGATGTGATTCCCGACTTTCGTGCCCCAAACGGGCTGCGGCTCGGGTTGGCACCGCTCAGTACGAGCTTTGTCGAAACCTACGACGGCCTGGCCGCCGTGCGTGACGTGCTGCGCGGCATTCTGCTCGGCCAAAGCGGGCTGAGCCAGTAAACCGGCGTGCCCGGTCGGGCTCGACCTGTAGAATTGCAGTGATTTGCCACGACTAATAGCCCCAGACTGTATGCGGAGTGCCCTGTGCCAACGATCGTCGTCGAAGTAATGCCCAAGGCTGAGTTGCTTGACCCCCAGGGCAAGGCCGTCGCCGGCGCCCTCGGTCGCCTCGGCCAGACCCAGTCAGCGCTGGCCAACGTCACCGGTGTGCGCGTCGGCAAGCGCTTCGAGATTTCCCTCGACGGTGAAACGGATGCCGCGACCCTCGCCGCCGTGCGCGAGCTCGCCGACAGCGTGCTGTCCAATTCCGTGATCGAGGATGTCGTCGGCATCCACGTGCAGGACGCCCCCTCGACAGCGGTCGCCTGATGCGGATCGGCGTCGTCACCTTTCCTGGCTCGCTCGACGATCGTGACGCCGCGCGCGCGATTCGCCTGGCTGGCGCCGACGCCGTCGCCCTCTGGCACGGCGACCACGACCTGCACGGCGTCGACGCGCTGGTACTGCCCGGCGGTTTCAGCTACGGCGATTACCTGCGGGCCGGGGCCATCGCGAGCCTCTCACCGATCATGACCGAGGTCATCGACGCGGCCAACAAGGGCATGCCGGTGCTCGGAATCTGCAATGGATTCCAGATGCTCACCGAAGCCCACCTGCTCGACGGCGGACTCATTCGGAACGACAAGGGCCGCTTCATCTGCCGGGACCAGGGCCTGCGCATTGAGAACAACGCGAGCGACTGGACCAACGGTTTCGAAGCCAACGCCGAAATCGTCATTCCGCTCAAGAACGGCGAGGGCTCATTCATGGCCTCGGCCGAGACCCTCAAAGCGCTTGAGGGTGAAGGCCGCATCGTGGCTCGCTACCTCGACAACCCGAACGGCTCGCTAAACGACATTGCCGGAGTAACCAATGCCCGCGGCAACGTCGTCGGCCTCATGCCGCACCCCGAGCACGCTGTCGAGGCTGGCTTCGGACCCGACACGGACGCGGCGATGGCCAGCGGCGTCGACGGCCTCGTTTTCTTTACCTCGGTGATCGCGCGGGCGCTCGTCGGCGCGTAAGCGCAATCGTGCAGCTAGCCGTTGGCCGCTATGGCGACGACCGCGACCAGGACGAGGCCCATGCCGGCGACCTGCCAGCGACCGACCCGTTCCTTAAGCACGAGCACCGCGAGCAGCACGGTCACGGCCGGGTAGAGCGACACGAGCACCGACACCAGCGACAGCAAGCCACCCTGAAGTGCGTAGAGCAGCGTGATCGTGGCAATGACATCGAGCATCGCCACGAGTACGGCGAAGCAGAGAATCGTCAGCGGCGGCCTGCCCAACTGCCGGGTTCCGGTCGCCACCGCGATGACGATAACGGATGCCACGGTGCGCGCCACGACCAGCGGCCACAGCCCGGTGCCGACCTCGATCTGGTGCGTGAAGACAAAACTCAGGGCGAAGCAGACGCCGGATCCTACCGTGAACCAGCCCACCCGGCGGGTGAACCGCGGAGCATCGGCCCCAGAAACGGTGTGGTCCGCGACACCTTTCGGCTCCCGGCTCACCAAGATCACCGCGACGATCGCCAGCGCAATTCCGGCGTAGGAGATGACCGAAGGCCGCTCCCCGATCAGCACACCCACAATGACCGGAATGCCGGCAACGATCACGGCGGTCAGTGGCGACACTATGCTCATCGGACCCTCGGCGAGGGCGATGTAGAACCACCACATGGCCAAGGCCATCACCAGGCCGGACGCCGCGCCGAACAGCATCGACGGCCACGAGAACTCGCCGTCGACGAAAGCCGCGACGATGGCGATGATCACGGTCGAGATCGGATACGACAGGAGTACGACCCGCAATGCGGCCACGCGGCGGGATGCAATGCCGCCAAGAAAGTCGCTCATGCCGTAGGCCGCGGCCGAGACGAGGGCGAGCACGATTCCGATCACGCCGCGTCCGAGAGGTCGGGGCGGAGCGAAGGCGTGCGCATACGATCACGGTAGCAGCGCGGGCAGCAACCGCTCGACGGCGGTCGGCACCCGGGCGCGCACCCGTCATGCTGCCGTTTGCTGCCTGTGTCTCGCGCGGGCATGGCGATGTCCCCTGGTTCAAGAGCTGTGAGGGCACTCATGACCCAGGGGCCACGATCGACGTACTTGCGGTTACTTCGCCGGCACGCCCGGTCGAGCGGATGCTACCGGCTCAGCCGCAGCCTCCGGGCAAGCGTGAGTTGCACCATCCGTGTCGAGGGTCTCGGTCAGTAGGTCGTGCTCGATTGCGGTGGCGAGCGGCTTCTCGGTGACGAAGCAGCGCAGGATGACCGCGACCATGATGAGCGGCACTAGACAGAGGAAGACCGGTCAGTGCGTCGTTGTAGCCGCCGATGATGATCTGGCGGGCGGCCTCGGGAAGGTCGCGCACCATGGCCGGGGTGAACGAGTTGACCGCGCCGGCAGCACCGGCGGGCATCCGCTCGGTCAACACCTCGGTCAGACGTGCGGCGAACAGGTTGCCGACCACGGCAGAGCCGATGGAGGCACCAATCTGGCGGAAGTAGTTGTTCGAGGCGGTGGCCGTTCCGACCTGCGAGTTCGGGAAGGAGTTCTGCATGTTTTGCGGCGAACGCTCAGGACTGCGGCGCCTGTTCAGACACGACTGCGACGATGGACATCCCCCTGCCCGCCCCGAGTCGAAAGTCACCATGACCCCGCGCCTGCTGTTTCGTTCCGTCGCCATTGCCGAAGCCATCACGTGGACGCTGCTCATCGCCGGAATGCTCATGAAATATGTGCTGCAGGTCGGTGAGCTCGGGGTGCAGATCGGCGGGTTCCTGCACGGCCTCGTCTTCATCGCCTTCGGGCTGACGGCCGGGTTCGTCGGCGCCAACCAGCACTGGGGCCCGAAGCTCACCGCGATCGCCATGGTCACCGCGATTGTTCCGTTTGTCACGATCTTTCTTGACCGCGGGCTAGAGAAGAATGGCCTGCTCGACGGCGATTGGCGCCGTACTCGCACCGACGATCCCCGTGACCAGACCCGGGTGAGCGCTCTGTTGCGCTGGGCACTGGCCCGCCCGGTGCTGCTCGTGACTGCCATGGCGGTCGCCCTGGTGTCGATCATGGCCACGCTGCTCACACTTGGCCCAACCGGCGGCGCCAGCTAGCCTCTTTCGGGGCAGCGCCCGGTCGACTGAGGGGTGCTTTCGCAGCGAGGTCAGCCGAGCATCGCCGGCTGCTGCGGCGTGATGCCGACGCGGGGGTGGTGGGTGGTTGCGGCCAGCGCGAGAGCAGCATCCGCTTTCTCGAGAGGGAACGTCGTACCCACCAGCGCCGAAAACGGATGCCGATGCCAGCCGCCGCTGAGATAGGTCACCGCCTGCTGCAGATCGGCCGGCGTGTAGTTATGCACACCCCGCAGCGTGATCAGGCGGCACACCATCGACTCCGGGTCGAGCAGCACCGGCTCGCCCGGCGAAACGCTCCCGACCAGCACGACAACTCCGCCGATGCCGATCAGGTCAATGACGGTCTGTACCGCCGTTCCGGCACCGCTCAGTTCCAGGGCAATCGTCGGCTCGGCCGCACCGGCATCCTGCAGCGCCGCGAGCACGCTCGCCACCCCGGTCGGCGACTCGCAGGGTGCACTCGGGTCAGCAACGGCGGCAGCACCGAAGGCCAGTGCAAGCTGTCGGCGCGCAGCATCCGGGTCGGTCACGACCACGAGGGCACCGGCGTCCGTCGCCATGGAGCAGGCCGTCAGCCCGAGCATCCCCGCACCGGTCAGCAGCACCGTGGCTCCGGCCAGCGGCACCAGAGCGGACGCCGCTGCCAGCGCGGCGACGACCGTCGCGGTCGCGCAGGAGGCCGGTGCTAGAACCGACGCCGGAACCTGCTCGTCCACCACCACAATCGCCGTGCCGGCACGCACCTGCACGTGGGTGGCGAAGCTGCCGCTGAGTTCCCAGCCCCGCTGCATCCGTTCGTGACCGTATTTCGCCAGCTCGCGGCAATTTTGCGGGACTCCGCGACGGCAACGCGGGCACGTTCCACAGCTCACGATGACCGACCACACCACGCGCTGCCCCACCCGCAGAGGTATTCCATTTGCGGCATATGCCTGGTCGCCGGTCGCGACGATGCGGCCGACCTGCTCGTGGCCGAGCACTAGCGGCTTCGCGGCCGGGCGGTGACCCAACGCCGCATGCACGTCGGATCTGCAAACCGTCACCAACTCGACCTCGACCAGCACGTCACCGGGACGCAGTAGCACTCCTGGCACCGCCACGCACTCCAGCGGCAGGCCGACTCCCGACCAGACCATCGCCTCGGCAGCGCGCGGCAGCACGATCTCGCGGCCGAGCCGGTAGCCGCTCAGCGGCAGTGCATTCCCAGGAGCGGTCGACAGCATCCCGTCCGTCGACGGTGGCCTTGAGGGCGGGTCGGATTGCAACATGACTACTCGATCGTTTCCTCACGCAGGCCGAGCAACTCGGCAAGGTCGGCCACACTGTCAATGACCACGTCAGCCCCGGCAACCTCAAGGATCTCGGTGTCATGGGTGCCCGTGCGCACGCCGACCACGAGGCCAGCACCCGCGCTCAGCCCGGACAGCATGTCGCTGGCAGTGTCTCCCACGACGACCATCGCGGCGACGCTGGACGTTCCGGTGCGCAACAGGGCGGTGAGCGGCAAGTCAGGATAGGGGCGGCCGCGACCGGCTTCGGCCGGGCACAGGCTCACGTCGATCAGATCGCTCCAGCCGAGCGCGTTAATCAGCATGTCCTGGGTTGCACGGGAAAAACCGGTAACCAGGGCAACTTTCAGGCCGTTGTCGCGCAGCTCCTGAAACAGGTCGGCCGCGCCGTCGACCGCCGTCACCCCGACCCGCTCGACAAGTTCGCCATAGGCGGTTTCAAAAACATTGGTGGCTGCTACGGCCGCCTCTTCGGTGTCTGTGAGTTCGCGAAAGACATCAAGCTTGGACTGGCCCATAGTTTCCCGCACGAAGGCGACGGCCTCGTCCAAGGCGTCGGCGGTGTCGGCGATGCCGCTGCGTTGCGCTGCCAGCACGAAGGCCCGCTCGACGAGGCCGTCATCGCTCACGGTCGTGCCGGCCATGTCAAAGACGACGAGTTCAACCTCGACGTAGTCCGGGTCGAAATCATCGAGGTCCAGGTTTGAGTCCAGGTCGAAAGAGAGCGGTGCAGTACTCATGAAGTGCCTTTCAGGGAGGTGATCGGTGAGTCGCTGACAGTAGAAATGACGTGCTCGTCGAGGCCGGTTGTCATCCCGATTCCGGTGGTGGCCGACGCCAGGCGCGGCCAGGTCGTTCTGCAACGGTAGACAGACCACGCCAACAGCCAAGGCAACCCGGGTAACCGGCAGGTGAACGCGCCATGGCAATTGGGCTCCGTGGCACTCGGTCACCGCGCCACCTGCCGGTGAACGCGCCAGCTACACCTGACGCCTCGACCGACACTTTCGTGACATGCACAGTTTCGCGCCAACCCCGAGCGGTATCGTAAATCGCCGCACCCGATCAAAGGAGATCACCGTGTTCACGAGCCCCTACGCTCCAGTCGAGATTCCCGACCTCAGCATTTTCGATTTTCTGTTCGACGATTTGACCGAAGCCGAGCTCGAGCGCACCGCGGTGATTGACGGAGTCACGGGCGCGGCACTTAGCTATCGCACCCTGGTCGACCAGATCAGCCGAGTGGCTGGCGCTCTCTCGGCCCAAGACGTCGGCCCCGGCACGGTCATCGGCCTGCTCTGCCCCAACACACCGGAGTTCACCCCCGTCTTCCATGGCATTCTGCGCGCCGGCGCCACGGTCACCACCATCAACTCGCTCTATACGCCCGAGGATATTGCGCGCCAGCTAGTCGATTCCGGCGCAACCTGGCTCGTGACCGTCTCTCTTTTGCTGCCCGGCGCTCTCTCGGCAGCGCACGCTGCCGGCCTGGCGACGGAGTCGATCGTGGTGATCGATGGCGAGCCCGGGCATTTGTCGCTGGCTGATCTCTTACGAGCGGATGCAGCCCCGCCCGCTCTGAGCATCGACCCAGCCACGCACGTGGCGGTTCTACCGTACTCGTCGGGCACCACGGCGGCGCCCAAGGGCGTCATGCTCAGCCACCGCAACCTGGTCGCGAACGTGCAGCAAGCGCGGGACCTGATCGGCGTCGTGGCCGAGGACAAGGTGCTCGCACTGCTGCCGTTTTACCACATCTATGGAATGACGGTTCTGCTCAACCTCGCCTTCAAACAGCGGGCCGCCCTCGTAACGATGGCGAAGTTCGACTTCGTCGAATTTCTACGAATGATTCAAGATCACCGCTGCAGCTATGTTTTCATCGCGCCGCCGATTGCGGTCGCCGTGGCGAAGCATCCACTCGTCGAAAGCTACGACCTGTCGAGCGTGCACACCATGCTCTCGGGTGCAGCGCCGCTCGACGGCAGCCTCGCCGCGGCCGTCGCCACGCGACTGGACTGCCGCATTCTGCAGGGCTACGGCATGACCGAGGTCAGCCCCGTGAGCCACCTGATTCCGATCGACGCGTCGCACCTCTCGCGAGCCTCGGTCGGGGTGACCGTGCCGAACATGGACTGCAAGCTCATTTCGACCGCAACCGGCGAGGAGATCGAGATGCCCTCAGAGGGGGTGAGCGAGCCCGGAGAACTGCTCGTGCGCGGCCCCAACGTGATGCTTGGCTACCTGAACAACGAGCAGGCCACCCGCGAGACCATCGACTCCGACGGGTTTCTGCACACCGGCGACATCGCCACGGTGAGCGCCCTCGGCGAGGTGACCATCGTCGACCGCAGCAAGGAGCTGATCAAGTACAAGGGCTACCAGATCGCGCCCGCCGAACTCGAGGCGCTGCTGCTCACCCACCCGCAGATCGCTGATGCGGCAGTGATCGGGGCAGCGGATGCCGACGGCCAGGAGATACCGAAAGCCTTCGTCGTCACTGTGGCTGAGTCTGCTGTCACGGCCGAGGAGGTCATGGCGTACGTGACCGAGCGGGTCGCCCCACATAAAAAGGTGCGCGCAGTCGAGTTCATCGAGGTAATTCCGAAGTCGGCCTCCGGCAAGATTCTGCGTAAGGACCTGCGCACACAGGAGCGTGCAGTGGCGGTTTAGCCGCCACGCCCCCGACGAGCGCCGGTGGCGGGCTCCTACCAGTCAGCCTGAGGTGTGGTGCACTGCCGCCCCAAAATCGGCGGCCAACCGCAATCACCGCGTCGGCCGCCGAGGTCGGCGATGGGTCAGCCGATGCGGATGAGTTTCTTGTTCACAAACTCGCTGGCACCGAAGCGTCCGAGTTCGCGCCCGAAGCCACTTCTTTTCACCCCGCCGAACGGCAGCTCTGCGCTGCCGGCGTCAACGAGGTTGACGTAGACCATGCCGGCCTCGATGCGGTCAGCAACTCGCAGTGCCTGCTCGGGATTGGTCGTGAACAGGTAAGAGCCCAGACCGAAGGGAGTGTCGTTTGCGAGGGTGACGGCGTCATCTTCTGAGACTGCCCGGTAGACGAATGCGACGGGGCCGAAGAACTCCTCATGGTACGTGTCGTTGTCTGGTGTGACGTCGGTGAGCACGGCCGATGGGTAGAAGGTGCCAGACCGTTTGCCCGTGCGCGCCAGCGTCGCTCCCTGCGCGACTGCGCGCTCGACCTGCTCCTCGAGATGCTCGGCCGCGCCGAGGGACGAAAGGGGTCCGTAGTCTGCACCCTCGACGGTCGGGTCGCTGGGAGAGCTTGCCAAGATGGCGGCGGTGAACTTCTCCGTGAACTCATCGTAAAGTCCATCGATCACGATAAATCGCTTGGCGGCGTCGCAAGCCTGCCCGCCATTGCGGAGGCGACCGGCAACGGCGGCATCCACGGCGGCGGCCATGTCGTCGGTGCTGAGCAGAATGAACGGGTCTGATCCGCCCAGCTCCAGCACGACCTTCTTGAGGTGGCGACCGGCCACCTCGGCAACGGCCGCGCCGGCGCCCTCCGAACCGGTGAGGGAGACGCCCTGCACCCGCGGGTCGGCGATGATCGTGGCGACCTGCTCGCTGTCCGCGTACACATTGGTATAGGCGCCAGCCGGGAAACCTGCGTCGTGAAAGATTTGCTCAATCGCCGCGGCCGACTCCGGGCACTGCGACGCATGCTTGAGGATGATCGTGTTGCCCGTCATGAGGTTCGGTGCGGCGAAGCGTGCAACCTGGTAATACGGAAAATTCCACGGCATGACACCGATAAGCACACCGAGCGATTTGGAGCGCATGAACGCGGAACCCTCGCCACTGAGAAGGGTGATTGGTTCATCCTTCAGAAACTCCTGCGCGTTGTCGGCGTAGTAACGGTAAATGTCGGCGGCATAGTCGACCTCGCCGAGCGCTTGATCGACAGGCTTACCCATCTCGCGCACGATCATGGCCGCAAGCTCGTCGCGGCGCTCCTCATGTAAATCACCAACCCTGCGCAGGAGTGCGGCCCGCTCGTCTGTCGAGGAATTCCGTGACCAGTTGACGTGCGCCCCGTCCGCCGATGCGATGACCTGCTCGAGTTCATCACTCGAAATCTGGGGGTACGTCTTGATGGTCTCGCCTGTGGCGGGGTTGATAACGGCGTGGTGGCTCACGAGCCACCTCCTTTCACGGGGCTACTGGTCCGGAGGAAATCACGTAATACGAGCCAATCATGTTCGCGGAAATTGTCAAGGCTAAGGAGGCCAGTGGAGTTGAGGCGCTAGTTTCAGCGCGTGCTGTCTTCTAATGACGGGCAGCTGCAGACCAAGCGTTGGCTCTGGACCTTATTCCGAGCTGCGCCAGAGACTTCTCGAAACCTGTACGCGATGCAGCCAATCGAAGAGAGCCGAGTCCCACAAACTGGGGCTCCTGTTCCAGGCAAGTGTGTGCGGCGCTGGGGGTGGCATGACGAGCTCGACCAGGCCAGTGTGGGCATCCACGAACTCCCGCGACAGGGCGATCGGAACGGAGAGGTCGCCAAAACTGCGCAGTACCAGCGGTGGGACGTCGAGGTCGGAGCTGTTGTCGATCCAGCCCTAAAATTTTCGACTGACGATGCAACGTTCGCTCCGGCGGATCACGGTGAGGATCGAGTTGCGGCTTGTTGATGTCATTATCGTTATGTCCGCTACAGATGGCGGCGCGCTATTGAATGCGCTGGCTAGATATTGCACTTAAAAAATGGGCCGTGGTTGTCCGTCTGGAGCATGACCGAGCCAGGCGAAGAGTATCAGCACAAGCGCGGTACCCGACAACACCCCATCTAAGAGGCCGGCGGGCAACAAAAAGACCATCAATATTAGCGTCACGATGCAATTGACGAGGGAAAGCCCTAGTCCCCACAGCTGGTTCCGCAGCAGCCCGACCGCCCCGAGGACTCGTAGGACCGCGAAAATCCCGCTCATAGCCATTATGAGATAGAGATTGTCTTGCAAATAAGGAAGGGCGAAAACATAGGCATGTTCGGCAATAGATGCCTGCGGGATTTTGAGAACGAGGAGAACAAGAACTCCAATGAAAACGACCCCTTCCATAAGCACACCCTGAACAAGGAGCAACCCGGCCGCCCACCGATACTGCCGTCGCTGAGTTGTATCCATTCCGCAACCTTAGCGGCCGCTTAGGGGACGAATAAAATAAGCGTAAGACGGGATCTCCGCGACGGAAGCCACGTCAATAGTTTGGAGCTGCTAAGTGGACTTGTCCGCCCGATCAAGGAACGTATCGATAATGCGCCGGAATGCTGCTGGCTGCTCAACCCACGGATAGTGTCCGCACGCTTCGACCGTCGCGGAGGCTCCCGCGGGAAACAAATGTGCCAGCGCCCGCACTGGTGCAAGGCCCACGAGGCAGTCCTCTGTCCCAGAAATCACCAGCACAGGGGCCGTCATCTCGCCTAGCCGTGCCGCGATGTCGTGTGGTGGAACGACGTCAAAAAATGCCGTCGCGGCGGCAAAGCTCCAGCGTCCGATTTTGGCGTGCAATTGTTCCGCGTCATCCCAATTGGCGTAACCAACGGCTGCTGAGTTCTGCTGCCAGGCGTTGAAAGCATCGTCATCGGATGTTTGCGGCCCGGCGTGCAAGGCCAACAGTGCCGCGTCGAAAGCAGAGTCTCCGCGCCGTTTCTCGATGAGAGTGTCAGCGTCCGGCGGCTCTTCAACCAAGTATTCTGCCGGCGGGGTGATCAGCACCAAGGCGGCAACGAGGTGCGGAAATTGCGCGGCGTACGCGATGGCCAGCCTTGTTCCGGCCGAGTGGGCGACGAGCACAACGCGCTCCAGGCACAGATGAACACGGAGCTGCTCCACGTCGTCAGCTTGCCCCCACCACGACCCGCGCTCCGCCGAACTGGGCGCTGTGGTCAGACCGACGCCGCGCAGGTGAGGCACGATCAGCCGGTGCTTATCGCTGAGTCCGGCCAGGTCGCCCAGGTAGCTGGGGTGGCGGGCCGCGCCTCCGGCTAGGAGGATGATTGGAAATGCGGCATCGGCACGCGCAATGTCATCGTAGTGAAGCGCGAAACCGTCGGAGCTTTCGTAGCGGGGCATGGCTCGACGCTACAGGCACCCTGGAGCCACCTCTTTTTGTTCGCAGCCAACGTCAACGAAAACGCTCCTCATCGAATTGTTGAACGCCACTGTCCATGCTCCACGCGGCGGCAAACGGCATCAGGGTCTCGATGGCGACGACGCGCACTCCCGCGGCGGTCGGGAGCAGCACCCGGATACCGGGGTAGTAGTCAAATAGAACCTGCCGGTCCCGCCCGCACGGGCCGACAACACCGCGCCCGTGATTGCCAACGGCCACGATTGTCGTGATGCCTCGCCCCCCGTTCGCGCGAGCGGCGCCGAGCGCGACCAGTTCGGCGCACGGTCCACCCGTGAAGTGAAACAGATTGACCCCGGCGAACATGCGCCCGTCCGCGTCACGAACGGCCGCGCCCATCGTGTGCGCGCCGTCTTCATAAGGGCCAGCATCCGTGTTCGCGTCGATCGCCCGCCGGGCGAGCTCGATGAGCTCAATGTCTTCGGCGGTCGGAACTTCAAGTTCAGCAGCGGCGTACATGAGGGCAATCCTACGGATCAAGGCGAATCGCAACGACGGACCCGCATCGGTTTACCGGACCAGCGCACTAGCTTCGGCGGGCGGGCGGGCGGATGACCGGTCGCAGCACAACCTGTGTCAACACGATTAGACGGGATGATGAATGTAAACTATCGGTCCTCATCCGACGTTTCGGAGATCGATCGTGACTAGGTTCACCGCTGGATCAGCGCTGGATCAGCGCGCAAACCTATTGGGCGCCCATGCGATCACGCGCACGGCAGGACGCAGCGATTGAAAGCTCACGCAACTTCGGGGTGTACGAGACCGTGTCCAACAGGCAGGTCGCCTACGCGCGCGTCATCACCGACGGTGTCATGCTTGCCTGGCTCTGCCATGTCTCCGTTGACCCAGCAGTTCGCGGTCACGGCATTGGCAAGGCCCATTGCGGGGATCCTCGAGGAATGCGATCCTCTGGGCCTGAGGCGCATCGCCCTCTCGACCAACGATGCACACGGCTTGTATTTTAATCTCGGGTTCACCGCTTTGAACACCCCGAAGACGTGGATGGAGCGCATCGTCGACCCCGGCGTGTAGCTTACAAAAGACTATCTGGTGAACGCATGAGGCCCTCTTGACAGTTGGGCTGGCTCCGCTTTTCGCAACCGATATCGTGGAAAAATACTCCCACTGACCCCTTCGACTCCCCAAGATCTGAAGGCCGTGACCGAGTCCCTCCGCGTCGCTGATCTCACTCTCAGCGGGCTCGATTCGCCCTCTGTACAGTTGTGGACCGCCCGTGACACAGAAAGTGACCGCAGCGTGGCCGTGGATCCGGCCTTTCGTGGTCAGGGCGTGGGCCTCACATTGGCACGCTTTGCTCTTGATCGCGCAGCCGAAGCCGAAGCAGGAGCAGGAGCAGGAGCAGGAGCAGGTCGAGCCTGGCTTTTTAGTCGACGTTCTGGCCCGTTCTGGCAGAAAGTCGGATTTGTTTCAGCAGATAGCGACGAGCTCGCGGTTGCGCTCGCGTCAACGCATCAGGTGCGCCTCTTCTTCTCTGAAACCGGACAGCTCCAACGCGAGGTCGCCTGGAGTCGACTCCTCGAACGACGTTGACTGCCGGAGCGGGGGGAAAAGTAAGCAACAGTTATTGCGCAACGACTATTGCGCAATAACTGTTGCTCTTATAGCTTTATCGGTATGACCCCCCGCGACGCTTCACGCACCACGCTCAGCTCGGCTGCCTCCATGCGGGTTCTCGCGCATCCGACCCGGCTACGTCTGCTCGGTCTGCTTCGCGAGCGCGGCCCGCAGACGGCCACCCAGCTCGGTGACATCGTCGCTGAGGCCCCCGGCACAATCAGTTACCACCTCGGAAAGCTTGCTTCTATCGCCCTGATCGAGCCCGCTGAGGCTCAGAGAGCCGACCACCGCGAACGTTGGTGGAAGGCCATGACCCTTCTGACTAGCTGGGAGCCCGCCGATCTGCTCGACGACCCCGACAAGCTGGCGGCGTCCTCTGTTCTGCAGAAGTCCATTGCCCAGGCCTACGCCGCCCGTTTCACCGATTACATCGACGCGACACCTACCCTGCCGCGTGATTGGGTCGCCGCCGGCGCCAGCGGTGACCGGAGTCTTCGTCTCACCGTCGACGAGCTGGGCACTATGCGGGCCGAGCTCGAAGCCTTCGTCGACCGTTGGGTCGACGCGAGCGTCGCCCACAACTCCGCCACGGCCGATGGCGCCGAGCACGTGGTGCTCGTCTACCAGGCCTATCGCCGTCCCTGACTAAGACCGCCGATGAGGAGGAATGTCAAGGATGCGCGGCCTCGCGACCGTCGCGAAACCGGCGCCCTCTCGGCGTTGCTGGCCGCCCACGCGATCTCACAAACGGGCAACGTGATCACGGCCTTCGCCATCCCCTTCTACGTTCTCGGACTCGGCGGGTCGGGCGTCGAGGTGGGAATCGCGGCATTCTTCGCCACCGCCCCGGTCGTGGCAGGCGGGGCGCTCGGCGGGGTCGTCGTCGACCGAGTGGGTCACCGACAAGCGGCGATCGTTGCGGACCTCGTGAGTGGCGCCACCGTTCTGGCCATGCCGGTGCTGGCGCTGACAGTAGGGCTGCCATTTTGGGCGCTTCTCATCCTGGTGTTCGCGGGCGGACTTCTCGACACCCCGGGCCAGACCGCCCGACGCGTCATGCTGCCCGGGCTGACGATGCGGGCGGGCGTGCGAATCGAGCAGAGTGTCGGGCTCCTCGACGGTTCTGAGCGTTTAGCCAAGCTGATCGGCGCCACAATCGCCGGGCTTCTCGTCGCGCTTTTGGGACCGGTCGTGGCCCTCTTCGTCAACGCGGCAACATTCGCCGTCTCGGCGCTGTTGACCTGGGCGTTCGTGGCAGCCGCGCCCGCCGCCGCCAGGCTCAGCAACGAAAGTGCTGACGCATCCCACACCTCCTATTGGGCCGACTTGGCCGAAGGCTTCCGCTTCGTCCTCCACGACCCGCTGATGCGGTTGGTCGTTGGCCTCGTGCTGGTCACAAACCTGCTCGACGCCGCACGCGGATCGACCCTGATGCCCCTGTACGCGAACGATCATTTAGGCGGCGCCGCCGCGCTCGGCCTGCTGGTCGCGGTCCTGGGCGGTTGCGCCCTGGTGGGCAACGTGGCCTTCGGCTTCGTCGCTCACCGGATGCCCCGGCGCGTGACCCTCTCGGCCTGCTTCGCCTTGGCTGGCGGCCCATCGAGCGCCGCCTTCGCCGTCGGTGCGCCGCTGCCCGTGCTCGTCGCAATGACCGCGCTCTCGGGTCTGGCGGCTGGAGCGATCAACCCGATCCTCGGCGCGGTGGAACTCGAACGCGTTCCCGAACACATGCGCGGCCGGGTGTTCGGCCTGATCAACGCCGGTGCGTGGGCGGGTGTGCCATTCGGCGCCCTGCTCGGCGGCATCGCCGCTGACACGATCGGCCTAACAGTCGCCTTCGGCATCGTCGCGATCGTCTACACGCTCGTCACGCTGAGTCCATTGTCCGGAGGAGCTTGGCGACAAATGGAACGGCACCCGGCCGTGGGGGTCGGGGCCATCAGAAAAGGATGACGGTCTCTCATGGCCATCCTCAAGGGGTGGATCGACCGAGTCTTTGTCATGGGAGCTGTTTTTGGCGGCGATCACGGCCTCTTCGACCAAGCGGTCCTGGTCGGCCGCAAAGCAGTTCTGCTCATCACTACCGGAGGATCACCGGACTCGTTTGGTCAAGACCGCCAATTCGGCGCCTCACCACGCACCTATTCCACATACATCTTGGAATGCCCCGCTTCGTCGGCGACGACGTTCTGGAACCGATCGTCACGCACGGACCAGCACACCTGGACGTCTGCAATCGCACGGCCGCACTCTCAACGGTTCATGACGCGTTCGAACACATCGCGACACGAGCCGCCTTACCGC
Organism: Cryobacterium sp. Y50; assembly: GCF_002929805.1. Taxonomy (GTDB): domain Bacteria; phylum Actinomycetota; class Actinomycetes; order Actinomycetales; family Microbacteriaceae; genus Cryobacterium. The sequence continues at coordinate 189,311 of NZ_PJJM01000105.1, read as the reverse complement.
TCGATACGCCCGTCCGAGATTTAGCGCTCTAGCAAGAGCGCTCACTTTCCGCTCCGGAATCCGCAAGTAGCGGCGTGCATTGCGCCCTCCCCACTCTCGCAACGACCTTGGAGGAACCCTCTCTGGTGCTGCCTGGTCAGTCGATCACTACCGCCACGACTTCGATTTCAACGAGCTGATCCGGGTGGCCGAGGGCAGTAACACACAGTCGTGTGCTTGGAGCGTCATGGGCGCCGAATGCTTTGCGACGCTGGCTCACACTGGCCCGTAGGCCGAACCTCTGTCGACACCATCCTGAGCTGGATCGATCTACTCAAGGTCCACGACTGGCTGTCTACGGATGAGTTCTGGGCCCCTGGTCGCTCCCTAGAGACCGTTCAGCGTGCAGCCGACGGCTCTCTGAATTTTGAGGTCTACGACAACACTGGTCAGCTCAGCGGATGCTTCTCTCCACGCTGGATCCGCACGGCCTTTACAAGCAAGCGGGATACGTGCCGTTTTCGGAGCCACACAAACTAATGAGCTCACTCCCTGCGAGCCCAGGGCCCGCGAGGTAGGAAATCTGACGGGCTGTCTCCCGATGCAACACCTCAAGGATCAGCCCCGTCTAGAGCGTTCATGATGAGCCGGCCGTGTCCACTGCCGCGGACCATGGCCGTGAACTCCCAAGGATTCTCACCAAGCTCGTAGGACGAGAGGTAAAGGCGTATGCCCTCATTGTCCCGCCTCCGACGGGGACGGCGGTCGGGATCTGGCTCAGCGCGCCAGAGAGGCAGCTTCGTGCCGATGCGGGGTCCACACGTAGGGTGTCGTGGTCGTGAGAGTACTGAATCCGAGCCGCCTGAGGATGGGTTCGCTGTCGTCGGATGCGTCCACCTGGAGGTACTTCACACCTCGATCATGTGCGATTTGAGCTCGCCGCGCGACGAGCGCTTTGTAGATTCCTTTTCCTCTCCACGCAGGAAGGGTTGAACCGCCCCACAACCCAGCAAAATCCGTACCCTCCTTGACGATGAGCCACGCGGCAGAAACGACGTGGTCGCCGGCTTCAGCGAAGAAAACGACAATGTTGTCCGGCGAAGCTTCTATCTGCTTGAAAAGGTCGTCCGCAAGCCAGGTGAAATCCTCGTTCCAGACTGCCGATTCCATCTGTGAGATTCGCTCGAGGTCGCTTCTCGCGTGAACCGTTCGCAACACAACCCCCTCGGGCAGTACCGTAGCGACGGCCATGAGCTCCGCGTCGCCGACCATGATGGTCTCGACTTCCTCTGGAATGAAGCCAGCTTTCTTGAGGTGCTCAGGGATGTCCGGCGGGTGATCATGACCCCTGGTCTTCCACTCCACAGCTTCACCCCGGCGGGCGAAGAAGTCCCGATTTTCCATGATGAGGCGGTCCAATGCCACGCCGCCGACGTGCAGCGTCTGTGCGGTCTCGATGAAGCCGCGGTTCTGCCCTGCAACGCGCAAAAGGCGTCCGTCGCTGTGGAATTCCTGTCCTGCCGGCGGGTGCTCCGGCACCTGCAGTCGAAGCTGGGCGTCGTACAGGGCCAGAAGCCGAGTCTTCGTTGTCATCGTGATGAGCCTAAGTGGGCCGCGTTGCAGATCGTTCCCTCGACCGCCGTTCGCTGCGATCTGGGTGCGGTGAGTAGCTGATACATGAGGTGGTCTTGCCACCGACCCGCTATTTTCAGGTATTCGGGTGCCGTTCCATAACGCACGAAGCCCACGCGTTCGAGGACTCGTTGAGAACGCGCGTTCGGGATCAGTGTCTCAGCCTGAACCCTGTGCAGGCCCAACTCTTTGAATGCCAACGCGGTCATTGCTCGAACTGCATCGGTGGCATAGCCACGTCCGTTGCTCTCTTGGGCGACCCAGTAACCCATGTTGCACGACTGAAAGGCGCCGTAAGTGATGCCACTGAACGTGATCTGACCTACAACCTGCGCATCCTCGTCGAGAATCACGTGTGGCAAGGCCTCGCCCCGGCTCTGCCGAGCGAGCGCTTTTTCGACTTCCGCCTGCTGACCGGCAACCGTGAAGTAGGGATCCGCGCGGACTGGGTCCCACGGAGCAAAGAAGGGCCGGTCAGCTAGCTGAAGGTCGGCAAGTCGCTCTACATCGTTGACGGATATGAGACGAGTAGTCGCAGACATTCATGAATGCTCCCACACGGTACTCAAATCATCCGAACCCGCAAAGAGGACAGTGACCAGGGCACCCGAACACGCACGCGGCGCCATAGGTGATTCGCAGAGTTTCAATGCCGTCCCACCATCGCCCGTTCGCTGCCTGCGGACGGGGTCGAGGCGACCGGTAGACTTGCCGGGTCAAGCATCCGCTATCTCGGGGAGAATTCCACACGTGACCGCTGTTTCCAAAACCTCTTCCCGCGGCGTCGCCGACACCGTTTCCAACGCCATTGCGACGCCGGAGAAGGAGCAGCCCTACGGGGCGCTCGGGCTCAAGGCCGACGAGTACGCGAAGATTCGCGAAATTCTAGGTCGCCGCCCAACATCGGGCGAGCTGGCCATGTACTCCGTCATGTGGAGCGAGCACTGCTCCTACAAGAGCTCCAAGATGTATCTGCGCCAGTTCGGCGAGAAGGTCACCCCCGCCATGAAGAAAAACCTCATGGTCGGCATGGGCGAAAACGCCGGTGTGCTCGACGTCGGCGAGGGCTGGGCCGTCACCTTCAAAATCGAATCGCATAACCATCCCTCGTACATCGAACCGTTCCAGGGCGCCGCGACCGGCGTCGGCGGAATCGTGCGCGACATCATCTCGATGGGTGCCCGCCCGGTCGCTGTCATGGACGCCCTGCGCTTCGGGGACATTAACGACCCCGACACCGCCCGCGTCGTGCACGGCGTGGTCTCGGGCATCAGCTTCTACGGCAATTGTCTCGGCCTGCCCAACATCGGCGGCGAAACCGTGTTCGACCGGGTCTACCAGGGCAACCCGCTGGTCAACGCTCTGTCGGTCGGCGTGCTGCGGCACGAAGACCTGCACCTTGCCAACGCCCGCGGCGTCGGCAACCAGGTCGTGTTGTTTGGAGCCCGCACCGGTGGCGACGGCATCGGTGGGGCATCCATTCTCGCCTCGGATACCTTCAGTGCCGGCGGGCCCACCAAGCGACCAGCGGTGCAGGTCGGCGACCCGTTCGCCGAGAAGGTGCTGATCGAGTGCTGTCTCGAGCTGTTCGCGGGCAAGCTCGTCGAGGGCATTCAAGACCTCGGAGCCGCCGGAATCAGCTGCGCGACGTCGGAGCTCGCCTCCAACGGCGACGGCGGCATGTTCATCGAACTCGAGAAGGTGCTGCTGCGCGACCCCACGCTCACCGCCGAAGAGATTCTCATGAGCGAGAGCCAGGAGCGCATGATGGCGATCGTCACACCCGAAAAGCTCGAGGGCTTTCTCGCCGTCACGAAGAAGTGGGATGTCGAGACCAGCGTGCTCGGCGAGGTCACCGATACCGGCCGGTTGATCATCAACTGGCACGGCGAAGAAATCGTCAACGTACTGCCACGCACCGTCGCCGTCGATGGCCCGGTCTACGAGCGTCCGCTCGCCTACCCGACCTGGATCGACGCCCTGCAGGCCGACACCGCCGCCGTGCTGCCGCGCGCGCTCGACGGCGAGACCCTGCGCGAGCAGTTCCTCGACCTGCTCGGCTCGCCGAACCTCGCCGACCCGAGCTGGATCACCGACCAGTACGACCATTACGTACAGGGCAACACTGCTCTGGCTTTTCCCGACGACGGTGGCATGATCCGCGTCGACGAGGAGAGCGGCCTCGGCTTCGCGATCGCCACGGATGCGAACGGCCGCTACTGCCAGCTCGACCCGTACCGCGGCGCGCAGCTCGCCCTGGCCGAGGCCTATCGCAACGTCGCCGCGACCGGCGCGGTTCCAGCCGGCGTCAGCGACTGCCTCAACTTTGGCTCCCCCGAGAACCCCGAGGTCATGTGGCAGTTCCGTGAGGCCGTCACAGCCCTCGCCGACGGATGCCTCGAGCTTGAGATCCCGGTCACCGGCGGCAACGTCTCGTTCTACAACCAGACCGGTGACCAGCCGATTCACCCGACCCCGGTCGTGGCCGTGCTCGGCGTGATCGACGACGTCGCCCGCCGCATCCCGAGCGGCTGGCAGGACGACGGACACAACATCTACCTGCTCGGCGAGACCCGGCTTGAGCTCGACGGGTCGGCCTGGGCCGGTGTGGTGCACAACCACCTCGGTGGTCGTCCGCCGGTTGTGGATCTCGGCCGCGAGAAGGCCCTCGCCGGACTGCTGCACGCCGCGGCGAAGGAAGCGCTCATCGACAGTGCGCACGACCTCAGCGAGGGCGGGCTCGCCCAGGCCCTCGCCGAAGCCGTGATGCGATTCGGGGTGGGCGCGCGGGTCTGGCTGGGTGACATTCTGGATCGGGACGAGGTAGACGCATCCACTGCCCTGTTCTCTGAGTCGGCCGGTCGAGTCATCGTAAGCGTGCCGCGCGAAGACGACGTGAAGTTTCTCGGTCTGTGTGCCGGCCGGTACATTCCGGTGCTGCGCATCGGCGTGACCGACGCTACCCTGCACGCCCTGGAGGTGCAGGACGTCTTCTCAGCCTCCCTGTCTGGCATGCGTAATCGTCACCAGTCTGCTCTCCCCGCCGCCTTCGCGTAGCTTCTCTCCCCAACTGCGCGCGAAATGGGTTGCGCAGTCGACCTGTGAATAACCCGGCACGCACCACGAATCGGGGGCATGCTCTGCGATATGAAACGTGCCACTGGGCTTTCCCCACAACTCGCGAGTCGAGGATTAGCGTTTCGTGAGGGTTGCGCGTCGCGTGTACGGTCGACACTTGGTGCCCGTTGTCTACTATTCTCGGACTCGATGACCTGATCCAAATCGGGGATGCGCTCGTGTGCCGGCAGCATCCGCTCGCCACGATGGCAGACCTGCGCAGCCGTGCACCGACGGCAATCCGCAAGGTGGAAACGGTGCTCCGTGCTGCCGACTGGCGCCCGGTCTCTGAGCTCCTCGCTCCGCCCCGTCTCGCGGAAGCGGGTGAAGTGGTGCTTCGAGGTGGCTGAAGCAACACTTCACCCGCTTTCGCGGGGCATATTAGAGGAAGGGCTCACCGATGAGCGTCTCGGCTCGCTCCCAGAGTTTGGCGGCCACGGCGCGGTCGCGGGAGGTGCGGGTGGCGGGCTGGCGCACGGGGCGGCCGCGGGTCAGCAGGCGCGGGCCGAAGTAGTCGCCGCCGTGGGCATCCGGGTCGATAGCGGCTCGCACGGTCGACCAGGCGCCGTGGTGCTTTCCCTGCGCGCCGACCACGGTTTGCGCACCGTCAATCACCCGCTTGATTGGCGAGACCCTATTAACACCGGGAATGGTCGGAGTCAGCCCCGAGATGGAATATCCCGGCTGCGCCACGAGCGATTGCACCATTCCGGCACCGTTCGCGCGTAACCGCCGGTCAAGCTCGAATCCGAACACCTGCATGGCAATCTTGGACTGCGCGTACGCCTTCCACCCGTTGTAGGTCGTGGCGAGCTGCAGATCGTCGAGGGGGGAATCCATCAGCCGGGAAATCAGCGACCCGAGCGACACCACACGGCTGCCGGGCGTGCGGCGCAGCGCCATAAGGGTGCCCGCGGTGAGGGCAAAATGCCCCAGAAAGTTCGTCGCGAAGATGAGCTCGTTGCCATCGAGGCTGACCTGCCGGTCCGCAGACGGGTGCACGATTCCGGCGTTCAGAATCAGACCGTCAAGACGCGGCAGAGCCCGCATGGTCTCGCTGACCTCACGCACCGACTGCAGGTCTGATACATCCAGCTGCAGCACAGAAACGGATGCCCCGGGCGTGCGATCGCGGATGGCCGCCGCCGCGGCATCCGCTTTCATCAGGTTGCGGCAGGCCAGAATGACGTGTGCGCCAGCCCCAGCGAGTTGCTCACTGGTGAAGTAGCCAAGGCCCGCGTTGGCGCCGGTGACTACAAAGGTCTTGCCGCTCTGGTCGGGCAGGGAGCGCGGATCCCAGCTCACGCTACTGACCACACTGTGCCCACAGCGCGGCGCCCACGGCGTTGCGCCCAGGGCGCGGCGCCCAGCCTGGCCAGGTCGAGTTTCGCCGGTGCCGCTTCTCACAGAAGAGATCAGGCCGCCACACGATCACGACGCCGGGCTCGGTGCATGCGCGGTCGGCGGGTGCGGCACCGGTTGCGTCGCAGCGGGCACAGTCACCGACCCAGCCGGAACTCCGGCCGCAGCCCCAGCGGCGCGCCCCAGCACGACCGGGTCTCCGCCGGCGATTTTTACGTGGTGGTGGATCACCTCGGCGATGATGAAATTGAGGAACTTCTCGGCGAACGCCGGGTCGAGGTGGGCCTCTTCGGCGAGGCCGCGCAGGCGGTCGATCTGCATCAGCTCGCGGGCCGGGTCGGCGGCGGGCAGCCCGTGGGTAGCCTTCAGGCGGCCGACTTGCTGGGTGAATTTAAACCGCTCGGCCAGCAGATGGATCAGCGCCGCGTCAATATTGTCGATACTTTCGCGGATGCTGTGCAGCTGGTCAATCGCGTCCGCGCCGGCGCCGGCGGGTAACTCCTCGTGTACGGCCATGGTTTCACGATAATGCATGCTGCACGCGTCACACGGATGCCGCCGCCTCCCTACCGCGCGCCCCGAACCACCCGAGCCGCAACCGTTTCTGCGTCAGCAGGATGCCCACGAGCACCAGCAACGCACCGCTCGGTTCGTGCCAGGAGAACGTTTCGGAGAGCACGAGCACCCCCAGAATCACGCCGACGACCGGCGTCACGTAGGTCACCGTGGACGCGTTGGTCGGGCCCCAGGCACGCAACACGTTGATGTTCCAGATGTAGGCGACGCCGGTGCCGAGCGCGCCCAGCGCGAGCAGGCACAGCACGATCGGCACGGTGAGCGCCACCGGGATCCACGCGATCACAGGGGTGAGCAGCAGCATGATGAACCCGGCAATGCCGATGTTGAGAAAGGCGAAGGTGCTGCCGGCAATTGGCCGACCGCTCAAAAAGCGGCGGGTATAGCTGAAGGTGAAGCCGTAGCAGATGGCGGCGCCGAGACAGGCGAGCTGGCCCCAGAGATCGCCGGTGAGGGAGGAATACTGCCACGGACCGATGATCACCACGACGCCGCTGATGCCGACCACGATTCCGGCGACCTGCGCCCGCACGAGTTTCTCCACTCGAAACACCAGGGTCGCCATCAGCGCCGTCATGATCGGGGTGACCGCGTTGTAGATGCTCGCGAGGCTCGACGACACGTACTGTTCGGCCCAGGCGAACAGCAGGTGGGGAATCACACATCCGCTGATCGCAATCACCAAGAAGTGCAGCCAGACCACGGGCTCGCGCGGCAGCACCGGCCCATTGCCCACGCGCGGCCGGTTCACAAGCACGATCAGGCCGAGGGTGAGTCCGCCGAGTACGAGCCTGGACCAAGCGACCTGCCCGAAACTGACGCCGTCGAGCGCGACCTTCATGAACAGAAAACTGGAGCCCCAGATCAGTCCCATCCCGAGAAATTGCACGGTGATGAGGGTCTTGCTGGCGGCAGGCGTTGGGGGCACGGTTCGAGCCTATAGCGGGCCCAACCGGCCGCGCGGCCGTCTGAGCGCAACGTCTGAAATGCGCCGAACAATGGCAGCTGATGCCGGACCAGCACGCGCCCTCTGTGGCTAATTCAGGAAATCCGGCCCACTTGCTACTAGGAACCCGCATGGTTCCGGGGGCGCCCACGCCCGCCCGACCCGCTCATCCTGAATTAGCCACCAGCGCCGCGGGACCTCGCCACCTGGACGCGCCAGGCGGCTGCCGGCCGACCGGCACCCCCTCGGTGGCTAATTCAGGAAAACGGGCACACCAGCCGCCCTGGAACCCGCATGGTTCCAGGGCAGCTACGCCCGCTCGACCCGCTCGTCCTGAATTAGCCACCCAGCGGCCCCCTCACGAAGACGAATGGCTCGCCTACTGCGAGGTGTCGGCCTCGGCGTTCTGCTCGGCGTCGAAACCGGGCACCGCACCAGTCGGCTGCGGGGGACTCCCGGGCACGTCCGGCACGTCCGGCGCGCGTCCGGTTGCCGGGCGGAAGCTACCCTGCGGACCACCGCCGGTCACGGCGTAGCGCTGCCGGGCCACCGCCATAGCCGGCCGCGAACACCTCGGGACGAGCGATGGCGCGGTGCAAGTTGGGCAGCACCGCGCTGCCGAGCGGTTGCAGCTGCACAAAACGACCGGTCAGGGTCAGGGAATGGGGTCTCAGGGCGGTCACCCGCCCAGTGTGGCAGGTCAACCCCGAACCGGGTAGACGAGCCTGCGGCTTTAGTCGATCAGGTCGTGCCGCACCACGATGGCTTCACGGCCCGGGCCGACGCCGATCGCCGACATGCGCGATCCGCTCATGGCTTCGAGGGCGAGCACGTAATCCTGCGCGGCCTGCGGCAGCTCCTCGAACGTGCGCACACCGGTTATGTCCTCGGTCCAACCGGGGTAGTTCTCGTAGATCGGCACGGCGTGGTGAAAGTCGCTCTGCGAGACGGGCACCTCGTCGACGCGCACGCCGTCGACCGAGTAGGCCACGCAGACCGGAATCTCGGCCAGGCCGGTGAGCACGTCGAGCTTGGTGAGCACGAAGTCGGTGACACCGTTGATGCGCGCAGTGTAGCGGGCGATCGGGGCGTCATACCAGCCGCAGCGACGCGGGCGACCGGTGGTAGTGCCGAACTCGAAGCCGTTGACGCGCAGGTATTCGCCGGAATCGTCGAACAGCTCGGTCGGGAATGGTCCGCTGCCGACCCGGGTGGTGTACGCCTTGACCACGGCGATAACTCGGTCGATGCGATTCGGGGCGATACCGGAACCGGTGACCGCGCCGCCCGACGTCGCGTTCGACGAGGTCACGAAGGGGTAGGTACCGTGGTCGACGTCGAGCATGGTAGCCTGGCCGCCCTCGAACAGCACGGTTTTGCCCGCCGTCAGCGCCTGGTGCAGCAGCAACGCGGTGTCGGTGACCATCGGGCGCAGGCGTTCGGCATAACCGAGCAGCTCGGTGACGATCTCCTCAGTCTCGATGGCGCGACGGTTGTAGACCTTGACCAGCATGTGGTTCTTCTGGTCGAGGGCGCCCTCGACTTTCTGGCGCAGAATATTCTCGTCGAACAGGTCCTGCACGCGAATGCCGACGCGGTTGATCTTGTCGGCGTAAGCCGGTCCGATGCCACGCCCGGTCGTGCCGATCTGGCGTTTTCCAAGAAAACGCTCGGTGACCTTGTCAAGGGTGCGGTGATACGCGGTGATGACGTGCGCGTTGAGGCTGACCTTGAGCCGGGAGACGTCGACACCGCGCTCGATCAGCGCGTCGAGCTCTTCGAACAGCACCTCGACGTCGACGACGACGCCGTTTGCGATGACCGGGGTGACGCCGGGGCTCAGGATGCCGGAGGGCAGCAGGTGCAGCGCGTACTTCTCATCACCGATGACCACTGTGTGCCCGGCGTTGTTCCCGCCGTTGAACTTGACGACATAGTCGACCCGACTGCCGAGCAGGTCGGTGGCTTTGCCCTTGCCCTCGTCGCCCCACTGGGCTCCGATGAGTACGATCGCGGGCATCTAGTCTTCTCCTCGAATAACAAAGGCTTCGGTCGGCGGCGCCGGATCGAAGCCGGGGCTGCCGGTGTGCAGGGTAGCGATGATCGAGATGGCGCTCGCATCGGCATCGGTCAGAAAAGCAGTGAGACGGGCGACCTCGTCGGTCTCGCCGATCTCTTCGGCACCGCGCCGCAGCGCGAACAGGGTGCGAAGCACCCCGCGGTTGGGTTCGTGGCGCCACGGAATGGGGCCGTGGCCGCGCCAGCCGGCCTTGCGCAGAGCGTCGAGTCCGCGGTGATAACCAACCCGGGCATAGGCGTACGACTCGAGCATGCGGCCCTCGGAGTGGGTGACATCGGCCAGTTCAGCCCAGGCCAACGGGGAGGTCGGATGAACCTGCACCACGGCAGCAATCTCGCTCCTCGCGGTTCGGCGAAGAGCCTCGAGCACCTCCGGTTCCGCGGGAAGAAGGGTCTCGGGCTCTGAAATCAAATTGTCGCCGGTCACACTGAATCCTACCAAGACCCGGGCCGGTCGCTTTCGGTGCGCTGCCGCCCCATGTCTCGTAACCGCGCTCGATACCAGTGGGCGCTACACCGGGTCACCGTAGCGACTACCCACATCGGGCGCGTTCACCGTCGCCAGGCTGCTGAACGGAGGCTACGCCGGACTCTGCTGCCGGGCCGCGACGCGCCAGCCGCCGTTGACGAAGAGATACGTAGTGGACATATTCAGTTCGGCCACCACCTCACCGCGCCGGGCGATTGCCTTGTAGACGACGACGCCGGCGTGCTCGCCCAGGCGGATGATGGCGGGCTCGTGGATGCCGTAGCTCTCCCACGGCGCCGCTTGGTCAAAGTAGGCGGTGACCTGGTCGCGCGTGATGACAGCGCCGGGCACGATCATCAACCCGTCGTCGGTCATTTCGCGCTGGTAGTAGGCTCCGCCCGTACCGCCCAGAATGGCCTCCCATCCCGCGTTTTCTTCGTGGAGCAAGCGGGCGGGTAGATCGTCAGTGATCGCAGTCATACCGTCACGCTAGCCCCAAACGGTCACCGTATGAAGGAAAAATCAGAACCGGTGCTGAACCACCCAGGAATGCATGGTGACGGCCGCAGCCGCGGAAGCGTTGATCGACCGGGTCGACCCGAACTGGCTGATTTCGACGACGGATTCAGCGGCGGCGATGGCCTGCTCGGACAGGCCGGGGCCCTCCTGGCCGAACAGCAGCACGCAGCGCTCTGGAAAGCTGAAGGTCTCGATGATGACGCTTCCGGGCACGTTGTCGATCGCGATCACCGGCAGCGCCTCTGCGGCACACCATTGAACGAACGCGGCGACATCACCGTGGTGCAGCACGTGCTGGTAGCGGTCGGTGACCATGGCGCCGCGCTTGTTCCATCGGCGGCGTCCAATGATGTGCACGGTGTCGGCACCGAACGCGTTGGCGCTGCGCACGATCGAACCGATGTTCATGTCGTGCTGCCAGTTCTCAATGGCCACGTGAAACGGATGCCGGTGCTCATCCAGGTCAGCCACGATCGCGGCCATATTCCAGTAGCGATACCGGTCGATCACGTTTCGGGTGTCGCCGTGTTCGAGCAGCTCGGCGTCGTAACGATCTTCGCTCGGCCACTCCCCTGACCATGGACCGACCCCGTAGGTAGAGCGTTCGGGTGAGGAGCTGTCGGCGGCGAAGGTGGGGGCGGCTGGTTCGATCACTGATTAACCGTAACCCGCCAGCGCGCACCCAGATTCGGACTTTCGGTCTGCCTAAATTCCGACTAGGGTTTCGGCATGACTAAAACGGATGCCCCCGCTGCCGATCGTGTGCTCGCCCAAGCTCCCACCACGGTCGCCTCCAGCCGCCTGCTGTGGCTACTCGGGCCCGCCCTCGTCGCTGGGGTCGCCTACCTCGACCCGGGTAATGTCGCGAGCAATATGACCGCCGGAGCCCGCTACGGCTACCTGCTGGTCTGGGTGGTCGTGGCCGGCAACGTGATGGCCTGGCTCATTCAATACCTCTCGGCCAAGCTCGGTATCGTCACCGGGCAGAGCCTCCCCGAGATTCTCGGGGTGCGCATGAAACGGCCCACCGCCCGTCGGTTGTACTGGGTGCAGGCCGAACTGGTCGCCATGGCCACCGACCTCGCCGAGATCATCGGCGGCGCCGTCGCCCTCAATCTGCTGTTCAACCTGCCGCTGATCTGGGGTGGCGTGATCACCGGAACCATTTCGATGATCGTGCTCATGGTGCACTCGCGGCGGGGACCGCGCATTTTCGAACGCGTCATCATCATGCTCATGCTCATCATCACCGTGGGGTTCACGGCCGGTGTTTTCATCTCACCGCCCGACGGCGGTGGGGTGCTCGCCGGAATGGTGCCCCGATTCGAGGGCTCCAACTCGGTACTGCTCGCCGCCTCGATTCTCGGCGCCACGATCATGCCGCACGCGATCTACGCGCACTCCTCGCTCACTCGCGACCGATTCCCGGAATGGCAGGGCGTTCAGGCGACCCGCCGCCTGATCTGGGCAACAAAATGGGACGTCACGATCGCCATGGCAATTGCAGGCACCGTGAACCTCGCGATTCTGCTGCTGGCGGCATCCGCTTTGCAGGGTGTAGACGGAACCGACACGCTTGAGGGAGCGTACGCGGCGCTGAAAGACACGCTCGGACCGATCGTCGCGACACTGTTCGCGGTGGGACTGCTCGCATCGGGGCTCGCGTCGACGTCGGTCGGCGCCTATGCCGGGGCAGAGATTATGCAGGGGCTGCTGCACGTGCGTATTCCCCTGTTGCTCAGAAGACTCGTGACGCTGATTCCGGCGCTGCTTATTCTGGGGGTCGGGTTCGATCCCACCCAGGCGCTCGTGCTCAGCCAGGTGGTGCTCTCGTTCGGCATTCCGTTCGCGCTGATTCCGCTGGTCTGGCTCACCGCGCAGCGCGGACTGCTCGGCACTTTCACCAACCGCTGGTTCACGACGGCCGCCGGCGTAGTGTGCGCCCTCGCGCTGGTAGCGCTGAACGTCGTGCTGCTCGTGCTCGTTTTCACCGGGGCGTAACGGCCGGCCAACGTGTCGGCGCCTCCCGCTGCTCGAGTTCGCCGACCGCAATAAAACGGCCGCCACCCGCCCAATTGGCGAGGTGACGGCCGCAACAAGCGGATGCCCTACGCGGCGACCCGACGACGCCGAACGACGAGCGCGGCTCCGGCCACCAGCAGCAGCAGCGCAGCGACGCCGAGCGGCGCACCAGCGAAGCCAGTGGAAGCCAGGGAAGCCGCGGCAGCAGCCGTAACCGCGGAGGCAGCATCCGCTTCAACGGATGACAGATAGGTCACAATGCCCCCGGCGCCAACAGTGAAGTACACGACGCTGCTGAGAGCGCTGCCGTCGGCAGCCGTTCCGCTGAACGTGACGGTGTGCGCGCCGACTTCCAGCCCGGCGGGTATGACGCCCGTGCCGGTGACCGTACCGTCGAGGCTGGCGGATCCAAACGCGATCGTGACCGGGGTCGAACGCACGACCACCGTGTAGGCGGACTCTGCCAGCAACCCCACTGCCGAGACTGTGACCGTGGAGCCGGCCACGACATCGCCGATAGCCAGGTCGAGGTCAAGGGTCAGCGCTGCGGCAACAGGGTTATCGGTCGGGTTATCGGTCGGGTTATCGGTCGGGTTATCGGTCGGGGTATCGGTCGGGGCATCGGTCGGGGTATCGGTCGGGGCATCGGCCACTGCCGTCCATTTCGCATACGCGGTCACATCGGCGGTCATTGGCGCGCTGAAGTCGAACGGAACCTGGAGAACTTCTGCATCGCTGTACCAGCCGCTGAACAACCAGCCCGATTCCGACGGAGCATCTGGACGAACTGCTGAATCCCCAGCACTCACCGACTGGGCGTTCACGGCGGTGCCGTGCCCGTTCAGCTCAAACGTCACGGTCGGGTCAAGCACTTCGGCCACGTAGAGCGCAGTGTTGTGGCCCTTCCAAGTCGGGTAGGTGAACCCGCCGTCTCCGACGATTTCGAAGCCCCACTCCGCCAGGTAGCTAACGACCAACGCGTTGGATTCGCCCAGCGACGCGCTGCTTCCGGGAGCTGCCCAAGACGTGGGCGCACGGCCGGCAAACGTCACCGACGCCAGCGACGTGTTGTTATAGAAGACACCCTGCCCCAGGCTCGTAACCGTCGAAGGAATGACGACTGACGGGATATTGGCGTGGGCAAAGACCCAGTTGCCGAGCGTCTCCAGCCCCTCATTCAGGGTCACCTCGGTCAGGAATAGGTTGTGGTCGAATGCATCGTTGCCAATTTCGGTCACGGACCCCGGAATGTTAATGGAGGTGAATTCGTTATACGAGAAGGCAGTGTTGCCAATAGTGGCGAGAGCCCCCGCGTCCTGAAAGGTGACCGCGGTCATATTATTTCCGGAGAAAGCGGAGTTGCCGATACTGGTCACCGACGCCGGAATGGCAACAGACGCACCCAAGATTGTGCCGGAAAACGCGTTGTCACCAATGGTGCGCAGCCCCTCGGGGAGGGTTACCGAGGCCAACGAGGCATATTGGAAGGCTGCCGCACCAATGGTGCGCAGCCCCTCGGGGAGGGTTACCGAGGTCAACGAGGCAAATTGGAAGGCTTCCTCGCCAATAGCGGTGAGGGTATAGGGCGCGTACACACCCGGGAAACTCTCGGGAAACGCGAGCGTCGTCGCGGAGCCTTCATATATTGTCGCTGTTGCGCTCATCGTTGCATCGTCGAATGCGTAAACGACGTCATCTATGGTCAGGTCGGTCATCGCTGCCTGCGCGGGAGCCGCGACCAGCGCCGAGCCTAGAATCAGCGCTCCTGCAACGGATGCCGCCACTACCCGCGACGAATTACCTCGCGAAACCGAAAAAAACCTGCGCACTGCGACCTCCATTAGCTAACCCATCCCTGTCACGCCGGCAGAGCCCGTCGTGCACAGCAATTTCTCGGCGAGACGCCGAATTCTGATCGTATGGTGTGAATTGCCCATTTACCCCCCATCTGGGTCAATTTGTGCAGAAAACCAGTGCCGAAATCCCAGTACCGAGATCGCCCAAATTCCGCCCAACAACGTGCCCCCCGGCAGCTTCGGTAGCTCTCGAGTGTTGGCCGACGGTATCGACTCGCCTGGCATTGGCTGCCCCGTCAGCCAACTTGCTACTCTGAAAGGGAAATGACCTACACGACCGGCGCCGCCGAGGACTACCTCAAGACCATCTACTCCCATACCGAGTGGCAGAGCGACCTGATCACCCCGTCGGCGCTGGCGGTGCGGCTGGGGGTGGCGCCGTCATCCGTTACCGAAATGGTGAAGAAGCTCGCTGCCGGCGGGCTGATCACCCACGTTCCCTATGGTCCGCTCGCGCTAACGGATGCCGGCCGGCTGCGCGCGACCGCCGTTGTGCGCCGGCATCGCCTGATCGAAACCTGGCTGGTCGGCGAGATGGGCTATGACTGGGATCAGGTGCACGACGAGGCCGAGATTCTCGAGCACTCCATCTCGGATCGTCTGCTCGAGGCGATCAGCGCCCGGCTCGGATTTCCGACGCACGATCCGCACGGTGACCCCATTCCCGCCGCCGACGGTACTGTCTTACGGGAGCCCGCCGTGCTGTTCGCCGACGCCTCGGTCGGGCACGCCGGAGTCGTGCTGCGCATCAGCGACCGCGACCCACTCGTGCTGCGCGAGCTCGCCGCCGACCTGATCGGCCCCGGTACCACGTTCACGCTCGCGGCGCCGCTGACCATCGTGTTAGCGGATGGCCAGAGCCGGCTGGTCACGCCCGCTGCTGCCGCGTCGATCTGGGTCACCGCCTGAGGTGCAGGCCAGCCGTGTGGACCCCAGCTCAGAAGTCTAAGATGCAACCCAGAAAGTTCACGGTTAGTAGCGGGCGGGCGATTTCGGGTGAGACCGCGGCCTCCGCTTCATTGCCTGAGATGTAACCGAGGCACAACCTCGCGCGGCTAGGCTGAGAGTCGACGAGAAGGAGGGCCTGATGGCACGACGCGACGAAATCGAATGCTGGCTCACCGACATGGACGGTGTGCTCGTGCACGAGAACCAGGCCCTGCCCGGTGCAGCCGAGCTGCTGCAGCAGTGGACCGACTCCGGAACGCCGTTTCTGGTGCTCACCAATAACTCCATTTTCACGCCGCGTGACCTGAGCGCCCGGCTGCGTTCGAGCGGGCTGAACGTGCCGGAGGACCGCATCTGGACCTCGGCGCTCGCGACGGCGGACTTTCTTAAGTCGCAGGTCTCCGGCGGCACCGCGTTTGTGATCGGCGAGGTCGGCATCACGACCGCGCTGCACGAAGCCGGGTTCATCATGACCGAAACCTCTCCGGACTATGTCGTGGTTGGCGAGACGCGCAACTATTCGTTCGAGGCCATCACCAAGGCGATTCGGCTGATTCTGGGCGGGGCGCGGTTCATCGCGACGAATCCGGATGCGACCGGACCGAGCAAGGACGGCCCGATGCCGGCGACCGGGGCAATTGCAGCGCTCATCACCAAGGCCACCGGCATGGAACCCTATGTTGTCGGCAAGCCCAACCCGATGATGTTTCGCTCGGCGATGAACAAGATCGGCGCGCACTCGGAGAACACCGGCATGATCGGTGACCGGATGGACACTGACATTGTCGCCGGTATCGAGGCGGGGTTGCACACGATTCTCGTGATGACCGGCATCAGTGACGAGGCCGAGATCAACCGGTACCCATTTCGGCCAGATGAAATCGTGGCTGGCGTGCACGAACTACTCGCCACCGAGCTGATCGAGAGCGACGAACTCTAGGCCGTTCAGACTCCGGGGCCGGCTCCCATGATGCTCATGCTGAGCGGCTCGGCCGAGGCACGGCTGGCGAAGCAGTAGAAGTTGCGCGGCTCGTCTGTCCACTGTTCTTCGGTGATCGGGTAGCTGCCCTGCATCTGCAGGTTCGGGTAGGCACTGGCCGCGTTCAGGTCCAGAATTCCGGGGCTCGTGCAGAGCAGGTTGATCTGCGCAGCCAATGCAGCCTCGCCCGGAAAGACCGTGGTCTGGTCGCCGCCAAAGTCGCCGCGAAACACCAGCTGAGCCGCATGCGAGGCCGCGCAATCGACGACCGTGAAATCTTCTTCCCACGGCGAGACGTAGGGTTCAAGGCATTCCCCGCCGAACAGGGTGTTCCACTCGTGCACGCCAGCCGGCTGCATCGCGGTGATCTCCGGCGTCGGGGTCGGGGTCGGCGTGGGAGTTGGTGTTGGTGTTGGTGTGGGCGAAGCGGATTGGGTGGGCGCGGACATCGGAACCGGGCTCGCGACGAGCCGTTGGCCCAGATAAAACAGTGCAGCAAGCACGATGGCCGCAAGCAATCCGACGGCTGTCCAGACTAGGCCGGCCTGGCGGGCACCGCCGGTGCCACGCCGGGAGCGGTGGCGGCTCGGCGGCTCGGTGGCTGTCGGCGCCTCGATCGGGGTCGCGGCTCCGGCGATGACGGTCGTGGCGGCCGTAGCGCCGCTGGCCCCAGACTGCGCGGCACCGAACGTGCCCGGGGTAGGCAGCAACTCGGTCGGCTGATCGAAAGCACCCGGTACCGCCAGCAGTTCGGTCGGCTGATCGACGACGTCCTCACCGGCCTGAGAGCGGATGCTCGCCGCCGGGCCCTGCGCGACAGCATCCGTTTCAGAGATGGGCACGGTGACGGTCTCCGCCGGGGCTGTAGGAGTGACGGGTGCCGGCTCGACAGCGGCAACCGGCTCGGCCGTTGCCTCAGCGACGCGTCGGGCCCTTCGCCCGAGCTTGGCCGAAGCAAGCGTGACAGGAACAACAGAAGCGGTGGCATCAGCTTCGTCAGGACCGGATGCCACCGTCGAATCCGCACCGGATTCCACACCCGACTGACCGACGGGCTGGCCGAGCTGCGACGCGAGCCAGTCGATTCCGCGCTCGTCGTCGTCTGGTGCCACTAGCTCAGCCCCAGGTCCTCAAGGGAGATCGCAGCGAGGTAGGGGTAGCCGGCGGCTTCGATCACTTCGCGGGCACCGGTGTCGCGGTCTACCACCACGGCGACGCCGGCGATCTCAGCCCCGATCTTCTGCAGGGCTTCGATGGCGGCGAGTGGCGAACCCCCAGTCGTCGAAGTGTCTTCGAGCACGATCACGCGCTTGCCAGCGAGTTCGGGGCCCTCGACCTGGCGGCCGCGGCCGTGGTCCTTCGGCTCTTTACGCACCACGAACGCGTCGTAGCTCGCGCCGCGGGCCACGCCCTGGTGCATGACGGCGGCGGCGATCGGGTCGGCGCCCATGGTCATGCCGCCGACGGCGACGACGTCGGGAACGTCCTGAATGAGGTCGAGCATGACCTGCCCGATGAGCGGGGCGACTCGATGGTCGAGGCTCACCCGGCGCATGTCCACGTAATACGTGGCCTTCTTGCCGCTCGTGAGAACGAAGTCGCCGTGAAAGACGGCCTCGGCCGAGATGAAGTCGATGAGTCTCTGCCGCGTATCAGTCACGCTCGCCAGCTTAGGGCATGGCTCACAGCCGACTGCAGTCGAGGCAGCGGTGGGGATTCCAGCAGGGTGGAGAGAAGGGAAGAGAAGTGCGAGCTAGAAGACGCGCACCAGGTTGCGACGCTCGACCTGACGGTAGCCATCACGGCGAACCTCGACAACGAGGGCGGCGATAGAGACAACGGCAACGAGCAGGAGTGCGATGAGGATGAACACGAGGTGCCTTTCAGAGGAGAAGAAGTAGCCCGGCACGGAGGCGACACTGCTCGTAAACGACTCTTTCACTACACCACCAGTAACCGTGCAGCACAATCGTTTTATACTGCACGAACTGTTTAGGCTAACTACATGGACGTGCAACGACTTGAACTACTCCGCGAACTCGCCGACCGAGGCAGCGTCACGGCGGTCGCCCTGGCCACCCACCGCACCCCCTCAGCCGTCTCCCAACAGCTGAAAGTGCTCGAACGCGAAGCCGGTCTGCCACTCACCCAGCGTCAGGGTCGCGGCCTCGTACTCACCGACGCCGGCCGCGCCCTCGCCCGGAGCGCAACGGATGTCGCGGTGTCACTCGCGAAGGCGACCGCCCTCTGGGACGAATTTCGAAACCTCGCCACCGGCGAAGTGAGCCTCGTGACCTTTCCCACCGCCGGCCAGATGCTGCTGCCCGGCGTGATCAAGCACCTCAGGCCCGACCTCGTACTCAATTGCGCCGACGAGGACCCCGAGCTGAGCGACTTTCCCGCGTTCACAGCCGAGTACGACATCGTGCTGGCGCACTCGATGAGCGGGCAGCTGTCCTGGGCGGGCCGCGGCCTGAAAGTGGTGCCGTTGATGACCGAGCCGCTGGATGTGGGACTGCCGGTGGGGCATCCGCTTGCTGATCGCACCTGGGTGCGCCCGAGCGACCTGATCGGCGAGACCTGGATCGGCGTGACCGAAGGGTACCCGTTCGAGCGCATTCTGCACGCGATCGAGCAGGAGGCCGGCGCACGGCTGTCGATGTCGCAGCGGTTCGCCGACCTCGCGCTGATCGAATCGTTCGTGATCGCCGGGCTCGGTATCGCGCTCGTGCCGCGCTACACCTCCGGCGGCGGACAGCCGGGCCGCCTCGTGCTGAAACCCCTGCGCGGCATCGAATCCGAGCGTCAAATTGTGGCGCTCATGCGCCCAGACCGTGCCGAACGCCTGGCCGTGCGCACCGTAATAGAGTCCCTGCGCCGCGAGGCGTCGAGGGTGCAACAATCCCAGACCGCCAAATAGCTTCGCGAGAGAACCTAGTGGTTCTGCGGGAAACCCAGGTTGATACCTCCGTGGCTCGGGTCTAGCCACCGACTCGTTACCGCCTTCTCGCGGGTGAAGAAGTTGACACCGGCGGGACCGTAGGCCTTCGCGTCGCCGAACAGCGAGTTCTTCCAACCACCGAAGGAGTGGTACGCGACCGGCACCGGAATCGGCACGTTGATGCCGACCATGCCGACCTGCACCTCGTTCTGGAACCGACGAGCGGCCCCGCCGTCGTTGGTGAAGATCGCGGTGCCGTTGCCGTACTGGCTCGCGTTGATGAGGTCGAGGCCTTCCTGGTAGCTTGCCACGCGCACGATCGACAACACCGGTCCGAAGATCTCGTCGAGGTACACGGCCGAGTCGACACTGACCTTGTCGAATAATGTCGGGCCGAGCCAGAAGCCGTCCGGGTCGCCGTCCACCGTGATGTCGCGCCCGTCGATGACGACGTCGGCCCCGTCGGCCTGGGCAATGTCGATGTACCCGGCAACCTTGTCGCGGTGCACCTTTGTGATCAGCGGGCCCATGTTGCAGCCGCGCATGCCGTCGCCGACGGTGAGGCTCTTGACCCGTTCGGCGATCTTTGCGATGAGCTCGTCGGCGACGGGCTCAACGGCGACGATGACGCTGATGGCCATGCAGCGCTCACCGGCGGATCCGAAACCGGCGTTGACGGCGGCATCCGCTGCCAGGTCGAGGTCGGCATCGGGCAGCACGAGCATGTGATTCTTGGCGCCGCCGAGTGACTGCACGCGCTTGCCGTGCTTGGCGGCCTCCTCGTAGATGTAGCGAGCGATCGGGGTGGAGCCTACGAAGGAGATCGCCTGCACGTTGGGGTGCACGAGTAACGCATCGACAGCTTCCTTGTCGCCGTGCACGACGTTGAACACCCCGGCGGGCAGGCCGGCTTCGGTGAACAACTCGGCCAGCCAATTCGACGAGGACGGGTCCTTCTCGCTCGGCTTGAGCACAACAGTGTTGCCGGCCGCGATCGCGATCGGGAAGTACCACAGCGGCACCATCGCCGGAAAGTTGAACGGGCTGATGATACCGACGACGCCGAGCGGCTGGCGCAGCGTGTACACGTCGACGCCGGTCGAGACGTTCTCGGAGTAGTCACCCTTGGAAAGGTGCGGCATACCGAGCGCGAATTCGACAACCTCGAGGCCTCGAACGATCTCACCGAGCGCATCGGAGGTGACCTTGCCGTGTTCGGCCGTGAGAATCTCGGCTAGGTCGCCCTTGCGCGCGTTCAGCAGTTCGCGAAAGTTGAACATGATGGTCTGGCGGCGAGCCTGGCTCAGGTCGCGCCAGGCGGGGTAGGCCGCCTGGGCAACGGCGACGGCCGCGTCGAGGTCGGCGGTGCTCGCAAGCAGCACGTTCTTGGCGACTTTGCCG
The DNA here is from genome assembly GCF_002929805.1 of Cryobacterium sp. Y50. Classification (GTDB taxonomy): domain Bacteria; phylum Actinomycetota; class Actinomycetes; order Actinomycetales; family Microbacteriaceae; genus Cryobacterium. The sequence goes on along the minus strand of NZ_PJJM01000105.1, from coordinate 168,485 downwards.
GTGGCCGGGTTGAAAACGGGAGCGGTACGGGTCGAGGTTCCGGTGGCAGCGGCGCCGTCAATGTAGTGCTGAATGGTGGGAGTGTCGGTCATGGGTGATCCTTTCAGTGGATGCGCTGGGCTGGCTTTTCGAAATCGCCATCGGTTTTCGCATGGCGGTCTCGACCGGCTAGACCAACGCGCGTTTTGGTGATCGAGGCCAATGGGGGACCCGACTACCGGAGTGGGGTTAAGAGAGCAGGTCGAGGCTGAGTACCTCGTCGTAGATGGCGAGTGCCTCGGCGACCTCGGCGTCGGTGACGACGCACGGCGGCACGACGTGGATGCGGTTCTCCACCAAAAACGGCAGCAGGCCGCGCCCGAGCAGCTCGGCCTTGACCCGAGCCATGACGGCGCCGCTCACCGGCTCGCGAGTCTGCGGGTCGGCGACGAGTTCGAGTACCCAGAACACGCCGACACCGCGCACTTCGCCGATGATCGAATGCCGGGCCTGCAGCGCCTGCAGCCCCGGCTCGAGCACGTCGTGGCCGATGCGGGCGGCGTTCTCGACGATGCCCTCGGCTTTCATCGCATCGAGCGCACCTACGATCGACGCCATGGCGAGCGGATGCCCGCTATAGGTCAGTCCGCCGGGAAAGACCGTCTCGTCAAAGGTCGCCGCGATGGCGTCGGAGATGATCACGCCGCCGGTGGGTACGTAACCGGAATTGACGCCCTTGGCGAAAGTGATCAGGTCGGGCACGACGTCGTACGCCTCGAAGGCGAACCAGTTGCCGGTGCGACCGAAGCCACACATGACCTCGTCGAGGATGAGCACGATGCCGTACTTGTCGCAGAGCGCGCGCACCCCGGGCAGGTAGCCGGCCGGAGGCATCATGATTCCAGCGGTTCCGGGAATCGACTCGAGCAAAATGGCCGCAACCGCCGAGACGCCTTCACCCTGGATGACGCGTTCGAGGTGGTGCAGCGCGCGGGCGCATTCCTCCTCTTCGCTGCTGGCCCAGAATTCGCTGCGGTAGAGAAACGGGCCGAAGAAGTGCACGTGGCCACGCGCGTATTCGTTCGGAATGCGGCGCCAGTCGCCGGTGGCGACCACGGCCGCCCCGGTGTTGCCGTGATACGACTTATAGAGGGAGAGCACCTTGTCACGACCCGTGTGCAGGCGGGCCATGCGCATGGCGTTCTCATTCGCATCCGCTCCCCCGTTGGTGAAGAAGACCTTGTTGAATCCCGCCGGGGCGCGATCGGTGATGCGCTGGGCGGCTTGGCCGCGCGCCAGGTTCGCCGTCGACGGTGCAATGGTGCTCAGCAGAGCGGCCTGCTCGGTGATGGCTTTCACCACCGACGGATGCTGATGGCCGATATTCACGTTCACCAATTGACTCGAAAAGTCGAGATAACTGCGCCCATCGTGGTCCCAGACTCGGCAGCCGAGCCCGCCGGCGATGACGAGCGGCTTCAGCGCCGCCTGCGCCGACCAGGAATGGAAGACATGGGCCCGGTCGAGTTCGCTCGTGTGCGCATTGAGACTTGGCGTCCCTCCGGTGGCTGCGGGAGGGACAGTGTGTGTGCTGGTGTCAGTCACGTATATCGCTGGCTTTCTGGGTCGGTGGTGGTGGAGATGAAAAATGCTACTTCGTGGCCATGATGGAGTCGGTGAGGGCTGGAATCAGGGTTTCGCCGTAGACGCGCATGGTTTCTTCCTTGTTGTCGTGCTGCAGATAGCTGGCGAACTGGTCGACGCCGAGCTCCTTGAGTGCCTCGAGCTTCTCGAGGTGGTCTTTCGCGGTGCCGAGCAGGCAGAACCGGTCGACGATCTCGTCGGGCACGAAAGCGGCGTGCTCGTTGCCCGCCTTACCGTGCTGGTTGTAGTCGTAACCCTCACGGTTTTTGATGTAGTCGGTGAGAGCAGTGGGGATATTGGAATCGGCGCCGTACTTGGCAACGATGTCGGCCACGTGATTGCCGACCATGCCCCCGAACCAGCGGCACTGGTTGCGCATGTGTTCCCAGTCTTCGCCGATGTAGGCCGGGGCGGCGACGCAGAATTTAATCCTTAATGGGTCGCGGCCGGCGTTCGAGGCGGCGGTGCGCACACTCTCGATCATCCACTTGGCGACATCGAGGTCAGCCATTTGCAGAATGAAACCGTCGCCGACCTCACCGGCAAGTTTGAGCGCGAGCGGACCGTAGGCGGCGACCCACAGTTCCAGGCTCGAGCCGTGGCTCCACGGAAACTGCACCGTGGCACCGTTGTATTCGACCGGGCGGGAGTTGGCGAGCTCGCGAATGACGTGGATCGATTCGTGCAGGGTCTTGAGGGTGGTCGGGGCGCCGTTGGTGGTGCGCACCGCCGAGTCGCCGCGGCCGATGCCGCAGATGGTACGGTTCCCGAACATCTCGTTGAGGGTCGCGAAGGTCGACGCCGTCACGGTCCAGTCGCGCGTCGCCGGGTTGGTGACCATGGGTCCGACGATGATCTTGCTGGTCTCGGCCAGGATGCGGCTGTAGATCACATAGGGTTCCTGCCAGAGCAGGTGTGAGTCAAAAGTCCAGACGTGGCTGTAACCGTGTGCCTCGGCCAGTTTTGCCAGTTGCACGGTACGCGCCGACGGCGGGTTGGTCTGCAGTACTGCTCCGAAATCCATGGTTTTCCCTTAGATCAGGTACTGGCTCAGGCCGCGCTTGATGTAGCGGCCATCACCCTTGGTGCCCAGGTAGGCGAAGCCGTCGATGACGACCTTGCCGCGGGAGATGACGGTGTCGACGTGGCCGTCGATCTCGTAGCCCTCCCAGGCGGAGTAGTCCATGTTCATGTGATGGGTCTTCACCCTTCCCGTTTCAGGCATCCCGATCGACGTGTGCCCGTTCGGGTCGTAGATGACGACGTCGCCGTCGGCGCCGGGCGCGATCACGCCCTTCTGGCCGTACATGCCGAACATGCGCGCCGGGGTGGTGGAGCAGACCTCGACCCAGCGTTCGAGGGAAATCTTGCCGTCAACGACGCCCTGATACAGCAGGTCCATCCGGTGCTCGACCGAGCCGATGCCGTTGGGAATCTTGGAGAAGTCGGTCAGGCCCATGTCCTTCTGCCCTTTCATGCAAAACGGGCAGTGGTCGGTGGAGACCATCTGGATGTCGTTCGTGCGCAGGCTCTGCCACATGTGATGCTGATGACCCTCGACCCTGGCGCGCAGCGGCGTCGAGCACACCCACTTGGCCCCCTCAAAACCCGGAGCGCCGAGATTGTCTTCGAGGGAGAGGTAGAGGTACTGCGGGCAGGTCTCGCCGAACACGTTCTGCCCGTTGTGCCGAGCTTCGGCAATCTGGTCCACGGCCTGTTTAGCTGAAACGTGCACTATATAGAGAGGAGCGCCGGTGAGGTTGGCGAGCATGATCGCCCGATGGGTGGCCTCTTCTTCGGCCTGCCAGGGCCGGGTGAGGCCGTGGTACAGCGGGCTGGTGTTACCGGCGGCGACCGCCTGCTGCACGAGCAGGTCGATGACACTGCCGTTCTCGGCGTGCATCATGATCATGCTGCCGTTCGTGGCCGCGCGCTGCATGGCTTTGACGATCTGACCGTCATCACTGAGGAACACGCCCTTGTAGGCCATGAACAGTTTGAAACTCGAGACGCCCTCGTTGACGAGTTCGTCCATTGCGGTCAGTGAGCTGTCTTGCACGTCACTGAGGATCTGGTGAAAGCCGTAGTCGATGGCGCACTGGCCGGCAGCCTTCTGCTGCCAGGCGGCGTAGCGCTCGAGCACGTCCTCGCCGGTGTACTGCACGACGAAGTCGACGATGCTCGTCGTTCCGCCCCAGGCAGCAGCACGGGTTCCGGTTTCGAAGGTGTCGCTGGCCTGGGTGCCACCGAACGGCATCTCCATGTGGGTGTGGGCGTCGATACCGCCGGGGATGACGTATTTGCCGCTGGCGTCGATGATGCGGTCGACATTGCCCGCGACATCGAAGCCGAGCAGGTTCGAGCCGGGCGCGAGCACGGCAGCGATTTGCTCCCCGTCGATGAGCACATCGGCGACTCCTCGGCCCGTGGCATTGACCACGGTGCCGTTCTTGATCAAAGTCTTCATGGCATCCTCTTCGCTCAAAAGTGTCAGGGCCAGCGGATGCCGCCGACCGGGTCGGTCGGCAGCATCCGTTCTATGCGCTTCAAGGAGCGACGAGGGCCTCATACGAGTCGGGGCGACGGTCGCGGTAGAACTGCCAGGAGTTGCGCACCTCGCGAATGACGCCGAGGTCGAGGTCGCGCACGACGATCTCCTCGGTGTCGGTCGAGGCTCGCTCGCCCACGTAGTTGCCCTTGGGGTCAACGAAGTAAGAGCTTCCGTAGAACGTCACGGCCTCGTCGCCGAATTCGGACTTCTCATTGCCGATACGGTTGTTCGCGCCGACGTAGTATTGGTTGGCGACCGCGGCAGCTGGCTGCTCGAGCTCCCACAGGCGGTTGGACAGCCCCGGCTTGGTCGCCGAGGGATTGAACACGATCTCGGCGCCGTTTAGGCCGAGTACTCGCCAACCCTCGGGAAAATGGCGGTCGTAGCAAATGTAGACGCCGATCTTGCCGTACTTGGTGTCAAAAACCGGGTAGTCAGTGTTGCCCGGGCGAAAGTAGAACTTCTCCCAGAACTGCGGCAGGTGCGGGATGTGGTGCTTGCGGTACTTGCCGAGATAGGTTCCGTCGGCGTCGATGACCACTGCGGTGTTGTAGAGCACGCCGGGCTGTTCTTCTTCGTACATCGGCACGACGATGACCATGTTGTACTCGGCGGCGAGCTTTTGAAACCGCTCAACAATGGGGCCGGGCACGGGCTGGGCGTAGTCGTAATACTTGGCGTCTTGCACGATGCCGAAGTAGGGACCGTGAAAGAGTTCCTGAAAGCAGATCACCTGCACGCCCTGAGCGGCCGCGGTACGCACGAAGCCCTCGTGCTTTTGAATCATCGATTCTTCGTCGCCGGTCCAGGTGGCCTGAGTGATAGCCGTACGAACAATGTTCCTGGTATCGGAGGTGGTGCCGTTACTCATGCTGTGCCTTCCACTTGCTTTCGTTAGTCAATGACCGTTACGAACCGCGTTGTTCGTATTGTTATTATTTGACGTAAACATTTCAAATGTGTTTCTCTGTGTATCGCACGCATTAATCATCCTGTCGGCCAACGCAGTCAGAGGCAAGGGCAATGCAGAACTTTATCGACGAAATTGAGCAACGCACCCCCGCGGGGATCGCCGCTGCCATTGGGCGGCTGATCACCTCTGGGCGCCTCACACCGGGCGACCGCCTGCCCACCGTGCGGGTGCTGGCCGGCGAGCTCGGTGTGAGCCCCGCGACCGTCAGCCACGCCTGGCAGGCGCTCGCGGCGGTCGGGCTGATCGTGTCGCGCGGCCGCGGCGGCACTTTCGTGCAGGACAAAGCGCCCAACTGGTTGCCGGCTCGCAGCCAGTCCATGATCGGCGCGGTTGGCCCCGCCCGGCTCGACCTCTCCCGCGGTACGCCAGACCCGCGGTTGTTGCCGCCGCTGGGACCTGCGCTCTCCCGGGTTGCACAGCGCGCGGTTACCCCGAGCTATCACGACCTGCCGATCATTCCGGAGCTCCTCGAGGTGCTGCAGGCTTCATGGCCGTACCCGGTGGAGACGATCACCATCGTGGACGGCGCTCTCGACGCCATTTCGCGCAGCCTCGACGCAGTGACCCGGTTCGGCGACCGGGTCATCGTGGAGAACCCATCGTTTCCGCCGTTCTTCGACCTGCTCGACCAGCTCGGCCTCGAACGCCTGCCGGTGGCCGTCGATCAGCACGGCCTGGTTCCCGCCGATTTTGCCGCAGCGCTCAAGCTCGGCCCGGTCGCTGTCATTCTGCAGCCGCGCGCCCACAACCCGACCGGGACGTCGATGAGCCTCAAGCGTGCCGAGCAGCTAGCCGGGCTGTTGCGCGCGGGCGCCGCGTCGAAGACCATCGTGATCGAGGACGATCACTCGGCGGATATCAGCATCGCGCCCGATGTGAGTCTCGGCCGGTGGCTGCCCGAGCGCACCCTGCACGTGCGCAGCTTCTCGAAGACGCACGGCCCCGACCTGCGCATGGCCGCGCTGGGCGGTCCCGCTGCGCTCATCGAACCGATTGTGTCGCGGCGCCTACTCGGCCCCGGCTGGACCAGTCGCATGCTGCAGACTATTCTGCACGACCTGCTCACCACCGGCGACAGCCTGGCGCGGGTCAGCGAGGCCCGTCACATCTACTTTGCGCGGCAACGCGCCCTCTCCGAGGCGCTCCGCGAGTTCGGACTCAACGTCAGGCAAGCCGACGGCATCAACACCTGGCTGCCGGTGCAGAACGAGCGCGATGCCCTGGTACGCCTCGCCGCCTCGGGCATTCGGGTGGCCGGCGGCTCGCCGTTCCTGGCGACCAAGGGCGGTCCCGCGTTCATTCGGGTGACCGCCGGCGCCCTGCCCGATGACGTGCGACCGGTAGCCGAAGCGCTGGCCGCGGCGGCGCATCCGTCTGATTCGGCCGTACACCCGATCGGTGCGCGCTGGGCGTAGTGCCGCCGGGTTTAGAGTTGAGGCAGACCACCGGTTTGCTTTGACCGGCCCCGCTGGCCTGGATTTGGGCTGAGGTCCACCAATACTGTGCCAACGACACCGTGCCAGTTTGCGCCCGCGCTGCTTCGTGCAGCCCACCGTGACGAGTCGAAAGAGACCTCATGTTTCGAATTACCGCGCGCGCCGCCGCTCTTGCCGCCGGGGCCCTGTTTTTGAGCGGATGCGCCGCCACGGCCACCCCCGCCGTCTCACCCACCGAGACTCCAGCCGCCAGTGCGAACTACCCGGTCACCGTCGACAACTGCGGCACGAGCCTGACCGTCGCGGCCGCGCCGGAACGCATCGTGTCGATCAAGTCCTCGGCGACCGAACTGTTGCTCGCCCTCGGGCTCGGCGACCGCATTGTCGGATCGGCCTTTCTCGACGGCCCGCTGCCCGATTCACTCGCCGCCGAAGGCGCCGACCTCAACGTGATCAGCGACTTTCTGCCCGGGCGGGAGGCCGTGCTCGGTCTGAACCCCGACTTCATCTACGGCGGGTGGGAGTCCAACTTCACCGCCGACGGCGTGGGCGAACGGGCCGGTCTCGCCGAACTCGGCATCGGAAGCTACGTCTCGCCGGCCGCCTGCAAGGGCGACGCCATGCCCAGCCCGCTCACCTTCGAGACCGTGTTCACCGAAATCACCGAGGCCGGTGAGCTCTTCGGGGCAGCGGATGCCGCCGCCGATCTGGTCAGCACCCTGGAGACCGAGCTCGCCGCGCTCGAACCGGCCTCGGCGGGGACCACCGCAGTCTGGTACTCGAGCGGCACGACCACCCCCTACGTTGGCGCGGGCATCGGCTCGCCGGCCATAATTATGGAGGCCGCCGGGCTCAGCAATATCTTTGCTGACGTGGTCGACACCTGGACCTCGGTCGGCTGGGAATCGATCATCGAGGCCAACCCGAGCGTCATCGTGCTCGTTGACGCCACGTGGAACACCGCGGCGGCCAAGATCGCCCACCTGGAATCCGACCCGGCCACTCAGGTGCTCGACGCCGTGAAAAACCAGCGCTACGTCATTTTGCCGTTCGCGGCGACCGAGGCCGGCCCGCGCAACGTCGAGGCTGCCTCTTCCGCCATCGCCCAACTCTCCAGCTTCGAGTGAGCCGCTCCTGGCCGCTCTCGCGTCCCGTTCGGTGGGGTTCGTGACCCGGAGCAGGTACCTCGCCTGGCTCGTGGCCGCGGCGGTTGCCCTCGTCGTCGTGTGCGGGGTAGCGGTGACCATCGGGCCAGCCGCAGTCAGCCTGGCGCAGGTGGCCGGCAGTATCGGCGCGCACCTCGGCCTCGCGACCGAGCCGGTGCCTTTGCTGGTCGACTCGATCGTCTGGCAACTGCGACTGCCACGGGTACTCACGGCCGCGCTGGTCGGCGCCGGCCTCGCCATCAGCGGCGCGGTGATGCAGAGCGTGACGCGTAACCCCCTCGCCGACCCGTACCTGCTCGGACTCTCGAGCGGGGCATCCGTCGGCGCGGTCTGCGTGGTCATTCTCAGCATCGGCTTCGCCCTGCCGGTTGCAGCGTTTGCCGGGGCATTGCTGGCCCTCGTGGCGACGCTCAGCATCGCCAAGGTCGGCGGAACAATCACCCCGGTGCGGGCTGTGCTCGCCGGGCTGGCCATCGCCCAACTCGCCGGCGCCCTGACCTCGTTCATCATTTTCTGGGCGGCCAAGGGCGACTCCTACCGGGAGATTCTCAACTGGCTGCTCGGCTCGGTGGCCGGCGCCACCTGGGAGAGCGTCGCGATCGCGGCGACGGCCGTGGCGGTCGTCGGCACCGGCATCCTTTTGTCGGCGACCCGGCTTGACGCATTCGCCTTCGGTGATACCTCGGCGGCGAGCCTCGGTATCAATGTCAACCGCACCCGCTGGGCGCTGCTCGGTGCGGTCGCGCTGTTGACCGGAGCCATGGTGGCCGTCAGTGGATCGATCGGGTTCGTCGGACTCATTCTGCCGCACCTCGTGCGCGGCATCAGCGGGCCGGGCCATCGCCGGCTGCTGCCGCTCGTCGCCGTCTGCGGCGCGCTGTTTTTGGTCATCGCCGACACGCTCGCTCGCACGGTGTTCGATCCGCGCGAGCTTCCGGTCGGCATCATCACAGCCTTCATCGGCGTGCCGGTGTTTATTTTGCTGATCAAGAGAAAGAAATCGCATTTGTGGGCGTAGACCTGAACGGTCTGTCGTTCGGCATCGACGGCAGCATGATTTTGCGCGACATCTCCGCGTCGATGCCCACCGGCAGCGTGACCGGGCTGCTCGGGCCGAACGGTGCCGGAAAATCCACGCTGCTGCGCCTCGTGGCTGGCATCGAACAAGCGGCTGGAGGCACCGTCGACCTCGACGGCGTCACGGTTGGATCCCTACCGCGCCGCGAAGCGGCCCGCCGCATCGCCCTGCTCGAACAGAACGCGTCGCCGAGTGTGGAACTCACCGTGCTCGAGGTAGTGCTGCTCGGGCGTATTCCGCATCGCAGCCGACTGCTCGGCTCGTTCGCCGCCGGGGATGACCGCGCTGTCGCCCTGAGAGCCCTCGCCTCGGTCGGCGCGGCATCACTCACCGACCGATCCTGGCAGACCCTCAGTGGCGGGCAGCAGCAGCGCGTGCAAATTGCCCGGGCGATGGCGCAGCAACCGAGCCTGTTGCTACTCGACGAACCAACCAACCACCTCGATGTAAGCGCCCAGCTGTCGCTGCTTGCTCAGGTGCGCGACCTGCAATTGACGGCGATCATGGCGCTGCACGACCTCAACCTCGCCGCCGCGTACTGTGACCACATTCTGCTGCTCGACGCGGGTCGACTGGTCGCCGCTGGCACGCCCGCCGAGGTGCTGACCCCCGAAATTATCGGAGCCGTCTATGGGGTGGACTGTTTCATTCTGGCGCATCCACGCGGAGGGCATCCGGTTATCGTCTACTCGGCCCCCACATCGAAGGGAAACATATGAGAAATGTCACTGTCCTGGCCGGAGGGGTCGGAGGCGCCCGCTTCACCCGGGGGCTGCTGGCGCACCTCGCCGTTGCAGCACCCGATACGGCGGTCACTGTGATCGTGAACACCGGCGACGACCTGTGGCTCGACGGGCTGCGGATCTGCCCCGACCTCGACACAATCATGTACACGCTGGGCGGTGGTATCAACGAGGAGCAGGGCTGGGGCCGACCCGCTGAAACCCGCCGGACCTCAGCCGAGATCGCCGCCTATGGTCGCGGCTGGTCGTGGTTTACACTCGGGGACCTCGACCTCGCCACGCACATCGTACGAACCGATCTGCTGCGAAATGGCTCTACCCTGTCGGAGGCGACCGAGTTTCTCTGCCGCCGCTGGCAGCCGGGGGTGCGGCTGTTGCCGATGAGCGATCAGCCGGTCGAAACTCACGTATGCCTCGCGGAGAATATTGACGAACATGCTAGTGGCGATTATATTCACTTTGAGGAATGGTGGGTTCGGTACCGCGCTCGGGTAGCCGTGAGCGGATTCATCCAGCGCGGACTCACCGACGCGGTCGCCGCTCCGGGTGTACTCAAAGCCATCAACACGGCCGACTTCGTTGTGCTTCCGCCGTCGAATCCGGTTGTGTCGGTCGGCACGATTCTGGCGGTGCCTGGCGTGCGCGACGCCCTGCGCTCCACGGCCGCCCAAGTGGTCGGGGTGTCCCCGATCATCGGCGGCGTGGCGGTGCGTGGGATGGCCGACGCGTGTCTGTCGACAATTGGAGTGGAGACGACCGCTGTGGGCGTGGGTTTGCACTATGGGTCGCGGCATTCCGGCGGGATACTCGATGGCTGGCTGATCGATGAAACGGATGCCACGGCGCTGCCCGCGCTGGCGGCCGCCGGCATCCGCTCAGCTGCGGTGCCACTGTGGATGACCGACCTGCCCACCACGACCGCGCTGGCCGGCGCCGCGCTGCGTCTGGTTGCCGCTAACTAAACTTCAGTGCTGAACACTATCGAGCAGCACGCTCGTGTTCGGCCCGAGCCCGAGCGCGCGTGCCACGTCGAGGTCGGCGGCGGTATCCACGTCGCGCCGAATCGATGAGCGCGACGGTAGATCGAGCACCACGTGGCCGGCCTTCTCGTGCGCGGCGCGGGAGTCCAGGCCGAACCGGGGCACCAACATGACGCCCGCTCGGGCCAACAGAGTCGTCGTGCCAATGCCTTCGGCGTCCGGCACCATCGAGCGCAGATGTGCCGCGGCGAGCCCGAACACGGTGTCGACATCGGCCAATCGCAGGGCGGGCAGGTCCCCGGTCATCACGGCTAGGTTCGCATCCGGGCAAACGAGCCGGGCCGCGGCGATGCCCTGCTCGATCGCGGCGTTTAGCCGGTCGTGCCCCGTGGTGTTGGCCACCGTTTCCGGCACGATCACCGCCCCGAGGGCAGCGAGGCGAATACCGAGGCGCCCGCTGCCGGTCACCACGAACACGCGGTCCACGGCGGATGCTGCGAGTAGCGCCGTCACCGTGTCGAGAGCGATCGTGTCGGCGAGCGCCGCCCGCTCCGGCATGTTCCCGAGCCGGCTCTTGGCGCCCGAGCTTCCTTTGACCGGCACCACGACGACCCAGCCGGCGGCCAACGAGTTAGCGGCCAACGACTTCAAGCCGAACGCCAATGGCATCATAGGTCGCTTTGGCACGAGCATCTCGGGTGGCGAGAACACAGTCATTCTCCTGTGCCGCGAGGGCCACTAATGCATCGTAGACAGCACCACCGGCAAGACCCAGGTCTGCGAGGACTGTCGGCAACCGACGTGCCGTTTCAGCGGACATCAGGACCGGTGTCACAAACCGCGTCGCCAAGAGTCGGGACGCCGATTCGGGGTCAAGCCGTGCGTCACCGGGCAACCGCGTGAGCACCGAATAGGTCTCAGCCAGCGCGTGCCCGGCAAGCGCCACCTCACGTCCCTGCCACCAGTCGACAACCGCTCGGTGCGCCCGGTGGCTCGTTACGAGCAGGGGAATCGCGACGCTGGTATCGAGTGCGACGAGCGTCTTCAACGGCGTCCGGCATCGATCAGGCCAAAGACGATGTCATCGTCGATGGGAGTCGAGGACGCAGCCACCAGCACCCCGGCTTCGTCGACGAGTCGGGCTGTCCGTCCCGCTGGCAGAACCTGCAGCCCACTACCGTATTGAGAAATATCCACGGTTGACCCGGGGTGGAGTCCCAGTGCATCGCGCAGGGCCTTGGGGACCATGAGCCGGCCGACGGCATCGAGAGTTACTTCCATAGGGATTACGTTACCAGCGCTTTCCCTCTCTGGCGAGCACGCTCCAGGGACCACCCGGCGCGGTAGCCTCAAGGGTCGAGTAGATACATCCATCGACCCGACTACGTTCGTTGGAACGGCCCAGGAGGTCCCATGTCAGCGTCACTCACCGCACAGTCACTTACCGCACAGTCACCCACCACACAGTCACCCACCGCACAGGCTCGGGCGCTCCCCATGGCGGTTGTCACCTACCTTGAGCGCAGCGTCAGCGCCAAGCCAGCGTCAGCCCGCCAGACCTTCGTCGAAAACGCTGTCGTCGTGGATGACGGCAAGACGTACACCGGCGAAGCGGCCATCGCGGCCTGGCTGGCGGGCAGCGCCGCGGAGTTTGAGTACACCACGACGCTGCTGGGTACCGAGACAGACGAGTCAGCGACGACCGTCATCAATCGCATCGAGGGCAACTTTCCGGGCCGCAGCGTCGACCTGAGCTACCGCTTCGAACTCGAGCCCGAGACCGGCCTGATCCAGAACCTCACCATCTCGATCTAGGATTCTTCGCCTGCGAGGCGCGTCCGGCAGGCCCGGTTTCCAGCAGAGTGGATGGCGGGACCAATTGCTGCAGACACGCCCGGCTCCGGCTGGCGGACGGCACGGGTCGCGCTGCCATGTGCTGCGCCAGCACCTCGCTGTTGCTCGCGCGGCTGACAAGCCAGGCGCGCGAGCCGGTCACGACAGCGCCTGCAGGAAACGGCCGCGCACTGCCCGGCCCGCCCCGCGAAGCTCAGCTGGCCGAACCCGTCGCACCGCCGGCGGCGCGCCCGGCCGCGAAACCCTCCGCGTACCCTTCGGCGCGGGCCTCAGCCGTGCCGAGTCGAAACATGTCGGTGTCGCTCGGCCGTTGCAGCGCCCGCGCACCGGCGACATCCATTTCTCCGACCAGTCGACCGAGACCGCGGATCACAGCGACCGGGTTGCCGCTGGTCTTGCCTTGGACCAGGTCGGCGGCGCCGGCGATCTCGTCGGCGACCGCCGCGACGGTGACGTCGAGGCGGCGACCGGAGGCATCCGTTGTGCCGCGCAGGTCATCGAGTACCGCGAGCCCGGCCGCACCAATGGCAATGTCGGTCTGGCCTTCCCGCCACGGGCGTCCGGCGGTGTCGGTCACGAGCACGCCGAGCCGCAGTCCGGTGCGTTCGCGCAGGGCCGCGCAGATGGCACGCGCCGACTTATCCGGATCAACCGGCAGCAACAGCACCACCCCGTCGGGCGCATTGCTGGTGTCGACGCCGGCCGCCGCCATGACCAGGCCCTGCCGGTTCTCGACGATGCGGGTGAGGCCGCCGGGGTACGCCCGCGACGCCACGATGCGCACGGTCTCGTCGGTGATCGCTTGTTCCCGATCGGCGGCGCGGGCGAAACGTCCTTCGGCTTTGGAGACGATTTTGCTGGTCACGACCAGAATATCGCCGTCTATCAGGCGCGACTGTGCGGCCTCGGCGATCAGGTCGGCGAGGTCGTCGCCAGCCTGAATCTCGCCAAAACCACCGAGGGTGAACACCTTGAGGCCGAATAGCTCCATAGCGCCCACTTCAGCGGCCGCGGCGTCGGGCCGGGAATCGTACGTCATCTACCGAACGAGCTTCGGCAGAACGGATGCACCGAAGACGTCGATCCACTGCTTCTGATTGCGGCCCACGTTGTGCAGGTAGATGCGATCGAAGCCGAGGTCGACGAACTTCTGAATGTACTTGCGGTGTTCGTCGGGGTCGGCCGAGATGATCATGCGGCCCTCGAAATCTTCGGGGCGCACCAGCTTGGCCATCTGCTCGAACTCGAACGGTGAACGAATGTCCCCCTTCGGAAACTTCATGCCACCGTTCGGCCACTCGTGCAGCGCGTTGGTCCTGGCCTCTTCGTCGGTTTCGGCCCAGCTCATGTGCAGCTGCAGCACCTTGGGCATCGCCGAAGGGTCCTTGCCGGCCTCGCGGGCACCGTCATCGAACTTGCCGAACAGCATTGAGATCTTCTCCAGCGGAGCGCCGACCGTGATGAGGCCATCGGCCAGGCGACCGGCGCGCTTAGCGGTGACCGGTCCGGCGGTGGCAACCAGAATCTCCGGAGCGATCTCGGGCATGGTCCATAACCGGGTTGACTCGAGCTTGAAGAACTGGCCGGAATGCTTGACGTCCTTACCGGCGATCGAGCCGGTGAACAGCTTCGAGATGATTTCGATGGCCTCGAACATGCGGTTGATGCGTTCGGGAGCTTCGGGCCAGTAGCCGCCGACGATGTGCTCGTTCAGGGCTTCACCCGAACCCAGGCCCAGCCAGTGCCGGCCGGGATACATCGAAGCAAGCGTTGCGGAGGCCTGGGCGACCATGGCCGGGTGCCAGCGAAAGGTCGGCGCGGTCACGCCGGGGCCGAAGTCACCCGTGGTGCGCTCGGCGATCGAGGCAAGCACGCTCCAGACGAAACTCGACTGGCCCTGGGCCGGAACCCACGGTTGAAAGTGGTCGGCCGCCATCACGCCGGTGAAGCCGTGCTCCTCGGCGTAGGCCGAAAGAGCGACCGCCTCGGCCGGTGCGAACTGCTCCAACATGGCCGCATAGCCAATCTGCAACTCCGTCATTGTGACCTTCCTGCGCATTGGTGACTGTACCTATCAACTGCGTACCCATTCAATCGCAACACGGCTCGGGCCGCATTCGATACCACGAGCAGCAGCATCCGCTTCGCGGCTTATAGGCTGGTGGCATGCGCATCGCCACCTGGAACGTCAACTCCGTTCGTGCCCGCTCCGGACGAATCGTCGACTGGATGGAACGCGAGGATATCGACGTTCTGGCCATGCAGGAGATCAAGTGCAAGCCCGAGCAGTTTCCCTCGCAGGTGTTCGAGGACGCAGGCTACGACCTCGCCATCCACGGTCTGAGCCAGTGGAATGGCGTTGCGTTTGCCAGCCGCGAGCCGATGACCGATGTCGTCACCAATTTTCCGAATATGCCCGGCTTCCTGAAGGGTGCGGTCGGTCCAGACCAGCCGCTCGAGGCGCGCGCGCTCGGCGTGACCGTGAACGACCTGCGCCTGTGGAGCTTGTACGTGCCGAACGGGCGCGCGCTCGGCGACCCGCACTACGACTACAAGCTGGCCTGGCTGAGGGCCCTCGAGACCCACGCGGCCGCGGAACTTAGCCAGCATCCGGCGCTCGCGCTGGCCATGATGGGCGACTGGAACGTCGCGCCGCGCGACGAAGATATGGGTGACCCGAGCTTCGTACTCGGCGTTTCTACTCACATTTCGGCGCTTGAGCGCGCGGCGTTCGACGCCTTCGAGCAGGCCGGCTTGACCGATGTCGTGCGGCCGATCGTGCCGGAAGGGTTCACCTTCTGGGACTACAAACAGCTGCGATTTCCGCGCAACGAGGGTATGCGCATCGACTTCATTCTCGGCTCGCCCGCCTTCGCCGATCTGGTAACGGATGCCAGCATCCACCGCAACGAGCGCAAGGGCGACGCCCCGAGCGACCACGTTCCAGTGCTCGTCGACCTCGACCTGGGCGGCGATGACGACGACCGCCCGATGATCTTCTAAGCCCTGCGCTGTTCTGCCGCACCGAGGGGTTGTCCCACCCACCTGCTGGGTCTAGCCTGCTGGGTCTAGCCTGCTGGGGGTCCGCAGGAAAACCAGCCCCCGGCAGCCTCCTTCACCGCCGTCTGTCCCAGCTTGACCTGTAGCGTGGATGCGACAGCGTCGTCAGACCCGGACGGCACCGTCGCCAGCACAACGCGCTCGGTCAGCCCGGCAAAACCGCCGGACGCCACCGTGTTCCCGACCAACGCTTCGATGATCTGCACCATCGATGATCTGCTCGTCGTGGCGCCTGTGGGCTGATATCAACACCAACGGCACCGGCAGCCGACCGTGAGGCCAGCGGCGGATGCCGTTGCAGCGCGCGGTCTGAGGCTGGTTAGACCGAAACCTTGTTGGGAGCCTGGTACTTCGGGTGCGCTTGTTCCGCAGCAAGGTCGAATTCGGCGTCGATTTCGGCGTTCGGCTTGAACGTAGCCAGGGAGACCACGACGGCCACGATCAGGCTGGCCGCAAAGCCCGGCACGATCTCATACAGGATGTCGCCCAGGGCCGAGTTGCCCCAGACGAACACGACGACAGCACCGGTGATCATGGAGGCTAGCGCCCCCCAGGTGGACAGCTTCTTCCAGTACAGCGAGAGGATGACCACTGGTCCGAAGGCGGCACCGAAGCCGGCCCAGGCGAAGCCGACCAGGTCGAGAATGGTCGAGTTCTGCTGCAGCGCGATCAGTGCGGCGATGACGGCCACGAGCAGCACGCCGCTACGGCCGAGCATGACCAGCTGCTTCGGCGAAGCCTTCTTGCCGACGATCTTGTAGAGGTCCTCAACCAACGCCGAGGATGACACGATCAGCTGCGAGGAAATGGTGCTCATAATTGCGGCGAGCACAGCGGCCAACACGAGGCCTGCAATGAAGGGGTGGAACAGGGTTTGCGAGAGGATCAGGAACACCGTCTCTGGGTTTGCGAGATCCAGGTCTGGGTTCTGCTGAAAGTACGCGATACCGATCAGGGCGGTCGCAACAGCACCCAGGGCGGTGGCGACCATCCAGCCGATGCCAATGCGACGACCGGCCTTGGCGTCCTGCGGGGTGCGCATGGCCATGAAACGCACGATAATGTGCGGCTGGCCAACATAACCGAGGCCCCAGGCAGCGGCCGAGATGACACCGAGCACGGATCCGCCGGCGGTGATGGACAGCAGGTCGGGATTGACTTCGCGGATGGAGTCGAGGGTCGCAACGACTCCGCCAGTGGCGTTCAGTGCTACGAGGGGAACGGCGATCAGCGCGATGAGCATGAGGATGCCCTGGGCAACGTCGGTGAGGGTGGCACCGAGAAAGCCACCGAACAGCGTGTAGAGCAGGGTGATGCCGCCCACGATCAACATGCCGGTGAGGAAGGTGGAGCCGAAGGACTCCTCGAAGAACACGCCACCGGCCACCATGCCGGAGGAGACGTAGAAGGTGAAGAACACCAAAATAATGAGGCCGGAGACCACGCGCAATAGCCGCGACGAGTCTTTCAGCCGGTTTTCGAAGAAGCTCGGGATGGTGATCGAGTTCTTTGACACGAAGGTGTAGGAGCGCAGCCGCGGGGCCACGTATTTCCAGTTCAGCCAGGCACCGATGGTAAGACCGATGGCGATCCAGGCCTCAACGAGACCGGACACGTAGATGGCTCCGGGGAGGCCCAGCAACAGCCAGCCGGACATGTCCGAAGCACCCGCACTCAGGGCCGCTGTGCCCGGTTTGAGTCCGCGACCGGCGAGCATATAGTCGTCAAGGTCTTTGGTCTGACGAAAGGCAAAGTAGCCGATGACGACCATGCCTGCGAGATATAAAACGATTGCGATGAGTTGAAATGTTTGATCCGTCAATGGGATTCCTTTGTTGGGATGCCCGACGTACTGGACGTGATTACTCGAGGTGCGAGCAAGCTCAAAGCTCTAGTCTCGCAGAAATATGGGCATTGCGCCATCTTTAACCGCCTATTCGCCCCCGTAACCGTTTGATAACGGAGGGCTTACCCCCTGTCCGAGGTCGGGCTGAGCGGGCCCACAATGACCGCAGGAGGCGCCCACCCCTTCCCGTCCCATCTCAAATTGGATACAGTATCCGAATGAGTGGAAACGATGGTTCGGCACCTGCGATTGGGCCGTTGGACGGCATTCGTGTTGCGGATTTTTCTCGCGTGCTCGCCGGGCCTTTTGCATCGATGATGCTGGCCGATTTCGGCGCCGACGTGATCAAGATCGAGCATCCGCTCGGCGATGACACTCGCGCCTGGGTGCCCCCGGTCGACCCGAACGGCATGGGCAGCTATTTCGCGAGCGTCAACCGCAATAAGCGCTCTGTGGTCTGCGATTTGCGCGCCGAGAACGCCCTGGCCGAAGCGCGTACCCTCGCGCTGAGTGCCGACGTCGTGATCGAAAACTTCCGTCCGGGCGTCATGGAACAGTACGGCCTCGATTACGCCAGTTTGACCGCGGAGCGCCCCGAGCTCGTCTACTGCTCGATCACCGGATTCGGCCGCGCTGGCGGCGCCGCCCTACCCGGCTACGACCTGCTCGTGCAGGCGGTCGGCGGGCTGATGAGCGTGACCGGCTCGGCCGCCGAAGAACCGAGCAAGGTCGGGGTCGCCCTCGTCGATGTACTGACCGGGCAGAACGCAGTCGTCGGCATTCTCGCCGCACTACGCGCGCGCGAGCAGACCGGTCTGGGTCAGCGCGTCGAAGTGAATCTGCTCTCCTCGCTGCTGGCTGGGCTGGTCAACCAGGCCTCGAGTACCCTCGCCACCGGGGTCGCCCCCAAACGCCTTGGCAACGCCCACCCGAGCATCGCGCCCTATGAAACGTTTCGAACTCTGGACGATCCGATCGCGATCGCGGTCGGCACCGATAAGCAGTTCAGCGCGCTCGTGCAGGTGCTCGACCACCCCGAGCTGGCAGTCGACCAACGGTTCGTTTGCAACGCCGACCGCCTCGCGCATCGCGCTGCGCTCAAGGAGCTTCTCGAAGCGCGCCTCGCCACCCGTCCGGCCACAGAATGGACCACGCTGCTGGCGACCGTGCGTGTGCCGGCCGGCAAGGTGAACTCGATCGCCGAGGCGCTCGAACTGGCCACTGAACTCGGCTTGGTCCCGGTCGTGCCGGTGACCGATTCGGACCGGTCGCGGGTGAGCCAGCAGATTGCCAATCCGATCAGCCTCTCCGCCACCCCCGCACAATACCGGCGCCCACCGCCACTACTCGGGGAACACAATGGGGCGACCTTTTTCTGACCATAAGCATCCGCTCTACTGAAAGAAGGCGACTCATGACTACCCTCAATGAAACCGATCTGACCGACGCCGCCGACCTCGTTGGCATCGATTCCCTGCTGTCCGAGACCGAGATCGCCCTGCGGGGCAAGGTGCGCGCCTTCGTCAACATGACCATCAAGCCCAACATCGCGCTCTGGTACGAAAATGCGATCTTTCCATTCGAGATCATTCCCCAGCTGGCCAGGCTCGGCCTGCTCGGCATGCACCTCACGGGCTACGGCTGCCCCGGGCGCAGCTCGGTCGAATACGGCCTCGCCGCGCTCGAACTCGAGGCCGGCGACTCTGGGCTGCGCACCTTCGTGAGCGTGCAGGGCTCGCTCGCGATGAGCGCGATCCACAAGCACGGCTCCGAGGAGCAGAAAAACGAGTGGCTGCCGCGCATGGCCGCCGGTTCGGTGATCGGTTGCTTCGGGCTGACCGAACCGACCGCCGGCTCCGACCCGGCCGGCATGACCACTTTCGCGCGCCGCGACGGCACCGACTGGGTTCTGAATGGCACCAAGCGCTGGATTGGCTTGGCCTCGGTCGCGCAGGTCGCCATCATCTGGGCCATGACGGATGATGGGATCCGCGGCTTCGTCGTGCCCACCGACACCCCCGGATTCGTCGCCACGCCGATCGAGCAAAAGCTCTCGATGCGGGCCTCGATTCAGTGCGAGATTGAACTGACCGAGCTGCGCCTGCCCGACTCGGCGATGCTGCCCAAGGCCCGCGGTCTGCGCGGCCCGTTCGAGTGCCTGAACGAGGCCCGCTACGGCATCGTCTGGGGCGTCATGGGTGCGGCCCGCGACAGCTACCTCACTGCGCTGGCCTTCTCGCAGGAGCGGATGCAGTTCGGCAAGCCGCTCGCCGGCTACCAACTGACCCAGCAGAAACTTGTCAACATGGCCCTCGAAATCAACAAGGGAACCCTGCTCGCACTGCAGCTCGGCCGGCTCAAGGACGCCGGGACGCTCGCACCGCACCAGATCTCGGTCGGCAAGCTCAACAACTGCCGCGAGGCCATTGCCATTTGCCGGGAGGCCCGCGCCATGCTCGGCGGCAACGGCATCACCCTGGACTATTCCCCGATGCGCCACGCCAACAACCTCGAGAGCGTGCGCACCTACGAGGGCACCGACGAGGTACACACCCTCATTCTCGGCCAGCACATCACCGGCATCGCCGCCTTCCGCTAGGGCCTCAACTGCTGAGCTTGGGCGATGCATAACGCCAGTATTCTCTGGCTGTTCATCCATCTACCCGAGCAACCCTTGAGAACCGTGCACGAATTGCAGAAGTTATACCGCAGCCCGGTGCTATTCGGGCACAATGGGCCAGTCAGACGAACAGCCGAATGCTGAGTTAGGGTTTTCAACATGCCTGCCCCCGAGCGAACCCCGCTTCCCACCCAGCGCCCGCCGACCGTTCCGGCGTTCGTGCTCGCTGAGCTGCGACGCCTGATCGCCGTCGGCGAGTTTGCTCCCGGGCAGCCGCTGCGGCAAGAGGATCTGGCCGTACGCCTTGGCGTCAGCCGGGTGCCGGTGCGGGAGGCCCTCAACACGCTCGAAACCGAGGGGCACGTCGTGCACGAGCCGCATCGCGGCTACCGGGTGACCGAGCTTTCGCTCGCCGACCTGCTCGAGGTGTACCGACTGCGGCAGCTGCTCGAGGCGGAGGCCGTGCGCGCCACGATCGCGCGCGACGGCAAACAGGTGCTCGCCGATCTGCGCGCGGCCGCCGCCGAGGTAGAACAGGCCAATGCGGCCGGCAACCTGCTCGCCATGAACGCGGCCAACCGGCGATTTCACTTCATACTCGTGACGTCATCCGGGCTCCCCCGCCTGGAACGTATTTTGCGCGCGCTCTGGGATTCGACCGAAGCCTACCGCCGGCTCTACTACGAGCAGTCCAGCAACAGGACCTTGGTCGAGCACGAGCATGCCAGCATCGTCGACGCCTTCGCCGTCGGGGACGCCGTGCTCGTCATCCGCCTGCTCGATGAGCATCGCGGCCACGCCACGACCGCCCTCGGCGCGCTGCTGGCCTGAGCTGCTCTGCTCTGCTCTGCGGGCAATCGGATGCCGCCGCGGATCAGATGACGCGGAACGCGAGCTTGCCAATCCCGTCGATTCCGGCGGTGACGTCGTTACCGGGCTCGATGCGGCCGACGCCGGCGGGAGTTCCGGTGAAGATGAGGTCACCCGGACGCAGCATAACAAAGCGGGACAGCGCGGCAATAACGCCGGGGACGGGCCAGATTTGGTCGGCGAGGTTCCCGTCTTGACGGGTGGCAGCGTCGACGTCGAGCCAAATGCGGGCCTCGGTCGGATGACCGATCGCGGCCGCGGCGACGATCGGCGAGCACGGTCCGGAAAAGTCGAAGCCCTTGGAAAGGTCCCACGGGCGGCGCAAGGCCTTGGCTGCATCCTGTAGGTCGCGGCGGGTGAGGTCGACGCCCGCGCCGTAGCCGAAGACGTGACCGAGGGCATCCGCTGCCGCGATGTCCGCGCCGCCAACACCGATCGCGACAACGAGTTCCATCTCGAAGTGCAGGTTGTCGGTCTCGGGCGGGTAGGGAACCTCATGCGTCAACACGCCCCGCGCGGGAACGCCCTCGGTCACGGCGAACACAGCGTCGGCCGGTTTGGCGAAGAAGAACGGCGGCTCCCGATCGGGGTTATTGCCCATTTCTCGCGCATGATCGGCATAGTTGCGGCCGACGCAGTAGACCCGGTTTAGATAGAACCGGCCGGCCGAGTCACTAATCGGCAGGCTGGTGGGTTTCGGTGGGGAGAACGGAGCCGGCAAGCCGGTCTCGGGGGTGCTGTGCGACATTTTCATCCTTTCGAGGGGCAAAATCACTAGGTGCCCGTGCACACCCGCGAAACGGCCGTGCGGTGACCCGTTCGATTTCGAGGGATTTGAGTAAAATCTTCGCAGTTCTGCCGGCACTCAGGCAAGGAGGGCCGCAATCACGAGCAGGGCGGGCATAGACAGGATCGTAGTGAGCAACACGGTGTCGCGGGTGACGACCATGGCCCGGTCGTAGCGCGAGGCGAAGTTGAAGATGTTCTGCGCGGTCGGCAGCGCCGCCACGGCGACGACGGCGAACAGTTCGGCGCCAGCGAGGTTGAACACGACGTGCCCGAACAGGTACGCAACGATCGGCATGAGCGCGACCTTGATCACGGTCGCGGCGACGACCTGTTTGCGTCCGGTTCCAGCCTTCAGCAGTCGCTGACCGTGCAGCGACATGCCAAACGACAGCAGCACCAAGGGAATGGCGGCGCCGCCGATCAGTTCGAACGGGGCGAGCACGGGTTCGGGCAGCGTGATTCCCAGCATGGCCACGAACACACCGGCGAGCGAAGCAATAATCATCGGGTTACGAATGGGCTGGGTCACGATCGACCGAAACGACGCCCGGCCCTGGGTGGCCAGGTCGAGAATGGTCAGAATGGTCGGGGCCAGAATGACCAGCTGCAGCAGCAGCACGGGAGCCACGTACTGCGCACTGCCGAGCACATAGATGGCTACCGGAAGCCCGATGTTGTTGGCATTGACATAGGTCGCGGTCGAGGCGCCGAGCACCGTCTCGGCCAGCGGTCGACGAAAAAAAAGGCGGGCGGCGATGATATACACGACGACACCGACCGCGATGGTGCAGACGGTGGAGAGCAGAAACTCGGAGAACAGAACGGTGACATCCGCGTGCGCGAGAACCGTGAACAGCAGCGCGGGAGTCGCCACGAAGAAGGCCATTCGGTTGAGCACTCGTCCGGTACCGACGCCGACGATGCCGAACCGCTCGACGAAGTACCCGATCAGGATCACAAATCCGATAATCGAAAACCCGACCAGTACACCGCCCATTATGTTGAGCCTAGGGGTTGTCATGGGCGGTGATGCTTCACCCGGACCGCGCATCAGGTCACAGCAGTCTCAGCCAATTCCAGCCATCGCACGAGCGCGTCCTTTCGGGCGCACCAGACGTAGCGCTACGCTCAAGCATGCCCAGACTCGACGTTCCAGGCGCTTCGCTCTACTACGAAACATTGGGCAACCCCCAATCTCCCGCACTGCTGTTGCTCCACGCCGGCATTGCGACTCTGCGCATGTGGGATCCACAGGTCGCCGCTCTCGCTGCCCACCACTACGTCATTCGCTTCGACGCCCGCGGTTTCGGCCAGACGACAACCGAGAATGTGGAATTCTCCAATCGAGCGGATGCCACGGCGCTGCTCGATCATCTCGACGTGGCTCGGGCGACCCTGATCGGATGCTCGCGCGGTGGCACGATTGCGATCGACCTGGCCGTGGCTAGTCCCGAGCGAGTGGCCGGTCTGGTCACGATCGGATCCGGCCCAAGCGGATTCCCCGACGTGGAGCTCACCGAGCGGGAAGACGCCCTGTTCGACAAACTGGATGCGGCCTTCACCGCCCGCCAGTGGCCCCGGCTGGCCCGGCTTGAGGTCACCCTGTGGGCGGTCGGGCCGACCCGCAAACCGGCCGACGTCGACCCGGCCTTTCTCGCCCTGGCGCAAGAGCTCAACCTGCGCAACGTCATCCACGCCACGGAGGCGCCGATTTTGGTACCGCTCGAGCCGCCCGCGCTCGACCGGGTCAGCGACATCGATGTTCCGGCGCTCGTCACCGTGGGCGAACTCGACGTCACCTCGGCGCTGGCCCACTACGAATTCCTGTTGGAGATGCTGCCGCAATCAAGCGGATGCACATTTCGCGGCACCGCGCACCTGCCCAGCGTGGAGCAGCCGCTCGAGTTTCAGCGAGTACTGATCAGTTGGCTGGCGACCAACAACCTCTGACTGGCCACTGCGCGGGCACGGGCACCAAAAGGTTGGTGCCCCGGTCCGTCACCGTGGTCACCTTACTGCGGGAAGAGAGCCAACAATGGGAGCGCGAGTGCCACAGCCACACAGGGGAACACTCAGATTTTGGCACCGCGCAAGCTTGATATTTGTCGAAATTCACACTTTCTTCGGCGATCTCGCGCGGCGAACGGGGGCCGCTACCCGCGACCGACCCACCGATCCATCGAGCGGTACACGCCGAAGACGCGACCGGCGACGGCGTCCCAGGCAGCCAGCGGCAGCACTCCGCGCAGCACCTTCGACAGGCTGACCGTCCAGGGCAACAGCAGCTGCGGCTTGCCGGCGAGCATCGCCCGCCAGACCCGATCGACGACATACTGCGGGGTCATAAGCGGGGTGAGCAGCGGCCCGCGCGCGCCCTCGAACATGCCGGTGTCGATGTAGCTCGGGCAGACCGTGGTGACTTTGACGTGGCCGTGACCCTGCTGCACTAGCTCGAGCCGCAGCGAATCGCTCCAGCCGATCAGGGCCGCCTTCGAAGCGGCATAAACACTCATGCGCGGGTTGCTGAGGGTGCCGGCGGCGGAGGCGATGTTCACGATGCGTGACTCACGCCATCCGCTCGAAATCATGGCGGGGAGAAACTCGCGGGTGATGTACATCGGGGCGAGCGCGTTGATCTGCATGGTCGGGCGGGTGTCTGCGCCGTTGTCGTGCTCCCAAAAATATTTGCCACGCACGATTCCGGCATTGTTGATGACGACGTCGGGGTCGCCGATCTCGGTACGCACGCGCTGCGCGGTCTGCGCAATGGCGCCCAGATCGGCGATATCCAGAACGTAGGGCGCGATCCGGGTGAGCCCGTTGGAACGTTCCGTCAGGATGGCAGCGGCCTGGGCGAGGGCAGCACCGTCACGGTCCCAGAGAATGACGGCTTTGGCCCCCTCCGCAACGCAGCGTTCGGCGTACAGGCGGCCCATACCCCTGGCTGCTCCGGTTATCAGCACGCGGGCTCCGGCGACGGTTCGACTCATACTCCCATCATGCCGCCTGCACGGGCCGTTCGGCGCAGTCTGCAGCAGTACTACGCTCGATCTAGCAACAGGAGGAGGCGCGGATGGACTTTCAGACCCTCGCGATCATCTCCGTGGTCGCGCTGCTCGGGCCACTCCTGGCGACGCCGCGCCGCTGGAATATCCCGGTCGTCATCGGCCAGCTCGCCGCCGGCATCATCGTCGGTCGAACCGGCTTCGGCCTCGTCGATGCCGCCGACCCCACCCTGACCCTGCTAGCGGATGTCGGATTCGCGTTGATCATGTTCGTGGCCGGCACGCATGTACCGGTTCGTACCGGCGCGATTCGCGCGGCGTTCTCGGCCGGCCTGGTGCGGGCGATGCTCGTCACGGTCTCGGCGAGCGCCCTCGGCGTAGCCATTGCGATGATGTTCGGAACGAATCACGCACCTCTCTATATAGTGTTGTTGGCCTCCTCATCGGCCGCGCTCGTGCTGCCGCTCATCCACTCCCTGGGGCTGCGTGGGCGCTCGATACTCGAACTCACGGCGCAGGTTGCGATCGCGGACATCGCGGCCATCGTGGCGCTGCCCCTGGCCATCGACCCGCCCAATGCGGGCCGCGCGGCGCTCGGCGCCGCCCTGATCGCGGCGCTGACCGTGGCCGTGTACCTCTTGCTGTCCCGTTTGGAAAAAAACGGCTCCCGCGCACGGCTGCACAAGCTGTCGGCGAACCGCAAGTTCGCCCTCGAGCTGCGCATCCAGCTGGCCATTCTGTTTGCCCTCTCGGCGGTGGCTGTGTTCAGCCATGTCTCGGTCATGCTCGCGGGGTTCGCGTTCGGGCTTGCCGTCGCGATGCTCGGTGAACCGCGCCGCCTGGCCCGCCAGCTCTTCGCCCTCGCCGACGGATTCTTCGGCCCGCTGTTCTTCGTCTGGCTCGGCGCTTCGCTCGCGCTGCGCGACCTAGCCGACCACCCGCAGATGATCGCCCTCGGCCTGACACTCGGCCTGGCGACCCTGCTGACCCACGCGACCACCCGTATGGTGGGCCTTCCCCTGTCGTTCGGGCTGCTGTCGGCGGCCCAGCTCGGAATTCCGATCGCGGCCGCGACGATCGGCTCCCAGCTGCACGTACTCGCCCCCGGGGAGGCGGCGGCGCTGCTGCTCGGCGCACTCGTGACAATCGTGGTGGCCGCGGCGGCGAGCGGATGGGCGCGGCCGCGCGCGGCATCCGCTGCCGAAAAAACGGTTGGTTAGACGAACATCAGCACGATGCCGGTCAGGCCGGCGAGCACGCCGATGCCGAGCAAGACCAGGCCGATCAGGCGCAGGCCCTTGCCGTCGAGTTCGGGGTCGTGTGTGCGGCAACGCTCGGGGTGGCGGTTACGAAACCACACACACACGTCGTCGCCGGGCACCAGGTGGTGCGTCTCGTGCGTATCGGCCGGGCATTCGTGTACATCTCCGTCGCCATCAAACCAGCGGATGACCGTGGCCGGCCCCGACGCGGCGATCACCGCGGTCGTGCGGGTCCAGCGGCCGCTGATGCCGCGCACGGACAGACCGACAATGTAGAGCAGCGCTCCGATGATGAGGCCGACGAAGGTGAGGATCTCGCTCATGATGCCGGCGAAGTCGAGAGCGTGCACTGCCACCGCCGTCCGTTTATTGTTGTCGTCCTGGCTCCAGAGTAACGTTTGACGCCCCTTCAATGCGGCGGTCCAGGCTGAAACCATACGATTCATACTGTTTGTATCCCCGGGGCTGGCGCCGCGATCTGGTCGGAATCGAACCTGCCGAGCAGTGGGCAACCATGAGCCGCCTGGCCGCCCACGCCGATGCCGGTACCTGGGAATTTATTTGGGAGAGATGGGCATTGGAGCTGGCTGGTACGAGCACGAGTGGCGAGCCTCTGGTTACGGGTTTCCCCTACCCGGCGAGCGCCTGGCCCGCCTCGACGAGGGCGTGCGAATCATGAAAAAGGCCTGGACCACCAGAGCCACCGGAGCGTCGAACTCTCGCAAATACCCGATAAATGGAGTGCTGCGGACAATACTGACCTGCGGAGGGTGCATCGTGTGGCCTCTTCTCGCAGGGAAAAAAAGCCTGCGGTGCGCTCTTGTCAAGGTTGCGCTGGCTAGTTGGGAAGGCCAGCGCCCTCCACCGTGTCTTGGTGATCACGGATGGTCGCGGCGGTCTGCATGACGTGAGCCATCATGCACACCGCTGCCCGGTCGCCGTCATGGTCACGCAGCGCCTCGTAAATCTGGCGGTGTTGATCCCACGAGCCGGCGGCCCGCGTGACGACGACCTGGTAGAAATACCAGCGAATTCGTCGTTGCAGCACTCCCAGCATTCGCGCAATCACCGAATTGTCGGCGGCCTTCACGACAATATTGTGAAAACGGTCGTTGAGCTCCAGCAGGTGCTTGGCGTCCTGGGCCGCGATCGCCGCATCACCATGCCCCAGCAGTTCCTGGAGTCGGGATAAATCGATATCTGAAATATTTTCGGCGGCCAACCGTGCGCAGTCGCTTTCCAACAGTGAGCGGGCGTGGAAAACCTCCTGCACTTCTTTGTCACTGGGGGCGTGCACAAACGCACCCTTCTTGCCCGCCCGGTGTTCGACGAATCCGTCGTGCACGAGCCGCTGAATGGCCTCACGCACCGGGTTTCGGCTCACGCCCAGCTGCCTGGCGACTTCGTCTTCACGCAGGTGGGAACCCGGTGCGATGACACCGTCGACAATGGACTCTTCCAACACCTCGTAAACCCGTTCGCCGAGGGTTTGCGCAGCTTTGAGCAAGCCCAACGTGCTCAAATCATCCCCTTTCGACTCTAAGACGTCCCACACTTCAACTACTCCTCCTTGGCCGTTCCTGCATCGCGGATCGTCATCTGCCGCCGCCCGGCGCGCATAAGCAATGTTGATTATGCCGCAGTTCTCTGGACGCCTCGCTCCGTGCCCCGTGCAACTAGCGCCCGACGGCGTAGCCCTGGTTGCCCCGGGGGTTGGCCGCGGCCTTGAGCCAGCCGCCATCGCGCGCCACAGCGCTCACTCGCCCTTCGGACCAGGGCTCACCGACCACGACGAGGTGACCGCGGCACCGCAACTCGTCGAGAACGGCCGAATCAAACCGGCTCTCCAGATACACCTCGGCTGGATGCGCATCCCGTGGGAAGAAGGAGTTGGGCATGTGGGTGGAGTGAAAACCGGGCGCATCGATACCCTCCTGGAGATTCATATCCCCGTGCACGAGGTTCAGGAAGTAGTTCAACGACCACTGATCCTGCGCGTCGCCACCCGGCGTTCCGAACGCGAGCCACGGCTTGCCGTCGCGCAGGGCGAAGGACGGCGTCAACGTGGTTCGTGGGCGAGCGCTGGGGCGCAGGGAGTTCGGCAAGCCTTCCTGAAGCCAGAACATTTGTGCGCGAGTGCTGAGGCAGAAGCCCAGCGCGGGGATGGTCGGCGAGGATTGCATCCAGCCACCACTGGGCGTGGCCGAGATCATCATCCCGTTGGAATCGACAACGTCGACGTGGCACGTGTCCCCGCGGGTTTCCCCCGACTTAGCGATCGTCGGCTCGCCGGATCCGATCAAATTCTCATATCCAGCTGGAGACGCCGGGTAGCGCGGCAGTCGCGCCTGGGCTCCACCGGGGTTACCGGGGCGCAGTTCCACGGACGCGGTGTCGGTGATTAGCAAGCGCCGCTGGGCGTTGTATTCCGCGCTGAGCAATGCCGCCATGGGCACGTCGGTGAAATTCGGGTCGCCGTACCAGGCCTCGCGATCGGCAAACGCGAGTTTGCAACTCTCGAGGATGGTGTGCACCCAATCAGCGGAGCCGGGCCCCATCGCGGTCAGATCGAAGCCTTCGAGAAGCGCAAGCTGCTGCAGAAAAACGGGTCCCTGCCCCCATGGGCCCGTCTTGCAGACGGTGTAGTTGTGATAATCGTAGGTGAGCGGCTGTTCAACCGTCGGCTCCCACCGGGCCAGGTCGTCGGCGGTCAACAGCCCCCGATGACGCTCCCCCGAGGTGTCCATCACCTCATTGTGGGCACAGAAATCGCCGATGGCTTCGGCGATAAACCCGCGGTACCAGCAATCCCTGGCCGCGCGGATTTGCACTTCTCGCGACCCGCCGGCAGCTTCGGACTCCGAAATTATCCGGCGCAGGGTCGTGGCCAGCACGGGATTTCGGAAGCAACTCCCCGCTGCGGGCACCTGCCCACCCGGCATCCAGGTCGCAGCTGAGCTGGGCCACTCGTTCGTGAACAGCTCCTGCATCGTTCCGATGGCTGCGGATACCCGCTCGAGCAGTGGATGCCCCTCCTCGGCATAGTGGATGGCCGGTTCGAGCACCTGACGCAGCGTCATCGTTCCGTGTAGTTCCAAGAGCAGCGTCCACGCCCCAAAGGCACCCGGCACGACCGCGGGCAGCAGGCCCGTCCCCGGCATCACGTCAAGGCCCAACCCGGTCACGGCCTCGATCGTTGCCGCAGCTGGCGACACGCCCTGACCACAAATGGTGGATACCTGCTGATCGGTTTCCGACCAGACCAGAATCGGAACCTCGCCACCGGGTCCGTTGAGGTGCGGCTCAACAATTTGCAGTACGAAGCCGGTGGCGACCGCGGCATCGGCGGCATTACCGCCGCGCTCGAGCACGCTCATTCCGGTGGCCGAGGCGATCCAGTGGGTTGATGCCACCATGCCGACGTTTCCGATGAGTTCAGGACGCGTTGTGAACAAGATTCTTGTCTCCTTGTTTAATGTGCGGTGCACCGTTTTCTGCGGTGACGAGGTGGCATGCGCTCTGGTGTTCGGGGCTCGTTACGCCGAGCAGACGCGGCACCTCGGTTCGGCAGCGATCAATCGCAACCGGGCAACGGGCGTGGAACGGGCATCCACTTATTTCTTCGGTCGGACTCGGCAGGTCTCCGCTGAGAATGATGCGCTCACGACCGCGAGCGCTGGAGGGGTCAGCCATTGGCGCAGCCGAGAGCAGCGCCTGCGTGTACGGATGCTGCGGGTCACGAAACAGCTCAGCTCGCGTCGCCGTTTCTACGATTTTTCCCAGATACATCACCGCGATGCGATCGCTGATGAATTCAACGACCGACAGGTCATGGGTAATGAACAAGCAGGAGAATCCTAGTTCGACCTGCAAATCGAGAATGACGTTGAGAATGGATGCCTGCACCGACACGTCGAGCGCCGAAACCGGTTCGTCCGCGATCACGAGTGACGGGCCGAGCACCAGCGCGCGGGCCAGTGCAACCCGCTGGCGCTGGCCGCCGGACAGTTCATGCGGGTAGCGGCCTACCAGCTCCAGACTGAGCCCCGTGCGTTCGAGCATGTCGGAGACGATCCGGTTGCGCTCCGCCCGACCGCCACGGTGATGCTGACGCAACGGCTCGGTGACGATCTGGCCGACCGTCATGCGCGGATTCAGCGACGAGTACGGGTCCTGGAACACGACATGCACTTCGGAGCGGAGCGGGCGCATCTCCCGTCGACTCAGCGTGGAGATATCGCGGCCCAGCAGACGAATCGTTCCGCTAGTGGGCTGTGTGAGCCGGGCGATACAGCTGCCGACGGTGGATTTTCCGCTACCGGATTCACCGACCAGGCCGAGAATTTCACCACGCCCGATGGTCAGATCGACGCCGTCGACGGCCCGAACCACCGTGCGCCCTCCGCCCAACCGCGAACCGGATTGAAAGTGCTTCACCAGGTTGGAAACCTCGAGGACTGGTTGCTCGCTCATAGCATCGCTCCTACTGCGGGGTGGTAACAGGACACGGTGTGCCCGACCGCGACGGGCTCCGCAGTGGGTCGGGCGGCGGTGCACTCGATGCTGGCGCTGGCGCAACGCGGGGCGAATTGACACTGGTCCGGGTCGGTCGACGGTGAGGGCACCAGGCCGGGAATGTCGGTGAGGCGTCGGCGGCCATTGGCCTGCATGATCGCCCGCGACGGCAGCGCACCGAGCAGTCCACGCGTGTAGGGGTGGGTGGGAGCTGCGAAGATTTCGGCCGTTGACGCCATCTCTACGATTCGACCGGCGTACATAATCGCCACCCGGTCTGCGATATCGGCGACCACGCCGAGGTCGTGCGTGATGAGCACGATGGACGTGCCCAGATTGTCCCGCAGCCGACGGAAGATGTCGAGCACACCGGCCTGAATCGTCACGTCAAGGGCGGTGGTGGGCTCATCGGCGATCAGTACGAGCGGGTTGCACGCCACGGCGATAGCGATCATGACCCGCTGCCGCATACCGCCGGACAGTTCGTGCGGGAAAGCGGCCGTTCGACGCTGCGCATCAGGAATCCCCACCAGTTCGAGCAGCTCGACGGCGCGCGCCAGGGCAGCTCGCCGCGACAGCCCCTCATGCTGCAGCAGAACCTCTGAAATTTGGTTTCCCACGGTGTACGCGGGATTCAACGAGGTCATCGGTTCCTGAAAGACCACCGAGATTTCCTTGCCACGCACCTCCTGCATCCGCTTTTCGGAATATGCGGACAGATCGACACCGTTCAGGTGCACCGATCCACCGAGGGTGACGTGTGAATCGCCCAGAAGTCGGGGGATGGACATGGCCACCGTAGATTTTCCGCAGCCCGACTCGCCTACGAGCGAGAGGATCTCTCCCTTCTCCAGCGTGAACGACACATCTTTGACGGCGATGACCGGCCCATTCTCCGTGCCGAACTCAACCCGCAGGTGTTCGACCTCCAACACGCTCATCGGGTCTCCTTGGGGTCGAGTACATCGCGAAGTCCATCGCCGAGCAGATTGAAACCGAGCGCAGTGAGGGCAATGGCGATTCCGGGGAAGAGAGCCAGGTACGGTGCCTGGGCCAGGTATTGCTGCGCGCTGGTGAGCATGATCCCCCAGGACGACATTGGTGGCTGAACGCCCAGGCCGAGAAAACTCAGCGTGGCTTCGCCGATGATGGCCGCCGGGATGGCGACGGTCGCCTGCACGATGAACGCGCCCATAGCGTTGGGGGCGATATACCGGAACATGATCGTCCCGTCACGTGCGCCGTCGGCGACAGCGCCGCTGACAAATTCCTGTTCCCGAATCGCCATCGCCTCGCCACGCGCGATGCGGATCACCTCTGGAACCTGCGACACCGCCAGCGCGATGATGACGTTCGTGAGAGATGCGCCGAGAATCGCCGCCAGTCCGACCGCGAAGATGAGGAAGGGGAAGGCCAGCATCACATCGACGATGCGCATGACGATGACGTCAACCCAGCCCCGGTAGAAGCCGGTGATCAGGCCAATGGTGATGCCGATGATCAGTGCTAAGGCCGTGGACATGACGCCGGCCATGAGCGAAACGCGGGCGCCGTTGGCGATTCGAGCGAACACGTCCCGGCCCAGATCATCGGTGCCCAGCAGATGCGCAAGCGAGGGTGTCTGGAGGATGGCGGCGAAGTCCTGCTGGTTCGGATCGGACAACAGGATCGGCCCGAGCAGGGCGAACAGCACGAAGCCGACGACGAGAATCAATCCGGTCACGGCCATCGGGCGCCGGGCGAAACGCCGAACAACGCGCTGCCACCGCGGTCGCGGTATGCTGCTGACGGTTTTCCGTTTGGCCGTGATCAATTTCTGGCTCATCGAGCTCCTCCAGCCAGGCGCATACGGGGATTCAGGTAGGCATAGGCGATATCGACCGCCAAGTTGACCAGAACGTACCCGGTGACGGCTACGAGTACGGCACCCTGGAGGACGGGATAGTTGCGCGCCGACACGGCGTCAATGATGAGCTTGCCAAAGCCAGGAATGACGAAGATCTGCTCCGTAATGATGGCGCCGCCAATGAGCGCGCCGAGTTGGAGTCCGAGCACCGTGACGACCGTCGTCAGGCTGTTGCGCAGAGCGTGCTTGACTTCGCGACTACGGCTAACACCCTTCGACCGTGCCGTTCGCACGTAGTCGGCCGACAGCTGTCCCAGCAGAGCCGCTCGGGTTTGCCGCATCAAGACCGCCGACAGTCCGGTACCGAGCACCAGAGCCGGGAGGATCATTCGTCTCAGATTTTCGCCCGGATCTTCTGTGAACGCCACGTATCCGGAGGCGGGAAGGACCTGCAGATTGATGGCAAAGAACAGAATGGCCAGCATCCCGAGCCAGAAGTGCGGCACGGACAGCCCGATGAGACCGAACGCGTTGGCGGCGTAATCTGCGAAACTTCCGCGCTTCACGGCCGATACGATGCCCGCCGTCAAACCGATCAGTACACCGACCAGGATGGCCAGCCCGGCCAGTTCGAGGGTGATGGGCAGCCGCTGCAGCAAAATTTCGGCAACGGGAATGCGGTCTCGGGTGGACACCCCGAAGTTTCCTTGCAGCGCCTGCCCCACGTAGTTGAAGTATTGAATCCAGATCGGCTGATTGAGACCGAACTGTTCCCGGATTGCCGCGACAACGGCTGGATCAGCGGTCTCGCCCGCCAGCACCAGGGCGGGGTCACCGGGAAGAAGGCGAACCCCGACGAAGACGACGATGCTGGCGAGAAACAGCGTGACGATCGAGGTGATCACCCGTTGGAGCATGAAGCGAGCCACTGGTCCAGCCGTTCCGTATCGGTTTTCGAGCTACTTGGTCAGTTCAGCGGTCTTGAAGCGCGGGATCGCGTCGGCGGAGTACTCCACCCCGGTGATATCGGCCAGACCGAGGAACCAGGTGTCGTGATACAGGTAGATGAGCGGCTTGATCTCATCGATCCGATCGAGGGCCTGCCCGTAGAGGTCCTGGCGGGCATCCGTTTCGGTGACGGACGCCGCCTCGGAGATCAGGAAATCCACCTCGGAATCAGCCATTTGCGAGTAGTTATTGGTGCCGCCGGTGGTGAGCAGGTCGTTCATGTCGCCGTCCGGGTCCATGCGGCCAGACCACCCGATCAGGAACATGTCGAAGTCGCCGGCCCGGCCCAGGTCAAGCGCCGAGACGAACTCGACCGGCTTGATCGTGACGTCGAAGCCAACATCGTTCGCCATTTGCTGGATGACTTCAGCCGTTTTCTGGTCCGTCGGGCGCGCGGGGATCAGCAGTTCTACCGGAATCGGGAGCGTCTCGCCCGATGCCTCGACCAATGCGCGGGCGGCGTCGGAGTCGAAGTCCGTGCACTGGATGTCATCGGGTCGGAACGCCATTTGTTTCGGCAACGGCACGCAGTCCGGCGTGGTCTGACCGGCGAAGACCACCGTGTTCAGGGCATCACGATCAATGCTGAGTTCGAAGGCCTTGCGCAGTTCGACCGAGCTGGCCAGGGGGCTGGACGACATTGTTGGGTCGGTATTGATGGTCAGGCCCTGGTAGCCAATGGCGCTGACGTCGAGGACGTCGACTCCGTCCGCGTCCAGCTGATCGACATCGCTCGCGTTGAGGCGTTCTGCAACGTTGATATCGGATGAGCGCAGGTTCGCCGCCCGAATGTTCGGGTCGGTGATGAACTTATAGGTCACGCCATCGAGCTTGACCAGGTCCTTGTCGTAGTAATAGTCAGACTTGGTGAAGTTGATCTCACTTCCGGGAACCCGGTCCGTGAAATCGAACGGGCCAACGCACACCGGGTCGGTTCCAAAGTCGAGGCCGAGCGTCTCAAGTGCCGTGGGCGACATGATCGCCCCAGCACGGTCGGCGAGTTGTGCACCCAGGGGGCTGAATGGGCGCGAGAGGGTCAGGCGAATATTGTTCTCATCAACGACTTCAACGCTCTGCAGCGCAGCGAGTTCCTTCTTACGCGAGGAGGTATCGAGCGTGAGGTTGCGGTCGAGGGTGATCTTCACGGCATCCGCATTGAAGGGTGTTCCGTCGTTGAAGAGGATGCCTTCACGCAGCGCGATATCAACCGTCAGACCGTCAGCGCTGGTGACCGGCAGGGACGCAGCCAGTTGCGGCACGAGTTCGAGGCTGTCGTTGGAATCGTAGAGTTTCTCGCAGAAAGCGGTGAACACGACCCTGGCCACAAACGTGTTGGCGACCGTGGGGTCCAACGTGTCCGGTTCGTCCGACAGCGCGACAACGGCAATTCCACCAGCCACGACTTCGTCGGCGCTGGGCGAGGCCGAGGGCGTAGAGGCACACGAAACCAACATCAACGATGCCGCGGCTATACAACCAATGTTCAACGTTCTTCGAAGCATCATGTCTCCAGTGGAAGTAATGAAAAAGTCTGTCCGTTGTCTGGATACTGTATACGGTATAGAGACAGATCGTCTACGAATAGGACAACACCCATGGAAATTGAGATAGGCCTGCTCAATGGCTCGATTATCTTCGTGGCGGGGATCGTGGCCGGAATCATCAACGTGGTGGCCGGCGCAGGCACGCTGATCACTTTTCCGACCCTGCTCGCCCTTGGCATCCCTCCGATCACCGCGAATGTGTCGAACACCGTTGGCCTGGTACCGGCCTCCGTCACTGGCGCTTACGGCTACCGTCGAGAACTCCAGGGGCAGTGGCGCGCCGTGGGGCTCATGGCCATCTTCTCCGCCATCGGCGGGATCGTCGGCGGCGTCCTGCTGCTGGTTCTGCCGGCATCCGCATTTTCCATGGTCGTTCCGTACCTGCTGATCCTTGCGGGTGTGCTCTCCGCAATTCAGCCGCGCATCGCGCGATTCGTGCGGCGCAAATCTGCCGCAACCCATGCCGACACCCGCCCGGTGACGATTGGTCTCAGCCTCGGCGTGCTGGCGACGGGCGTGTACGGCGGCTATTTCGGTGCAGCCCAGGGCGTTGTACTTCTCGCCCTCCTCGGGATTCTCTGGTCGACCGACATGCACCGCGCCAACGGGGCCAAGAACGTTTTGGCCGGTGTCGCCAACGTCGTGTCGTCGGTGATCTTTATCTCCAGCGGCACGGTCGACTGGATGATTGTCCTCCTGATCGGCGTGGGCTCAGCCCTCGGCGGCTGGCTCGGTGCCAGAATCGGGCGGCGCCTGCCCGCTCCAGTGCTGCGCACGATTCTCGTGATCGTCGCGCTGACGGCCGCGGCCGTGTTGCTGGTCACGTAGTTACTCCGGTCAGGCAATCTGACACACTGGATGCAATGAGTCTCAGTGACAACGCGGTACCAACCTGGTGGCGGGGGCTCGGCCTGCCCGGGCTGGTCGACCTGCACACCCATTTTCTTCCCGAGCGGATGCTGCGGCGCGTCTGGGCTCACTTCGACGAGATCGAGCCGCTCATCGGTCACCCGTGGCCGATTCACTATCGCGACGACCAGGAGTCGCGACTCGCGACGATTCGCCGACTCGGCGTGCGGCGCTTCACCGCGCTGTCCTATGCGCATCGCCCCGGAATGGCGGCGTCCCTGACCGATTTCTCACTGGACCTCGCGGACGAGCATGCCGACTGCGTTCCGAGTGCCACGTTTTACCCGGAGGATGGCGTGCTCGATCAGGTTCAGTCCGCCCTCGACCGCGGCGCTCGAGTATTCAAAATTCATGTGCAGATCGGGGCTTTTGACCTGCGCGAACCGATCCTCGACCCGGTCTGGGGGCTACTGGCCGACGCAGCGATTCCGGTCGTGATCCATGTCGGCAGCGGGCCGGTTTCTCGACCGGGCATCACCGGGCCGCACACGCTTGCGGGAGTGCTGGTGCGGCATCCGCTGTTGACGGTCGTCGTTGCACACATGGGCGCCCCGGAATACAGCGAGTTTCTCGACCTGGCCGAGCGGTATCCCTGGGTGCACCTCGATACGACGATGGTGTTCACCGACTTTTTCGAGCAGCTCGCGCCCTTCGACCCCGCCCTGCTGTCCCGGCTGGCGGACCTGCCCGACCGTGTGGTGCTCGGCAGCGATTTCCCCAACATTCCGTACCCGTATGCGCACCAGTTGGAGGTGCTCGAACGCCTGCGCGCCCGAGAGCCGCGACTCGACGACGACTGGCTACGCGCCGTCTGTTGGTACAACGGGCTGCGCCTGATCGGCGAGTAGTTCGGTAACGAACTCAGGAAGTCAAAATTGGATTCCGCGGGTGAGCGCGCCATCGATCAGCAGGTTCGCGCCCGTTGTTCGGCTCGACACCGGGCTGGATAGGAACACTACGCTCGCTGCAATCTCCTGCGGCGTGCCCATGCGACCGGTCGGGTTGAGCCCTACCGCCTCGGTGAAGAACTCGGTATCGCTGGTCTCGAGGCTCTCCCAGACTCCACCCGCATGGTACGTATTGCCCGGTGAAACCGTATTTGCACGGATTCCTTTCGCTGCAAGCTGGTAGGCGACACCGGCAATGTAACCGATGATGGCCGTCTTCACCGTGCCATACGGACCGCTCGCGAAGTCCACCTCGCGGCCGGATACGCTCGACAACGCCACTATCGACGGCGCGGTGCTCTGCTCCAGAAATGGGATCGATGCCTTCACGAGGTTGACCGTTCCCATCAGATCGACCTCGATCGAGTCCGTCCAGTTGGCCGCCGTATCTGGAATGGCCAGGGCGCTCACGTTGCTCACCACCATGTCGATGCCGCCGAAGCGCTTGGCGGAGTCGGCAACCCATCGCCCCAGAGCCTCGCTGTCGCGTACGTCGAGCACCGTGCCGACGACAGTGGCTGGGCCATTGGCGAATTCGGATTCGGTAGCGGCGACTTCCGCTGCACTGCGGGCACAGAAGGCGACGTTGGCGCCCTCGGCAACGAAGGCATCGACGATCGCGCGCCCGATGCCCTTCGTGCCGCCGGTGACGAGTGCGGTTTTTTGGGCGATGCGCAGATCCAAGGTGGGTCCTTTCGGTGATGCGGGTTCGGAGCGAGTGAGAAAGTCTCGGAGCAGGTCAGCGGATGGCGGCCCGCTCGCGCAGGTCGCGGTGCATCCCGTCGAAAGCGTGAACGGTGGGGAATAGCGATTTGCGCACCTTCACGACGACGCTGTAATTGGGGTCGACCACGTTGGCAATGGGTGCCTCGGCGGTCTGGCTGAGCAGTTGGTAGGCATCCATTTCGTGAAGATCGAAGAGCTCGCTGAGCCAGCGGATCATCTCGAGCTGAGCGATCCGCCAGGAATCTTCCATGGGTCGGGACGAGCCGACGATCATCCAGTAGTCGTCGGTTTCCAGGCGCGGCCATAGCGGAGCGCGGCCCTTGATCAGGTCGACCAGAATGACGGAGTTCATTGCACCTTCGACGGCGGTGCCGCAGCTCTCACCCTCGCCCTGCCGGTAGTGACCGTCGCCGATAGAGAATAGAGCGCCCTCAACATTTACACCGAGAAAGACGGTGGTGCCGGGCTTGATCTCGGGGGTATCCATGTTGCCGCCAAAACGCTCGGGCACGAGGGAGGAGCGCACCTCGCCCCCTGATGGGGCTACTCCCACCGTGCCGAGCATGGGTGCGAGGGGCAGTGCTACCTCAAAATCACTAAAGCGGGATTGGAAGCCGACGGTGCCAGCCAGCGTATCAACCTCATAGATCCAAGTAGCTTCAGGCAGCGCCTGTTGCAGCATGGCGGTGCGATCGGTGCTCGTCATGCCGCCAAAGAAGGGGATGGCAGCCGAGGCTCCCCAGCTGCGCGCCGGGGTGAGATCAATGATGTGAATGGCCAGAGTGTCGCCCGGTTCAGCCCCTTCTACGTAGAAGGGGCCGGTCTGCGGGTTGAGGTAGCGAAAGTCGAGCACGTGGCTGGCGACGTCGCTGACGCTCGTCAGTGCGTGGTTGAACGCGTCCTCCGACCAGAGGTTGAGCAGGGTCCCTGGCCGCACCCGGTGGCTGGGCGCCGCGCCGCCGAAGGTGTACACGAACTGGCTGCGATCCGGGCGAAAGTCGAGGGAGTCCATAATGCAGCTTATCGCGGCGATATATGCCCACGTCGTCACCATATGCCGATACCTGCATGGCTTGCGTTGGCGGCGGTCGACCTGCTTCAATCCGCGGCGGGGAGTAGAAAATCGCTCAGACCGGATACCCCGCCCACGACGTAATACCCGTCATCAGCGTCGGTCCCACCCATGAGCACGCCCCGCGCGGCGCGGTAGGCGGCGCGCTGCTCGAGAGTGGTCGGTTGAGTACGTCAATATGATCGAGTGCGTCCCGCACGAGCTCGACATCGGACCTGCTCACAGTGGCACGGCCTCTTTCATTACTCGTTCAGGGAGGTGTTCGCGAAGGCCACTGGCCGGCACTACGTCAACTTTGGTTCCGAGCAGGTCGCCCAGCTCGCGTTCCAATCGAGCCAGCGCGAGCAGTCCCGTTCTTGGCGCAATGTCGGCCAGCAGGTCGATATCGGACTCCGAGGTATCGATGCCGCGGGCAGCACTCCCGAAGACGCGGAGGTTCGTAGCCCCGCGAGCGGCGGCCAGAGCGATTATCTTGCTGCGATGCTGCCATCGCTTTGGCCGACGGCTTAGACCTCGAAGCCGTTCTCACCATGCACCGTGCGCTGTTGGAGAAGTCGAATCCCCTGATTGTCGGACGCTGGCGGAATGAGCAAGTGTGGATCGGCGGTGGTTCATTTTCTCCGCACAACGCCTCGTTCATTCCCCCGCACCAAGACCGAGTCCCCGAATTCATGGATGACGTAATGAAGTTCGTACGTCGCAGCGATCTCCCTGTGATCGCGCAGGTCGCGATAGCGCATGCTCAGTTCGAAACCATCCATCCCTTCCCCGACGGCAACGATCGCACCGGGCGCGCCTTGGTGCAGGGGATGCTCCGCGCAGGCGGCGTCACCAAAAACGTGACGGTCCCAGTCTCCGCCGGTCTCCTCGGCGACACCAAGGGCTACTTCGATGCACTCACTGCTTATCGCAATGGGGATGTGCGTCCGATTATCGAGACGATGACGGAAGCCGCGTTCGCTGCCGTCACAAACGGTCGCAGGCTGGAGAAGGAAATCACGTCGATCACCGCCGGATGGGACGCAACGGTACAAGCGCGCAGCGACTCCTCTGTGCATGGTCTAAAAATTTTGCTGCTGCGGCAGCCGATCGTAACCATCGCGATAGTCTGCCGCGAGCTCGGAGTCAGTGAACCAGCCGCAGACACCTCCATCAAAAAGCTCGTCGATGCCGGCATCCTGTCTCAGTCGACAGCAGGCCGACGCAATCGCCACTGGCAGGCGACAGAACTACTGAACGCGCTGGACGATTTCGGTGCCCGCGCACGTCGTCAACGCTGGGGAAACTGAGGGCTCTCAGATTTCGCATTACGTATCGCGCGCGGAACTCACGCCTCCCCTCTGGCTTGCTCCGCGCGATAGAACGAGACCTCGAAGGGGTTCTGGGGAAGGGGTGACTCCGGTGAGCTACACAGTAGAAGTCACACGCGAGGGAGGCCGAAACTCGGGCGATGGTCACCGACACGTCCGAACGCGCCGTCGAACTGGCCGACGCAGGTTATTCGGTTCGCGATATCGGACACCTCCTCGGCATCACAAAGGGCCGCGTTTCCCAAATCGTCCCCGGCAGGCGCATCAGAGCCTGATTATGCACGCTCCACTCCGGTGCACGGTCACGTCGGTATGAAGTGCGCGCACGCGAGCGGAACGTCGATTCTCCGCGTCCAAACCCGGCACGAGCGACGATTTGTTGCGAAAAATCGCAAGAAAACGCCGCACCGTGCCCGATATTCTGAAGGAGCATTCTTTTCGGTGCGCACGCCCGCCGCGACCGCGGCACTCACGAGAACTGGAGGTTCCCATGTCGATATCTGTTGAAAAAACACACGTAGCTAACGCTCTGGTCGGAGAGCCCGAGGTTCTCGAAGACGGCCTCGCGCAGCATCCGTCCTGGCTTGACCTCAAGGTCGCGGCGACCTCGCTGCAGGGCCTGCAGTCGCAGGACGGCTCGATTGCCGACGCCTCGCGGCATGCGGATGCCGCGGCATCCGTTTCGCGCATCACCGCCGCGGTTACCGACCTGGCGCCACGGTTCACGCACGATGCCACCTACCTTGACGCTCTGATCGTGGACTTTGACCGCTGGGCCTCCGACGGATTCGGAGTGCCCGACTTCTACGATTCCCTGATGGCTTTTCAGCCGCAGCAGCATCGCGTCAACGGGCTGCGCCACCTCGTGGTGTTCCCGATGTACACGCAGAATGGCAGCGCCAATCGCCTGGTCGAGGCCGTGCTGATCGAGGTCATCTGGCCCGAATTCATCGGCGAACTGGAGGCGGGCTACACGAACAAGCTGTTCGTACCGATTCGTTTTCTCGACTTCACGCCGGGTTACGACACCAATTCGGCCGTGCTCTTTCCCGAGACGGTCGCGATGCGCGAGATTCCGACGTTTACCTGGGGAGCGATTTTCGCCGACCGCGAAGCCGCCCGCTTCCGCCGCGTCGTGCGCGCTGCCGCCGAGATCACGCGGCTTGAGCTACCGAAGGATGCGGCGCTGTTGCTCGACGACCAGCACCTCACCGAAGAGACCTTCGTGATGTGGGACCTCATCCATGACCGCACGCACATGCGCGGCGACCTGCCGTTCGACCCGTTCATGATCAAGCAGCGCATGCCGTTCTTCCTCTATTCACTCGAAGAGCTGCGCTGCGACCTGACCGCTTTTCGCGAATCGGTCACAATCGAGCGCAGTGAACTGGCGAGCCCGGACGCGCGTCAACACGCGAAACTGGTGCAGTATGCAGTCATCTTCGACCGCATCTTTCGGTTCGCGATCACCGGCAACCGGGTGCGCAACTATGACGGCCTCGGCGGTCAGCTGTTGTTCGCCTGGATGCACCAGCACGGTGTGCTGCACTGGACCGACACCCGCCTCACCTTCGATTGGGACGCCGTTCCCGAGGTGGTCATTGCACTCGGAGCGCAGATCGACGAGCTGTACTGGGCGTCAATCGACCGACCGAAGAAGGCGCACTGGCTCGCGGCCTACGAGATGATCTCGAAGACCCTCACGCCCAATCCGGCTTCGACCTGGGCCCGCGGGCTGCCGCTCGAGGTGCTCGCCGGTTCTCCCAAGGGCTACACCGACCAGGTTCTCGACGACGAATTTCCGCTGTCGATGTTCTTCGAAGCGCTCGAAAAGAAGATGCGCACGGTCATCGACTCGACGGCCGGCATCACCGGCAGCGCGGTGGACTGATGGGCGCCAGCCGCGCCGTCGCTGGTCGTACCGTGCTGATCGCCGGTGCGACCAGCACGGCCGGCCTGGCCGTTGCGTCGTTACTCGCGGATTCCGGTGCGCGCGTCGTCGCCGTCGGCTCCAATCTCGAACGTCTCCAGTCCGTGCTCGGGGTCGCGCCCGATGCCGCGCTCTATGAGTGTGACCTCACTGACTTTGCTGCGGTGACCGCGCTGGCCGGCGCGACCGGCCCGATCGACGGCTTGATTCACCTGGTAGGCGGCTGGCGCGGCGGCGGAGGCCTCGCCGGCCAGACCGACGAGGACTGGGACTTTCTGCACTCGCACGTGGTCACCACGCTGCGCAACACGACTCGGGCCTTCAACGCCGACTTGCTGGCCTCGTCGGCCGGGCGGCTCGCCATCGTGTCGAGCGTGTCGGTAGACCGGCCGACCGCTGGCGGCGCGAATTATGCGGCCGCGAAGTCCGCGGCCGAAACGTGGGTGCGCGCGGTCGGAGCGGGATTTGCAAAAGCCGGCGACACCGCCGCGGCTGCAATCTTCGTCGTACGTTCGCTCGACGGGCTCGAAACCGAGCTGGCTACCCGGGTGACGGGGCTGTGGGGCAAGGCGGCGGCATCCGTCAATAACAGTCGGCTCGTACTGGCGCCAGAGACTTGAAAAACCTGAGGCCTAGAAACTGCTCGCGCTGCTAGTTTGCCGAACGCGCCAACCGCAAGCACTCCCCTGCAGCTTTTGGCGGCGGCCTCGCGACGATCGGTGCGGATGCTCCTGCCCGGCCGCTCAAGTCGGCAGCCCACGCTAGCGTGGAGTCATGAGCACCACAGACTCCCACCTCAACGCCGAGTGGCAGAGGCCCACCCCCAGCGGGCCTAGCCTGCGCAAAGATCTGTGGGTCACGCTGGTTCTGGCCGCCGCGACCGCCCTGAGCGTGTCGCTCACTCGCAGCGCTGGCGTCTTCACCGAAGCGCCGGTCTGGCAAGTAGCACTGTGGGTCGCGCTCATCACCCTGCCCCTCGCGCTGCGCCGTCGGTGGCCCGAGATTGTGGCCGTCACCGTCTCCGTGGTCTTCGCCGCCGGTGCCATGCTCGAAGCCAGCGACATGCTCTTCTCCAACATCTGCCTCTATCTGGCCATCTATGCGGTCGGAGCATGGAGCCGCCACCGCGTTGCGGCCAAGTGGGTGCGGGTCACCATCGTTGCCGGCATGTTCATCTGGCTATTCGCCCAGCTCATCGTGCAGGCCAACCAGCTCACCATGATGCCCGATCTCTCCCGCGAGGGGTTCTTCTCCCCCTATGCGGCGTTCGGAGTATTGCAGGTCTTGATCAACCTGGTCTATTTCGGTGCGGCCTGGTATTTCGGCGAATCCGCATGGAAATCCGCCCGCAACAGCACCGCCCTGAAG
Organism: Cryobacterium sp. Y50; assembly: GCF_002929805.1. Classification (GTDB taxonomy): domain Bacteria; phylum Actinomycetota; class Actinomycetes; order Actinomycetales; family Microbacteriaceae; genus Cryobacterium. The sequence goes on along the minus strand of NZ_PJJM01000105.1, from coordinate 125,454 downwards.
GACAGCACCGCCGCGCTCACCGTCGAGCGCGAGCGCACGGCAGCCCAGGCCATCACGCTGGAACGGGTACGCATCGCCCGCGAGTTGCACGACGTCGTCGCCCACCATGTGTCGGTAATGGGCGTGCAGGCTGGCGCAGCCCGGCGCATCCTCTCGAGTGCCCCCGGGCAGGCGGCCGACGCGCTCACCATAATCGAACAGAGCGCACGCAGCGCGGTAGACGAGTTGCACACCATGCTCGGAGCCCTGCGTGGCCACGATGCCCCAGGATCGGAACCCACTAACCAGAGCAGCAGCACCCGCGGCATCGCTCAGCTCGGCGAACTCGCCGACGAGAGCCGTACCGCCGGCGTTCCCGTACGCCTGTCAATCGTGGGCGAGGAACGCCCGATTCCTGCCACGATCGGCCTGAGCATCTACCGCATCGCCCAGGAAGCCCTGACCAACACCCGCAAACACGCCGGCCCCGGCGTCAGCACGGACCTACGCCTGCGCTACGAAACGGATGCCATCGAGCTCGAGATCACCGACGACGGAGTCGGCCCCCGGCGACAATTCGGCGCGGCAGTTGCCAGCGGCGCGAGCGCCGAAACCACCGGGCTGGGCCAGCGTGGCATGCGCGAACGGGTCGCTGCGGTTGGCGGCGAACTGCACCTCGACAGTCGACCACGCGGCGGCTACCTCGTGCGCGCACGGTTCCCGCTCATGAAGCGAGAGACCGTATGAGCGAGCCGGCCGGCATTCGCGTGCTGCTCGTGGACGACCAGGCGCTCGTGCGCGCGGGGTTTCGTGTCATTCTGCAGTCCGAGCCGGGTATTCACGTCGTGGGCGAGGCCTCCGATGGCGCCGCCGCGCTCGTCCTGGCTCGAACGCTTCAGCCCGACGTCATCTGCATGGACGTACAGATGCCCGGCGTCGGCGGCCTCACTGCCACCGGGTCGATCGTCGACGACCGCTCGATCCACGCCGCAGTGCTCATGCTCACGACCTTCGACCGCGAGGACTACCTGTTTGCAGCGCTGCAACACGGCGCGAGCGGATTCATCCTGAAGAATTCCACGCCCGAAGCGCTGATCGAGGCCGTGCAGGTGCTCGCGCGCGGCGATGCCCTGCTGGCCCCCGACGTCACCCGACGCGTCATTGAGCGGTGTGTGAACCTGACCGGGGCGTCCGTTTTGGCGGCTGCCTCGCCCAAGGCACTGCATGAGCTGACCGAACGCGAGTGCGAGGTGTTTGCGCTGCTCGCCCAAGGGCTGGCTAACGCTGAAATTGCCGCGCAGCTCTTTCTCGGTGAGGCCACAGTGAAATCGCACGTCTCGAAGGTGCTGATGAAGCTGGGGCTGCGCGACCGCATCCAAGCCGTGGTCTACGCCTACGAGCACCGCGTCATTGTGCCCGGCGGCGCCCTCGAAGCGTAGCTCCACCGCCAGGCGGAGACTGGCTTCATCCGCCAGGCGGATGTGGCAGACCGCTACCCCGCGCTACCGTGAAGACAGGCACAACGAAAGGGCGGGGAATGCTCGACATCAGGGGAGTCACCAAGAGCTATGGCACGAGAAAGGTGCTCTCCGACGTGAGTTTCACCGTCGGGGACGGCCGTATGACCGGCTTTGTCGGCGCGAATGGCGCCGGTAAGACCACAACTATGCGCATCATTCTCGGCGTGCTATCGCCGAACGCGGGCATCGTTCTCATCGACGGCGTACCGGTCACCCCGAACGATCGCCGTCGGTTTGGCTACATGCCAGAGGAACGGGGCCTTTACCCCAAGATGAAGGTCGCCGAGCAGCTTGTCTACCTGGCCCGCCTGCACGGGCTGACACCGGCATCCGCTCGCCGCAACACCGACGATCTACTTGAGCGTCTCGGTCTAACCGAACGCGCCCGTGACACCGTCGAGTCGCTCTCGCTCGGCAACCAGCAGCGAGCCCAGATCGCCGCAGCTCTCGTGCACGACCCCGAGTTTCTCGTGCTCGATGAGCCATTCTCCGGCCTCGACCCACTCGCGGTGGAGGTGGTGATGAGCGTGCTCGCCGGCTACGCCGCTCAGGGCGCGCCCGTGCTGTTCTCCTCGCACCAGCTTGACATCGTTGAACGGCTCTGCGACGACCTCGTCATCATCGCCGACGGCGAGATTCGCGCGAACGGCTCCCGCGAGGCCCTGCGCGAGCAGCACAGCAGCCCGCGCTATGAAATTCGCACTGCTGGCGACACCGGCTGGATCCGCTCACAGCCCGGCATCACCGTGATCGACTTCGACGGCGATTTCGCCGTCTTTGAAGCCGAAACGGATGCCGCCAGCCAGGCTGTTCTGCACCGTGCGATCACGATCGGCGCGGTGCACACCTTCAGCCAGCAGAGGCCCAGTCTCGCCACCATCTTCAAGGAGGTCATCGCATGAGCAACCCCACCCGCCCGGTACACACCGCGCCCACCTTCGCCCAGAGCGTCTGGCTGGTCTCCAACCGCGAGATTGCGGCGCGATTGCGCAGCAAATCGTTCCTGATCGCGACCGGCATTTTGCTGCTCATTTCGATGGGCTCTGTCATCGTCGGCAGCATCATGAGCCAGAATACGAGCCTGACCAGGGTCGCCGTGGTCGGCACCGCGATCAGCGTCGTCGAGCAGACGCAAGCCTTCGACATCGTGGAAGCTTCCAGCGTCGAAGGCGCCGAGGCCCTCGTACGCGATGGCAGCGTCGATGCGGCCGTTGTGCCGTCGACGAATACCGATTCCCCGCTCGGTATCACCGTGATCACGCTCGACTCGGCGCCCAACGATGTTCACGGCACGCTCACCGTGAGCCCCGACGTGAAAATTCTCGAACCGGCCGAACAGGATGGTTTTCTCGCCTACCTCGTGGCCATCGGCTTCGGTATCATCTTTCTCATGTCGGCCACTACCTTCGGCGCCACCATCGCCCAGAGCGTCGTGGAAGAGAAGCAGACCCGTATCGTCGAGATTCTCATGTCGACCATCTCGGTGCGCGCCCTGCTCGCCGGCAAGGTTCTCGGCAACAGCCTGATGGCGTTCGCGCAGATCGTGTCCATCGGCCTGCTGGTCTCGATCGGTCTGGCGGTCACCGGGCAACGCGTGCTGCTGGCCGATGTGGGACCGGCGATTGTCTGGTTCGCCGTTTTCTTCGCCTTCGGGTTCGTGTTGCTCGCCGCCCTTTACGCGGCGACGGCGTCGATGGTGTCCCGGCAGGAAGACGTGGGATCGGCAACCTCGCCGGTGTTGTTCCTCGTGATGATCCCCTATTTCATGGTGGTTTTCTTCAACGACAACCCGCTCGTGCTGGCGATCATGTCGTACGTGCCGTTCTCGGCGCCGGTCGGAATGCCGGTGCGCATCTTCCTGAGCCAGGCCGAATGGTGGGAGCCGGTGTTGTCCCTGATCGTGCTCGCCCTGTCGACGATCGTGGTGATTCTCATCGGGTCACGCATCTACTCCAACGCGCTGCTGCGCATGGGTGCCCGCGTCTCCCTGCGCGAGGCACTGCACCGGTAGCGGCATCCGCTTCGTGCAGACGGCCAGCCGAATGCGAGAAGATGGAGGGGTGACCCAACTCCATGATCTGACATCCCGCGGTTTCGCTTCCGACAATTACTCCGGCATTCATCCGGAAATTCTGGAGGCGATAATCCAGGCCAATGGCGCCCATCAAGTTGCCTACGGCGAAGACGTTTACACGGCTAGGCTGCAGGAAGTCTTCGTCGAACAGTTCGGCGACGGCGTCGAAGCGTTCCCGGTGTTCAATGGCACCGGCGCCAACGTCACCGGGCTGCAGTCGATGCTGCCGCGTTGGGGCGCCGTGGTCTGCTCGGCCACCGCCCACATTCACAACGATGAGGGCGGCGCTCCGGAGCACGTCGGTGGCTTCAAGCTGCTGCCGGTTGTCACCCCCGACGGCAAGCTCACCCCCGAACTGATCGACCAAGAGGCCTGGGGTTGGGGCGATGAGCACCGCGCCCAGCCGCTCGTCGTGGCCATCACTCAAACCACGGAGCTTGGCACTGCGTACACCGTGGACGAGGTGCGCGCGATCGCCGATCACGCCCACTCCAAGGGAATGACGCTGCACATGGACGGCGCCCGCATTTCTAACGCCGCGGCGAGCCTGGGAGTGCCGCTCCGCGCCTTCACCCGCGATGCCGGCGTCGACGTGCTCAGCTTCGGCGGCACCAAGAACGGCATGATGCTCGGTGAGTGCATCGTGGTACTGAACCCGGCAGCATCCACCGGTCTGAAATTTCTGCGCAAGTCAAACATGCAGCTCTCCAGCAAGATGCGTTTTGTGTCGGCGCAGCTGATCGCGCTACTCGACGGCGACCTGTGGTTGCGAAACGCCAGCCACGCCAATGCGATGGCCGCCCGGCTGCGCGGCGCGCTTGAAACCGAACTCGCCCAGGGCACGATCACCGGCCTGACCTTTAGCCAGGCAACCCAGGCCAACGCAATCTTCGCCACTCTGCCCGACGGTGTCGCCGACCGCCTGCGCGATTCCTTTCGCTTTTACGATTGGGACGCCGCCAGGAACGAGGTGCGCTGGATGTGCGGCTTCGACACGACCGAGGACGATATCGACCAGTTCATCGTCGCCATCACCCGAGAACTGTCATGACCTTCAAGGATCAGCCGTGGCTCGCCTCCTACGCTCCCGGCGTTCCCGACACCATCGATGAGACTGCCGAAACCCTTACCGACATGATCGAGGCCTCGGTCGAGCGGTTCGCGCTTAACATCGCGTTGGATTTCTTCGGTGCCACGACCACCTTTGAGGAGCTCGGCGAGCAAATCTCCCGAGCTGCCAATGGTCTGCGCAAACTCGGCGTGAGCCCGGGCGACCGGGTGGCCCTCGTACTGCCGAACTGCCCGCAGCACGTCGTCGCGTTCTACGCGGTTCTGCGCCTCGGCGCCATCGTGGTCGAGCACAATCCGCTCTACACCGACCGGGAGCTGCGCCACCAATTTGAAGACCACGGCGCGAAGGTCGCGATCGTCTGGGACAAGGTCTACGACGCCGTCCGTGCTTTTCCCAAAGACATGGGCGTAACGGATGTCGTCACCATCGACCTCACCCGCGCCATGCCGTTCTCGAAACGGCTGGCCCTCAAGCTGCCGATCAAGAAGGCCAGGGACGCTCGCGCCTCCCTCACCGCCGGCCCCGGAAAGGGCGCGATCAGCTGGCACTCCATCGTTGGAACGCGCAGGCTGCATGCGTCGCACCAGCGCCCGCTGCTCGGGGACACTGCCGTTTTGCAATACACGAGCGGCACGACCGGCACCCCCAAGGGCGCCATTTTGAGCCACTATAACCTGCGCGCCAACGCCGCGCAGGGCTCCGCCTGGGTGGCGGGCCTACGGCCCGGAGAGGAAACCGTGTACGGCGTGCTGCCCATGTTCCACGCCCATGGCCTCACGCTCTGCCTTACCTTCGCCATGAGCATCGGCGCGCGCCTTGTGCTGTTTCCGAAGTTCGACGAGAAGCTCGTGCTCGACGCAGCCCGGCACGCTCCGCCCACTTTTTTGCCCGCGGTGCCCCCGATCTACGACCGCCTGGTCACGGCCGCAGCGAAGAAGAAGGTGAGTCTGGCGGGCATCCACTTTGCTATTTCTGGTGCCATGAACCTGCCGGTGTCGATCGTGGAACGCTGGGAGAAGGCGACCGGCGGGCTGCTGGTCGAGGGCTACGGCATGACCGAAGCGTCGCCGATCGTGGCCGGCAACCCGATCGGCCCGACCCGACGCCCCGGAACGGTCGGGGTGCCGTTTCCGAGCACCGACATTCGCGTGGTCGACCCGGAGGACCCGACGATCGAGCGCGGCTTCGAGGAGGAGGGCGAGCTGCTCGTCGCCGGTCCCCAGGTATTCTCGGGCTATTGGGACCGCCCGAGCGAGACCGCCCAGGTGCTGCTGCCCGGCGGCTGGCTGCGCACCGGCGATATCGTGCGGGTCTCCGCCGACGGCTTCATCACGGTCGTCGACCGCATGAAGGAACTCATCATCACCGGCGGTTTCAACGTTTCGCCGTCTGAGGTCGAAGGAGCACTGCTCTCGCACCCCGACATCGTCGATGCTGCTGCGGTCGGCCTGCCAAGCGCGAACGGCGGCGAGGACGTTGTGGCCGTGGTCGTGCTGACTCCCGGCGCGGAACTCGATGTGAGCGCGGTGCGCGAATACTGCCGCACCCGGCTCTCCGCCTACAAGGTGCCACGCCGCATCGTCGAGGTCGATGACCTGCCGCGCAGCCTGCTCGGCAAGGTGCTGCGTCGCGAGGTGCGCAACCGACTGCAGGGCAAGTAGGCTGCGCGGCTAACTCGCGGGGCAGTACGAGCGGAGTTGCACGAGAAAGTCCTCGTCGATGGCGGACGCACTGGTTTCCTCGCCACTTTCCTCGCCACTTTCCTCGCCACAGAACACCATGGAGCTCATCAACGGACTCGCACTCGTCGTCAGCAGACCGGAGCCAACCTCCTCACCGGCACAGGTGAGGTCGAAGGGAACGCTGACTTGGCCGGTCTGAAACCCCATGATGTAGACACCGATCTGGGGATCGGACGGTTTCGCAGAATCGAAGAAATCGCTCAGCTCACCCGTAAAAGCACCTACCTGGCCGGTTCGGCCGAATTCGCCCATCAGAAAGTCAAGCCACGGAGGTTCAAAATAGGCCGGGGCAAGAAGTTCATCACTGGTCACAGTGGGCGCATAGTCGAACTCGGTATCAACATGGTCTTGCATTCCGTCCGGTGCTACGTTCAGTGTCCGGTAGCCGAGGGCGCCTAGCTCCGCGTCCTGCAGCGGATGCCAGGTCAGTTGCGCATCTTGCGGACTGCAAGCCACCGGTTGGGGACTCGAAACGGATGCCGTCGACGTCACGTCCGCCGGAAAGTAGGCGCTGCAGCCGGTCATGGACACCACCAACGCGGTCGTTGCCGCCAGCACTCCGAAAGGACGCGCACTGGTGTGCTGCTTCACGGTTCCACCTCGGGTCTTCGTTCTGTTACCTAATGACACCTTAGGTGGAATCATGCGTACCCTAAATTGTTGCACCCCATCTGTCGATTCAGGCCCAGCACGCGGGACTACACACGCACCAGATAAGCGCATTCGACGGCGCCGCCATCGCTGCCGCGTTCAATCTCACGCCGGAGCAGGACGAACTACTTCTCGCGAACGACTAGCCCCTCCGGTTGCGCAGCGCGCGGCCCACGGAGCAGAAACGTCGGGATCGACGATCCGACGATAATCACTGCCGTGAGCCACGCGAGGTGCACCACGAGCGGGTACGGCCAGTACATGGTCACTCCCACACCCGCCAGGGTGATGACCAGAGCCGCCAGAGCCGGCCACCACACTCGCCGCCAGGCGAAGATCAAGGCCGCAGCGGGAATCCAATAGGCGATTTCACTTCCCACGCCCATTGCGCGCACCGAGTCAGCCGGCACCTGCAGAAACGGAACCGCGTCGACCCAGGGGCCAAAGAACATCGCCGCACAGTGGAACACGAGCAGCAGCCCGCTCACGAACGCGAGGGCAGCCGCCGCCCAGCCCACGCGCACGGAACGGCCACGCAGTACCGGGCGACCCAGCACGAGCCGCAGTACTCCGCTGGCTACCACGACGGCCAGCAGGCTTCCCCACAGAATTGGCTGATTCACAGCTGTCGGTCTCCTGCCGGGCTTAGGGGCGGAGGAGAACTTTGATGGCCCGGCGCTCGTCCATCGCGGCGTAGGCCTCGGCTACCTCGGCGAGGGGCAGCTGCACGTCGAAGACGCGGCCGGGGTTGATCTGGCCCGAGAGCACCTCGGGCAGCAGCTCCTCAACATAGCTGCGAACGGATGCCACGCCACCGTTCACGCCCACGTTCGTTCCGAACAGGGTGCGGATGGGCAGCTCGGCGCCGCCGTTGGGCACGCCGACATAGCCGACCATTCCGCCGGGCCGAGCAGAGCGAATGGCCTGGTCCATCGATTCCTGGGTGCCGACGCACTCCAGTACGAAGTCCGCGCCGATCCCGTCGAACAGGGCCTGCACGGCGGCAACACCCGCGTCGCCGCGCGCTTCGATGACATCGGTCGCACCGAATTCGCGGGCGAGAGCCTGACGATCCGCGTGACGGGACATGGCGACGATGCGGCTCGCACCGAGGCGCTTGCTGGCCAGGATGGCGCACAGCCCAACGGCTCCGTCACCGACGACGACCACGGTGCTACCGGGCGTCACGCCGGCCGAGACGGCAGCGTGATGTCCGGTGCCCATGACATCGGCGAGGGTGAGCAGACTCGGCACGAGGTCATCGTTTGGAACGGTCGGTGTGGCAACGAGCGAACCGTCGGCGTGCGGCACGCGAACGCGCTCGCCCTGGGCGCCGTCGGCGAAGCCGCCGAGCTGGTCATCCGCTCCCCACCAGCCGCCGTTAAGGCAGGAGGTGCTCACGCCATTCTGGCAGTTCGCGCAGGTGCCGTCGCAGTCGTAGAACGGGGCAATGACGAACTCGCCGACCTTGATGGTCGACACATCCGGACCGACGGCTTCGACGATACCGACGAATTCGTGGCCGATACGGTGCGGTTTCTTGGTCGGTGTGATTCCGCGGTAGGACCAGAGGTCGGACCCGCAGACGCAGGCCGCGACGACGCGAACAATGGCATCGCCACCGGTCGAGAGTACGGGTTCAGGAACTTCTTCGAGGCGAACATCGCGTTCACCATAAATCACAGTAGCAAGCATTGCTAAACCCTAACCCGCGACTCTGGGTGTCTCCCCCCTCACCTGCATTCGCGTAACGGGCTAGAGCAGGTCCTCCTCGAGGGGAACGTCCAACAGGGCGGGAGCGGATGCGACGGTGAGCGAATCGCCGCCTTCGGCGAGCGCCACGAGCACCGTATCGCCGTCGCGAATCTCGCCGGCGAGCAGCGCCCTGGCCAGGCGGTCGTCGATCTCCCGTTGCATCAGGCGCCGCAACGGACGCGCACCGTAGATTGGATCGTAACCGCGTTCGGCCAGCCAGCGGCGGGCATCCGGTGTCACGGCGAGCTCAAGCCGGCGCTCGGCGAGACGCTTCTGCAAGCGGTCGACGTCGAGTTCAACGATTTCGCCAAGCTCATCGGTGGTGAGCGAGGAGAACACCACGATGTCGTCGAGCCGGTTGACGAACTCAGGTTTAAAGGACTGCCGCACGAGCGACTGCACGGCGTCCTCCTTCTGTTGCACCGAGAGACTCTGGTCGACCAGAAACTGCGAGCCGAGGTTGGAAGTGAGCACGAGGATGGTGTTGCGAAAGTCCACGGTGCGGCCCTGGCCGTCGGTAAGCCGGCCGTCATCGAGCACCTGCAGCAGCACGTCGAACACCTCGGGGTGCGCCTTCTCGACCTCGTCGAACAGAATCACCGAGTAGGGGCGACGCCGCACAGCTTCGGTGAGCTGCCCGCCCTGCTCGTAACCGACGTAGCCGGGAGGCGCTCCGACCAGGCGCGACACCGAGAACTTCTCGCCGTACTCGCTCATGTCGATGCGCACCATGGCTTTTTCGTCGTCGAACAGAAACTCGGCGAGCGCCTTGGCGAGCTCGGTCTTGCCGACGCCGGTCGGGCCTAGAAAGAGGAACGAACCGGTCGGCCGATCGGGGTCGGAGATTCCGGCGCGGGAGCGCCGCACGGCGTCGGCGACCGAGCGCACCGCCCGCTTCTGCCCGATCAGACGGTGGCCGAGCTCATGTTCGAGGTTCAACAGCTTGTCGGTTTCGCCCTGCAGCAGGCGGCCGACCGGAATGCCGGTCCAGGCGGCGACCACTGCGGCGATGTCCTCGCTCGTGACCTGATCGTTGACCATGCGCGGTCCGACAGACTCTTCCTTCTCGGCATCGGCGAGCGCCCGTTCCATCACCGGAATATCGCCGTAGAGCAGCCGGGACGCCTTCTCCAGATTGCCCCCACGCTGAGCTCGATCCGACTCAATGCGCGCGGCGTCAAGGCGCTCGCGCAACTCGCCGACCCGGTTGAGCGAGGCCCGCTCGGCATCCCAGCGCGCCTGGAGCTCCTTCAGGTTTGCCTCGCGCTCCGTCAGATCGCTGCGCAGTTTCACCAAACGCGCTTTGGAGGCGTCGTCCTTCTCTTTCTTCAGTGCGAGTTCTTCCAACTTGAGCCGGTCGACGCTACGCCGTAGCTCGTCGATCTCCACCGGCGAGGAGTCGATCTCCATCCGCAACCGGCTGGCGGCCTCATCGATGAGGTCAATGGCCTTATCGGGCAGCTGACGGGCGGTGATAAACCGATTCGAGAGGGATGCCGCGGCCACGAGGGCCGAATCGGCGATCGTCACTTTGTGGTGGGCTTCGTAGCGTTCCTTGAGCCCGCGCAGAATGGCGACGGTGTCTTCCACCGAGGGTTCGTCGACGAGTACCGGCTGGAAGCGGCGCTCGAGGGCGGCATCCTTTTCAATGAATTCGCGGTACTCGTTGAGAGTCGTGGCGCCGATCAGGCGCAGTTCGCCGCGGGCGAGCATGGGCTTGAGCATATTCGACGCCGCCACGGAGCCCTCACCGCCGCCCGCGCCCATAAGGGTGTGCAGTTCATCGACGAAGGTGATGATCTGGCCGTCAGCGTCATTGATCTCCTTGAGCACGGCCTTGAGCCGCTCCTCAAACTCGCCGCGATACTTGGCGCCCGCCACGAGGGCGGCCAGGTCGAGCGAGACGAGTTGCTTGTCCTTGAGTGAGTCGGCGACGTCGCCGGCGACGATGCGTTGGGCCAGTCCCTCGACCACGGCGGTCTTACCCACGCCGGGTTGGCCGATCAGTACGGGATTGTTCTTGGTGCGCCGGGTGAGCACCTGGCTGATCCGGCGAATTTCGGCGTCACGTCCAATCACCGGGTCGAGCTTTCCGCTGCGGGCGATATCGGTGAGGTTCATGCCATACAGTTCGAGGGCCGACTTGGCGTCTTGCTGCGGGGGTTGCTGACCGGCTTGCATGCGCTATCCCCTCTAAAGTTGAGCCTGACTGGCTCAAGTTTAGTCCCCCCGAGGCCACCAGCCGAAATAGGCCACCGAAGATTCCAAAACTGAACAACTTGTTCGGCAAAGTTCGCTGAGCACCAGTCAGATAGTGCAGTTTGTGACGTCCTGATTAGTCGAATTGTCAAACTTCTGCTACATCACTACGCTTTGAACCAGACCCGTCATTGCCGACGCTTTACTCGCCGAGCATGTCTGGCACCCGGTTACGAGTGAGGTTGAAAGATTATGGTGCAGCAGCGCGAAGCCATCAGCAGGCTGCCCGCCTACAAGCAGGGCGCCGCCGCGGGCGATTCGGGAGCATTCAAACTGTCGTCGAACGAGAACCCGTTCCCGCCGCTCGCCTCGGTGACTGGGGTCCTCGCATCCGCTCTTGGGGAGATCCACCTGTATCCGAGCATGGCTGTGGCCGAGGTCACCGACCGCATCGCCGCCAGATTCGACGTTGATGCCTCGAACGTGGCCTTCGGTGCCGGCTCGGTTGAGGTACTGTCCCAGATCATCCACGCGAGCGCCGGAGCCGGCGACGAGGTCATCTTCGCCTGGCGATCCTTCGAGGCCTACCCGATCCTGGTGCAGGTCGCCGGAGCGACGCCCGTTCCGGTCGCCCTCACGAGCGACGAACGCCACGACCTAAACGCCATGGCCGACGCGATCACCACTCAGACCCGGCTCATTCTGGTCTGCAATCCGAACAACCCGACCGGCGCCTTCGTCACCATCGACGAGTTGCACACGTTCCTGGCGCGGGTGCCCGAGAACGTGCTGGTCGTCGTCGACGAAGCCTACGTGCACTTCAACCGGGACGCCTCCTCCGCTGTTGGCATTGATTTTTTTCACCGCTACCCCAACGTGGCCGTGCTGCACACCTTCTCCAAGGCCTACGGTCTGGCCGGCCTGCGCATCGGCTATGCGATTGCACCGACCGCTGTTGCCGCGAACCTGCGCCGAGTGGCCCTGCCGTTCGGCGTGACCGCGCTCGCCCAGCGCGCCGCCCTCGCTTCCCTCGATGCGGAGGCCGAACTGACCGTGCGCATCGACCAGATTGTCGCCGAACGCACCCGGGTATTGATCGCATTGCGCGCGAGCGGATGGCGCGTCACCGATTCGCAGGGAAATTTCGTCTGGCTGCGCACCGGCGACGACACCGACCGGGTGAACGCCGTGTTCATCACCGAAGGCATCCTGGCCCGGGCTTTCCCCGGCGAGGGACTGCGCGTGACGATCGGCACGGCCGAGCAAAACGACCGATTCCTGGTCGCCGCGGCAGCCGCCCTCGAGCCCGCAACCGTCTAACCCCCGACCGTCCGGCCGCAGATTCCTGCGTGCCGTATCAGCATAAATTCAAAGGAGAATTTCCAGCATGAAACACACCAGATCTTTATCCGGCCTCGCCCTGGTCGCCGCGGGCGCCCTCGCACTCAGCGGATGCGCGGCGAGCGAACCGAAAGCATCCGCTTCAGACGACATGATCACGATCGGCATCAGCCAGATCGTGCAGCACCAGGCGCTCGACGACGCCCGCGAGGGCTTCAAGCAGGCCTTCGTGGACGCCGGCTACGTCGAGGGCACCGACATTGAGTTCGACGAGCAGAACGCGCAGGGCGAGCAGGCCACCGCGAGCACCATCGCTGCTAAGTTTGCCGCCGACAAGGTCGACCTCGTGCTGGCGATCGCCACGCCCACCGCGCAGGCCGCCGCGCAGACGATCATCGACATTCCCGTGCTGTTCACCGCCGTGACCGAGCCCAAAGAAGCCGGACTGGTCGAGAGCTGGGAGAAGCCGGGCAGCAACATCAGTGGCACTAGTGACCTGAACCCGGTCAAGGAACAGCTCGAACTGATCCAGGAGATTCTGCCAGACGCCCAGACGGTCGGCATCATCTATAGCTCGGGCGAGGTCAACTCCGACGTTCAGGTTGAGCTCGCCAAGGAGGCGGCTAAGGACCTGGGCCTGACCATCAAGGAAGCGACCGTCACCAACTCAAGCGAGGTCGCCCAGGCCACCGTATCGCTCGGCGATGTCGACGCCATCTATATTCCCACCGACAACCGTGTCACCGAGGGCCTCGAAGCCGTCATCCAGTACTCCGAGTCGAACCAGATTCCGCTGTTCGGTGCCGAAAACGGGCAGGTCGAGCGTGGCGCCATCGCGACCTACGGCATCAGCTACACCGACCTCGGCTACCAGACCGGCCAGATGGCCATCCGCATCCTCGAAGACGGGGAGAACCCGGGCGACATGCCCGTTGAAACCCTCGACACGATCGAGTTCATCCTCAACCCGGCCGCTGCCGAGCGCATGGGAGTGACCCTCACCGAAGAACTCATCGCCAAGGCCGACCGAATCATCGAATAACAACCGCTCCTCATACCCGAAGGAATAACCAGATGAATGCGGCTCTCGAACTCGGCCTGCTCTACGGAATCATGGCGTTGGGTGTCTACCTGACGTTTCGAATCCTCAACTTTCCTGACCTCACCGTCGACGGAAGTTTCACGACCGGGGCTGCGGTAGCCGCGTCGCTCATCATCAATGGTGTGCCCGCTCCCCTCGCCACCCTCGCCGGGGCGGCGTCGGGAGCGGTGGCCGGCCTGGTCACCGGTGTGCTCTATACCAAGGGGCGCATCGACGGCCTCCTCGCCGGCATCCTGACCATGATCGCGCTGTGGTCGATCAACCTGCGCATCATGGGCAAATCCAATCTGCCCTTGTTGCGCGAAGACACCATGATGACGCCGCTGCGTGACGCCGGTCTGCTCGGCGGAGCCTGGAGCATCCTGATCTTCGCCGTTGCGGCCCTCCTCATCAAGTTCGCCATCGACTGGTTCCTCAGCACCGACCTCGGTCTGTCGATTCAGGCAACCGGCAACAACGAACAGATGATCCGCAGCCTCGGCGTCAACACGCACCGCACGACGATTCTCACCCTCGCGATCTCCAACGGGCTTGTCGCGCTCTGCGGCGCGCTCATCGCGCAGTACCAGGGCTTCGCCGACGTCAGCATGGGCATCGGCCTCATTCTGGTCGGACTCGCCTCCGTCATCGTCGGCCAGGCCGTTTTCGGGCGTCGCACCATTTTTCTCGCCTCGCTCGCCGTCATCGGCGGCGCCGTGATCTATCGCTTGGTGATCTTCTTTGCCCTCGGCGCCGGCCTCAACCCGAACGACATGAAGCTCATCTCGGCGCTGCTCGTCGTCGCAGCGCTGCTGCTGCCGCGCTGGGGCTTCCTGAAACACATCCCCTCGCTGCGCCAGATGCGTTCCGCCGCCGGCAGTGCCAACTACAGCAAATCCACTTAGGAGTCTCATGCTGCTCATTCAGAACATCACCAAGACCTTCTTTCCCGGCACAATCAACGAACGCGTCGCCCTCAACGACGTATCATTGCAGCTGAAAACCGGTGATTTCGTCACCGTCATTGGCAGCAACGGCGCCGGCAAATCCACCCTGCTCAACATGATCAGCGGCAAGCTGCCGGTTGATTCCGGCGACCTGTCGATCGATGGCAGTTCTGTCAAGCGGATGCCCGACTACGCACGCGCCGCGTATGTCGGCCGAGTGTTCCAAGATCCCATGGCCGGCACCGCGCCCGACCTGAGCATCGAACAAAACCTTGCGCTCGCGCTGCGCCGCGGTCAGCATCGCGGGCTCGCCTGGGGCGTCACCCACAAGCGTCGGGCGTTCTTTCGCGAGGAGTTGCTCTCGCTTGAGCTCGGCCTCGAAAACCGGCTCAAGGCCCGGGTGGGACTGCTTTCGGGCGGCCAGCGGCAGGCCCTGTCACTGCTCATGGCGAGCTTCACCCAGCCACGCATCCTGCTGCTCGATGAGCACACCGCCGCCCTCGACCCGCAGCGGGCTGAGCTGGTCACGACGCTCACCGAGAGCATCGTCGAGAAGCACCATCTGACCACGCTCATGGTCACGCACAATATGGAACAGGCGCTGCGCCTCGGCAACCGACTCATCATGATGCACGAGGGCCAGATCATTCTCGACGTCGACGCCGAGCGCAAGGCCACCATGACGGTGCCCGACCTGCTCGCCGAGTTCGCGAAGATCAAGGGCGCGTCCCTCGACGACCGGGCGCTGCTCGGGTAGTCGGCGGCGGCAAGAAACGCGGGGATGCGGGTACCGGGTCGGCGTTTCTGTCCCTGTGACGGGCCGTAGACTCGATCGCGGCTGGCTCGTCGGCGTGTGCCGCCTGAGCCGAATCACGCGCATTCGCACCCGAGGACGTATACATCTCGGCTCATAAAACAACCTGGGATGTATACCTTGCATTCCTGCACGAATCCGAGCGGCTGATCCGCGAAAGTACCGAATGGTGACCGCGCACGGGGACATCGTCTGGGTCGACTTCGGCTCGCCGCGCGGCTCCGAACCCGCCAAAGTTCGCCCTGCGGTCGTCGTGCAAGAGGACTGGTTATTGGCGACAAACGTCGCCACCGTACAGGTCGTCCCGTTGACGTCGCACTTAGGCCTGAAAGCGTTCCCTGGGAATGTCCTCATACCCGCCGAGGCCTCTGGGCTCGAGAGAGACTCCGTCGCAGTCGTCTCTCAGGTCAGCCCAGGCAGCCGGGAGTTCCTCGAACCGTATCCCGCCGGGCATATCCCTGCGCACCTGCTCGTCGAGATTGGAGCCGGCATCTGACTCGCCCTCGGTTTCTAGACCGGCGCACCATTCATGGAGACGGCGGGAAGTGCCCGGCGGGCGGATGCTGCAAGAACTCCATCGATAGCTCCGAGGACCTGACCAGGCTTCGATATGAACCACCCGGCGTCGTATCACGGCTTCGCTCGCTCGACCTATCGGCAGAACGACTGAGCGGGCGTATTCCGCACCGGAATCACCGACCGAGAAACTCGATCGCAGCCTGCTTGAAGGCCCGTGAGCTCACGGCGTTCAGGTGAGTTCGGGCGGGCAGCCACAGCGTTTCGGTATCGGCGGCGAGGGCCGCCAGCACAGTGGTTCCGGTCGCGAGCACATCACGATCGCCGGTCACGAAGAGAAGAGGCCGCACTGGAACGGATGCGCCCGGCTCGAACCGTTCCGCTTTGATCGCAGCGACCAGCCGCAGCAACGCGGGGGTGTTCGCGCCGGGAGCGAGCTGCATCATGGACATCAATGAGGCGGTCGACTCGTGGTCGATCACCGAGGAGTCGGCGAGAAACCGAGCGGCCGCCTCAAGGTCGAAGTCGGCGAGCGGGTCCACGGCACTCATGCCGCCGAGCACCGCGCGGTTGATCAGGTCGGGCCGCTCGGCGGCGAGTTCCCAGACCAGGCGTGAGCCGAGCGAGTAGCCGACCAGGTCGACGCCGGAGGCGGGCTGGTCGACCTCGCGGGGCCGGACGCCGGCCAGGGTGAGTACCTCGAGCAGGTGGGCGCGCAGGCGGCTGGGGGCGTAGGCATCCGTTTCGAGCGGGGCATGACTCGCGCCGTGGCCGAGCAGATCGACGGTGATGACGCGCCGACCGGCGTTTCGAAGGTCGCGCACCCAGCCGGTCGCCTCCCAGTTGAGAGCGGTCGACGACGCGAAGCCGTGCACGAGCAGCACCGGGGCAAGGCCGGCGTCGAGCGCGGGTTCATGCCAGCACCAGCTGGTAAGCATTTTTCTAGTCCTCGTCGAGAACGGCGGAGAGGCGCACGCGGCGTTTCGGCGCGGCCTCCTGCGGAACGGTACCCACGATGCCGGCGGAATCGTCGGCGACGGCAAAGGTGATCAGCGGAGTGTCGACGAGTACTACGTCGCCCGGCTCACCGTGCAGCGTGAGCACAATGCCGGCGATCGGCGAGGGCAATTCCACCGACGACTTCGTCGTTTCGACCTCGACGAACGGTTGGTTGCGTTCGACCTGGTCACCGACCTTGACCAGCCATTCGAGCACGGTCGCTTCGAGCAGGCCCTCACCGAGATCGGGCAGGGGGAATGAGATTTCAGCCACGGCGGTACTCCAATACTCGCTGAACTCCGAAAAGAATTCGATCAATGTTCGGGATGTACTCGTCCTCGAGATCGCCGGACGGGTACGGTACATCGAAACCGGTCACCCGTTCAACCGGCGCCCGCAGGGTATCGAAGCAGCTCTGCGACACGAGCGCGGCGACCTCGGCACCGAGGCCAATGGTGCGCGGGCCTTCGTGCACGACGATAGCGCGACGGGTACGTGAAACGGATGCCGCCAGCTGCGCTTCGTCAATCGGCTTCAGCCAGCGCAAATCGAGCACCTCGAGTTCGATGCCATCTTCCGCGGCCAGCTCCGCGACCTGCAAGCAGCGGGACACCATGCCGCCCCAGGCGATGAGGGTGGCGTGCGTACCCGGGCGGGCGATCACCGCCCCCTCGAGGGAGGCGCTGTTCTCAGTCAGGTCGACCCCGGCCTTGTTCCAGTAGCGAGCCTTGGGCTCCATGAAGATGACCGGGTCGGGCATCGAGGCGGCGTGCTTGAGCAGGTGATAGGCCTGCTGCGGGTTGGCGGGCGAGACGACCTTGAGCCCTGGCACGTGGGCGAACAGCGATTCGAGGCTTTCACCGTGATGTTCGGGAGCACGAATACCGCCGAAGCTCGGCACGCGCAGCGTCACCGGCATGGGCAGGGTACCGCGGCTGCGATAGTTCATGCGGGCCAGCTGGGTGATGATCTGGTTCACGGCCGGGTAGGCGAACCCATCGAACTGCACCTCGGGAATCGGGTGAAAGCCCGCCATGGCCAGACCAATCGCGGTGCCGAGAATGCCCGATTCTGCGAGGGGGGTATCAAACACCCGGTTCGCGCCGAAGCGCTGCTGCAGCCCGTCGGTGACCCGAAAGACTCCGCCGAGCACGCCAACGTCTTCGCCGAAGATGAGGGCGCGGTCGTCGGCTTCGAGAATCTCACCGAGTGCCCGGTTGATGGCCTGCTGCATGGATAGCTGCAGGAGCGGGGTCTCCTGTATGCGTTCAAGGACGTCAGACATGCTCGGATTCCTCTCTCCACTGGCGCGCCTGGGCGCCGAGTGTCGGGGTTGATTCTTGAAAAACGAAGTCGAACATTTCGCTGCCTGGGCGACTGGTGAGGGCCACGACACCGTCGCGAATCTCGTCGGCCCGCGTCTGGGCTTGCGCGTCGGCCTCGGCGAAGAACGCGGCGTCGGCAACTTTTTCGGCCAGTAGAATCGTGCGAAAGCGGCTCAGTGGGTCTTCGCCGCCGCCGATTTTCTCGTCCTCGAGGGTGCGGTAGCGACCGGGATCGTCGCTCGTGGAGTGCGGACCGCGCCGGTAGGTCATCGCTTCGACCACGACCGGGCCGAGACCAGCGCGTGCGTGGGCGACAGCGCGCTGGGTCGCGTCGAGCACAGCGAGTACGTCGTTGCCGTCAACCTGCACGGCCGGCATGCTGTAGCCGGCAGCGCGTGCAGCCACCGAGCCACCAGCCACCTGCTGTTCGGTCGGCACCGAGATGGCCCAGCCGTTGTTCTGTACAAAGAACACGACCGGCGCCTTGAGAATGGCGGCGAAGTTCATGGCCTCGTGCACGTCACCCTGCGAGCTCGCGCCGTCGCCGAGAAAGGCCAGGCCCACGCCGAGACCGGTTTTCGAAGCGGATGCCGTGCCGCCAGTCGCCGCAGCCGTCCCGTTCAGCGTCTGGCCGTTCAGCGTCTGGCCGTGCGCCCAGCCGACCGCGTGCAGCACGGATCCGCCGACGACCGCTTGAAACGGGGCGAAGTGGGTGGCCACCGGGTCATAGAGCCCGCCATGCCAGATGGCTTTGTGGGTGGACATGTACCCGACCATGTTCACGCCCAGGGTGTACGCGACCCCCATCTCGCGGTAGGTCGGAAAGACGAAGTCCCGGGTCTTATCGACGCCGAAGCCGGCACCGACCTGGGCTGCCTCCTGGCCGAGCATCGGTGCGTAGCCGGGAATGAGACCCTGGCGCTGCCAGGCCACGGCAGAGGTGTCGAGCCGGCGCACGTTCGCCAGGATCCGATACAGATCGCGCAGCTGATCCGGGGTGAGGTCACCGGCATCCGTTTCTCGAAGCGGAAGGGTGTCGAGGGCGCGAGTCGCCATGCTGGCTCCTTCTGATCGTTGACTGGGTGGGCTACAATAAAGCTAGTGACTTTGCCGAGCGTCTGCCACAGTGACCATTTAGAGTGCACAATCTGTGAATAATTGTGTGTATTTTCTACGTAACACTATACAGTTGGTATATTCACCCGGTGCGGCACCGATGCCCGACCGGATCACCGAAAGGTCCCGCTCATGGATGTCGACTCGCTGGATGCCCGACTCGTCACACTGTTCTGCGAGCGGCCGAAGCTCTCGGTGCTCGAGGCCTCGCGGCGGCTCAAGGTGGCCAGGGCTACGGTGCAGGCCCGACTCGACCGGCTGATGAGCCGCCGGGTGATCAAGTCCTGGGCACCGACCCTGAACCCGAGCGAGTTCGGCTACCCAGTCACCGCCTACTGCTCACTCACCGTGCGCCAAGACTCGGGCCATGCGGTTGTCGTTGCCGCTCTCGCCAGAATTCCCGAGATTCTGGAGTTGCACACGGTCTCCGGTGACAGCGACATGCTCGCCCGGGTGGTCGCCCGGTCGAACGCCGACGTGCAGCGAGTGCTCGACCTCATCGTCGCCACCCAAACGGTGGTGCGCTCCTCGAGCGTGATCGTGCTGCAGACCCACATCGAGGCGCAAGCCCTCGCCCTGCTGCAGGCCACCGCCGCCGGAGCCTACACAACCGCCGTGTCGACCGGCGCTGCGGGCTAATTGGCCGCCCCGACTGTCGCGGCACTCGTTAGAGTTCGGGGCGTCCCTGGTTTTAGGAGTGCCGCCAACTCCACTGAGTGCCGCGAGGGCGAAGTGACGTGAGCCTGGCCGCTCAGGCTTGCGTGAGACAATAAAGGTTGGTCCCTTGTTCTTACGGAGCTCTCCCACCTATGGCCCATTCCCTCAGCACTCACGAGATTGCCCGCATCGTCGGCAGCCAATCGTTCTCGCGTGGTGAACGGTACGCCCGCAACGGACACGTCACCGAACAGTCCTGGGCTTCGTCGGGAACACACCTCACCGGACGCGTGAGCGGCACCAGCCCCCAGCCGTACACCGTTCTAATCTCATTCACCCTCAATGCGGCCGGCCAGGCCGTTCGGGCCAGTGGAACCTGCACCTGCCCGATGGGCAGCAATTGCAAGCACGTCGCCGCCCTACTGCTGGCGAGCCGCAGCACCCCCGCCGAGCTGAACGCCGAGCGCGCGGCGTCCAACGTGCGTGCCATCGGTGACCGCCGCACCCCCGTCTTCGAGTCGACCTTCGTGCCGGCCGCGCATCAGCCGCTCACCCCCGCGCCCGTCGTGCCCATTCGCCCACCTGTTCCGGCCTGGCGCGCAGCCCTGGCGCCGCTCGCGAAGCCGACCAGCGCCGAGACAGCCACGAGCACGGCCCTCGCGCTGCAATTCGACCTGCTCGACCCCGCGTACAGCCCAAACCGCCGCCAGGGACCGCGCCGCCTTGGCGCACGCCCCATGGTCATGGGCAAGAAGGGCAAGTGGATTCGCGGCTCCCTCACCTGGGACAACCTGTCCTGGACCCCGGGCACCTACAACCGCGGCCACCGCAAAATTCTGAACGCCCTCTACGCCCTCTCAGCCACCGGGCAGCGTTATTACAGCTACACCGACCACTGGCTCTACCTCGACAACTTCGAGAACAAGGCCCTCTGGGATCTGCTGCATGAAGCCCAGCTGAGCGGTCTGCCGCTGGTCTGCGCCACGGATGCCCAGAATCTCGTTCTCCTCTCCCCCACGCCCGCCACGCTCGAGGTCGATATTCGGCGGGACGATGACGGCCTGCAGCTGACCCCGCTGCTCGTGCTGAACGAGAAGCTGCACCGCGGCGTCGAATTTGGATTTCTGGGCGATCCGGCACACGGCGCCTACACCTGGACCGCCCCCGCCGACCCGCTCGCGACCGGCAATCAGCTCGTCCTCGCCCCGCTCAAGGCCCCGGTGAACTCTGAGATCCGCGCCCTGGCCGTGACCGGCGGCTTCGACATTCCGGCCGACGACGAGGCAGCATTTCTCGCCGACTTCTACCCTTTTCTTCAGCAAAAACTCACGCTGACCAGCCACGACGCTTCGTTCGATCTGCCCAAGACGGCCCGGCCGCAGTTGGCTCTCACCATCACCCACCAAACGGATGCCCGCATCACCCTGGCCTGGGAGTGGCAGTATGTCGCGCCCACCGATCAGGCCGCAGCCGCCTCGGTCATCGGCGCGGCATCCGCTGCCGAAGGTGATCAGGACGCCGGTAAAATAGAGCCAGCACCCGTGCTCTACCGCCACCCGCTGCGCCCGACCCCCGGCGACACCCACTTTCGCGACGCGACTTGCGAGAGCAACACGCTGCGAAACGTCGAACGCGCAATCAGCTCGTTCGAGCAGCTCTGGCAGCCAGCCACGCCGATCAGCACGGCCCGCCTGCTCGAGCATTCCGGGCTGCAGGGCGCCGTCATGATCACCTTCTTCGGTGAAGGCGTACCCCGGCTCACGGAGGAAGGTGTCATCGTGCAGGTGTCGGCCGACGCGCCCAGCTATCGCGAGGCCGACGAAGCGCCAGTAATCAGCCTCGCCACCACCGAAAGCACCGATACCCGCGACTGGTTCGACCTCGCCGTCACCGTATCGATCGAGGGCGAAGACATTCCCTTCGACGACCTGTTTCGGGCGCTGGCTACCGATCAGGACCTGATGATCCTCGACAGCGGAACCTATTTCAGCCTCGACCGGCCGGAACTGCAGCAGCTGCGACGCCTGATCGAAGAAGCTCGCGGTCTACAGGAGAACAACGCCGGCACCCTCGGCCTCAGCCGCTTTCAGGCTGACCTGTGGGACGAGCTGCAGCTGCTCGGCGTGGTCGCCGAACAGGCCGCTACCTGGCGAAGCGCCGTCGAGGGCCTGTCGGAGGCTGCACCGATCGCCGAACGCCCGCTCCCGCCAGCCGTGCACGCCACCCTGCGCGCCTATCAGCAGACCGGTTTCGACTGGCTCAGCTTTCTCTACGACCACCAGCTCGGCGGCGTACTCGCCGACGACATGGGGCTCGGCAAGACTCTGCAGGCGATCGCCCTCATCGCCCACGCCCGCGACAGTGAACGCGCGCAGCCCGGTACTGTGCGCAAACCGTTCCTCGTCGTCGCGCCCACGAGCGTCGTCTCCAACTGGGCCACCGAGTGCGCCCGGTTCGCTCCCGACCTGGCGACGGTCGCCATCACTCAGACCGCCGGAAAGCGAGGCTCCAGCCTGCAGGACGTGCTGGGCGAAGCGGATGTCGTGGTCACCTCCTACACGCTCTTTCGACTCGACTTCGAAGAGTACAACGCCCAGGACTGGGCCGGGCTGCTGCTCGACGAAGCACAGTTTGTGAAGAACCACCAGAGCAAGGCACACGTCTGCGCGCGCCGGCTGCGCACTCCGTTCAAGCTCGCCATCACCGGCACGCCGA
Organism: Cryobacterium sp. Y50; assembly: GCF_002929805.1. Classification (GTDB taxonomy): domain Bacteria; phylum Actinomycetota; class Actinomycetes; order Actinomycetales; family Microbacteriaceae; genus Cryobacterium. The sequence goes on along the minus strand of NZ_PJJM01000105.1, from coordinate 102,951 downwards.
TGGAGAACAACCTAATGGAGCTGTGGTCGCTCCTTTCCATTACCGCGCCGGGCCTGTTCCCGAGCCCCAGCCGCTTCGCCGACTACTACCGCAAGCCCATTGAAACGGATGCCGACGGCGAGCGTCTCGCGCAGCTGCGCCGCCGCATCCGTCCGTTTATGCTGCGACGCACCAAAGCCCAGGTTGCCAGCGACCTGCCAGAGAAGCAGGAGCAGGTGCTCGAACTCGACCTGCACCCACGGCACCGCAAGGTCTACGACATGCACCTGGCCCGGGAACGCCAGAAGGTGCTCGGCCTGATCGAGGACATGAATGCGAACCGGTTCGAGATCTTTCGCTCGCTCACCATGTTGCGCCAGCTCAGCCTCGACGCGAGCCTGTACGACAAGAAATACGACAGCGTTCCCTCGACCAAGCTCGATGCCCTGCTCGAGTTGCTCGAAGACACCGTCGCCGAGGGCCATCGCACCCTCATTTTCAGCCAGTTCACCCAGTACCTCGGCAAGGCACGCGATCGACTTGACGCGGCCGGCATCAGCTATTCCTACCTCGACGGCAAGACCCGCAACCGGGCGAAGGCCATCAGCGACTTCAAGGAGGGCTCGAGCTCGGTCTTTCTGATCAGTCTCAAGGCCGGCGGATTCGGCCTCAACCTAACCGAAGCCGACTACGTCATTTTGCTCGACCCCTGGTGGAACCCGGCAACCGAGGCGCAGGCCGTCGACCGCGTACACCGCATCGGCCAGACCAAGAACGTCATGGTCTACCGATTGGTGTCGAAGGACACCATCGAGGAGAAGGTCATGGCCCTCAAAGCCACCAAGGCCCGCCTGTTCGAGAGTGTCATGACCGATGGTGCCCCGGCCGGCACCGCCCTGACCGCCGCCGACATTCGCGAGCTCCTCGCCTAACCGCACGACTTTTCAAGCCCGGGTCCGAAAACGGGGCCCATGATCTGTCGTGGACCTGGTTTCGGGCCCGGCCCAGGGAATAACCACCCGTAACCAGAAGTTCACTCGCCACCCCTAGACTGCCCACGACTACCCCACCCTGCGCTGTAGAAATGGTTTCATGTCCACAATCTTCGATCGCGTCGACGCCCGGCTGGCCAGGGTGATCACTCCGAACCGCCGTCTCACCCTGCAACGACCACGCACCCTGGCCCTGGGGTTTCTGGGCCTGCACGCGGTCTTTCTCGTCGCCCTGCTCCCCACCATCCTCACCGGCCGGGTACTCGGCGATCTCCCGCTCTACCGAAGATGGGCCGAACTCGGCCTGGACAACGGTTTCTGGCAGGGCCTCGATGTGGCGTGGGTGTACCCGATCGGCGCCATGCTGCCGATCGCAGTCGCCAACCTCGCCGGGCCGCTGCTCTACCAACTGCTCTGGTTTCTGATGACGACAGCGCTCAATGCCGTTGCCGTCGGAGCCCTGACCGACTGGGGACGCCGCCGCAGCGGCTTCAAACCGGCCTGGTACTGGTTGCTCTGCTCGTTTCTGCTGAGCCCGGTCGGGCTGCTGCGCCTGGAAGGAATTACCGCCCCGCTCGTCATCGTCGGACTCGTGCTGCTGGCGCGTCGACCGATCATCGCCGCACTCCTGCTGGCCCTCGCCACCTGGATCAAGGTCTGGCCCGCCGCAGTTTTCCTCGCCGTCGTCACGGTATCGTCGCGAAAACTCACGGTGGTGTTGACCGGAGCGGCGTTGTCGGCGGTGGTGGCGGCATCTGTTTGGCTGCTCGATGCTGGGCAGTTTCTCACCGGATTCGTCACCGAACAGACTGACCGTGCGCTGCAGCTCGAGGCTCCGGTCACGACCCCGTGGGTGTGGCTCGCCACGCTCGGCCAGCACGACACGGTCATCTACGAAAATTTTTCCATCGCGACACGCGAGGTGAGCGGCCCCGGAACCGATCTGGTCGCCTCCCTGATGACACCGGTCATGTTCGGCGCCATCGCAGCCATCTCCGTGCTGATGGTTATTGCTCAACGCCGACAAGCGGATGCCGTCGAACTGCTGTTGCTCGGTTCCCTGTCCCTGGTCAGCGCATTCATCGTCTTCAACAAGGTCGGGTCGCCACAATACATGCTCTGGCTGGTGCCGATCGTCGCGGTCGGCGTTGGCCGCAGCTGGGCAATCTGGCGGGCGCCCGCCGTGCTGATGCTGGCCATTGCGGGCCTGACTACGTTGATCTTTCCGATCTTCTACCTGCCTTTGATCGACGGTAACCTGTTCTCGCTGCTGCTGCTCACCGCCCGCAACGGGCTGCTCGTGGTGCTGTTGGGCTGGTCGGTCTTGGTTTTGGCGCGATTGGCCCTGGCCGCAGCGGGACGCAAGGCCGCAGCTGGCGCGCGGCGCGCACTCCCAGTCGGCCAAGGCAGAATAGACGGGTGACCACGACGACGACCTTCGCCCTCATCCGCCACGGCCAGACCGATTGGAACGCCGCTGCGCGCATCCAGGGCGCCACCGATATCCCCCTCAACGACGTGGGGCGCAGTCAGGCCACGGATGCCGTCGCTGCATTGAAACGCTACGACTGGGATTTCATCGTCTCGTCACCGCTCTCCCGCGCAGCAGAAACCGCTGACCTGATCGGTCAGCAACTCGGCCTCGACGTCGTCCGTCGCCTCCCTGCACTGATCGAGCGCAACTATGGGCCGGCCGAGGGTTTGAGCGCCGGCGCCGAACTCGATGCCCTGCGTTTTCTCGGCGGATTCCACGGTGCCGAGACCGAGCAGGCCGTCGCTGCACGAGGCATCGACGCCCTGCGCGACCTCGCTCGCGAGCACCCCGGAGCGCGCATTATCGTGGTCGCGCACGGCACACTCATTCGCTTAAGCCTCGAAAACGCGCTCGACCAGCCCGTCGGCAGTATCAGCAATGCGTCGCTCAACCTCGTGCAGCACCACCACTCGCACTCAAACGGAGCGACGGCCTGGCAGCTCGACATTCTGAACGGCGAGCCGCTCGTGCACGCCTGATCCTCTGGGTCAGCAGTCGCCGTGATCAGCACGGGACGGTAGCCACCCGCCCCGAAAAGGCTAGCGACCAGTTGACACCGTCACCGTGAACTTGGTGTTGCGGCCGACCTGGCGGGTCGAGCCGACGATGCGGGTGAGTATCGGGCGGTAGCCGAGGTGGGTATTCCAGACCGTCCACAGTTCACCGCCGGGCGCGAGCACCCGTGCCGCGTCGATGAACAGCTTCTCGGCCAGGCCCGCGTGCACGGACGCTCCAATGTGAAAGGGCGGGTTGAGCAGGATTAGGTCGGCGGAGTCATCCGCTTGTCCAGACAGGCCGTCGGCCCGCACGACGGTGACCCGCTCGGCGAGCGCGTTGGCGTCGACGGTGGCGCGAGCGGATGCGACAGCAACGGCCGACTGGTCCGTCGCGAGTACTCGCAGCCGGGGTCGCTGCGCCGCGAGAGCCGAAGCGAGCACGCCGGTGCCGCAGCCGAGATCGATCGCACGCTCGGCGTCGGGCTTCATGCGGTCGAGTACCTCGAGCAGTGCCCGGGTGCCGATGTCGATGCTGGTTCCGGCGAACACTCCGCCGTGGCCGCGCACCACGAGGTCGAAGTCCTCGTACTTTTCGCTGTGCGGCCAGTCGGTCGTCGAGGTGGCAAGTGGCGAAGAGGCGATGAGCACGCGGGACTTCTGGCGTGCCGGGCGCACGTTGAGGGCACCGAAGTGGCGGCGCAGCACCTCGTTCATGCTCACGGTCATGTGCTTGATGCGGCCGCCGGCGAAGACGATGACGTCGGGAGCGGCGTATTTGGCGATGGCGCCGGCGATCTCATCGAGGGCGTCGAGGCTTTTGGGCAGCTGCAGCAGCACGACGTGGGCGTCGCTCAGCAGCTCTTCGCCAAGTGGAAGGGAGCGGTAGGCATCCGTCAGATTGACGCCGGAGGCGTTGCTGTCAAGCGCGTACTCGCCCGAGAGTGCATCTTGATAAACGCGAATGCCGCGGGCGTCGTGCAGCGCGGCTGCGCCGAGGGTGAGGGCGCCGTAGCGGTCCTCGAGCACGACGACTCCGCCGCTGCGGTAGGCGGCGATTGCACCGGCGGCCTCATCGAGAATGAGCCGATCGCTCGCGTCGACGGCGAACAAGTTCTCAGCCTCGATGTCGGGGCGACGACGCAGCCGATCGAAGTCGAATTCAAACTCGAATTCGTTCATGCTGTCTTTCGCATTCATTCTGATGTTCCGCGGCGCGGACTGGTCGTGCGTGCCCGATTCGGACATGGTTCCCCCTGAAAGTGGTGCTGGTGCAACCAGTTCGTGCTGTGAAAGCGAAACGTGGAGCTAGCTATGGTCTGGGCTGCCGCCAGATGACAATCTGGTTGCTGCGTCTGGTGCGAGTGCCCGCCTTCATCGAAATAACGTCGCCGGCCGAGCCAGCCGCAAAAACGCGGCGGCCCGGACGGTTCAGCAATTCGTCGGCGAGCGTCGATTCCAACTCGCGCAGGCGATTTTCAAGCCCGCGCACGTGATCCTCGAGTTCGAGGATACGACGAATGCCTTCCAGACTCACGCCTTCTGAGCCTAAGAACGCAATTTCACGGAGCTTTGCCACGTCGAGCATGGAGTAGCGACGGCTCTTTCCCAGGGTGCGTTCCGGGCTGACCAGGCCCAGGCGATCGTATTGGCGCAGGGTTTGCGGGTGCATTCCCGCAAGCTCTGCTGCCATGGAAATCACGAAAACCCGGGTGGTCTCGTCCATGGCTAGCCCTTCGCCCGCTTGAGTAGTTCATCGCGCGGGTTTTCCTTGGGCAGCGCCTCGGCGAAGGCTTCGAGTTTTTCTTCCGCGTCCTTCGAGAGGTGTGACGGCACGGCAACCTGCACGATGGCGAGCAGGTCGCCAGTGCCCTTCGCCGTGGTGACACCGCGACCCTTGACGCGAAGCACGCGTCCTCCGGGAGTGCCAGGGGTCACGCGCAGTTTGACCGGGGGACCACCGAGGGTGGGCACCTCGATCGTCGCGCCGAGGCTCGCCTCCACAAAGGTGACCGGAACCGTCACCCGCAGGTTGAGACCGTCACGTTCGAACACCGGGTGCTTGCGCACGGTGATCGTCAGTACGATATCGCCGGTTTCTCCGCCGTCGGGGCTGGGCTGGCCCTTGCCGCGCAGGCGGATCTTCTGCCCGTCCGCAACGCCGGCTGGGACCTTGACCTTGATCGGCCGGCCATCTTGGGTTTGCAGACTGATCTGGTCGCCTTGGGTGGCCGTGATGAAGTCGATGGTCGTCGACGCGATCACGTCGCGGCCGCGGGTAGGCGCGCCCGACCCGCGATAGCCGCCGGTGGGATTGCCAAAGCCGCCACCACCGCCGCTACCTCTGCCGAACATACCCCCGAGGATATCGTCGAAGCCGCCCTGCTCGAAGGTGTAACTTTGCTGGCGGCTTCCGCCGCCGAACATGCCTCCGAAGGCATCCTCGAAGCCGCCGCTCTGAGTTCGGCCGCCGGGCGCGGCGAAGCGCGCCCCACTGCCCATGGCCCGCACGGCGTCGTATTCCTTGCGCTGCGCGGCATCGCTCAGTACCGAGTGCGCCTCGCTGAGTTCCTTGAACTTCGCCTCAGCGGTGGGGTTCCCCGGGTTGGAGTCTGGGTGGTACTTTCGCGCGAGTTTGCGGTACGCCTTCTTCAACTCGGCCGGCGTGACATCTTTCGATACCCCGAGAACCTTGTAGAAGTCTTTGTCGAACCAGTCCTGGCTAGCCATCGCTCGGTACCTGAACGACGACCTTGGCCGCGCGCAGTAGCGTGGAGCCGAGGTAGTACCCCGTCTCCGCAACGTCGCCGACGGTTTCGGTGCCGACGGCCGCACTCGGCTGCTGGAAGATCGCCTCGTGCATGGTCGGGTCAAAGGGGTCGCCGACTGTACCAAAGGAGGTCAGGCCGAGGCGTTCAACGCTCGCGCGCAGTTTGGCCGCGATCGTGGCGAAGGCGGAGTCGGGCACGAGATCGCCGTGCTTCTCAGCACGGTAGATGTCGTCCAGTACCGGAATGAGTACCTTGACGATATCCCCGGTCACGCGCTCTTTCTCGATCGCACGGTTGGCTTCGGTGCGCCGACGGTAGTTGGCGTACTCGGCCGTCACGCGCTTGAGGTCGGCGAGGTGTTCGCTCGTCGGCTCAGCCTCTTCACGTTCCGCCGCGTCCAAAATGTCCTGAACGGTCAGTTCGTCTTCTTCGATCCCGTCGGCCGTACCGTCAGCTTCAGAAGCGGATGCTGCATCAGCAGCGGCCGCGCCCGCTGCGGCAGTGCCGTCATCGGGCACCCCCGCAGCGGACGCGTCGTTGTCTGGATGTTTTTTGTCAGCCATGGTTGCGGCCTACTTCTTCTTCTCGTCTTCGTCGTCGTCGACAACCTCGGCGTCGACAACGTCTTCGTCCTTGTGCTCTTCAGCGGGGACCTCGTCGGTGCTGGTCTCGTCAGCACCGGCTGCGGCATCCGCTTGGCTGGACTTGTAGATTGCTTCGCCGAGCTTGCCCTGGCTTTCGTTGAGCTTGTCGAACGCGGTCTTCACCGCGTCGTCATCGTCGCCGGCCAGAGCGGACTTGAGGGCGTCGACATCAGCCTGCACCTCATTCTTGACGTCTTCGGGCAGTTTGTCGACGTTGTCCTTGATCAGCTTCTCGATCGAGTAGGCGAGCTGCTCGGCCGTGTTGCGGGTCTCGGCAACCTCGCGCAGACGCTTGTCTTCTGCAGCGTGCTCTTCACCCTCGCGCACCATGCGCTCGATGTCTTCCTTCGCGAGCGAGGAACCGCCCGTGATGGTCATCGACTGCTCGGTTCCGGTGCCCTTGTCCTTAGCGGACACGTGCACGATGCCGTTGGCGTCGATGTCGAAGGTGACCTCAACCTGCGGGATACCGCGCGGCGCCGGCGCGATGCCGGTGAGCTCGAAGGTTCCGAGATTCTTGTTGTCGCGGGTGAACTCGCGCTCGCCCTGGAAGACCTGGATAGCAACGGACGGCTGGTTGTCGTCGGCCGTGGTGAAGGTTTCGCTGCGCTTGGTCGGGATGGCCGTGTTGCGTTCGATCAGACGCGTCATGATGCCGCCCTTGGTCTCGATGCCGAGGCTCAACGGGGTGACGTCGATGAGCAGAACGTCCTTGCGCTCACCCTTCAGAACGCCGGCCTGCAGCGCGGCGCCGACGGCGACGACCTCGTCCGGGTTGACACCCTTGTTCGGGTCCTTGCCGCCGGTCTCGCTCTTGACGAGCTCGTAAACGGCGGGCATACGGGTCGAACCACCGACGAGAACGACGTGGGCGATGTCGCCGACCTTGACGCCGGCCTCACGAATGACGTCCTGGAAGGGCTTCTTGGTGCGGTCGAGCAGGTCTTCGGTCATCTTCTCGAACTGGGCGCGGGTGAGCGTCTCGTCGAGGTTGGCCGGGCCATTTTCAGTCAGCGAGAGGTAGGGCAGCTGGATGCTCGTTGACATGCTCGAGGAGAGTTCCTTCTTGGCCTGCTCAGCGGCTTCCTTGAGGCGCTGCTTGGCGATCTTATCCTTAGACACGTCAACGCCAGTGGTCTCCTTGAAGCGCTTGATCAGGTGATCAACGATGCGCTGGTCCCAGTCGTCGCCGCCGAGGCGGTTGTCGCCGGAGGTCGAACGTACCTGAATGGTGGAGAAGTCGTCGTCTTTGCCTACCTCGAGCAGCGACACGTCGAAGGTTCCGCCTCCGAGGTCGAAGACCAGGATGAGCTCGTCTTCCTTGCCCTTGTCGAGTCCGTAGGCCAGCGCGGCAGCGGTCGGCTCGTTGATGATGCGTAGCACGTTGAGTCCGGCGATCTCGCCGGCCTCCTTCGTGGCCTGACGCTCGGCGTCGTTGAAGTACGCGGGCACGGTCACGACGGCGTCGGTGACCTTCTCGCCCAGGTACTGTTCAGCGTCACGCTTGAGCTTGGCGAGAATACGAGCCGAGATCTCCTGCGGGGTGTACTTCTTGTCGTCAATGGCGACGTTCCAGCCGGTGCCCATGTGGCGCTTGACGCTGGAGATGGTGCGGTCGACGTTGGTGACGTTCTGGCGCTTGGCGGTTTCTCCGACGAGAACCTCGCCGTCTTTGGTGAACGCGACCACCGAGGGGGTGGTGCGCAAGCCTTCAGCGTTGGCGATGACGGTGGGTTCTCCACCTTCGAGCACGGCCACCACAGAGTTGGTGGTTCCGAGGTCAATACCTACTGCACGAGCCATGTGGGTTGTTCTCCTTCAATCATGTGTGAAACGAACTACAAAGTGATCTCAAGACTTGAGCCTCGACGACTCAAGTATTCCAGAGCTGTTTCGTCCCTGTCAATTTCTGTGGCTGAAAGTTGAGTGTGAGTGACTCAAGTTTCATTCAAACGGATGCCGTGGCTCGCCAAATCCCGATGTTTACCGGCACGCAGTAGATTGTGCACATGACCCAGACTGTCGCCGTAGACGCGGAAACCACTCCGACGCGTGGTCGGGTGGTCGCCTGGGCGTTCTGGGACTGGGGCTCGGCCGCGTTCAACGCGGTCGTCACCACCTTCGTCTTCACGGTGTACATCACCGGCTCGTCTTTCGGCGATGACGACGTGATCAGCGCCCAACTTGGCTGGGCCCTGGCCATCGCCGGCCTCGTCATTGCCGCACTGGCCCCGATCACCGGGCAACGCTCCGACACCTCCGGCCGTCGCAAATTCTGGCTCGGCGTGAACACCTTCATCGTCGTCGCGCTGACCGCGACCATGTTCTTCGTGCAGGCAAGCCCGAGCTACCTGCTGCTCGGACTGTTCCTGGTCGCGGCCGGCAACGTCTTCTTCGAATTCGCATCCGTCAACTACAACGCTATGCTCGCGCAGGTGTCGACGCCGCGCACCATCGGCAAGGTCAGCGGATTCGGCTGGGGCATGGGCTATCTCGGCGGTATCGTGCTGCTGCTCATCGTGTACTTCGGCTTTATCCAGCCCGATGTCGGCCTGTTCGGGGTGACCGGCGACAACGGCCTCGCCGTGCGCGTCTCCATGCTGCTCGCAGCCGCCTGGTTTGGCCTGTTCGCGCTGCCCGTACTCCTGCGGGTGCCGGAGTATCGGGCGCCCAAGGCCGCCCGCCGCGAAAAGGTCAGCTTTTTTCAAAGTTACGTGGTGCTCGCCCACGATATTGCCCGCCTCTGGAAGACCAGCCGCCAGACGGTCTACTTTCTCATCGCGAGCGCGGTGTTCCGCGACGGTCTGGCCGGCGTCTTCACCTTCGGAGGCGTGCTCGCGGCATCCGTTTTCGGATTCTCACCCGGCGAGGTCATCATCTTTGCCATCGCCGCCAATATCGTCGCCGGCGTAGCCACGATGAGCGTCGGGGCCCTTGACGACCGGCTCGGCGCGAAGCCCGTCATCGTGACCGCCCTGATCGGGCTTCTGATCAGCGGCCTCGTAGTGTTTTTCCTGCACGATGGCGGGCAGATCGTGTTCTGGACGGCGGGACTGGCTTTGTGCCTGTTCGTCGGACCGGCTCAATCGGCCAGCCGTACCTTTTTGGCCCGTCTCATTCCCGTCGGCCGTGAGGGCGAGGTTTTCGGACTCTACGCCACAACCGGTCGGGCCGTCAGCTTTCTTGCCCCGACCGCCTTCGCACTGTCGGTCACGATCTTCGGCGAGACCTACTGGGGCATTCTCGGCATCATGCTCGTACTGCTTCTCGGCCTGCTCCTGCTCATTCCAGTCTCAGCTCGGCAACAGCAGATCCGCTAGTCGGGTTGCGGCACCGCAATCTTTGTTCCTGGCGCGCCTCGTAGTGCCCAGTAGCGGTGAGTGCCACTTCAAGTTCGCGCGCCCGGCCGCAGGTGGCACACCGAACGCCAGTGCGCGTCTTGCTGAGCGTCACCCTGTTTTTTCCTGAGCATCCGCTGGAATGAGGCCGTCCCCTCGCTTGGGGCGCGCGAGCCGGTCAGACTGGCACGCATGACACTTACCCAGCTCCAGAAGGCCGAACTCCTGCTCTCGCTGCACGTACCGGGCGAGCCTCTCATCGTGACCAACGTGTGGGATGCCATCACCGCCAAGATCGTGGCCGACGCCCCCGGCATCAAAGCCCTCGCCACCGCGAGCCACTCCATCTCGAACGTGCGAGGTTTACAAGACGGTGAGGGCCTCTCGCTCGACGAGGCTATCCGTGCCGCCACGATCATCGCCGGTGCCGTCGACCTACCGGTCTCAGCCGACTTCGAAAAGGGTTATGCCCCGGATGCCGTGGGCGTGACCCGCAACGTGCGTCGCCTCATCGAGGAATCCGGCATCGTCGGCATCAACATTGAGGATTCCGTCGGCAGTGAGAAGGCCCCGCAGTTCGACATCGAAACCGCCGCCGCACGCGTAGCAGCGGCCCGTGCCGGAGCCGACCAGAGCGGCATTCCACTGGTGATCAACGCCCGCGTCGACACCCTGGCCGGCGGCGGTGACTGGGACGAAGCCGTCGCCCGCGCGAACGCCTACCTCGGCGCCGGCGCTGACGTCATCTTCTTCCTCGGCCTCACCGACGAAGACAAGGTGTCGCGCGCGATCGAGCAGGTCAACGGCAAGATCTCGGTGATCGGTGCGCCCGGACTCGTTCCGCTGGGGCGCCTCGCCGAACTCGGCATCAGCCGAGTCAGCTTCGGTCCTGGCACGCTCGCCCTCACCCTCGCGGCTCTGCAGACCGCGGCCACGAACCTCACCGCCCTCGGTGAGTACCCCGACGGCCTCGGCTTCAAGTTCGCCCTGTAGGCCGCCCACTCGCCGAGGCTACTGGCATCCGTTTTTTCAGCGGATGCGGGTGGCCTCGTTGTGTTCGATGAGTTGCCAGGTCGTTCCCTCGTCGGCGGAGACCCAGCCCTCCCACTTGTAGCTGTCGGGAGTGATAGCAGTGAAGTTCCAGCGGATCGGGCGGCCGTCGGTGCGGGTGCCCTCCTGCCGCACACCATGGCGGTATGGGGTTGCTATGAGCTGGCAGTATTCGCCCAGTGCCGGGGCGAAGTAGCTGACGCGCCAGGCTCCGGCCAAGGGGTCGTAGACGCGCACTGTGGTCGCGACGGTTTCGAATCCAGACGGGTGCGTCGTGCTCGCGACGACCTCCACATCTTGCACGGCCCGACCGTCGAGGATGAATTCGACCATCCAAACAAAGTCACGTTCGAGCCACTCACCGGTGGTCTCGTCAAGTCGGGTGCCCTTGGCGGCCCAGGACCCGACCATCTGGCCGAAACGGTGCATGCGCCCGGGGTACTCCGGCGTCGGACCGTGCGCGATGAGCGCCTCGTCGAATCGGGTGGGCATGGAAGTCATACCTAGATTTTACCCGACGCGAGGTTACGTTCGGATTACCCGGGCATCCGCCTTCTTTCGAAGGGGGTTCAGCGCTCGATGGCGGTGCGGTGAAAGTTTTGGAACGAGCGCGAAGCCGTCGGGCCGCGCTGTCCCTGGTAGCGGGAGCCGTATTCGCTCGAGCCGTACGGCTTTTCGGCCGGAGAGCTGAGCTGAAAGAAGCACAGCTGGCCAATCTTCATTCCGGGCCAAAGCTTGATCGGCAGTGTCGCGACGTTGCTGAGCTCGAGCGTGACGTGGCCCGAAAAGCCCGGGTCGATGAACCCGGCTGTGGAGTGGGTCAGTAGACCGAGACGCCCGAGCGAGCTCTTGCCCTCGAGCCGGGCGGCAATGTCGTCGGGCAGGGTCACCTGCTCATAGGTGGCGCCGAGCACGAACTCGCCCGGGTGCAGAATGAACGGCTCGTTGGGCTTGGTCTCGATCAGGCGGGTCAGTTCCGGCTGATCCTCGGCCGGATCGATGTAGGCGTACTTGTGGTTGTCAAACAGCCGAAACAGGCGGTCCAGGCGCACATCTATGCTCGATGGCTGGATCATGGCCGGGTCGAGCGGCTCCAAACCGATTCGTCCAGCGTCGAGTTCAGCTTTGATATCGCGATCTGAGAGCAGCACGGTGCCAGCCTAGCCGCGCCGGGTTGATATGCTGGCACCGTTCCGATTGTTGTTCGCTCACGGTCGGGCGCGCGGATGTAGTTCAATGGTAGAACTTCAGCTTCCCAAGCTGATAGCGCGGGTTCGATTCCCGTCATCCGCTCCACTGCATAAGTCCCGTGAGGGCGTCGACGCCCAACCGGGAAGCATTCGCTCAGCGGGCACAACGGAGGGCACCGTGGAGGGCACCGACCTTTAGCAGTGCCCGACAGCTTCGCTACGCTCTCGTATGGTGCGATTTCAGCACATCGCGCGGATCGGCAGCCAGGCTGGTGCGCCTTCTACAACAGGTACCGATCTCGGGTCAGTCGTTCCGGTCCAGTTCCACGGATAGCTCGTGGAGCTGGCGGGCTAAGTCCGCGGCGTGAGCTGCCAGCTGGGGGCGGGTCACACGGCCGTCGGCGTGCGCTAGGTCAGGTGCGATAGCCGGCGCATCGGCGTCGACCACGTCGAGGTCGAAAACCACGCGGTCGGCACGGTGCCAGGTGGAGAACATCTCGATGGGCACGCCATGTTCGTCAAGACTCGTACCTTCGAGCAGTAGCAGCGGCTCCCCCACACTGATCTGCAACAGCTTCGCCAGGCCCTCCGTGGCAGCTACAGCGCGCACCTGCCGGCGGCCCGAGACGAACGACACGCCCAGGCGAGAACGCAGAACGGTGTGCAGCGAGGCATCCGTCAGCTCGACGGCCGTGAGGCCGGCACCAATCGACAGGGGCAGCCAGGTGTGAATGACCGCGAGGGGGCCGGTGCCGGCAGATCTCAGTCGACGGATACCGACGACCTCAGCCCCACCCAGCGCCGCTGATGCAGCAGCATTCTGCTCGGGCGCCAGTGCGAGCACGGCGGTGAAGACATCAGCGCCCTCGGCCGAGATCTGGGTGGACAGGCCCGACATGCGCTGCACGAGTCGATGGTGCTCACCGCGCGGCGACACCACGCTGCCGCGCCCGCGCCCGCGCTGAACGAGGCCTTCAGCACTGAGCGCGGCGAGTGCCTGACGCACGACCGAGCGGGAAACGGAGAACCGTTCCTGCAACTCCGCCTCGGTGGGCAACTGCGACCCGGGCGGCAGTTGCCCATTGACGATATGGGAACGGATGATTGCCCCAACCTGGCTGTGCAGTGGGCTGCCGTTGGCGGCATTGACCGCCCCGGCGGGCACTTCATCTAGCCACATCACTCCATCGTAGGGCGCAGAGTGCCATCGCCCCGGCCGCGCTGCCTGCGCGGACCGGGCATGCGCTCGGCTGGCCATGACGGTTAGGCGGCCTGCGCGGCCCGCCACACGTGGTCCCACCCGGGCGCGAGTGCTGCGGCGCGTTCCAGCGACAGCACGAGGCTGGCCTCGCGGGCGATTCCCTGACCGGCGATGTCGAACGCGGTGCCGTGGTCGACTGACACGCGCACGACTGGCAGTCCGACCGTGATGTTCACGCCGTCGTCACCGTAGACGGCTTTGAAGGGTGCGTGACCCTGGTCGTGGTAGCAGACCACGGCGAGGTTGTACTTTCCGCGTACGGCCGCGGGAATCAGAGCGTCGGCGGGCAGGGGGCCAACGACGTTGAGTCCACGAGCCCTGGCCTCGACCACGGCCGGTGCCAAAATGTCGGCATCTTCATTTCCGAAGAGCCGATTTTCGCCCGCATGCGGGTTGAGGCCGGCGAGTCCAATCAGCTCATCGGGCTTGCCCATGGATTTGGCGAAGGCGCCAGCCAGTTCTAACACCGAAAGAGTGCGCTCGATCGTGATGTTCTCGATAGCCTGGCGCATCGACACGTGCGTGGTGAGGTGAAAAAAATACAGGTCCCCGGCCGACAACACGAGGGAAAAATTTTTCACCCCGAATTCGTGAGCGAGCAGCTCGGTGTGGCCGGGCCAGTTGTGCCCACCGGCGTGCATCGCAGCCTTGTTCAGCGGCGCCGTCACGATTCCCTGCACCTCGCCGGCGCGGGCGAGCCGGCAGGCCTCCACCACGAAACGGTAGGAGGCATCGCCGGCCGCGGCACTGAGCACGCCTTGCTCCACGTGTTCGAGTGACGGGCCGGTCTGCAACAGCTCAATTGTTCCGGGCTCGTTACGGGCGTCGGCCACATTAGCGATCACGCGAATCGCCGCCTGATCGCCGCCCACGTTGAGCACGCCGCGGCGCATCGCCGCCTCATCGCCGATTACGACGGGAACGCACCGCGTGCGAACGTCTCCGTGACCGAGCAGTGACTTGGCCGTAATCTCGGGACCGATTCCGGCCACGTCTCCAATGGTGACAGCAAGGATGGGAAGTGTCATGGGTGTACTCCTATGTTCGGGCTGATAGAGGGGCTAAGCACGTGGTCAGCCAAGAGTTCGGGAAGAATATCGGCAATCGACGATGTGACGCCGAAGCCGCCGGCCTTAGTGACGACAGTCAGGCCGTCAGCGAGGCCGCCTTCGATTAGGCCTACCGGAATTCCCTCGCGAATGGCATCCGTCACCACGATGGCACCGGCCTCAAAGCGATTGAGCACGGCCCGCGCGCCCTCGCCGCCCATGAGCACCAAAGCTCCCACGGAACGGTGTGCGAATACCGCCGCGGTGATTGTCGCGAGCCCGTCGGCGATAATTACGGCCGCCGATTCAGTTGCAGTGGATGCCGCGGGCCGCTCCGATGGGGTTGCCACGATCACGATCGCGGGAAGATATGGTGCCGCCGCTAGCTCCGCGGCAATCCAACGGCCAACCGCAGCCGGCTCGAGCAACACGCTCAGGCTCGGCGCGAATGTGCGCACGTGTTGCGGCGGGGTGCTGCCGACCAGATGATCGTACTGAGACCGGGAGACATCGTGCAGCGAACTGACCACGATGACCACACGCCCTGCCCGCACCCGCCGTGACTCTGCCGCGGCGGCCAGGTCACGGCACCAGACCTGCGAGAGCGCAAGCGCCAGCCCGGCGCTCCCGGCGGGAACGGCCTCGGCCCCGAGCAGGGCCACAGCTTCGGCCAGTACCATCAGGTCCGCATCCGTTGCTGCGTCGACCGTGACGACGCGGGTCTGGTTGCGTGCCGCGGCGCGCAGTTGTTCGGCGTGTTCCAGGGGCGTTCCCCGGCCAAGGGAGATGTGAACGCTTCCCGGCACCAGTTCCGACAGCAAATTCGTTGTCACGGGCGTCACCGGATCGGTGCCAACGGCCGTCGTCTCCACACCCTGACCATTGACCAGAACCCGACCGTTCTGCACGGTTCGTTTCATTGCCGGATACGCGGGGCAAACAACAGCGAAAGCTGCATCGTAAAGCTTGCGCCACGCGGTGACCGCGCCGTGAATTTGAGCGTGAACCGAGCCCCGCATGGTCGAGTCGATTTTAAGCAGGAGCCGATTGACGCCCGCATTCCCGAGCGCCTCCACGGCCTCTGATGTACTCATTCGGGCGAGCTGCGCCGACTGCGCGCGGGCGTCGGACACCACCGCGAGAACCGTTCCGTGGCTGGTGGCTCCGCTGTCGGGCGCGGTCAATGCGAGCCGGGTGCGCCATCCGTCGCGGGCAAATTGCACCGCTGAATCGCCGCCACCGGTGAGGTCATCGGCCACGATGCCTACGGAAACATGGTCGGCACGCGTTCCGTCGGCCAGGGGGCCTGACTCCGGATGCTCCAAGTCATGTCGGAAGGGCTCAACCATGGTGGCGGGCGTGATACTGGCGGATGCGGCCGGTCATGAGTGTTCGACCGTGTGTACCGCAACAGTGTCGCCGGAGGATTCGGCGGCCGGCTCA
The DNA here is from genome assembly GCF_002929805.1 of Cryobacterium sp. Y50. GTDB lineage: Bacteria > Actinomycetota > Actinomycetes > Actinomycetales > Microbacteriaceae > Cryobacterium. Next base: position 87,206 of record NZ_PJJM01000105.1, on the reverse strand, counting down.
TTGGCAACCAGGCCACCTTCTCTTTTGAGTACCCAGGCTGCCAGCAGCGGCGCGAACACCGCGGTGACGAGTACTGCGGAGGCGACCTGGGCCGTTGCGACCTCGACGAAGGGTGCAAAGGTAGGGTCGGCGAGGGCGATGATGGCCGGGGTGGCGATCGCGTTGCCGGCCGTGGTGGCCGATGCGATACCGATGCCGGACTTGTTACCGCGGCGCAGAATGAATCGGTAGCCGAGATAGGCGAGCGTGCCGGTGAGTAGGGTGGCGACGATGCCCACGATGATACCGGACAGTCCCCCGGTCAGCACATTCTGCAGGTTGATGCCGGTGCCCAACGCGAAGGCGAAGAACGGAATGATCATGTTCGGGATCGGGCGCATGATCTCGGTCCATTTCTGGTCGAGGTTGCCCACGATCACGCCGATCAGCAACGGAATGACGGCCGCCAGAAGCAGTTGGAAGGGAATGTTGGCCAGGCCAGCGACGCCCAGGAAGAGCATTGAGAAAAAGGGCCCGTCATTGATGGCGGAAGCCATGTATGCCCCGCGGTCGCGGGCATCTCCATAGCGCCCGGTAAAGGCAAGCCAGAGGCCACCGTTGCTGTTGTCCATGGTCACGAGCAGCGCGAGAATGGAAACGCCCAAAATTCCATCGATGCCCACGATCTGGGCGAGGAGCACGACGATCGTGGCCGGAATAATGGACTTGCAGAGCAGCAGGACTCCGGAGGTGGCGAGCACCGGACCGGATGTTTTCAGGGTGATCTGCATGCCTGTGGCGAAGATCAGCAGGCCGATCAGTGGAAGCGCACTGGCTTGGAATAGTGCGGTGGTGAAGTTACCCATGCTGAGAAAGCCAGGGAAGAACGTGCCCACGACAGAGCCGAGAATAAGTGGAAGGAGCATCAGTCCACCGGGAATGCGGTTCATGCCATCAAACAAAGGCACTCGGCTGACGATTTTGGATCCGGCTACCATGGCGAATCTCCTTAGCTAGGGGCTGCGATGCCCGCGAATAATGTGTACGTACACAATGTACTTACTTTATCCGGCCAAGCCGCGATGTCAACCCGTTTCTACCCCCTAGCGCGCTTCCAGCTCGATCGTTAGTCGGCACCCACGTCGTGGCGATGATGCACGATATCGTGCAGAAAGTACGCCCCGAGCGTTGCTGCAGTAAACGACGGCCCGTCACTGCGGCGCGCGGTCCGCTGGCGGGCATCCACCGCGACCTTCGCAAAGCGCTCGGCAACGGATGCTGCAGCCGCAGCAAGCTCGCTACCCACCGTCTCCGGCACCTGCAGGTCGTACCGCTCGGCGATCGCCGTGGCATCCTGGTCCCAGTTCGCCAGCAGCGGGTCGTCTTCGGTCAGCACCAGGTGCAGGCGTTCCTCGAAGAGCCGACAGACATCGCGCACGTGGGCCGCGTATTCCAAAGGCGACCAGGTGTGATCGTTCGGGCGCACCGCAGCATCCGCTCGCACCAACACTGCACCCCACGCCGCCGCATTCTCGCGAATCAAGCGCGGAAGGTCGTCGAAGGCCACCGCATTCGCCCGAAATCCACAGTCGGGGCAGGGTCGTTCGAGCACCCAGGTCCAGTCAGACGTGTCAGGAACAATAGCCATGGCTTCATGGTAGCGGCCACCTTTCGACGCATCTGCGGCCGGTCGCAGCACCTGATTAGACGCATGCGCCGCCCGGCTGCCGGGCGGCGCGTCGATGCCAGGCCGAACTTAGCGCTTGCTGATCTTCCAGATACCGTCGGCGAGCGCCTTGTCGGGGTGCTGCACGCTCACGTAGAGGTCCTTCGGATTCTTACCGAAGTAGATGCCGGTCGTCTCGGCGCCCTGGTCTGTCAGGGAAGCGAAGAGTTCAACGTTCGTGGAGTTACCGACCTTATTGGTGCGCGTGCTGGCCCGGTAGACATCGCTGAAGCTGTTGTCCTCGACGATCCACAGGGCGCCGTCGGGACCCTCAGCCAGGTTATCGGGGTTGTTGAATCCCGTGATTCCAGCGGTCTGGTTCTCGACCGGCGCGTTGACCCCGGCCTGCACGAAGGTGCTGAGTAGGCTCTTCTTCAGGTCGATGGCGATGACGCGGTCTTCCGAGGTGTTGGCCACGTACAGCGTGTGGTCAATGATCTCGACGTCTTCGGGGCGACCGAATTCGGTCGCGACGACCGCGTTCGACGCGACGTCGGCATCCGTTTGAACCTGATTCTGGTCGAGGGCAACCCAGGTGAAAGAGCCGACCTTGTTCGCGAAGGTCGCCTGATTCCAGAGCTGATCGGCATCGGCCAGCCCGGTCAGCTTGAGCGCGTAGAGCTGGCCTATTGCAAGGTTGCCCTTGCGGGTGGGTACGAACTTGTAGACCGAACCACCATTGAGCTCGTCGATGACGTAAACGTTGCCGTCCTTGTCGACGTCGATGCCCTCATGGCGCAATACGCCGAGCGCGATTCGCTCCTCGATCTTGACGACCTTGGTGAGGTCTTTCTTGTCGAGGAACAGCTCGTAGACCTTGCCGCCAGCCGTCTCTTCGGTAATCAGCAGGGAACCCCACGGCGTCCAACGGATGCCGTCCAGGCGATTCCAGTCGGCTCGCTGGGCGATGACCGAGGCTTTGCCGGTCTTCAAATCAGTGACAGCCACAGCGCCGTTCTCGCCGACCTCGTAGGTGTTGTACAGATAGCGTCCGGCTTCGTGGCCGGTCTCATTGTGGGTATTCATATCGTGCAGGTCATCGACGCCGGGGTAAACATCGAGCACGGTCTCGTCCTTCACCAGGGTCTGCGTGAAACCGGCTGGCACGAGGTACGGCACGGTCCAGTCACTGCTGGCCTGATCGTAGGCGGATGCGGCGAGGGGCTCAAATGCGAACGCACCTTTTCCGTGGTCGTCAGAACCCGCCTTGGGGCCAACCGAACCTGCGTGGGCAGCATTTCCGAGGCTGAGCAGCAGGGAGACGAATACAGCGCCAGTTGCAATCTTCTTGATCATGTCAATCCTTCTGAGTCGATGGCTGAGAACTTCTCAAGAGTATTTTCCCGAGGTGAACAGGCGGCAACGCTCACCCCACGTTTCAGTGACTATCCCGGATTGTCCATTTCGGCGCCGAAGCCAGCTAGCGTTGTCCCTGAGCACAAGGAGACAGATGACGGTACTCATCGCTGGATGCGGCGACCTCGGCACCGAGGTGGGTCTGCGATTTGCCCGACTGGGGCACGCTGTGGTCGGGCTGCGTCGCACGGCGAGGGTGCTACCCGCAGAAATCACCGGCCAATCCATCGACCTGAGCATTCAAAAACCCGTCATTCCATCAGATACCAAGTTTGTGGTCGTGGCTCTCTCAGCTGGCAGCCCAACGGTCACGGCCTACCGCGCCGCCTACCTCGACGGCCTGCGCAACCTGCTCGACGCTCTCAGGGATGCTCGGGTCACGCCGCGCCGCATGCTGCTGGTGTCTTCGACGGCGGTCTACGACGTCAATGACGGCAGCCGGGTCGACGAGCAGACCCCGGCAAACCCGAAACCGGGCACCGATTCAATTGTGCTCGATGCCGAACGGATGCTCCACTCCCGTCTCCCCGCCGCGATCGTTTTGCGCCTGGCCGGCATCTACGGCCCCGGTCGTGAACGCCTGATCGAGCAAGTACGAGCCGGTGCCGGGCTCTCCGCCCAGTCACGCCACACCAACCGCATCCATCGGGACGACGCAGCCGCCGCTATCGTTCACCTGCTGCTGCGTTCTGAGCAACCGGCGCCGCTCTATCTCGGCGTCGACAACGAGCCGGTACGCAGCGACGAGGTGCTGACCTTTCTCGCCGCCGAGCTCGACCTACCCAAACCGACGCTGAACGAGTCGGACCAGCCGACGCGCACCCGCGAAAGCCAGCGTGGTGGCGACAAGCTCCTGAGCAATCAGCTCCTGCGCGATACGGGCTTCACCTTCAGCTACCCCACCTATCGGGAGGGCTATCGATCCATGCTGGCCGGGCGTGGAATCCGCCACCCCTAACGGCTGCCCAGCCGAACAAGCCCGGACCGCCAAACTCAAGCAGTCAGACTCAGGCGGTCAGACTCAGGCGGTCAGACTCAGGCGGTCAGACTCAGGCGGTCAGACTCAGATCGGCGTCCGCATCCACGGTCAACGCCATAGCGGTCAGCATAGCGCCCAGCCGCGACTGTTCCTCCGGGCCGATCTCGCGCACGGAGTGGGCGATGAGCGCCTCAAAGTCGTCGTAAATTTTCTGCGTGAGCTGCTCTGCGGCGGGCGTCAAGGTCAGCAGCAGACTGCGCCGATCATGCGGGTGGGCACCACGCGTCAGCAGTTGCAAGGCCACAAGGCGATTCGAGATCGCCGTCACGGCGCCGGTGGTCATTTCCATCGATAACGCGAGTAATTTCGGGGTGATACTTCCCGCTTCGGCCACGCGAGCCACGGCCCGTAGCTCGCTGCCGGTCAGGCCGCACTCGGCCGCGACCCGGTTTCGATTGCGATCCATGGCGCGCAGAAAAGTTAAAGCGGATGCCGACAAGGCATCTTGGGCGCGTCCGGAAGTGTCCCGACCGTACATGAGTTCTCCTGACCTCTGGTCTGTTTGTTTCGCCCAACTTCAGGCGCGCAAAATTGCCCGTGAGGGCATTCTGTTCTGTCAGTGTAGCGGTTAGATCAATTCGTAAGTTTCTTAACTTTTAAATAGTTTGCTGTTTGAGGTAAATCCCGTATATTGAAAGTCGCGCTGGCGGTCTAGCGCGGCGCGCGGAGTCTATGGTGGCCGCGAAGCCCCGCACGCTTTTGACCGGCAGCGCGCCCACGAACCTGTCACAACGAAATGGACCATGCAATGCAGAGCTACCGGTTGACGATCAATAACGACTGGTTTTACCTGTCGTCCGAGTACAACATCGCCGGCCTCAAGTCAGCCCTGTCCGCCGCCGTGCACAGCGGTGGAGGCTTCGTCGACGTCGTCAGTTCCATGCGATCGCATGTGTCCCTGCTGATCACGGCTCACTCCATGGTCAAGATTGAAACGATCAATGCCGTCGACCTTCCCGATATCAACGACGCAACCCCGGCGATCGGTCCGCAGTACCTTGATGACGACTACTGGCTGGACTGAAGCCGTCCACCGACATCCGCTGGTAAATCGGATGGTTGGCCCGGGCCATTGACGACGCGCACGCCCGCGGGTAGGTTCACGCGAACGGCACACGTCCGCGCCGCATCCAAGTCAATCTGAAAGGCAGTTCTCATGAGTTTCCTCGGTTTTCTCCTGCTCGGTCTCATCGCCGGAGCCATCGCGAAGGCGATCCTGCCCGGCCGCCAAGGCGGGGGCTGGATTATCACCCTGCTACTCGGGGTCGTCGGCGCCTTCCTCGGCGGTTGGCTCGGCGGGCTCTTGTTCAACGTCAATCTGGGCGAATTCTTCTCGCTCACCACCTGGGCCCTGGCCATCGTTGGTTCGCTGATTGTACTGCTCATCTACGGCGCGATCACGAACCGCCGCAAGGCATGATCCGTCTCAACATTATTCGCGGCCAGCGCGTCACCCGATTCTTCGGGTGACGCGCTGTTTTTTGATCTCAGTGCGTCCGCGCCCCCCTAAACGGGGAGATCAGGGCCACAATTAGTACCAATCCGAAGCAGATGGAGCTCCGAACACATAGCAACCACGCTTAGCCGTGAATCACATAGGAGGCACCTGAAATGCGCACATCACCCAATCGCCTGATCGCCACCGTCTTCGGCGCGGTCTACGTTCTCGTCGGACTACTCGGCTTTGCCGTCACTGGCAGTATCGGCTTTATTGCCACCGAGGGCGGATTGCTCCTCGGCATCTTCGAGGTCAACCCGCTGCACAACATCGCGCACCTCTTGATTGGTGCCGCGCTGCTTATCGCCGGTCTCTCCAACGCCATGGCGGCCAAGGCCACCAACACCACGATCGGTGCCGTCTACCTGCTCCTCGGTATCGTCGGATTCTTCATTGCGAGCACCTCGCTGAACATCCTGGCGCTCAACACCGCCGACCACTTCCTGCACCTCGCCAGTGCGATCGTGCTCCTCGGTGTCGGTCTCACCGCTGATAAAACGGTTCGCAGCACGGCCAGCGTCTAACCCACCACAACGCACCATAACTTCATCCTTTTGCACCAAGATAATAGGAGCATCATGTCCCCGGTCGTTCGCACCTGGCTCGGTTTCGCCGCTTTCGGCGCCGCCCTGATTCATTTGGCCGTGGGTGTGACCGCTCCGCTTCCCTTGTCGGTTCTCCTGTTCGGGTTCGGCGTTGCCGAACTCGGCTGGGGAATCGCCACCCTCGCTGCTGGCCGGGTGCTCGTGCCCCGGGTCATCGTCGGAGCGGCGCTCACCCCGGTTTTCATTTGGGGTGTCACCGCCGTCGTCGGCAGCGGCCTCGGGGTGACCAGCGGCCAAAGTGGCCTGCCTCTGTACCCAATGGCCGTAGCTTCACTCTTCAACGTATTCCTGGCCGCCACTGTGGCCATCGCACTGCGCCGCTCACGGACTGGGCCTCGTACGCCCGCAACCTCGAGCCCTGCCATAGTAAGGGCTGCCCCACCGAGCGGCTGGCGCTTTATCACCGGGCTCGTCGTTGGAGGCTTCCTGCTCTCGGCGCTCACCACCCCGGCCCTCGCCGCCACGGAGGTCGGCTCGCACGCCGTGCCCCACGGTTCACACGGAGTGACCGAACCGGCCATCCCCGACTCCGGCCACGGCGCGCACTAGAGTCCCTCGCAGAGCTCAAGAACGCATGACACCACGGGTCAGGCGGGCAGCTCGGTTTCGGGGTCGATTGACTCCTCGCCCGACGTGTCAAGCCCCGCCAGGTCGGCCACCGGCGGCACCACCTCGATGTTCATGAACCGTTTGACGTTCTCGTCGACGATGATGTCACTCGGTCGCAACGGTCGGGTCAGGTACAGCCCGTCGAGGCTGGTCAGCCGGCTCAGCGCTACATAGGTCTGGCCGGGGCTGAACACCCGCGCACCGAGGTCGACGACGGCCCGCTCATAGGTGGCGCCCTGTGATTTGTGAATGGTGACCGCCCAGGCCAGCCGCAGTGGAAATTGCGTGAATTCCGCCACGACATCCCGACTCAGCTTCTTGGTCGCTGCGTTGTAGGTGTACTTGTACTTCTCCCACACCGTCGGCTCGACCTCGTGCACGTCACCATCAATATTCACGAACACCGTAGAGGTGACCTTGGTGACCGTGCCGATACTGCCGTTCACCCAGCGCGGCCCGCCATCGAGCGGCGAGTCGTTGCGCAAGAACATCACTTGCGCGCCCACCTTGAGCTCGAGTACCTCGTCGGCCGGAAACTGCTTTCCGCCGAAATCCCCGGTGATATCGGCCTTCGCGGTGAGCGACTTGCCCGACAGCTTCTTCAAAGCGGATGCGTTGATGCGGTTCACAGCATCATTGCGCGTCGCGAGGGTGATCACGCCATCGCTCGGCGGGGTTCGTGCCCCTGCACCGTTGAGCGCACCGCCGATCTCGGCGGTGACCTGACCGTGGCGTACGGCGTTGAGCATGAGCTTGAAGTCGTTGTCACGTTGGCGGTGAATTTCGGTGAGCTCGAAGATGCGCAGCTCGGCATCACGCCAGACCTTGGCGTCGAAGAACCACATCGACCGGTAGTGGTCGGCGAAATAGGCGCGTTCGTCGGGGCCGCCTGGTACCGGGGCCAGCTGGTACGGGTCGCCGAACAGCACGATCTGCACCCCGCCGAACACCTCGAACGGGCGTTGGCGGGCCTGACGCAGGCTGCGGTCGATCGCGTCCATCAGGTCGGCGTTAACCATCGAGACCTCGTCGATGACGAGGGTGTCGATGGTATTGAGAAGTTTGCGCACCTGATCGTTCTGGTCGATCGGGCTGTCGGCGATGACTCCGATCGGCAGGCGAAAGAGCGAGTGAATCGTCTGGCCACCCACATTGAGCGCAGCGACACCGGTGGGTGCCGCAATCACGATCTGCTTGCTGGTGTTCCACGAGAGGTGGTTCAGCAGCGTCGATTTACCCGTTCCGGCCCGACCGGTGACAAACACGTTCTGCTTGGTTCCCTCGATCGCCGCGAAGACCAGCGCCTGTTCACGGCTGAGCGGAATCTCGGACACGGCACACTTTCTCTGGCAGGCTCATGCTGCACGGGGGACATACCACTGTAACGTCCCGTGGACCCGCTGCGAGCACTGGATCGGGCACTGGCCGCAGGTCCGACCCACCCCCCGTACAATATTTATGTGACCACCCCGGCCGAAAACCAGCGGGCGAGCGGGCGCCGCGGCAGAATGCTCCGGGCCGTCCTCGCCCTCGTGGTCGTCGCCGCCCTCCTCGCGGCCGGTCTCGTGGGCACCATCACCGCCCTCAATCGCACGGTGTACAGCGCCGGCGGATTCGTGGAGCAGTACCTCGATGCCCTCGCCCGCGGCGACACCGTCGGAGCCCTCGCCCTCGGTGGGGTCATGCCAACAGCCGCGGAACTGGCCGCGGCGGAGCTCACAGGAGATCTCCCGGAGACGCTGCTGCGTGCATCCGTTTTGAGCGGCCTGAGCAATATCGAGTTGAAGAGCGACACACCCAGCAATGCGGCCGGCGATGACACCCACCGTGTCGTATTCGAGTTTGATTTGAACGGTACCGCGTCGAGTATGGCGTTCACGATCGAGCGGGCCGGAACCTTCGCCGGCGTCTTCAATGCCTGGACGTTTGCCGTCAGCCCGCTCGCTATGCTGCAGGTGTCGGTGCTGCACGAACGCACCTTCACGGTCAATGGCCTCACGCTCGATACCCGCGCCCACGCGGCAGCGGATGCGCCAGCCACCTTCTCGACGTCCGCCGCGTATCTCGCCTTCGCCCCGAACCGCTACACCTTTGAACACTCCTCAGCCATGCTGACCGCGGAGAAGACGAGCGTGCGCGTGACGGCATCCGGGGCCACCGCGGTCGAGATCGACGCCCTGCCCAACGAAGAGATGATCGTGCAGGTGCAGTCAGAACTGAATAAGTTCCTCGACGAGTGTGCCACCCAGACCGTGCTGCAACCGACCAGCTGCCCGTGGGGTATCACCATCGATGACCGCATCGAGGGCGCCCCGGTCTGGTCGATCACCGGTTACCCCGCAGTTGAACTTACCGCCGGGGAACGGTCCTTCGAGATGGTGGCGACGGCTGGACAAGCCCACATCGTAGTCGAGGTGCAATCCCTGTTCGACGGCGACGTCAGCACCCGCGACGAAAACGTGCCGTTCACCATGGGGCTCAGCGTTGTCTTGCAGCCCAGCGGCGCCCTGGCCATCCAGCTGCACTAGTCTCCCGTACCCCGACTGCGACGGGACAAGGTGGCCGCCCGGTGGGGTCGCAAATCGACCTCAAAACGCCCCCTCAGGGTGACCAAGCGCCGACCCTAGCCGCGCGGACTTTGTGCGTCGCGCTCGCTGATCCGCGCCAGGTTCGCGTTGTAGGCGATCAACTCGGCGTCCTCGTTGCGGTCGGCCTTGCGATCCAGCCTCCTTGTGACCTTGGTGTCGTCGCGACTCCACTGAATCGCCACGACAACAGCCAGCACAAAGGTCGGCAGCTCGCCGATACCCCAGGCGACGCCGCCGCCCATCTGCTGGTCGGCGATGGCGGAGAGGCCCCAGGTGCGGCCCATCGCGCCGTACCAGTCGGCCAAGAGCAGCCCGGTGCCGCTCATCAGGGCGAGGCCGAAGAAGGCGTGGAAAGCCATCGTGACCAGAAGCAGGAGCAGGCGGAAGGCGTAGGGCAGGCGGTACGGCACCGGGTCGATGCCGATCAGCGACTGCACGAACAGGTAGCCGGTGATCAGGAAGTGCACGATCATCCACTGGTGGCCGATGTGGTCGGTCGTCGCCCAGCTGAAAATGGAGGTGTAGTAGAACACCCAGAGCGAGACACCGAACAGCACTGCGGCAACGATCGGGTTGGCGACGATTCCGGCGAAGCGTGAGTGCACTGCGGTGAGAATCCACTCACGCGCTCCGCGGCTGCCATCCTGTCGCTTGGCGATCGCGCGCGCGGCGAGGGTCACCGGGGCGCCCGGAACGAGCATGAGGGGAACGAGCATGGTCAGCAACATGTGCATGAGCATGTGGGTGGAGAACAGGTACTTCTCGTACACGTTCACGCCACCGTTGGTGATGTAGAACAGGGTGAGGATGCCGAGAATCCAGACCACGCTGCGGTAGATCGGCCAGGCGTCGCCGCGGCGATGCAACCGCCAGACACCGGCCAGATAGAAGAAGATGCCAAACGCGCAAAACAGAATCCAGGCGAGGTCGAAGTTCCACTCGGTGAAATAGCGGGAGAAGGTCAGCTCCGGCGGCAAGAGTTCGCCGGTGAGAATCTGGGCCGGTGTTGACTGCGGAATCTCGGTGGCGACGACCTGGGCGACCGGCGTCGCCGTGCGGGCGAGGGCGGCGGCTACACCAGAGGCGAGCCCCATGAAGCCGAGTTCGGTCACCACGAGCCACCAGAACCAGCGGCCGCGCGCGGGCTCGGCCTGCTGCATCCGCTTGATGAAGAACCGGCGTTGCAGAATGCCGAAGCCGCCGAGGGCCACGAGGGCGGCGACCTTCACGAGCACCAGAAAGCCGTACGGGCTGAACAGGTTTTCCCAGCTGCCGATGCGCAGTTCGGCGCTGACGTAGCCGGAGGCCGCTACCACGACGAAGGAGACCAGGGCGAGGGAGGAATAGCGTGCAATCACCGAGTGGATGCGTTCACCGTCGAGCTGAGTGCGCAACACGATGATAGTCAGCAGGCCGCCGAGCCAGATCGCCGCGAAGACGAGGTGCAGGCCGAGGGCGGTGATCGCGGCGTTGTGGCCGGCGGCGCCCGCCGAGTGGCCCTGCTGCGCCATGGGCAGCAGCGAGAGCAACGCCAGCACTGTGACGAAGATCAGGGCGGTCTGATTGCGCACGGCGAAGCAGAGCACGGTGACGCCGGCGGCGATCAGCGTGGTCGCGAGCCAGGCCTGGCCGAGTTCGATCTGGCTGAAGAACTGTCCGACCGTGGCGCTGAACTGATCACTAATGCCGAAGGGAACATTGGTGACCTGGAGAAAGGTCAGAAAGCCGGTGACAGCAGATGCGACGGCGAACAAGGCTGCCGAGGCTGCAGCGAAGTCGAGAGCGGTTCCGAACTCGCGTTCCTTGGGGCTCAGGGCGAAAAGCGTGAGTACGAGGGCGCCGATGGTTCCGGCCGCTGCAATATTGACGACGACCTTGGCGAGGGGGAGTCCCCAGCGCACCACCGGCCCCGGGTCGGCGAGCAGCTGGGCCGAGGCGCCACCACCATAGGCGAGTGCGACAAGGGTGGACAACACAGCGACCAGCAGCAGAGCTGCCGGTCCGAGAACACGGACGAGACGGGGCACCCGTCCAGCTTATTAGCCTAGCCCTGGGCATCTGTCTCGCCTGAGGCCGCGCGCCATGCGCCCGCGCCGCCGAACCGTGAGTTTTGGCCCCTTTACCGGCTTTTTTAGGGTCGAGATTCATGTCTCGGTGATCGAAACTCACGTCCCGACACAAACCCTCGAGCACCGGAAACAGATGCCCAGGGGCGCCAAAAGGGGCGCCGACCGTGGTCGACGCCCCTTTTCAGTACTGAAAGCTACTTCGCGGCAGCCTTGAGCTTGCTTCCGGCGGTCAGCTTGACGCGGTGGCCGGCCGCGATGGCGATTTCTGCGCCGGTCTGCGGGTTGCGGCCGGTGCGAGCAGCGGTTGCGGTGCGCTCGACGCCCAACCATCCCGGGATGGTGACCTTGCCGTCAGCGGCAACGGTCTCGGCCAGGGTTGCAAAGAATGCATTCAGAACGCCGTCAACGGCGGCCTGGCTCTGTCCGGAGTCAGCGGCAACCTTGGCAACGAGCTCGGTCTTGTTCAGCGACTTGTCAGCCATTGAGTGTCCTCCTCGGACCTTCGTCTGTGTAAACAGCAATATTCGTAATACGGATGCTCCTCGAGAGAAAAGCCCCGCTGGTCGGTTCGACCGAGTTGAAATCTAGCATTGATCCGCCAGAATCCCCGGATTTACGGTGATTATCGACCATTTCAAGGTACTTTTACCCACTCAGGCACCCGATTTTCGCTCTCCGCGAAAACGTCGTGAACATCAAAATGGGATGTCGACCGAAGTCGACATCCCATTTTGATGGTTCAGAGACCGGCGAAACCGGCTACCAGAAGGAGTTACCAGCTGGACTTGGTGATGCCGGGCAGCTCGCCGCGGTGCGCCATGTCGCGAAAACGAACACGCGAGATGCCGAACTTGGAGAGGTGGCCACGGGGACGACCGTCAACGGCGTCACGGTTGCGCAGGCGCACCGGGCTCGCGTTGCGCGGCAGCTTCTGCAGGCCCTTGCGAGCGGCTTCACGCGACTCGTCGGTGCCAGCAGGGTCAACCAAGGCCTTCTTGAGCTCAAGGCGCTTGACGGCGTACCGCTCGACGATGACCTTGCGCTGGTTGTTCTTGGCAATCATGCTCTTCTTCGCCATGTTTAGCGCTCCTCACGGAAGTCAACGTGCTTACGAATGACCGGGTCGTACTTCTTGAGTACCAGACGGTCGGGGTCGTTACGGCGGTTCTTCTTGGTTACATAGGTGTAACCGGTTCCAGCCGTGGAACGAAGTTTGATGATCGGACGTACGTCATGAGCCTTAGCCATTAGATCTTCACCCCACGAGCGAGAACGTCTTTAACGACACTCTCGATACCACGAGCATCAATTACCTTGATGCCCTTTGCGGACAAGGTCAAGGTGACCTTGCGACGAAGCGACGGCACGTAGTACGTCTTCTTCTGAACGTTCGGGTCGAAACGACGCTTGGTGCGTCGGTGCGAGTGCGAAATGTTGTGTCCGAAGCCGGGAACAGCTCCGGTCACCTGGCATACAGATGCCATGGTTTCCTCCATTACCGAAGAGCGAATGCTCTTCCCAAGATCCCTTGTCGACGGGCACAACCCCACATCAGCCCCGAACTAACTCGAGACCGGGGAGAAACGCCCGCAGTGTACGCACACAGGCGTAGCAGTTGCCCATGCTACTAGATCCGCGCGCCTCCCGCAAACTCGCCTGGCCGCGGAAGCGGGTGAACGGTTACTTCATCGAGCACGAAGCAACTGTTCACCCGCTTCCGCGCCGCTTGTTAAGCGGATGCGGCGGCTTTGGCCGTGCAGGCGGCGCACAGCCCGAAGACGTCTACGACGTGGGCGGCCTGAGTGAACCCATTCTGGGCGGCGACGTCTTTGGCCCAGCGTTCAACGGCATCCGCTTCGATCTCGACCGTGAGTCCGCAATTGCGGCAGATCAGGTGATGGTGGTGCCCGTTGCTGCTGCACGCGCGGTACAAGCTTTCACCCTCAGGCGATTGGAGTGAGTCAGCGTCACCCTTGACCGCCAGATCGGCCAAGGCCCGGTAGACCGTGGCCAAGCCGATCGGGGATCCGGTCGCATGCAGGGCGGAGTGCAACGCCTGGGCGCTGACAAAGCCGTCGTTATCATCGAGGGCGCCTCGAACGGCCTCGCGCTGCCAGGTGTTTCGCTTCATGAGTTCAACCGTAGCGATGTTCGCGCAGGCGGGCGCGCATCCACTTTTCTGGGTATCCGAGCGCTACCGACCAGTCGCCGCGCGACCAGGGCGAGCAGGAAGAACGCGGCCGCCGTGAGGGCGATGGTCGGGCCGGCGGCCACGTCGAGCGAGCGGGAAAGCAACACGCCGACCACGGCGGCAACTGCGCCGACCACGGGAGCAATCACGAACATCTGAGTGGTCGTGCGCGAGACCAGCCGGGCGGCTGCGGCGGGGGCAGCAATCAGGGCGATGGCGAGGATAGCCCCGACGGCAGGCATTGCGGTTACGACGGTGGCAGTGATGAGTACCAAGGTAAGCAGCTCGATCGGCCATTCGCGGTAGCCAGCGGCGCGAAAGCCGTTCACGTCGAAGGTCGAGAACATAATTTGCTTGCCCAGGAACACGACGGCCAGTACGGCGAACGCCAGCACAACGGCCACGAGCGTCACATCTCTGGTGGACACCGTAAGGATGGAACCGACCAGGTAGGAGTCGACCTTCACCGGCAGGGAGGGATTGAGCCCCTGCAACAGAACACCGAGCGCGAACCCGGCGGTGAGCAGAATGCCCGATGCGACCTGGTTTCCCTGTCGTTTGACTCGACCGATCATCGTCATGATACCCACGATGAAGACGCTGGCCACCGCGGCGCCAAGCGGGATACTCACGCCCAGGATCGCCGCACCCACCGCTCCCGGGAAGGTCGCGTGGGTCAGGGCCTGGGCGAAGAAGGTGCGCTGGCGCAGCACCACGAGGGTTCCGACGAGGCCGCTGAGCGCCCCGATCAACAACGCGGCCACCAGCGCCTGTTCGAAGTAGTCCATCAGCGCACCACCGCGCCCGCAGTGCGACGAGGGACGTTGATCCGGTCAATCCCAAGCCGAGCGACCAGGACCAGCACGTAGCCGGCAACGAGTACGAGCACGACGGTGGCGCCGCTCGGCAAGTCGACACCGCGGTTCACCGAAGCTTCGTAGCCGAGCGCGAGACCCAGCCAGGCGGCCAGAATCGCAAAGCCGGCCGCCACCGGAAAGAGCAGCCACAGGCGATCGGTCACCAGGCGCGCGACGGCGCCGGGTACGATCAAAACGGCGAGTACGAGCAGGTTGCCCACGGCGCTGCTCGCGGCCACGACGACGAGGGCGATAGCCACGTTGAGCAGAATGTCGAGCACGAGGGGTCGGTAACCGGCGGCCCGAGAACCCTCGAGGTCGAAGGCGCGAAAAACCTGCTCCTTGAGCGTGAACCCGACGATGATCAGGGCCGCGAGGCAGACGATCACGGTCTGATTGACCTCGGCTTCGCTCACGGTCAGCAGGCGCCCGAACAGCAGGGCGTCCAGCTGACCGACGTAATTTGTTTCCCGAGAAACCACGATGATTCCGACGCTGAACATGGCCGTGAAGACGATGGCAATTGCGGCGTCCGATGTCACCGCGCGTTTGACGATGACCGTGAGCACGACTGCGGCGATGAGAGCAGCGACCATCGCCCCGACGAAGAGGCCGTCGCGTCCGCCCCAGACGAATCCGATCGTCACACCGGGAAAGACGGCGTGGGTGAGCCCGTCGCTGATGAATTCCAGCCCCCGCAGGTTCACCAGCACTCCGACGAGGCCGGCCACGAGGCTCAGCACGACGAGGACTAGCAACGCCCTGGCCATGAACGGCAGGTCAAATGCGTTGAATAGCGGCGTGAAGACATCCACTCAGTGACCCCCGTGGCCGGGAACGACAATGGTGTGCTCGTCCATTTCGACGCCGACCGAACCGAACGCCTGCTGCACGTTAGCGAGGGTCAGCACGGTATCGCGCGGCCCGAATGCCACCTGGGCGCCGTTGAGCAGCAACACGCTTTCGCACACGGCGCGAGCCAGGTCGAGGTCGTGGGTGGACACGAGCACGGCCACTCCCGCCAGCTTGAGCCGCTTCACCGTTTCAATGAGGGCGTCTCGGTTCACCTGGTCGAGTCCGTTGAAGGGCTCATCGAGCAGAAGCAAGCGGGGGGCGGATGCGACGGCGCGAGCGAGCAGACCGCGTTGTTGCTGTCCGCCCGACAGTTCACCAAAGCGCGTTCTCGCACGGTCGCTGAGGCCGACAGTCTCGATCGCCTCGGCAACCGCCTGGCGATCGGCCCGACCGGGCAAATGCCACCAGCCGAGCGAGCGATAGCGGCCCATCATGACGACCTGCTCGAGCGAAACCGGAAAATGTGGGTCGAGCTGGTCGGTCTGCGGCACATAGCCGATGTACCCCGCCGGGGCCGGCCACTGGCCGAGCACCTCGACGGTTCCAATCGTACGGGGAATGAGTCCGAGAATGCCTTTGAGCAGGGTGGACTTGCCCGAGCCGTTCGGGCCGATCAGGGCAACGGCCTGGCCCGACAACACGGTAAAATCGATGCCGGTAAGGGCGGGCTCTGCGCCGTAGGCAAACGACGCTGCCGCCACTCGAAGAGCGGCGGCAGCGTTCGATATTGGCGTTTCTTGAGAAGTGTTCTCGATCACGAGTTAACTATTGCAGGTCGGCGGGCAAAGCAGAGGGTGTAACGCCCCACGATCCCAACATCAGGGTCGTATTGTGCAGCTGGGCGTTGATGTAGGTGTCACCGGCGCTATCGTCGGGCCCGAGCGAGTCGACGTAGAGGGCATCATCGCCGGAATAGACGGTGACGCCGGCTTCGGTCGCGATGGTCTCCGCGGTCTTGGGGCTGAGCGACGCCTCGGAGAATACGGCGGTGACACCGGTGGCCTGGATGGCGTCGACCAGCGCATCAATCTCGGCCGCACTCGGCTCGGCGTTATCATCGAAACTCGGAATAACCGAGCCGACATAGTCGATGTGGTATGCCGCAGTGAAGTAGCCGAGGGCGTCGTGGTTGCTCACGAGCAGACGCTCGCTTTCCGGAACGGTCTCCACGTTGGTGCGGATCCAGTCGTCTAGCGCACTGAGTTGGGCGGAATACGCTGCTGCGTTGGTCTCAAAGTCCGCGGCGTTGTCGCTGTCGGCAGCCACCAGGCCGTCGGTGATCGTCTGCACGATGGTCTCGGCGTTGTGCACGTCGGTCCAGATGTGCGGGTCGCCGTCCTCGTGGGCGTGCTCGTCCTCGCCGGCGTGCGCATCCGCTTCCTCGTCAGCGTGCTCGTCCTCGGAGTGGTCCTCGCCGGCCCCTACCTCGGAGATGGTGATGCCCTCATCGGCGTCGATCATCACACCGTCGAAACCCGACGCGGCAATGGCGTCGTCGAGCCACTCTTCGAGCCCGACCCCGTTGATCACGAGCACGTCCGCCGCACCAAGAGCGGTCAGGTCCGCCGCGGACGGGTCGTAGCTGTGGGCACTCTGGTTGGGCTGGATCAGCTGGGTGAGATCGACGCCGCTGGCGTTTCCGATCACGTTGCGGGTGAAGTCGGCGACCTGCGTGGTCGTAGCGACGACCTTGAAGTCATTGGCCCCGTTGTCGGCGCTGGCGGTCGTGCCGGCCGAGCACCCCGAAAGGGCGAGTGCTACGGACGCGAGGAGTGCAGGAACGGCTAAATATCTCTTGTGCATGCTTCGAGATTAGCTCTGTTGATAATGATTGTCAAAACCATTACCCGTTCTGGGGGGCACTACTGGTAGGTGACGAGGTCGGGCGCCGGCACGACCGAAGCGAACGCCTGCAGGTACAGCTGGTCCACCGACACCAGCACCAGCACGGCGGCGGCGGCACCAGCCGCCCGTGCCGTGGCTACCCCGGCAAGCTGCGCTGGGGCATCCGTCGCGAGAATCCACACGTCGGTCAGGCTCTGGGGTCGTGTCACGCACGGCAGTGGTTCGGTCGCGGCCCCGGCAGTACAGCATTGATGGCGGACGCCGTCGCAGGCATCCACAACCTAGTGTGGTCACCCGCTGTTTCCGTGTTCTGTACTCCATCGTCCCCACCAATACTGAGAACGGTTGACGCCCCCAGGCGGGTGAGCTCATGGTCGAGCGCTATGCTCTTTCCGGAGGTCGGTGTCAACAGCAGCGGAACACCCAGCTCGACCGCCGCCGAACCGGCCAGCAGTTGCGCATCGGCCAGCAGTTGCGCATCGGCCTGAGACGCCGGTGCCGTCCTACTCGAGCAGCAGGGCCGGCTCCTCGATGATGCTCGCGACGTCGGCGAGAAAACGGCTCGCGACATCACCGTCAACGACGCGGTGGTCGAAGCTCGCACCGATGGTGGTCACGTACCGCACCCGCACCTCGCCGTCGACGACCCACGGCTTCTGCTTGATCGTACCAAGGGCCACGATTCCCGCCTCAGGGGAGTTGAGAATGGGGGTGCCGGTATCCATGCCGAACACGCCGATGTTGGTGATCGTGATCGTGCCATTGCTCATCTCGGCCGGGCTGGTCTTGCCGTCGCGCGCGGTCATGGTGAGCTTCTCAAGCGCACGAGCGAGTTCGAGCAGGCTCATGTCCTGCGCTTCCTTAATGTTGGGCACGATCAGCCCGCGCGGCGTCGCCGCTGCAATGCCGAGGTTCACGTAGTGCCGCACGATGATTTCCTCATCGGTGAAAGTGGAGTTCACCGTTGGATTGCGCCGAACCGCCCAGATCATGGCCTTGGCCATGATCAGCAGCGGCGATACGCGCACTCCGGCGAAGTCGGTCGAGGCCTTGAGGCGCCTGACGAATTCCATCGTGCGGGTGGCATCCACGTCGACGAACAGGCTAACGTGCGGCGCGGTGAAGGCACTCTTCACCATGGCTTGGGCAATGGCCTTGCGCACGCCCTTCACCGGAATGTGTTCGTCGCGATCCACCGGCCATTGGGGCGTCTGGATGTTGCGGAACACACTGGCCTGGGTCGTCCCGCGCAGCACGTCTTCCCGGGTCACGTCGCCGACCGGACCGGTCGCCTCAACGAGCGACAGGTCGACGCCGAGGTCCTTGGCGAGCTTGCGAATGGGCGGCTTGGCCATAACCGGTCCAGCGGATGCCGACCGCCGAGTCGGCTCCAGCGGCTCCGCCCGCGCACGCACAGCGGGTTCCGGCGCGAGCGTCTCGTGGGCAACGTTCGTTCCGGTGTGCCGGCGACGCCGCGTCGGCATCGTGGCGGCAGCACCGCGGCCGACCAGTACCGGCTCGGGGGCTTCGTCGCTGATACTGCTGCTGGTATCCGTGGCCAACGTGTTCGTGTCGTCCGCCTGCAGAGCGGATGCTGCGGCATCCGCTGACGAAGAGGCCGCCGGCCGGTCTGCACTCGCGTCGGCCTGGGAATCAATCGTGATGATCACCGTACCCACGTCGACCGTCGTACCGGCCGCGACCAGAATTTCAGCGACGACGCCCACGAACGGAGACGGCAGCTCGACCAGGGATTTGGCCGTTTCGATCTCGACCAGCACCTGGTTGATCGCCACGGTGTCGCCGGGGGCGACCTTCCATTCGACGATTTCGGCCTCGGTCAAACCTTCGCCGACATCGGGGAGGGTGAATTTCGACACGCTCATAAGGTGCCCTTCTTAAAGTTCATCAGTGCCCATTAGTAAGCGAGAGCGCGGTCCACGGCTTCGAGTACCCGGTCGGGGCTCGGCAGAAAGTGCGTCTCGACCGCCGCCGGGGGGAACGGGGTGTCAAAGCCGGAGACGCGCAGCACGGGCGCTTCGAGCGTGTAGAACGCCCGCTCGGCGACCGTGGCGGCGATCTCGCTGCCGACACTGACAAAGCCGGGGGCCTCCTGGGTGACCACAAGATGACCGGTTTTCTGCACGGAATTCAGAATCGGTCCATAGTCAATCGGGGAGATCGAGCGCAGGTCGATCACCTCGAGGCTGATGCCCTCGATGGCGGCCAATTCGGCGGCCTGCAGCAGCACACTCACCATGGCGCCGTGGCCGACGACGGTCACATCGGTGCCGGCCCGCACGACGCGGCTGGCGTGCAGCGGCGTTCCGCTCTGCTCAAACCGCACCTCGCCCTTGGGCCAGTAGCGGCTCTTCGGTTCGAAGAAAATAACCGGGTCATCGCTCTTGATTGCTTCCTGCATCATCCAGTAGGCATCGTGCGGGTTCGACGGGCTGACCACGCGCAGGCCGGGGGTGTGCGCGAAGTAGGCCTCCGGGCTCTCCTGGTGGTGCTCGATCGAGCCGATGTGTCCGCCGTAGGGAATGCGAATCACGACGGGCATGATCAGGCCGCCCTCGTGCCGGTTGCGCATCCGGGCCAGCTGGCTGGTGATTTGGTCGAACCCTGGGAAGACGAATCCGTCGAACTGAATCTCGCAGACTGGGCGAAAACCGCGCATGGCCAGGCCGATGGCCGTGCCGATGATACCGGATTCGGCCAGCGGGGTATCGAGCACGCGCTTGTCCCCGAATTCGGCGATCAGCCCCTCGGTGACCCGAAAAACGCCGCCGAGCGGGCCGATGTCCTCGCCCATCAGCAGCACCTTGGGGTCATCAAACATCGCCCGGCGAAGGCCAGCGTTCAGGGCCTTCGTCATCGGCAGCGAAGCGGATGCCACGTTCGTGTCAACTACAGCGTTCATCAGTTCTTACCCTCATCAAAAGATGCTTCGTAGCGTTCCAGCCAAGCCTTTTGCTCAGCCACCAGCGGATGCGGTTCGGCATACACATTGTCAAAGATCACCGATTGCTCCGGTCCGGTGATCTCCAGCGCGCGCTTGCGCGTGTCAGCAGCGAAATCGGCCGCTTCTTCATCGACGGCGTCGAGGAACTCCTGCTCAATACCCCGGCCCTGCAGGTAAGTGCGAAAGCGCACGATCGGGTCGCGGGCCACCCAGTAAGCGAGTTCATCGGGATCACGATACTTGGTGGGGTCGTCGGCGGTGGTGTGCGCGCCGACCCGATAAGTGAGTGCCTCGATCAGCGACGGGCCGTAGCCGGCACGGGCGTCATCCATCGACTTGGTGGTGACCGCGAAGCTTGCGAGCACGTCGTTGCCGTCGATCTGGGTGCCGGGCATGCCGAAGCCGCCAGCGCGCAGGTACAGCGGTGTGCGCGACTGCCGAGCGACGGGTACCGAGATGGCCCAGTGATTGTTCTGCAGAAAGAACACCTGCGGCGTCTGGTAGCTCGCCGCGAAGACCAGGGCCTCGTTGGCGTCGCCCTGCGAGGAGGCACCATCGCCGTAATAGACAATAACGGCCTGATCGGTCTGGGGATTGCCGGTCGCGGTCGATCCATCGAGCTGCATACCCATGGCGTAGCCGGTGGAATGCAAGGTCTGCGAGGCGAGTACGAGGGTATAGAGGTGAAAGTTACCGTGCTCTTCCGGCACCCAGCCGCCGAGGGTGACGCCGCGCAGCATCCGCAGAATATCAACGAGGTCGAGGCCGCGAATCATGCCGACG
Source organism: Cryobacterium sp. Y50 (assembly GCF_002929805.1). GTDB lineage: Bacteria > Actinomycetota > Actinomycetes > Actinomycetales > Microbacteriaceae > Cryobacterium. Next base: position 66,241 of record NZ_PJJM01000105.1, on the reverse strand, counting down.
ACGTGCTCGCGGTACGACGGGAAGACGTGGTCCTGTGGCCGGGTGGCGTAGGCGGAGCCCACCTGGGCGGCTTCTTGGCCGTGGCTCGGCACCCAGAGGGCGAGCTGCCCCTGGCGCTGCAGGTTGGCCGCTTCGCTGTCAAACTTACGCACCACGACCATGTCACGGTAGAAGCGACGGTGATCGGCCTCGGTGAGCCGGTCGAGATAGGGCAGAAACTCCTCGGCGGCGGCGTTGGGTTCGAACGCGCCGTTCGGGGAGATCATTCGTACGCAGGTCTCGGCACCATCGAGGCCAAAGGCTGCTGACGTGGGCGCTGCTGTCATGGGCACAGTCGCATCGTTTCGGGTGGCTGACACTGTACTAACCTATCTTTCGTGCCGGGTGACCGACGGGAAGGGCGTCGACAAGATCCGCGCTCATTAATAGGAGTGTCGCCACAGCCTGCTCCTCACCGATCGACACTCGAATGCCCTCCGGCACGAAGGAGCGCACGACGAGGCCGGCCTCGTCGAGAGCCTCGGCCACACTCGCGGTTTCGGCGCCCGTGGGCAGCCAAAGAAAGTTGCCCTGCGGCTGGGGAATGTTCCAGCCCTGCCGGGTGAGTGTTGCCCAGGTTGCATCGCGACGCGCAGCAACCGTTCGAACCCGGTCAAGCAGTTCCTTTTCGGCGTTGAGGGAGGCCATCGCTGCCGCGGCTGCTTGCGCGGTGACCGAGAGCGGAATGGCGGTCGAGCGGGCGGCGTTCAGAATGTCCACCGGGCCGAGCGCGTAGCCGATGCGCAGTCCGGCCAGGCCGTAGGCCTTGGAGAAGGTGCGCAGCACGACCAGATTGGGGTAGCGGGCCAGCAGCGACGGGCCGGTCACGGCATCCGCTTCGGTGACGAATTCGATATATGCCTCATCGAGAATGACCAGCAGATCGGTCGGGACGACGGCCATGAAGGCCTCGAATTCGTCCTTGGTGACGATGGTGCCGGTGGGGTTGTTGGGCGAGCAGACGATGACGACCCGGGTCTGGTCGCTGATCGCGGCGGCCATTTCCGGCAGGTCATGACCGTGATCGGCGCGGTTGGGCACGCGCACGCTGGCCGCGCCCGCGACGGTGACGAGCGAAGGATAGGCCTCGAACGATCGCCAGGAGTAGAGCACTTCATCGCCAGGGCCGGCGGCAGCGAGAATCAGCTGGGCCAGCAGGGCCACCGAGCCCGAACCGACGTGCACCTGGTCGACATCGACGCTGTACTTGGTGGCAAGGCGCTCACGCAGGGCCAGCGCCGAGGCATCCGGGTAGCGGTTGAGGGCCGTTTCGGCGGTGACCGCCGCGATGACCCCCAGTAGCGGGTCAAAGGGGTTTTCGTTGCTGGAGAGCTTGTAGGCACTGGCATCAGCCGGTTTGCCCTGCTGATAGGCCGGGAGTGCGATGATCTCCGGGCGCAGGCGGACGGAGGGTCGGTCGAAGAGGCTCACTCGTGGAGTCTACGCCCGCATATATTCGCAATGGCGAATGAATGATTGCACGACTTTCGACCGCGCGGCCCGGGTACCGCCCTGGCGGCGCTTCCCGGTGAGATAGTAGGGACATGGCCAGATTCCTGATCAAGTTGATCGTCAACGCGGTGGCCTTGTGGTTCACCGCACTGCTCGTCACCGGGGTGCACGTCATTCCGTACGCACCCGACTCGGGTGCCAGTGTGATCACCTACCTGCTCATCGCGCTGATCTTCGGGTTCGTGAACACCGTCGTCGGCGGCGTCGTGCGGGTCGTCGCGTTTCCGCTGTACATCCTCACCCTCGGACTGTTCGCGCTCATCGTCAACGGCCTGCTGTTGCTGCTCGTCGGCTGGCTGTCCGGTTTTCTGGGGTTCGGTCTCGTCGTCGATGGCTTATGGTGGGGCGTGCTCGGTGCCTTGGTCCTCGGCATCATCTCCTGGCTGCTCGGCCTGATCGTGCGCCCGGTCACCGACCGTAACTGAGCCGGGCTGTCACTTCGGGGCTGGCCCTGCCGGCAAGCGGATGCCTCGCCATAAGACGGCCTCGCCCGCCCCGTTTCCGACAATACCGGTCACTGTGTCCTGAAAATTTTGCAGGCTCTTTTCTGGGGAAGCGTCGATGAGCTGCGCCGTTTCCTGGTATCGGTCGAGGTTGTGCGCCGGCAAGGCCTCATTGGTTGGTGGTCGCACCATCGCAAAGGCCTCCCGGCGCACGGTGAGGCGATCATCTGATTCGACCCGACTGTCCCCGCCCGTCGCGGGCACCACGTCATCGGTGTGCTCGACGGTAAGGATGGCGACGCCCGGTGGCACCGGCACGCTCGATTCGGGTGCTCCAAAGGTGGCGACCGCCTGCACGTTGAACGTCCCTACGGCGGCGACCTGGGTGGCGACCAGGCCCCCCTGCGAACAACCGGAGAGAATGACCGGGTCGTCCGACGCAATTCCAGCGAACGACATCGCGGCCACGACCGCGGCGAAGGAGCCCGCATTCTGCCCGGCGATGGCTGTCACGTTGGCGGTGAGGTCCCACGGCTCGCTCGAGGCAACCGTGTTCCAATCGACCGTTCCACCGATATAGACCACCCATGATGGTTTCCCGGCTGGACCGTATCTCTCGATCCGTACCTGCGGCTGGCCCACAGCGGCATTCGGGATTGCAGCGGCCAGGTCAGCCACCCCGCTGGGTGCGGTGACTCGTCTCGGTGCACCCACCTGCACCACTTTCACCGGCGCTTCGCGAAACCGGCCTGTGGCCCGTGCTGTAGTCAGCACTCCGAGCGCGGTATTGGAGACCCCGATCACCCCCAAGCCCTCGTCGCCCAATACTCGTCCAACAATCCGCGGCGTTCCCATCAAGCCTGCTTTCACATCGTCGACAGATGAGACCGCCACCCGAACCAGGGAAACCACGGTTGGATTGGTGAGCAGACGCTGGTCGATCGCGACTCCACCCACCGAACCGCTTTTCGACCCGCTGATCACTCCCAGCAGGCCCAGGCCCGGCACAGCCACGCTCACCATTGCCAAGGGCGAGAACATCAACGCGGATCTTAGGAACTGGCCGAGGTTATGAGCCAGATCTGCACCGTAGATGAGGGCGATGCGTTGCGCGACAATCTCTGCGTGACCGTAATTCTCCGCCGCCTTCACCAGGTGGTCGGCCAACTCGCCGCAGCGATGTTGAAACTGATCGAGCAGCCACTCTGCGTGGAGCAAATCCGGCAAAGGCTCCGGCACGGGCAGAGGAGCGCGCAGATCCAATTGCCCGATGCGGCGCGCACGAGTGCGCCAGTTCACCGCCTCGACCTGCACGGCGTGCAGGAACTGCGAATGGGCCAACACCACATCGGTTGCCACAATGGTGGTGCCACCGACCGAGACAAGCAGCTCCCCACCCGCCTGGTCAGCGCTCACGCTCGACACATTGCCTCCGCAAACTGGATTTGGGCGCGCACGCTGTCGCGCGCCTCGTCGAGGTAGTGAAGCACGAGATCAAGGTCCACCATCACGTCTGCCAGGCAAAGCTGAAATGCACACTGGGACGCTGAATTCCAGAAGTCGCTGGGGTCGAGCACCACCAGGTTTCGGCGCGCGGCAGCGATTTCCTCATACAACGTGAAAAGGAGATGCCGCTGTGATCGCAGCAGGTCCAGACGATCCGCGGGATTCTCGGCCGGTGGAAAATCGTAAAAGCCCATGGCACCTCCCAATCAGTGCCGATCGTCGCAGAATCTCCGGCCGCCGGGTCTCCCCTCGACGATTCTGTGCCCAGACCCCGAAAACTGCCCGTGTGCAGGAGCCGAATCTACTCCACAATGGAATACATGTCTTTCGCGTCGCTCACCCCAGACGAGTCGACGCCATTCCGCATCATTTTCGTCTGCACCGGCAACATCTGCCGGTCGCCCATGGCCGAGGTCGTGCTGCGTGATCTGATCACGAAGCTCGGCTTGGAGCGACTGATCGCGACCAGCTCGGCCGGCACCGGAGACTGGCATGTGGGTGAGCAGGCCGACGGTCGCACGATTACCGCGCTGGCCAAGCGGGGTTATGACGGCAGCCACCATCGGGCTCGACAGTTCGATCCGCTCTGGTTCGCTGATCACGACCTGGTCGTCGTCCTCGACCGCGGCCAGGAGCGCATCCTGCGAAACTGGGCACTGGCTGATCGCGATCGCGCCAAGGTACGCCTGCTGCTGAGTTTTGACGCCGAGCAGGCCGCCCTGTGCGACGTGCCAGATCCCTACTATTCCGACGATGCGTTGTTTGACTCCGTATTGGGCATGATTGAGAGTGCCAACCACGCACTTTTGAAACAACTTGCACCCGCAATTCGACAGGGAGTCCAATGAGTCACCTACCCGTACAGGTTCTAAGCCCGCTTGACGGCCGCTACCGATCCGCCGTTTCCGATCTGGGCGAATACCTGTCCGAGGCTGGCCTTAACCGCGCCCGGGTGCGCGTGGAGGTCGAGTGGCTGATCACACTCACCGACCGCAGCCTGTTCGGCTCAGGCCCGCTCACCGGCGAGCAAAAGCTCGACCTGCGCGCCCTCGTGACGAACTTCGGTCAGGCCGAGATCGATGAGCTCGCCGAGCTCGAGGCAACCACCCGTCATGACGTGAAGGCTGTCGAATACCTCGTGCGTCGCCGCCTTGGCACGCTCGGTCTCGCCCACATCAGCGAGCTCACCCACTTCGCCGCGACCAGCGAAGACATCAACAACCTCTCCTACGCCCTCACCGTGCGTGACGCCGTGCAGACGGTCTGGCTGCCCAAGCTTCGCCTGGTCATCGATGCGCTGCGTGGCAGTGCTCTCGAATTTCGAGCGGATGCGATGCTAGCCCGCACTCACGGGCAGCCCGCTACTCCGACCACCATGGGCAAGGAACTAGCCGTGTTCGTCTATCGGCTTGAGCGCGTTGTGGCACAGATCGACGCCGGTGATTACCTCGGCAAGTTCAGCGGCGCTACCGGCACGTTCGCCGCCCACGTCGCCGCCGAGCCGTCGGTGGACTGGCCCGCCGTTTCCCGTGAGTTCGTCGAAGGCCTCGGCCTCGGCTGGAACCCACTCACCACCCAGATCGAGTCGCACGACTGGCAGGCCGAGCTCTACTCCCGCGCCTCCCACGCCAACCGCATCCTGCACAACCTGGCCACGGACATCTGGACCTACATCTCGATCGGCTACTTCCGTCAGATTCCACAGGCCGGAGCCACCGGATCCTCCACAATGCCGCACAAGATCAACCCGATCCGATTCGAGAACGCCGAGGCGAACCTCGAATTGTCCTGTGCCATTCTCGACTCGCTTGCCGCGACGCTGGTGACCAGCCGGCTGCAGCGCGACCTCACCGACTCCACCACCCAGCGAAACATCGGCGTCGGTTTAGGGCATTCCCTGCTCGCCCTCGACAACATTCTGCGCGGTCTCGGCGAGATCGACATCGACCGCGCCCTGCTGGAGCGCGACCTCGACTCCAACTGGGAGATTCTCGGCGAAGCGATCCAGACCGTGATTCGCGCCGAGGTTTCGGCCGGCCGGTCCTCGATCGAAGACCCCTATGCCCTGCTCAAGGAGCTGACCCGCGGCAAGCGCATCACCAGCGCCGATCTCGCCGCTTTCGTCTCAACCCTCGACATCGGCCCGGCCGCAAAGACTCGTCTGCTACACCTCACCCCGGCCGGCTATATCGGTCTCGCTGACTCTCTGATCGACTATCTGCCGTAGTCGGTCCAGCCAGGTGAACCAGCGCAGGTTCGGGTTGGGCCGGACGTGCGCAGCTTCATCACCGACCGGCGTAGAGGATGACCTTCATCTGGCCCGGCTCGCGACCGGCAGTGAGAGTCTGCTCAGCGTCGGCGAGCACAAAAGTGCTCGTGACCAGCACGTCAAGCTCGACGACGCCGCTCTCGACCAGCTGAATTCCGAGCGGCCAGGTGTTGGTGTAGCGAAAGACGCCGTCCAAAATTGCATAAGCAAAGTCCGTTTGAATCGCCACGTACTCGCAGAATGCCCGTCGATCGGCGGCGTCGCAAAGAACTCGATGTCGGGACAAAGGTTGTAACGGCCGGCTTTGCATTGCTCGCAGGCGCGGCACGGCCGCTGCGGTTCAACGGCCACACGCTGCCCGATGCGAGCGGGGGTCGACCCCCGCTCGGATGGGTGACTCCGAGCCGCTTTCGACGGCTGGATGCCACTGAACGCCCCACGGGACAGTCCCCAAGTCTCGACCTCAAGACCCGGCGACCACCGTCGGCGCTTGAGTCCGCGGCGGGCATCCCTGTTTAGAACACCCGAGCTGGGCGTGCCACGCGATATGCCAGCGAGTGCTCAGTGCCCGTTTTGCTCATCAAGGTCAGTCTGCTCCAACGCGTTCGGCTTCATGCCGAGTACAAGCATCGCAATCACCACGAGGGCCACGATGAAGGTCACGCCGAAACCAATCGCCGAAAATATCAGGTCGCGCGTGGTCAAAAGAACCGTGCCGGCGATGAACAGTCCCATCAGACCGGAAATACCGAGCAGTTCAGCCGGTTTCAGCCGATCGGACCGACTCGGCTGGTGCGCGGGGTTGGGCGTACCGGGAATCTTCTTGGTCACTTTTTTTCTTGGCACGCGTTTAAATGTCACAGGGAATCCGAATCGTTGGGGACGGGAACGCCGCGGCGCTGCCGCGGGGAATCCCACTTGAGGGAGAGCCCGGCAATGGGCAGGAAAACCGCGAGAAAGACCAGATAAGCTCCGAACAAACCTACCGACACGACGGGGTTGGGCGGAAGCAGGAGAAACAGCAGCGCGAGGATGGCGGTGCTGATCCCCGTGAACAGCCAATCCTTCGCGGGTACGGCGCGCTTACGCACGCGAATGCCGGCATAGATCTCCAGGAACCCAGTGACGGCCCCCCAGACGCTCACTACGAACAGGAAGAACCCGTGCCCGCCGGTGTAAAATGCGAGGGCCACTCCGCCGGCTACCATGCTCACGATTCCATTGATCAGGAACAGGCTGCGGTCGGTAGCTACAGTCAGTGCGCGCGGCCCGGTCAGAATGAGCAACAGGCCACTTGCGAGGGCGAACGCGCCGAACACGACCAATCCTAGTTGGGCTGAGTGATCCCGATTGAAGGTGATGATCGCAGCGGGAATCACCGCGATCATGGCGCGCCCAAAGGGAACGGTCCAGTACCCCGGACCGACGTTTGATGGCGCCTGGGTCTTCGCCACGCACGACCTCTTTCGTTGCACAATTTTGTCGTGTCCAGTCTACGTGGCGACTCGGCCCGGGACTGCGAGCGGGCTGCGTGCCGAGGCTAACCGCCGGTGACCATGTCGGCGAACCGGGAGTAGTGGCCGTGGAAGGCGACCGTGACGGTGCGGGTGGGGCCGTTACGGTGTTTGGCCACGATGAGGTCGGCCTCGCCGGCACGCGGGTTGTCTTTCTCATAAGCGCTCTCGCGGTGCAACAAGATGACCATGTCGGCGTCCTGCTCAAGCGAACCCGATTCTCGAAGATCGGAGATGGCCGGCATCTTGTCGGCCCGCTGCTCCGGACCACGGTTGAGCTGGGACAGCGCGATTACGGGAACCTGCAGTTCTTTGGCGAGCAGCTTGAGCGCGCGCGAGAATTCACTGACCTCCTGCTGGCGCGATTCGACCTTCTTGCCGCTCGTCATGAGCTGCAGGTAGTCGATGATGACCATCTTGAGCCCCACCCGTTGCTTGAGGCGGCGGCACTTGGCCCGAATCTCGACCAGGGTCATGTTCGGGCTGTCGTCAATGTACAGCGGCGCATCGTTGATGCGACCGCGGGTGGCCGCGATCGTGGTCCAGTCCCGGGCCTCGACGGTTCCCTTGCGCATGCTCTGCAGTGGAACGGATGCCTCGGCTGCGAGCAGGCGCATCGCAATTTCACTTCGTCCCATTTCGAGCGAGAAGAAGATGCTGGGCATGTTGTTGTGAATCGAAGCCGAGCGGGCGAAGTCGAGCGCGAGGGTGGACTTTCCCAGGGCCGGACGGGCGGCGACGATAATGAGCTGGCCGCCGTGAAATCCGTTGGTCAGTTCGTCTAGATCGGCGAAACCGGTCGGTACACCGCTCATCTGTCCGTCTTTGAGCTTGGCCGCCTCGATCTCCTCGATGGCGGCGGTGACGGCATCGGTGAGCGGTACGTAGTCTTCGGTTTCGGTGCCGCCGGTGACCGAGTAAATTTCGGCCTGTGCGGTGTTGACGAGGTCGAGCACCTCACCCTCGCCGGCATAGCCCATTTGAGCAATGCGGGTACCAGCCTCGACCAGGCGGCGCAGCAGGGCACGCTCAGCCACGATGGTCGAGTAGAAGCCGGCGTTGGCTGCCGTGGGCACAAGGCTCGTGAGAGTGTGCAGGTAGTCGGCACCACCGGCTCGCGACAACTCACCGAGCTTGGTCAGCTCGTCGGTGACCGTGATGACGTCGGTGGGCTCACCCTGCGCGTAGAGCGAGAGAATGGCATCAAAGATGATCTCGTGCTTGGGAATGTAGAAGTCCCCGCCGCGCACGGTCTCGACGACATCGGCAACGGCGTCTTTGCTGAGCATCATGCCACCGAGGGCGCTCTGCTCGGCGAGTAGATCGTGCGGCAGGGAGCGCTCCGACTTCCAGGCTTCAGCGGGCCGCTCACCTCGATTCTGGTCGACTGCGCCACCGCGGGCTGACGAAGCGTACTCGTTTGACGCTGGCTGTTTGGCCAGGCCCAGGTGAGCGATCGACACTCGATACCTCTTTCTCTCTTGTGCTTTCAGGTGTATCAGGACCCACCGACACGGGCCGCGATTCACCAGCTTGGGTTAGAAACCAGCACTGCATCACCTTAGGTAGGTAGCGGCGCCCCCACAAACCCCCCTGTGGATAACCTTGTGGAGAATCTGCGCGAAACGCCGTGCGGATTGTGCAGAACCTGTGCACTCAGCTGTGTATAAATAGTTTAACGCAGCCGCATAAATCGATTTGATCAGGTGATTCATAGAATTTATAGGCTGTGAATAAAGTAACCTCAATCAACCGTTGAACCTTGACGAGACGAATGCTCACCTGTGTACAAAAGTGTTGCGTCTACCCCGACAAAATGGCTCTTAACGCCGCATAGCGGAGGATTCCTTTCGGAACCCTCCGCTATGGAAGAGGCAAACGTACCGGTGACTCGCGAAACCGGCAGTGACCTTACTTGGCTGAGACGACCACCAGGGTGATCGTAGCGCTGAGCTCGTCGCGAAGACGAACCGTTGCCGTGTGCTCACCGGTCAGCTTGATCGCGGTGAGTTCAATCTTGCGCTTGTCGACCGTGCCGAGACCGGCGGCTGCAACGGCGTTCGCCACATCCGTGGTCTTGACTGAACCGAACAGACGCCCGCCGGCACCGGCCTTGACGACCAGTGTGACCTTGGTGTTCTCAAGCTTGACCTTGAGCGCCTCGGCCTCTTCGAAGGTGGCGTGCTCGCGCGCTACGCGGGCTGCCTTGATCTGCTCGATCTGCTTCTCGCCACCGCGGGTCCACGCCACAGCGAAGCCCTTGGGAACGAGGTAGTTACGAGCAAACCCGTTCTTGACGTCTACGACGTCGCCGGGTGCACCGAGGCCGGAGACCTCATGCGTCAGAATCAATTTCGACATTTGGTTTCCTTACCGGCCTGAGCCTGCGTAGGGCAGCAAAGCCATTTCGCGGGCGTTCTTGACGGCACGGGCGATGAGGCGCTGTTCCTGAACGGAAACGCCTGTGATGCGGCGGGCGCGGATCTTTCCACGCTCGGAGATGAACTTGCGCAGGGTGGGGACATCTTTGTAATCGATGACACCAACCCGAATCGACTTCGCGGGAGCGGCGTTCTTGCCACCCTTTGCTCCGCGAAGCGGCTTGCGGCGGTCGCCGCTCGACTTTCCAGCCATGATTTCCTTACTTTCTAAAAGAAGACGTTAGCTCCGCGCGAGGCGAGGCTTAGAAGGGGGTCTCGTCACTGAAGTTGCCTGGGCTATTCCAAACGTCCCCGCCGGATGCTGCGGGCGACGCAGTCTTGGCGGGTGCGCTGGGAGCCCACGGCTCATCATTGCCCTGGCCACCGGCAGCGGGAGCGCTGCTACGGGGGCCGGACGACTGCGCGCGAGTGAGGGAAGCGGTGGCGTAGCGCAGCGAAGGACCAATTTCGTCGATCTCGAGTTCCATGCTCGTGCGCTTTTCACCTTCCTTCGTCTCATACGAACGCTGCTTGAGACGACCGGAAGCGATGACACGCGAACCCTTGGTCAGTGAACCTGCCACGTGCTCGGCGAATTCACGCCAAACGCTCGCACGCAGGAACAGCGCGTCGCCATCTTTCCACTCGTTGGCCGCACGATCGAACGTACGCGGAGTGGAAGCGATGGTGAAGTTGGCAACCGCCAGGCCGTTCTGCGTGTAACGCAGCTCCGGATCGCTGGTGAGGTTGCCCACCACGGTAATTACGGTCTCGCCAGCCATGGGCTACTTGTCGCTTGCCTTGTCGGCAACGGCGGTCGGAGCGGCCTTGGCAGCAGCAGGCTTAGCGCCAGCAACCTTCGCGGCCGGGACCTCGGCCACAACGGCCTCGGCAACGACCGGCTTCGCGGCAGCGGCAACCTTGGCGGCCGGTGCTGCAGCTGCAGCAGCTGCAGCGTCAGCTTTGGCAGCGATAACCTTCGGGTTGGCAGCCTTGCGGGCAGCCTTCTCGGCGGCCAGCTTGCTCGCGACGACGACCTGGGCGATGCCCTCTTCTGCACGGAGCACCTTGGTGCGCATAACGGCTTCGGACAGGCTCAGCTGGCGGTCGAGCTCGACCGTTGCTGAAGCGTTAGCGGTGAAGTCCACGACGGCATAAATGCCTTCGGTCTTCTTGTTGATCTCGTAAGCGAGACGACGACGACCCCAGACATCAACCTTGTCAATGGTTCCGCCATCGTTGCGAACAACGTTGAGGAACTTGTCAAGGCTGGGAGCTACGGTGCGCTCATCGATCTCGGGATCGAGGATAACCATAAGTTCGTACTGATGCATGACTAACCCACCTCCTTCGGACTAAAACGGCTGCAGACTTTCTGCAACAGGAGGGTTGTGCATGTGCTGCTTGCGCTAGTCCGGGGAATCCGGCACGCAGGCAACCTACCCATGCTACCGGATGCCGCCAGCTTAAGCCACTGCACCCCTAGCGGCTCCACCCCGCCCACCACTCCTGCAGTCGGTGAGTGGCTTCCGCTTGGCCCAGCGGACCGTCGTCGAGTCGTTGTTCGAGCAGATACCGGTAGGCCTCGCCCACCTCACGCCCTGGCTTCAACCCGAGCACGGCCATGATCTGCTCGCCGTCAAGGTCGGGACGCACGGCACCGAGCTCTTCCTTCTCGTTGAGCTCGGCAATGCGCTGTTCCAGGTCGTCGTATGCGAAACCGAGCCGGTCGGCCTTGCGCCGGTTACGGGTCGTCACGTCCGCCCTGGTCAGAATGTGCAGTCGCTCCAGCTGGTCACCGGCATCGCGCACGTAGCGGCGCACGGCCGAGTCGGTCCAGGCACCCTCGGTGTAACCGAAGAACCGCAGGTGCAGTTCGATCAGCTGGGCTACGGCATTAATGGTGTCGTTGTCGAAGCGCAGCGCGCGCAGTCGCTTCCTGGCCAGCTTCGCCCCGACCACGTCGTGGTGGTAAAAACTGACAACCCCGCCGGGTTCGAGCCTTCGGGTGGCCGGCTTTCCAATGTCGTGCAGCAGTGCGGCGAGGCGCACGATCAGGTCGGGCGCCTCAAAGTTCCCGCGTGATTTCTCGTAGCCCATCGCCTGCTCCAGCACGGTGAGGGTGTGCTGGTAAACGTCTTTGTGGTGGTGATGCTCGTCAATTTCCAGCCGCAGGCCGGGAATTTCTGGCAGCACGATCTCGGCCAAACCCGACTCCATCAGCACTTCGATACCGGCGCGCGGGTCCGCCGACACGAGCATCTTCGAGATCTCGTCACCGATGCGCTCGGCCGACACGATGCGGATGCTATCGCGCATCTTTTCCATCGCGAGTGCGGTATCCAGATCCAGCGTGAAACCCAGCTGTCCGGTAAACCGGGCCGCGCGCAGCATTCGTAATGGATCATCTCCAAAGGAGATCTCCGGGGTGCTTGGAGTGCGCAGGCGCCCGGCCAGCAGGTCATCGATGCCGCCGGCCGGGTCGACCAGAGTCAGCTGCGGCAGGCGCAGCGCCATGGCATTGACCGTGAAGTCACGGCGGAGCAGGTCGGGTTCGAGCTCGCGTCCGAACACCACGTCTGGTTTGCGGGTGGTCCCGTCGTAGCTGTCGGCGCGATATGTGGTGATCTCCACGGTTTCACCGGCCAGGCTCGCCCCGATCGTGCCATAGTTCCGACCGATGTCCCACTGCGCTTCAGAAAGTGGTTTGACGAGCGCGAGAATTTCGTCCGGCATCGCATCCGTGGTGAAATCGAGGTCATGAAGCGGCCGATCGAGGAACGCATCTCGCACCGGACCGCCGACCAAAGCCAGCTCATGGCCGGCCGCCGCAAATGCGTTCGCCAGACGGGATACCGTGGGAGAGGCAGCCAGGTCGCCCAGTCGTGCGAGGGCTGCCGCGACGCTCTGCATATATCCATATTAGTTGTCAGAGCACGGCGCGCAGACTCGGTGCAGGTGGCTTCCGGCTGGCACGCCGTAGAATCCCCCTATGGTCGCCGAGTCAGATTCCGCGCATCGGCCCGCGCTCCCGGCTGCCGCACGCACTGCCGTGCGTTCGGCCCAGCGCACCAGCAGGGCAGGGCGCTTGCGGCCGACGGCGGGGTTAGTGGCGGGCGTCCTCACTCTGGCTGCGCTGATTCTCACGCCGGTCGCGGGGCTCTCTGCAGCCTTGGCCCAGGCCCCACAGACTGCTGTCGGCACCGCCATAACCTCGGCTGATTCAGTCGGGATCACCGTCTCCGGCACGAATTCCTCCGAGCTATCGCCCGGCCAGGATCTGCTCCTGACGGTTGCCGTGCAGAACAATACCGACGCGGCGATTCCGATCGGCCGGGTCGATGTGTATCTCGCCGATCTCGCCCTCACAACCCGAGCGGCCCTCGAGTCCTGGCTGCGCCCTGACGCTGACGCCAATTCGGGCGATCAGATGCTGAGCGTACCGACTACACAAGCTATTGCGGCCGGTGCGAACACGAACCTGTCAATCACCGTTCCCGCTGCGTCCGTCGGCTTGACCGACCAGAACGCCTGGGGAGCGCGCGGAGTTGCGGCCATTCTCACCGTCGATGATGTCGTTCGCGCCGAGGGCCGGGGAACATTCGTCTGGTCCCCCGGGAGCGCCACCACCCCGGTCGGGCTGGCATCGATCATGCCGATCACAACCCCGGAGAGCGCGACCGGCCTGATTACAGCCAAGGCGCTCGAGTCTTATACGAGCTCGGTCGGCTTGCTCTCACGCCAGCTTGATTCGGTGATCGACCTGCCCACGATGGCGATCGCCATCGACCCGCAGATCATCGCGTCCATTCGAGTTCTGGGCACCGCCGCTCCCGCCTCCGCCGTGGCCTGGCTCGATCGCCTTGCCACGGCGAGCAACGACATCTTCCCTCTTAGCTATGCCGATGCCGATATCTCCCTGCAGGCCCAGACCGGTGCGTCCGCCCTGCTCGCGCCAACGTCCTTCGCGCAGGCCATCGATCCGAGTCTGTTCGTCGTCCCCTCGAACACTCCCGTTCCCGAGACAACCACCGATGTGCCGAGCGTCATCTCCCGCACATCTACTCAGACCACGCCGTCACCGACTCCGACGCCCGGCCCGACGGTGACGCCGGGCGAGACGGTCATTCCCACAACCAGTGACCTGCTGGCTTGGAACTATTCCAGCACAACTATCGGCTGGCCCATCGCCGGCCAGGTCGCCAGCACCGACCTCGACGTGTTCGCCGCGAGTGGGCTGACCACCACCATTCTCTCCAGCGGCAACGTAAAACAGTCTGACGGCTTCACCCCGAACGCCGCGGTTACCCTCCCCACCGGGCTCGGCCTGGTCAGCGACAGCGCGCTGTCCTCGGCCATTCGTGCTGCCGCCGATGCCGCGACCGACCATGACTGGCGGGTCAGCGTGTCAGAAGCCGCCTCGCTGCTGGCAATCGTTTCGGCCGAGAACCCGAACTCGGCGCGCACGCTGTTGACCACGTTTGAACGCGGCGGTCCGACCTCCGCCAATCGGGTCGGGCAAACCATGGCCGCTCTGGCTGGTTTTTCCTGGGCGAATGCCGTCTCCCTGGCGGCCGCGCAGGAGTCCACGCCGGCCACCACCGTGACGTTCCAGGACGAGGCCATCGACCCCGCCCGGGTCACGCTAGCCCGTTCCCTGCTCGATCGTGAGGCCGCTGTCGCTGATTTTGCCACGATCCTGGCCGATCCGGTCGTGGTGACAGCGCCCCTGCGCCTCGACTTGCTCGCACTGCTGGATACCTCGTGGACCGCGCAGTCATCGGCCTGGGCTGACCACGTGGCGGCGAGTCTGGCGTCATCCTTCGACCTCATGCATGCCGTCACCGTGACTACGCGCGGACCGATCATCGTCGTCGGCAGCCAGGTCGACCTCCGCATCACCCTCAACAACGCCCTGGATCAGGCCGTGACCGTGCGCACCGAGGTCGTACCGTCGAATGGGCGCCTCGTCGTGGGGGACACACTCGAGACGATCATCCAGCCCAACTCCGCGCAGGCGGTGTCTGTGCCGCTAAGCGCTGCCGTCGGAAACGGTGACGTCATTCTTCGGGTCACCCTGTTCACCCTGAACGGTACCCCCCTCGGCCAGCCCGCTCCCATCGACGTCAGCGTGCGCGCCGACTGGGAAGGCGTCGGCGCGAGCATTTTTGCGATTCTGGTCGTGGGTTTCTTCGGATTCGGCATTTGGCGCAATATCATCAGCCGTCGTCGGGAACGCTTCACTGAGTCGAATACTGCGGCATCCGCTGGTGAAAACACCGTGAGGCTGACGGTGACCCCCGATGTCTGAGACCCCGACCAGCACGGGCGGCAGCATCGGCCGGGCCAGCGCCTTCCTGGCCTCCGGCACGATCGTGTCGCGCATTCTTGGCTTCATCAAGCTCATCGTGCTGGCCGGAATGATCGGCCAGCTCGGCGACAGCGCTGACGCGTTCGCGCTGGCCAATCAGCTGCCCAACACCGTCTACGTCATCGTCGCCGGTGGAATCCTCACGGCCGTTCTGGTGCCGCAGATCGTGCGCGCCAGCCAGCACCTCGACGGCGGCACCGCCTACATCAACAAGCTCCTCACCCTCGCCCTGTCGATTCTCGCGGTGACAACGATCCTCGGCACGCTGTTCGCGCCGGCCATCACCGGATTCATCGGCATCAACCTGCCAGCCGACCAAAAAAACCTCGCCATCGCGTTCGCCTACTGGTGCCTGCCGCAAATGTTCTTCTACGGTCTGTACACGTTGCTCGGGGAGGTACTCAACGCGCGCAAAATGTTCGGACCGTTCACCTGGGTTCCGGTGCTCAACAACGTAGTGGCGATCGCCGGTCTGCTGGTGTTCGGCGCCATGTACGGTGCCGATGCCACCGGCGACCGGGCAGCCGATGAATTCACCCCGGCCATGATCGCAGTCCTGGCCGGCAGCGCCACCCTCGGCGTCATCGTGCAGGCCGTGGTGTTGTTCTACTTCTGGAAACGCATCGGCCTGCGCTTTCACCCCGACTTTCACTTTCGCGGTGTGGGCCTCGGAGCGGCCGGCAAAATGGCGACCTGGACCTTCGGCATGCTTATCCTGACGACCATCGCCGGCATTGTCGAGACACAGGTCGTGTCGCTCGCCACCGGCAAAGCGTCCATCGCGGTGCTCGCCACCGCCTGGCTCATCTTCATGCTGCCACACTCGGTCATCACCGTCTCGGTGGCCACCGCCTATTTCACCCGCATGAGCGAGCATGCTGCGTTGGAAAAGTTTGATCTGGTGCGAGCGGATGCCTCCTCCGCGATCCGCGGCACCACCCTGATCATCGTGCTCGCGGCGGCCGTGATCGCCGTGTGCGCGTATCCGTTCGCCGCGGTATTCGTGGCACCGTTCGAGCAGATCCAAGGCATCGGAAACGTCATCATCGCCTTCATTCTCGGACTGATCGCCTTCTGCATCCTGTTCGTGCTGCAACGTACCTTCTACGCCCTCGGAGATACCCGCACGCCGTTCTTCTTCACCCTGTTTCAGGTCGTGCTGACCGTGCTCGGGGTCATGGGCTGCGCTCAACTGCCGGTGGAGTGGATCGCGGTCGGAATCGCCCTGGTCATCACCATCTCCGGCGCGCTCCAGTGCCTGCTGGCCGCCGCGCTGCTGCGCCGACGCCTCGGCGGGATCGATGGCCGCCGCATCGTGCGCAGCCTCGTGAAGTATCTCACCGCAGTGATCATTCCGGTCGGCCTGGGAATCACGTTGTTGTTCATTCTCGGCGGAAACGTCGGGGACGGTTTTGCCGTCGCGTCCCGACTGAGCGCCATCCTCTCCATGCTCCTGATCGGGGTCGTCATGGCCGCGGCGTACTTCGGTCTGCTCCTGGTCATGCGCAGTGCCGAGCTGACGGCCTTTCTCGCGCCCCTGCAGAGACGCCTGGGCCGGTAAAAGTACTTCGAACCTGACGAGCAGCTCAGCGCTCCCGTGAGCGCTTCAAGATAGTCTTCCGCCAGCTGAACACCGCCTCACAAGCTGGGAGAGCATGGAATAGCATCCGATTAGGATGTGTTGTATCGGAACGTAAGGCGGGATATTGTCCGTCTCCCCACCACTTCAAGGAGCGTGCGCGTGCGTCAGATCATCATTATCGGTTCAGGACCGGCCGGTTACACCGCGGCGATTTATGCCGCCAGAGCCAACCTCAAACCGCTTCTGATCGCCAGTTCGGTTGAGGCCGGCGGCGAATTGATGAACACGACCGATGTTGAAAACTTCCCGGGTTTCCCGGAGGGCGTGCAGGGCCCCGACTTGATGACCAAGATGCAGGAACAGGCCGAACGATTCGGCACCGAGGTGGTCTACGACGACGTCGACTCGGTCGACTTGTCTGGGCCGATCAAGACGGTCGCCCTCGGCAATGGCGATGTTGAACAGGCCCTCACGGTCATTTTCGCCACTGGTTCCGCCTACCGCAAGCTCGGCCTCAGCGACGAAGAGCGTTTGTCCGGCCGCGGCGTCTCCTGGTGTGCCACCTGTGACGGCTTCTTCTTTAAGGGTAAAGAAATCGCCGTCATCGGCGGCGGGGACTCGGCCATGGAAGAAGCAACGTTTCTCACCCGGTTCGCTTCCAAGGTGCACGTCATCCACCGCAAGGGTGAGTTGCGCGCCTCCAAAATCATGCAGGAGCGCGCCTTCGCCAACGACAAGATCGAGTTCATCTGGAACTCCGAAGTCGTCGGCATCACGGGGGTGGACGCCGTCGATGGCCTGACTCTGCGCGATACTGTCTCCGGCACCGAGACCAGCCTCCCAGTAGGCGGCGTGTTCGTGGCGATCGGCAACGACCCCCGCACGCACCTCGTGCACAAGCAGCTCGATCTCACTCCCGAGGGAACCATCGCCGTCGCCGGCCGGTCATCATTGACCAGCCAGCCCGGAGTGTTCGCGGCCGGTGATGTCATCGACTCCAGCTACCGGCAGGCCATCACCGCGGCCGGTTCCGGCTGCGCGGCCGCTCTCGACGCCGAGCACTACCTCAGCACACTTCCCCAGAACCTGCTGGCCTCGGCCAGCGAGCCCGAACTCGTTTAAATTACTCAAGAAGGAGATACACATGACTGCACGCGCCGTAACTGAGGCTAACTTCGACCAGGAAGTCATCAACAACGAGAAGACCGTGCTGGTGGATTTCTGGGCAGAGTGGTGTGGCCCCTGCCGCGCCGTCAGCCCGATCCTCGACCAGATCGCAGCCGAGAACTCGGACAAGATCGACATCGTCAAGCTCAACGTTGACGAGCACCCGGCCCTCGCCGCCAAGTACCAGATCACCTCTATCCCCGCGATGAAGGTCTTCCAGAAGGGCGAGGTCGTCAAGACCGTCATCGGCGCCAAGCCGAAGCCGCAGCTGGAGAAGGACCTGGCCGCGTACCTCGTATAACTGATCCACCGCACCACCCGACCCGCCCGGCTTCCACCGGGCGGGTTTTTTTCTGCCCGGCGCCACCCCATACGATGAAGTGAACAGCAGAACGGATGTGACGTGACAAATCAGGGTTCCACTGACGTCAGCGCTGTGCAGTCGAGTACTGTACAGGCCGGAAACAACCTCGACCCGTGGTACCACCACTACGCCGAACGAGCCGCAGGCTTGAAGGCCTCCGAGGTGCGTGCCCTTTTCGCCGTAGCCTCGCGCCCCGAGGTGGTGTCACTGGCCGGCGGCATGCCGTACGTTGCAGCACTGCCCGAGGAACTCGTCATCAATGCCATGGACCGGGTCATGCGCCAGAAGGGTGCAACAGCCCTGCAATATGGCTCTGGCCAGGGGGTTCCCCTGTTGCGCGAGCAGATTCTCGACGTCATGGCGCTCGAAGGAATCAAGGCCAACGCCGATGATATCGTCGTGACTACAGGCTCTCAGCACGCCCTCGAACTGGTCAGTAAACTGTTTCTCGACCCCGGCGATGTCGTCATCTCCGAGGGGCCGAGCTACGTCACCGCCATGGTGATCTTCAAGTCTTACCAGGCCGAGGTCGACCACGTTCCGATGGACGAAAATGGCCTCATCCCGGCCGCGCTGATCGAACACATCGCGGCCCTCAAGGCGGCCGGGCGCACGATCAAGTTTCTCTACACGATCCCGAGCTTTCATAATCCAGCCGGAGTCACCCTCAGTTGGGAGCGCCGCCTGGAGATTCTGGAGATTTGCCGGACGAACAACATCCTGGTCCTCGAGGACAATCCATACGGCCTGCTCTATTTCGACCAGCCGGCACCGGATGCGATCCGCTCACTCGAACGCGACGGCGTCGTCTACCTGGGTACCTTCTCGAAAACCCTCGCCCCCGGCTTTCGGGTCGGCTGGGCGCTGGCTCCACACGCCATCCGCGAAAAACTTGTGCTCGCCAACGAGGCCGCCGTTCTCTCTCCCAGCTCCTTCACGCAGATGGTCATCTCTGAGTACCTCTCGACGGCCGATTGGAAGGGCCAGATCAACACCTTCCGCGGCGTTTACCACGAGCGCAAGAACGCCATGCTCGCGGCGCTCGACGAGTACCTCCCCGACCTCACCTGGACCGACCCCACCGGCGGCTTCTACGTCTGGGTTACCCTGCCCGAACAGCTTGATTCGAAAGCCATGCTGCCCCGCGCTGTGAAGGAGCTCGTGGCCTACACGCCCGGAACAGCCTTCTATGGCAACGGTCAAGGTCGCCAGAACATGCGGCTCGCATTTTGTTATCCCACGCCGGACAACATTCGGGTGGGCATCCGTCGTCTAGCCACCGTGATTCGCGGCGAGCTCGACCTACTCGATACTTTCGCCGGAACGGGCGCGCTCAGCGCAGTACCCGATCGGCCCGGAGCTAAGAACCAGCGCTTCGCAGGCCCGCCGGCAAACATCTCCTAAATTCGCCACCCCACCCACACTCAGCTAGGAAAAGTCCTGATCATGAGCGAATTCACCCCCCTAAACATTACCGTCCTAGCCGGCGGCATCTCGCACGAGCGCGACGTTTCACTCCGCTCCGGGCGGCGGGTAGCGGATGCCCTAACTAACGAAGGTCACATAGTCACCGTGCTGGACCCCGGCGCTAACCTGCTCACAACCCTCATGGACCAATCCCCCGACTTGATCTGGCCCACCCTGCACGGCGCCACCGGCGAAGACGGTGCCCTGCTCTCCTTGCTAGAAACAACCGGCATTCCGTTTCTCGGCTCCCGTGGGCCAGCCGCAGCCCTCGCCTGGAACAAAGCCACCGCCAAGGAACTCGTGCTCCGCGCTGGCTTTGCCACTCCCCCCGCTATAGCACTCTCGACCGAGACCTTTCGCGACCTCGGTGCCACGAGCGTGCTCGATCACTTGGTCAGCGCGATCGGCCTACCCCTGGTCGTCAAACCAGCACAGGGTGGCTCCTCACAGGGCGTCACGATCGTGCGCACGCCCACTGACCTGCCACGCGCCATGGTTGACGCCTACACCTACGCCGATACCGCCCTGGTTGAGGCGTATATTGACGGCACCGAGGTCACCGTGGCCGTGATCGACTCCGGCGAGGGCCCGACCGCACTGCCCATCGTTGAAATCGTGCCCGTCGACGGCGTCTACAGCTTCGAAGCGCGCTACAACGCCGGTGAAACCGACTTCTACACCCCCGCCCGCCTCGCAAACGCGGTCTCACTCGTCGTATCCGACACCGCGGTGGCAATTCATATCCTGCTCGGTCTGCGCCACCTGAGCCGCGTCGACCTCATCGTCGACGCGGCGGGCACCCCGTGGTTTCTCGAGGCCAATGTACTCCCCGGACTCACCGAGACATCCCTAGTCCCCCAGGCCATCGAGGCCGCCAACCAGACCCTCGGCGCCACATACTCCGTCCTGGCCACCCACGCCCGCACCGCCCAGTAGCCAACCCTGTTTCACGTGAAACATCACCAGGCTCAAGCCACCGGCACTGTTTCACGTGAAACAGCGCGGCACGCCTTTTGCAAATAACCCCAGTGGACCCAGTAAGACAATGGCGATTTCGACAAGACCGACCAATAACAAGGGTATGGCTCCACACGTGGTAACAACGCGCGGCGCCGGCCACAGGCGGTTCGTCGAGACTGCCAAGGGACCTTCCGGCGGGGGGAATAGGCTCGTTTCACGTGAAACATCATCGGCGGGTCCAGGTCAGCAGATACGAGCGCATTTAAAGCCGGACAAACTTCGGCTCAACGAGCGCTAATGACGACGAGCTATTCGAGGGATGCCAGTTTCAATGATTTCTTGGGGAGACTACGAACACTCTTCGCGGTATCCCCAGGAAGACACTCGACGTCTCAGTTGAGAAGTGCGTAGCCCGCTGCAAAATAAGCCAGAACAGAAGCCGGCGCAGCCTCAACCGTGCACCGAGCTGCTGTGATCGGCTGGGGGCCCGATCCGTCGACGTTTCACGTGAAACGGTACGACGAAAAAAGCTGCCTAGCTCGCGCTGAATCCGGGCTCTCCCAGAACGGTTAGAATACGGTTCAAGTCACCGATTGTCGCGAAATCAACCGTGATCTGGCCTTTTCTTGCGCCCAGCTTGATCTTGACTCGAGTATCAAGCCGGTCTCCGAGGTGTTCAGCGATCTCATCGAGGTGTCCTTGGCGTCGTCCAGGCAACGGCTTCGCAAGAACTTTCTTGGGACTAGCCGCTGCTGCTGCCTCCGCCGCACGAACCGATAGGTCCTCCTCGACAATTTTTTCGGCCAGGCGCAGCATACCGGCCTGGTCCCCGACGGAGAGAATCGCTCGAGCGTGGCCGGCCGACAGCACCCCGGCTGCGACACGCAGCTGAACCCCTTCCGGTAGTTTAAGCAAGCGCAGAGTATTGGTGATCTGCGGACGCGAGCGACCGATCCGACTTGCCAATTCTTCCTGCGTGATGCCGAAATCCGCCAGCAACTGCTGATAAGCGGATGCTTCTTCGAGCGGATTCAGCTGCGCTCGGTGCAGATTTTCCAGCAGTGCGTCGCGCAGCATGTCCACGTCGGCCGTGTCGCGAACGACGGCCGGAATAATGTCGAGCCCCACCTCTTTGGTAGCGCGTAACCGGCGTTCACCCATGACGAGCTCATACTTGCCGGGTTCATCGGGCAATGGCCGCACAACAATGGGCTGCAGTACTCCGACTTCACGAATGCTGTGCACGAGTTCGGCGAGGTCGTCCTCATCGAAGATGGTGCGCGGCTGGGCCCGGTTGGGAACGATGTCTCGCGGGTTGAGGTGCGCGAGTCGCGCTCCCGGCACGGGAACCAGCACGGGGGACGCATCCGCTTCAATGTTCACGGCGCGGGGAAAGAAAACGTCGACCGGACGCGGAGCCGAAGCGTCATCCTGTACCGGAATGAGTGCACCAATACCGCGACCAAGACCGGTTCTTTTCGCCATTAGTACTTTTCTTTCGTTTGGGGCTGACCTGCTGGTCTCGGTGCCCCTCGATGGGCCATTTCAGCAGCTGCTTCAAGGTAGGAGAGCGATCCTGCGGAGTTCAGGTCATAGCTGACGACGCTCTGACCGTAGCTCGGGGCCTCAGAAACCCGCACAGAGCGCGGAATTGCCGTACTGAGCACCTCGTTGGGAAAGTGATCACGCACTTCCTTGGCTACCTGTGTCGCCAAATTAGTGCGACTGTCGTACATGGTCAGCAGAATCGTCGACACGACCAGATCCGGGTTGAGGTGTTTCTCAATCAGTTTGATGTTCTTGAGCAACTGACTCAACCCCTCGAGTGCGTAATACTCACACTGAATGGGAATGAGCACTTCTCGCGCCGCCACAAACGCATTGATGGTGAGCAGTCCCAAGGACGGTGGGCAGTCAATGAAGACATAATCATAGGGCTCGGTCATCTCGGCGAGGTATAGATCGAGGGCGCGACGCAAACGCTGTTCGCGCGCGACGAGGGAGACCAGTTCAATCTCGGCACCGGCCAGGTGAATCGTCGCCGGCACGCAGAACAGGGCACCGAATTCAGGGCTCTTCTGGACTACCTCGATCATGGGCATGTCGTTGATGATGACGTCGTACACGCTGGGCGTTTCGGCACGATGCTCAACACCCAGAGCGGTCGAAGCATTGCCCTGCGGGTCCAGATCAATGACCAGCACCCGGGCTCCTTGACGAGCAAGGGCCGCGGCAAGATTGACGGCCGTCGTAGTCTTGCCAACACCACCCTTCTGATTAGAGATGGTCAGCACCCGGGTCTTTTCGGGTTTGGGTAGTTCCCCAGCGGCAATCACCTGCCGCCGCCGAGTCAGCTCAGCAATTTCACGGGCGAGCGGCGGTGCGGCGTCGATCCCGGCCGCCTTGGCAACGCGCTGATCTTCAGCAGGATGTTTCACGTGAAACCTTTACGTTCGACGGTTGATGAGCCACCCGAAAGGGACTCCCGAACACCAATGCTCGCGGCATTCGAGACTAGTCCACTGTAGCCCGGATGACCCGGGTTACCTCCGGTAGTATGCCAGCACCGAGGGTGATGACCTCGACGTCGCGCAGCCCGTACTTGCGAATGGGTTTCGCTGCAGCGTCGATTTCTCGCTGAGCGCCTTCGCCCTTCATGAGAATGAACTCCCCGCCAGAGCGCAGCAAGGGTGCAGTCAATGGAATCAGCTTACCGAAAGCGCTCACGGCTCTTGCTGTGACTTGGTCAAGCGGGTGTTCCAGTCGAGCTTCCTCCGCACGCGCCCGCAGCACGGTGACATTATCCAAGTCCAATGCCGCTACCTGATCTTTCAGCCAGACAACCCGCCGTTCCATCGGTTCGATGAGAAAGAACGTTATATCGGGGCGGGCAATGGCCAGAACGAGGCCGGGAAGGCCGGCGCCGGACCCGACGTCGCCTACGATCCCAGGGCGCAGCAAGGGCGCAACGATGGCGCAATTGAGAATATGGCGCGACCACAGCCGGGGGAGTTCCAGCGGACCAATTAAACCCAGTATTTCGCCCTGATCAGCTAAATTATGCGTAAAAGCCCGGACCAGGTCGAGCTGGGCTCCGAACAGTTCCGCAGCCGCCGCCGGTTCTTTCTCGAGTTCAACAAGCTCAGGCTCGATGGCCCCCGGTATTAGCGGTTCTGATGCGCTCGGTCCCGGTGTAGCTGACTCCGACATAAGGCGCGCGGACTACGCTGCGGTAATGACGGTATGGCGGTCGCGACCCTCGCCGGATGACTCGGATCGGTATCCGCTCGTCGACACGAGGTCGTGCACGAGTTTGCGCTCGTAGGACGACATGGCAGGCAGGGCGGCCTCGGTCGCGCCGGCCTCGATGCGGGCGATGGCCCGGGTAACGAGCGCCGCGAGCTCAACTTCACGAGCCTCACGAGATCCGCCGATGTCGAGAATGAGACGGGAGAATGATCCCGTCTTGTTCTGTACCGCCAGGCGGGTTAGTTCTTGCAACGCGGTGACTGTTTCTGGCTTGGACAACACCCGTAGGTTGTCCGCGTCGGACGCCTTGACCGAGAGGTAGGCCCGACCATTGCGAGCATCAATGTCGATATCTCCGTCGAGGTCGCAAATGTCAAGGAATTCCTCGATATAGTCCGCAGCGATGTCGCCCTCACGTTCGAGTTGATCGGTCGTGAGGGGAGCCTCGGTGGTCGTGACGGAACCCGTTTCTGGAACGTCGGCGGACACATCCGTTGTGGCACTATGTGAGGGGAGCGCGCTGTCGCCTTCGACAGCAGTGGCCGCAGCGATATCGAACTCACTGTTGTTAACCTCGGTGAGGCTGATCTTTTCCGTCACGGTGATCTCCACTACTTTTTCGGGCCGGTTTGCTTCTTGGCGCGAGCCTTGCCGACCGGCTGTTGACGCTGCACAGGCTTGGCGGGTTCGTCTACCACAATGATGTCACCATCGGTCCCGATGAGCTTGCCCTTGCGGGCCATGCGCTCTTCACGAGCCTTGGCGGCCTCACTGCCGGGGGTCGGCATATTTCGGATGACCAAGAACTGCTGAATCATGGTCCAGAAGTTGGAGGTGAGCCAGTAGAACATGACGCCGAGCGGGAACGCGACACCGGAGAAGGCGAAGACGAGGGGGAGCAGGTAGAGCATAATGCGCTGCTGCTTGAACATGGGGCTCGCCTTGGTTTCCGGCGACATGTTCTTGGAGACGATCTGCAGTTGCGTGATGAACTGCGACGCCGTCATCAACACGACCATGGTGGCCGCGATAATCATGACAGTGCCGTTGAAGGGGTCACCGGCCGTCCACAGCGACCACTGCGAGGCAAAGGTGTCGTGCAGCGGGGCATTGCCGAAGAGTTTCGCATTACCGAAGCTCTCGGCCAGGCTCTGGTCGAGCGGGCCGACGCCGGCGTTGGAACGCTGGGCGTCATTGAGTACCGAGAACAACGCGAAGAAGATCGGCATCTGTAGCAACAGCGGCAGGCACGAGCTCAGCGGGTTGGTTCCCGTCTTCTTGTACATCGCCATAGTCTCGCGGGACATGGCTTCGCGGGAGAACTGGTCTTTCTTGCCCTTGTACTTGTCCTGAATCTTCTTGAGTTGCGGAGCAACTTCAAGCATCTTGCGCTGGCTCTTGATCTGCCGAACGAAGATGGGAATAAGCGCGGCGCGCACCACGATCACTAGACCCACGATGGAGAGCACCCAGGTCAGGCCGTCGTCGTAGTCCATTCCCAGCTGGGAAAACAGCCCATGGAAGGCAACGAGCAGCAGTTCGACCACCCATTTCAGAGGCCAGAGGATCGTACCTATGAGGTCCATACTGTGGGTTAGCCCTTTCCGTGGCTAGGTGCGACAACAAAACCGAACGACGTCACACGAAAGCGACGTTTACTTTTGAGCGGTACATCATCAATGCCGCCTTCAGACCACGGATGGCAATGGCTCAGTCTGCGCGCGGCGAGGGCAGACCCCCACGCTAGTCCGTGTTCCTGAACGGCCCCGAGTGCATAGGCCGAGCAAGACGGATAAAACCGACATACGTCCCCGTACAGGGGAGAAATCACGGTGCGATATGCGCGAAGAACGAGCACGCCCACGTTACGGGGCAGCAAAATAATCGTTGTGAGCACGGGACTCATTAGCCCTGACTGCCCTTCCGAACCGGAAGTGGGCGAGCCAGTGAACGTTGAACCTCATCGTGCAGCGTCTGCCACGCGGCATCGCGAGCCGTCGGCAAAGCACGAATGACGACATCCGTTCCCGGTATCACCGCGGAGAGCAGCTCAAACGTGACCGCCTTGAGGCGGCGGCGAACGAGATTGCGTCTCACGGCGTCACCCACATTCTTTGCGACGATGAATCCGAAGCGAACCGGGTCAACAGCATCCGTGTGAATCGGGTTCGAGCGAACATAAAGAATGGTGTGCGTACCAACGATCCGCACACCGCGTCGAACAACGCCCTGATAGTCACTACCGCTCGTGACGCGATTTACGTGAGCGAGCACGAGAACCTGGCGACCATCACGAATCTACACGGAGACTTTGGCCTACGCGGAAAGTTCGGTGCGACCCTTACGACGGCGAGCACCGAGAATGGCGCGGCCCGCACGGGTGCGCATGCGCAGACGGAAGCCGTGCACCTTGGCGCGACGGCGGTTGTTCGGCTGGAAGGTTCTCTTGCTCATAGTTCAATCTCCACGTATTTGAATCACCGCTGGCCAATTTCCCTTCGGCCAGAAAAGCAGCGCGCACAGAAGTTGGAAGCCCGCGGGATGGGGTCAACTGATTAAAACTACGGCCTTGGCAACGTCTGGTCAAACTCAGCGCGCGAATCGAGGGATTCTCCAGAATAATGACTGCAACGCAGAAACCAAATGGCCGGGTGTAGGAAAGGCAAAATTAGCCTCGACGACCGGGATTGACTACCGTAAAGACAAGTTATCCACAGGTTGGTGACGCAAACCTGAGAATTCGGCTGATTTTGTACACAAGCGGTGAATAACTTTGATGCAGTCCTGACGAACGTACCGGTACCACCCGAGCGAAGGGACACCGGCCGTCACAGTTGAATAGCGATATCCCGAACCACACAGATTGTAGGAACCATGGCAGACATCGAAGCGCCAATAGCCGAAACCTGGCGGTCCGTTCTGACCAGCTTGGAGTCCGACGCCACGATCACGCCCATGCTCTATGGCTTCCTCAGTCTGGTCGAGCCGAAAGGTATCGCCGCTGGCACCTTTTATCTGGAGGTACCCAACGAATTCACGGCCAGCATGCTGAATCAGCGGATGCGGGTTCCCCTGCTGACCGCAATGGGCCAGCTTGACGAGGCCACTGCGGTGTCTACGTTCTACGTGGTCGTGAATCCCGAACTTGAGCAGGAGTCATTGCGTCCGGTTCAGCAGACGATGACACCACCCGACGTCATTACGCCGGCGCCGCCGCAATCGGTGTTTGAGGGTGCCGTACCCGCTCAACCGCACGAGACCCGACTCAACCCCAAGTACAGTTTTGACAACTTCGTCATCGGGCAATCCAACCGCTTCGCTCATGCGGCAGCCGTTGCCGTGGCTGAAGCGCCGGCCAAGGCTTACAACCCGCTGTTCATCTACGGATCATCCGGGCTGGGTAAGACCCACCTTCTGCACGCGATCGGTCACTACGCCATGAGCCTGTATCCGGGCATCCGCGTACGTTATGTCAGCTCCGAAGAGTTCACCAACGACTTCATTAACTCAATCGCCAACAACCGTGGTTCGGCATTCCAAGCTCGATACCGCAATATCGACATTCTGATGATTGACGACATCCAGTTTCTGCAGAACAAGGCGGAGACCCAGGAGGCTTTCTTCCATACCTTCAACACCCTGCATGACCACAACAAGCAGGTGGTCATCACGAGTGACTTGCCGCCGAAGCACCTCACCGGTTTTGAAGACCGCATGCGTAGCCGGTTCGAATGGGGTTTGATAACGGATGTCCAGGCCCCAGACCTCGAGACTCGTATCGCCATTCTGCGCAAAAAGGCCCAGAGCGAGAAACTACAGGTGCCCCACGACATCCTTGAGTTCATGGCGTCGAAGGTATCGTCCAACATTCGCGAATTGGAGGGAACCCTGATTCGGGTCACCGCGTTCGCCAGCCTGAACAGGACTCCAGTGGACATGGACCTCGTTCAAACGGTCTTGAAAGACCTCATCACTTTGGACGAAGACAACGTCATTGCCCCGGTCGACATCATCACCAACACGGCTAACTACTTTAAGCTCTCGGTCGACGACCTGTACGGTTCGAGTCGTTCCCAGGCGATCGCCACGGCTCGCCAAATCGCCATGTACCTGTGTCGTGAGCTCACGAACCTCTCCCTGCCCAAAATCGGGCAGCTGTTCGGCAATCGTGACCATACGACCGTGATGTACGCCAATAAAAAGATCAGTGAGCTCATGAAGGAGCGGCGGTCAATCTATAACCAGGTCACCGAATTAACCAACCGCATCAAGCAGGATCACCGCTACAAGTAGGTCTCCACACCAAGAACAGTGACCCCTCGCGGAAGCAGGATCACCGCTACAAGGAAGCCCCAACGGTATGTTTTTCTGCCCCTCGCGGCGGACTCAACTGAGTATGACCCGCAGGGGTCGAATTTTTCTTAGTTTTCACACCTGTGGATAACCCTGTGGAATCAACTCACACAACCGGTCGCCGCCTGTAGAAACTCGCGGCCTGCCTGTAGAAACTTGTAATTATCAAGGGTTGCGCTTGCGCATACGAATCACAAACCTCCACAGGTCGCCCACAAGTTACAAATGTGTAGTTTCCAGTGCCTGAGCCGTTTTCACAGAGTTATCCACAGTTTCCACAATGGTTAAGAAGATTAACAAGAATTCTTTAACCTTTCTCTCGCCGACAACCTTCACTGCCGAGGCCACCGATTGCGCACGGTAACGAACCCGTCGGTGAACCCAGCTAGCATTGAGGCCCACCCTTCCGCTTTCGCAATGCTAAGGAATGACATCGTGAGATTTCAGGCAAATCGGGATGTCTTCAGCGAAGCAGTTTCCTTCGCCGTCAAACTTCTACCCCAGCGAACGACCCTGCCAATCCTCAGCGGTGTCCTCATCGAAGCAACGGCAACGGGCCTGATCCTCTCGTCCTTCGACTACGAAGTTTCTGCTCAGACCGAGATCGTTGCCGAAATCGAAGAACCGGGCAAGGTACTCGTCTCCGGACGTCTCCTGGCCGAGATTGCCAGCCGCCTGCCTAACGCACCGGTACGTTTTTCCACGGAAAATTCACGGATCAAAGTCAGTTGCGGCTCAGCCAGCTTCACCCTCCTCTCTATGCCGGTTGAGGAATATCCCAGCATTCCGCAGGTGAGTACCCAGTCCGGTCTCGTGCCGGCCGAAGAATTTGCCGCTGCTGTCGCCCAAGTGGCTGTCGCCGCGTCCCGTGATGATGTCACGCCCGTCATCACCGGAGTGCAACTGGAAATCAACGAAAACAGTCTGAGCCTCGTTGCCACTGACCGTTATCGTGTGGCCGTTCGTGAAATCGACTGGGATCCGGGCAGCAACACGGCTAAAGAGACCATCACGGCGCTCGTTCCCGCACGCACCCTGCAGGAAGTCGGAAAGACATTTGGCCATAGCGGAGTCATTTCGGTGTCGATTACCAACAGCGACGACCGCGAACTTATCGCCTTCACAGCCAACAAGAAAACCGTCACGTCGTTGCTGATCAAGGGCAACTTTCCCCCGGTTCGTCGGTTGTTCCCCGAGACGGTCGACAACTACGCGGTCATGAATACGGCCGATTTGATCGAGGCCACTCGCCGGGTACAGCTCGTGCTTGAGCGTGAAGCTGCGCTGCGTTTCACCTTCGCCACCGATGGAGTCACCCTCGAAGCCGTCGGTTCCGAACAAGCCCAGGCTTCGGAGACAATCGACGCGATTCTCTCCGGCACGGAAACCGTTGTGTCGCTCAAGCCACAGTTTCTACTCGATGGGCTCAGCGCAGTGCACTCCGAATTCGTGCGGATTTCGTTCACCAAAACGGAAAACCCGAACAAGCCCGGACCCGTACTGATCACTAGCCAAACCTCGCGCGAGCAGGCCGGAGCTGACAGCTACAAGTATCTGCTTCAGCCCAACCTCCTGTTGCGCTAACGCCGGTGCGGGTCACCCATCTTTCACTTACCGACTTTCGCAACTATGCGACGGCTGAGGTTTCATTCAACGCCGGGCCCAATCTCATCGTTGGTCGTAACGGCCAGGGAAAAACGAACCTGGTCGAAGCTCTCGGTTTTCTGAGTACCCTGGGCTCGCATCGGGTTTCGACCGATAAGGCCATGATTAGGGCCGGGCAGGACGCCAGCATCATCCGGGCGCGACTCGAATACAACGGTCGCGACATCCTGGCCGAGGTACAGCTCAACCGCACTGGACAGAATCGGGCGCAGGTCAATCGTTCGATAATCAAGACCCGTGACCTGCCTCGCTATTTCTCCAGTGTGGTGTTCGCTCCGGAGGACCTCGCGCTCGTGCGCGGAGATCCCTCTGGACGGCGCAGGTTTCTCGATCAACTTCTGGTGCTGCGGACCCCGCGGTTGGCTGCGGTACTCAGCGATTACGACCGCGTACTCAAGCAGCGCAATACTTTGCTCAAGTCGGCTCGCTCTTCCGGTGTGCGTGGAAATCAGCTGTCCACTCTCGACATCTGGGATGAACGACTCGTCGAGTTCGGATCAGAAATCATCGATGAACGTGCCAAACTTGTGCATCTGCTCGGCAATCCATTGCGCGCCGCCTATCGTGCCGTGGTGAATGAGGACCATGGACCGTCCCTGGTGGCTAATTTGAGTATTTTCGGCGCCGACGAAGACGTCGACGGCACAGCGCTCGGTGGCTCCGGTTCGACGGACGAGCCGGGTTCGATGGAGTCCTCCACCAGTGAAATCTTTCGTACCGCTTTGATTGGACTGCGCAAGCGTGAGCTCGAACGCGGTATCACCCTCGCTGGGCCGCACCGGGACGACCTCGTCTTCATACTCAACGACCTACCGGCCAAGGGTTACGCGAGCCATGGGGAATCGTGGTCGTTTGCGCTGTCGCTAAAGTTGGCATCCGCTCAGCTATTACGCCAGGATTCAGCGAGCGGGGATCCCGTGCTGATTCTCGATGACGTTTTCGCCGAGCTGGATTTGGACCGTCGAGCCCGACTGGCTGCGGCGATCGGGTCGTTTGAGCAGGTTCTGATCACGGCCGCTGTATTGGAAGACGTTCCGCCAGCGCTGGTGGCGCACACCATCCACATTCACGCCGGCGCGGTCATCGATGACTGACCTGAATGTTCCACGTGAAACACCCGAGAGCAGTGATTCACTGGAATCCGATGGCAGTGAAGCCAGCCAGGTCTACCTGCGATTCAAGAGTATCTTCGGCGATCCGAATGCACGCCGTACCCGCGGCCGTAAGCGCATTGCGCTTGCCGCCAGCTCGAGTGTGCCCTTTGGAATCGGGCGCGATCCCCGCGGCCTCGGCGACACCATCAACTCCCTCACCATGCAACTCGGCTGGAATTCACCACTGGCTCAATCGGAACTGCTCGCCTCCTGGATACTGTTGGCCGGTGAAGAAACCGCCAAGCATTCCACCCCGGCGGGCATTGATGATGGCGTTCTCACTGTGCACTGCGAGTCGACTGCCTGGGCGACCCAGTTACGTCTGATGCGGAACGTTATCATGGAACACATCACAACCCGCTACCCCGATGCCGGCATCCAATCGATTCGTTTTCAGGGGCCCAACGCCCCATCCTGGAAAAAGGGTCCCAGATCAATTCCAGGGCGTGGTCCACGCGATACCTACGGGTGATTCAGCAAATAAGGTCAACCCCTTGAACGAAAGGCGTCAAACGGCGATTATGGCCGGTTGGTCGCGCCCCATTTGGTAGACTAAATGGTCGCCCGTGCGATGGTCAGGAGCCTATTTTCAGATGACAGTTGAACCGACACCCGAACGCACCTCCCCAGATATATCCCCGATAGTGGCGGAGCGGGAGCCGGAGCACGAATACGGTGCAGACGATATCCAAGTGCTCGAGGGCCTGGAAGCCGTTCGCAAGCGACCCGGAATGTATATCGGATCCACCGGACCGCGCGGACTACACCATCTCGTTTATGAGATCGTTGATAACTCCGTCGACGAAGCTCTGGCGGGGCACTGCGACACAATTGATATTCGCATCCTGGCCGACGGTGCCATTCGCGTCGAAGACAACGGTCGTGGAATCCCGGTCGACATTCACAAAGCCGAGGGCCGTTCGACCGTTGAGGTCGTCCTGACGGTCCTGCACGCCGGTGGAAAGTTCGGCGGAGGTGGCTATTCCGTTTCCGGTGGCCTGCACGGTGTTGGCAGCTCCGTGGTGAACGCCCTGTCGAGCCGCCTCGAGGTCGAGGTTCGCCGACAGGGTTATATTTGGCGCCAGAGTTTCTCCAACGGTGTTCCCAACGCTCCCCTGGAACGGGGCGAAGCGAACGATGAAACCGGCACCACGATTACCTTCTGGCCGAGTGCTGAAACCTTCGAGACGATCGATTTCGACTACGAAACGCTGCGCGCTCGTTTTCAGCAGATGGGCTTTTTGAACAAAGGCCTGCGACTCACTCTCACCGACGAGCGTGAAGCCCACCGCAATGACGATGGCACGGTCGTCAGTACTACCTTCAAATATGATCAGGGACTCGTCGACTATGTCGAATACCTCAACCGCACCAAGAAGGCCGACCTCGTCAACGAGGAAATCATTTCGTTCGAGTGGGAAGATCACGAACGCAAGATGGCGCTGGAAGTGGCCATGCAGTGGACCACGGCCTACACCGAGAGCGTGCACACCTACGCGAACACGATCAACACCCACGAGGGCGGCACCCACGAAGAGGGTTTCCGCGCCGCGCTGACCACGCTCGTGAACAAGTACGCCCGCGAGAAGGGCATCCTGAAAGAAAAGGATGACAACCTCACCGGCGATGACGTGCGTGAAGGACTGACCGCGGTCGTATCGATCAAGCTCGCCGAACCGCAGTTCGAAGGCCAAACCAAGACCAAACTGGGCAACACCGAGGCGAAGTCGTTCGTGCAAAAAGTCGCCAACGATCAGCTCACCGACTGGTTCAACCGCAACCCCAACTCGGCCCGAGAAATCATTCGCAAGTCCCTGCAAGCATCGAACGCCCGCATGGCGGCCCGCAAGGCCCGCGAAACTGCCAGGCGTAAGGGACTGCTCGAGGGCGGCGGCATGCCGGGCAAGCTCAAGGACTGCCAAAGCAAAGATCCCTCCTTGTCCGAGATCTTCATTGTTGAGGGCGACTCAGCCGGCGGCTCCGCCGTGCAGGGACGTAATCCTGAGTTCCAGGCGATCTTGCCACTGCGCGGCAAGATCCTCAACGTTGAAAAGGCTCGCCTCGACCGTGCCCTCGGTAACGCAGAGGTTCAGGCCATGATCACGGCGTTCGGTGCTGGGATGGGCGAAGAATTCAACCCGGACAAGGTGCGGTACCACAAGATCGTGTTGATGGCCGACGCTGATGTCGACGGTCAGCACATCACGACCCTGCTGTTGACCCTGCTGTTCCGCTACATGCGTCCGTTGATCGACCTCGGCTACGTCTATCTGGCGCAGCCGCCGTTGTACCGGCTCAAGTGGACCAACTCGCCGCACGAATATGTTTACTCCGATGCCGAACGCGACGCCCTTCTTGCCGATGGCGCAGCCTCGGGCAAGCGGATCCCGAAGGACAACGGCATTCAGCGTTACAAGGGACTCGGCGAGATGGACTACAAGGAGCTGTGGGAAACCACAATGGCCCCCGAATCCCGCACCCTGCTGCAGGTCACCCTGGACGACGCGGCATCCGCCGACGAAATCTTCTCCACCCTGATGGGTGAAGACGTCGAATCTCGACGCAACTTCATCCAGAAAAACGCGAAGGACGTGCGTTTCCTTGACATCTGATGACACCACGGGCAACTCCGACTCGAATACGCCCGAAATAACGGCAGCGAACGCGGCTGCTGCGGCAGCCCACCTCGTGCAGCACGGCAAGATCGACCAGGTCGATCTGCAGCTGGAAATGCAGCGCTCCTACCTCGACTACGCGATGAGCGTCATCGTCGGGCGTGCGCTGCCCGACGTGCGCGACGGCATGAAGCCGGTGCACCGTCGCGTGATCTACGCCATGTTCGACGGCGGCTACCGCCCAGACAAGGCTTTCTCCAAGTGCGCTCGCGTCGTCGGTGACGTGATGGGTCAGTTTCACCCGCATGGGGACT
Organism: Cryobacterium sp. Y50; assembly: GCF_002929805.1. Taxonomy (GTDB): domain Bacteria; phylum Actinomycetota; class Actinomycetes; order Actinomycetales; family Microbacteriaceae; genus Cryobacterium. The sequence goes on along the minus strand of NZ_PJJM01000105.1, from coordinate 32,277 downwards.
CGTCGATTTACGACGCGCTCGTGCGTCTGGTTCAGCCGTGGAGCCTACGGTATCCGCTCGCGCTGGGTCAGGGAAACTTCGGTTCTCCCGGCAATGACGGTGCAGCAGCCCCGCGGTACACCGAAACCAAGATGGCGCCGCTCGCCCTCGAAATGGTGCGCGACATCGACGAAGACACCGTCGATTTTCAGGACAACTACGATGGCCGTACGCTCGAGCCGACCGTGCTGCCGGCCCGTTTTCCGAACCTGTTGGTCAATGGCTCGGTCGGAATCGCCGTTGGTATGGCCACGAACATTCCGCCGCACAACCTGCGCGAGGTAGCTGCCGGCGCCCAGTGGTACCTCGACAACCCCGACGCCACCCGCGACGAGCTGCTCGAAGCACTGATCCAGCGCATCAAGGGCCCCGACTTTCCCACCGGCGCCCAAATCCTGGGTACCAAGGGCATTCAGGACGCCTACCGCACCGGTCGTGGCTCGATCACGATGCGTGCTGTGGTCAGCATCGAGGAGCTTCAGGGTCGTACCTGCCTCGTCATCACCGAGCTGCCGTATCAGGTGAACCCCGACAACCTCGCTATCAAGATCGCCGACCTGGTCAAGGACGCCAAAATCACCGGAATCGCGGATATCCGCGATGAAACCAGTGGTCGAACCGGCCAGCGCCTTGTCATCGTGCTCAAGCGCGACGCCGTCGCCAAGGTCGTGCTGAACAACCTGTACAAGCACACCCAGCTGCAGGAAAACTTCGGCGCCAACATGCTGGCCATTGTCGACGGCGTGCCGCGCACGCTCGCCCTCGACGGTTTCATCTCCGCCTGGGTCGCGCACCAGATCGAGGTCATCGTTCGGCGGACCCAGTTTCGCCTCAATAAGGCTGAAGCAGATGCCCACATTCTGCGCGGCTACCTCAAGGCGCTGGACGCTCTCGATGAGGTTATCGCGCTCATCCGCCGCTCGAACACGGTCGACGACGCTCGTGAAGGCCTGATGGCCCTGCTCGACGTGGACAAGCTTCAGGCTGACGCAATTCTCACTATGCAACTGCGCCGTCTGGCCGCCCTCGAGCGCCAGAAGATCATCGACCAGGCTGCTGAACTCGAACTTCAGATCGCCGAATTCAAGTCGATCCTGGCCAGTCCCGAGCGTCAGCGCACGATAATCAGCGAGGAACTTGCTGAGATCGCCGCGAAGTTCGGCGACGACCGGCGCACCGAAATAATGTTTGGTTTCGACGGCGACATGTCGCTCGAGGACCTCATTCCTGAAGAGGAGATGGTGGTCACCGTAACGCGCGGTGGCTACATCAAGCGCACCCGCAGCGACAACTACCGCAACCAGCATCGCGGTGGCAAGGGAGTCAAGGGAGCCCAGCTGCGCGCCGACGACGTGGTCGAACACTTTTTCGTGACCACGACACACCACTGGCTGTTATTTTTCACCAACACCGGCCGGGTCTACCGGGCCAAGGCCTACGAGGCTCAGGAATCCGGCCGCGACGCCAAGGGCCAGCACGTTGCCAACCTGCTCGCGCTGCAGCCGGGCGAGGAAATCGCCCAGATTCTTGACATTCGTGACTACGAGGTGGCCCAGTATCTGACCCTAGCTACCCGCGACGGACTGATCAAGAAGACCGCGCTGCATGAATACGACACCAACCGCACCGGCGGCATCATCGCGATCAAGCTGCGTGAAGGCGACGAACTCGTCTCCGCGCTGCTGGTCGAAGATGATTCCGATCTGCTCCTGGTGTCCCGCAAGGGGATGTCGATTCGTTTCACCGCCACCGACGAAGCGCTGCGCCCGATGGGCCGCAGCACCTCCGGCGTGATTGGGATGCACTTTCGCGGTGAGGATACGCTGCTGGACGCATCCGTTATCAATGATGACGGTTATGTCTTCGTGGTCACCGAGGGTGGCTACGCCAAGCGCACCGCGGCGGACCAGTATCGTCTGCAGAATCGCGGCGGCCTGGGCATCAAGGTGGCCAAGCTCAACGACGATCGCGGCGATCTGGTCGGCTCGTTGATCGTCAACCCCGAGGACGAGGTTCTTGTGGTACTTGCCAGTGGCAAGGTGGTACGCTCTGACGTCGCCGAGGTTCCGGCCAAGGGTCGGGACACGATGGGTGTTGTCTTCGCAAAGTTTGCGAGTGAAGACAGAATCATTTCCATCGCGAAAAACATTGAACGTAATCTGGTCGCCACGGACGAAACCACCGACGAAGAAGACGTGACGGATACCGACCTGCCAGCTGGTGCGGTCGACAGCAGTGCCGCAGACGGCGCTGTTCCTCACCCGGATTCAGGGAAAGTAGAGACACCGAATGAGTAGCGTCGCCGAAAAGCTCGCCAAGAAGTCCACTCGTAAGACCACGAGCAAGCAGGTTCGACTCAAACTGGTCTACGTTGACTTCTGGTCGAGCGTGAAACTGTCGTTTTTGGTGGCGATATGCCTGGCGATCGTCACGATCGTCGCTACCTTCCTCACCTACACCGTGCTCGTGCAGACCCAAGTGCTGACCAGTGTCGATGAGCTGTACGCCACCGTGGCAGGAGAATCAGCCGACCTTGCCGCTATTCTTTCGATCGGCAACGTTATGGGCTTCGCGGTCGTTGTGGCCGTGCTGAACCTGGTCGTAATCACCGCGCTTGGCGCCATTTACGCCGTTCTGTACAACCTGAGCGTCAAAATTACCGGCGGTCTGCTCGTCGGATTCACCAATAACTAAGCGGTCGTCAAGGCTTTATAGGCACAATCGAGGGCTGTTTTTCCCCGGAAGCAGCCCTCACACCCTAATTCAAGCAACTCCGCCTCACCGCGGCATGACTCGATTTCAGGTTCCGGCCAGATTCCGATAGTCTTCAATCTGCCCAACAGGGGGATATAGCTCAGTTGGTTAGAGCGCTTCACTGATAATGAAGAGGTCCCAGGTTCAAATCCCGGTATCCCCACGCAGCACCAGCTTCATAAGCTCTCACCCGTTATCACGGGGGTGAGAAAACGGGGCCATAGCTCAATTGGTAGAGCGCCTGCTTTGCAAGCAGGAGGTCCGGGGTTCGATTCCCCGTGGCTCCACAAATCAAGGCTCGTCTTCGGACGGGTCTTTTCTTGTACCCCTGGGGATTATTTTCCGTACCAAGCGGGACATCCGGTGAGATGGCATCGTAGCGATTGCTGCGGTCCGTTACGACCGTTAACGCGGCAGGGTCCGCATCCGGTTGGATGCGGACCCTGCCGCGGGTAATGTTGCGGCGCTAGTCTTCCTGCGACGCGCCCGGTTCAACCTCATCGTCGGCCACCCAGAGCTCGTCATCGGCACGGAACGTCTGCCAGACGGCGTAGGCGACGCCTGCAGCGGCTACGACGGCTAGACCGAGGGCGAAGTAGGTTCCGGCCCCCACTCCCTTAGGTTCGACCACGACGGGCTTCTGCAAGCGGATGCGGCCCAGCGCAGCTCGCACGCGGGCGTCACGCGCGACGTCACCAACCGACATGACTGTGCCGATGGCGGTACCGATGCCGGGAAGGACGTCGTTCACCACGCGGCGGCGAACACCGTCTGCGGCTTCCTGGGTGGCGTTCACGCCTGGACGTACGTAGTGGTCGTAGCTCTCGCGAACGCGCGGAGCAACTTCTTCGCGGGCGAGAATGCCGGCCTGGTGACCGGCCTGGCGAGCGAGAACGTTCGCTCGCTCCAATACCTCTTGTTGGTGGCTCCATAATTCGTCTGCGCTTTTGCGCAGCCGAGTGAGTTCCTTGCGGCGCTTGCGTGACAGGCTCATCTGGACCCTCCATCGATGTCGTGTGTGGCGAATGTGTATCTATCTTGCCACTGAGTGCCCATCTTGCCACTGAAACCTTGGCGCGCAATCGATGTCTTGCCAGCGAATGCACTGGGAACGTCCCGGAAGCGCACGGGGTCGATCAGGGTAGGCGACGGTTGCTGTGCAAGAATCGGAGTATGTCTAAGCACACCGCCGTCGCCACCCTGAACACCACACTCGGACCGATCAAGGTCAATCTCTTCGGCAATCACGCGCCGAAGACAGTCAAGAACTTCGTCGGCCTCGCCACCGGCGAAATCGAGTGGAAGCACCCTGCCACAGGCGTCGCCTCCACCACGCCGCTCTACGATGGCACCGTTTTTCACCGCATCATCAAGGACTTCATGATCCAGGCCGGCGACCCGCTCGGCCAGGGCACTGGCGGCCCCGGCTACCAGTTCGACGATGAAATCAGCCCCGATCTCGACTTCACCCAGCCCTACGTGCTCGCCATGGCGAACGCGGGAATCCAGGGTGGTCACGGAACCAACGGCTCGCAGTTCTTCATAACCGTCGTGCCGACCACCTGGCTGCAGGGCAAGCACACCATCTTCGGCGCCGTTGAAGACGAGGACAGCCGCGCAATCGTCGCGAAGCTCGCGACCGTCGGCACCGATGGTCGCGACCGCCCGCTGGAAGACGTCATCATTCAGAGCGTCTCCGTCGAGTCCGTCTAACTCATACAAGCAGACCAGAATGAGTGATCTGCCGGCCTCGGCGGCGAATTTTTGTTACCGCCATCCGGGGCGGCAGAGCTTTATCCTGTGTCAGCGCTGCGGGCGCACCATTTGCGCCGAATGCCAGACTCAGGCTGCTGTGGGCGTTATCTGCCCCGAATGCATGAAACTGCAGCGCAAGAACGCTCCCCGCACCAAACCTGCCGTGCTCACCCGGCTGACCGGGAACGGCCAACCCACGGTGACTTACGCGCTCATCGCGATCACCGTCTTCGTCTTCGTCCTGCAATGGATCCCCGGCCTCGGGATCACCCAACGATTCGCATACGCGCCGGCCCTCACCCTCATTGAGCCGTGGCGCATGTTGACCAGTGTTTTTCTGCATTCGCAAGGCGGCTTGCCGTTTCACGTGCTGCTCAACATGTACATGCTATGGATCTTCGGCCCGATGCTCGAAGGGGTACTCGGCCGTGGTCGTTTCCTTGCGCTCTATCTGATCAGCGGTTTTGCCGGGTCGGTCGGGGTTCTGGTGCTGGCTACTCCGTACACCTACGTCGTTGGGGCATCAGGGGCCCTGTTCGGGCTTATGGGTGCCTTCTTAGTCATTCAGCGCGGTCTCGGCGGAAATTCGAAGCAGCTCCTGGTCCTGCTCGGCATCAACGTGGTCGTGAGCTTCATTCCGGGGATCGCCTGGCAGGCTCACCTCGGCGGCATAGTCGGGGGCGCACTCATCGGGTTCGTTCTCATGCGTACCCGGCGGCCAGCGCAAAAGGGGCTGCAGATGGTCTTGATCACGGGAGTCGCCGCACTTCTCGTGGTTATCGGAGTCCTCAAAATTATGAGCCGGCTCGCCCCGATTGGCTGACCACTCGGAGTACCGGAAAGTTATCCACAGGTCTATCCACATGGGGATAATTACACCGGTGTCATTATCTGCGCTTCCGAATTTCGGTAGCCGGGCAGTATCCGCTTAATCACCGGTGCGTGAGCGGTTCGGGACTTGGCGGCGCGACAGAACTAACGCCAGCGGGTGGTCATCAGAAAGCCGATGAACGCGATTCCGAAGCCGACCAGTATGTTCATGGCGCCGAGACCCGCGATGGGAAGCTGGCTGCCACTGACGTAAAACACGATGATCCAGGCCAGGCCCAGCAGCATAAAACCGAACATGACCGGCTTGAACCAGACGGCGTTGGGCGCGTCCTCGTTCGAGCGGGCAACTTCGGTGCGAGCGGGCTTGGTGCGAGAATTCTTACGTGCCATTCTGCGATCCTAGCGTCTCCGCCTGTTTTCGTGGCTGTGACGCGGGGACCGGGCACAACTCAGGTCAGTAGAATCGAATTATGTGTCCACAGGCAGACGATCGCACCGCGCCGGTGCCCGATGGGTCCGAGTCGCCCGGCGCTGGTACCAAAGGTCGGCACCGCTCAAGTACAGGCCCGTCTGGCAAAGTCACAGTCTTGGGCGTGCTCGGTGAACTGCTGATCACGGCCAGCGCGCTCGTACTGCTGTTTCTGGGCTGGCAGTTGTGGTGGAATGACATGATCATGGCCAATTCGCAGTCCTCGGCTGCGAGTGAAATCAGCCAAGACTGGATCGCCCAGGACACGTCGACGCCGCTCCCCGAATCGACGGCTGACCCGGTAGAACCGGATACGGCCCCCGTGGCGGTGGACTACGGCGAGCCCGTCGTTGCAGCTGCACCCGGTAATGCCACTGCCTTTGCGGTGTTGTATGTACCTCGTTTTGGTGACAGTTACCACCGCAGCATTGCCGAAGGCACCGGCCATGACGTCTTGAACAGTAACCGTTTGGGCATCGGACACTACCCCGGCACGCAGATGCCTGGCGAGATTGGAAACTTCGCCGTTGCCGCGCACCGCAGCGCCTTCGGCGGTGGCATGCACCTGATCAACGAGCTGCAACTCGGCGACGCCATCTACGTGCAGACGGCCGACGGCTATTACACCTACCGGTACCGCGATACCGAATACGTGGCACCGTCGCAGGTGCAGGTACTGGCATCCGTTCCCAACTATCCAGACGGGCCCCCGGTCGACCGCATCATCACGCTCACTAGTTGCAATCCGCTGTATTCCACTGCGGAACGCATCATCGCCTACGGCGTGCTTGAGTCGTGGCAGCCACTTTCGGCCGGCGCTCCCGCCGAGCTCGCACCGATCATCGCCGCTCAGGGCTAGGAGGCTCTTATTTACGCAGCACTGTGGCGTGTTCTACCCGGACCGATCTGGGTGCGCATCATTCTGGTCCTGATTCTGCTGGTAGCCGTACTGGCCGTGCTGGCCACCTGGGTGTATCCGTGGATCGATGGAATTCTCAACAGCGAGGAAGCGACGGTAGACGGCCCATGACCCGAATTCTGGTTATCGACAATTATGACAGCTTCGTTTATACCCTCAACGGGTATCTGATGGAACTTGGCGCGGACACCGATGTTGTGCGCAACGATTCCTTCGAGAAGACCGATGCGGGCGCTCGGATTGCCGACTACGACGGCGTGCTCGTCTCGCCGGGCCCCGGGAAGCCTTCAGATGCCGGTGTGTCCGTCGCCGTCGTCGAGGCGTCGCTAACGGCCAACCTGCCCATGTTCGGCGTCTGCCTCGGCCATCAGGCCATCGCCGAGGCCTTCGGGGCCACGGTGACCAATGCTGAAGAACTCATGCATGGCAAAACCTCGCTCATCACGCATGACGGCAGTGACTTTTATGAGGGTGTGCCGCAACCGTTCACTGCAACGCGCTACCACTCCCTAGCCGTTGTCGCGTCGACAGTGCCGAGCGACCTGATCGTCACGTCGCGCACGCAGGGCGGAGTCATTATGGGTCTGCGGCACGTAACTGCTCCTATTTTGGGCGTGCAGTTTCACCCGGAGTCGGTCCTGACCGAAGGCGGCTACCGGATGCTTGGCAACTGGCTCGCCCTGACCGGGCTGCCGTCTGCCCAGGAGACTGCGAAGGGCCTGCACCCGCTGTTGCGCCTCAGCTAACTTCTCCGGGCTCACCTAACGGAATGGGAACCATGATCTATAATGCACCCGCATTCCGAGCCCGGCTCCGGCGCAGAGGCGGGGTGCGGGCTAGGAGCGGGCGCAGTAGATCAGGGTGATCTCGGAGCGCTGGGGAACGTCTCCGGGGGCCAGCGACTGTGCCTTGATCGGGGAGCCAGACTCCTGGTCGCAGGTGTCATCAGGCTTGGAGCTCGGCGTGAGGCCGTCGGCGCTGACCAGATCGATCGCGGCAACCAGGGACTGACCGGTGAGGTCCCCGAGGGTGATCAGGCCACTCGACACGATGTAGTTGATGGTATCGCCGGCGAATTCGGAGGACGCCGCGGCCGGATCGGTCCGCAGAACGATATCGGCCGCCACGGTCGGTGAGTTCTCGGTAGTGACCGACCCGGAAACGAAACCGAGCGCTTCGATCGCGGCCTGGGCATCCGTTATGGGCTGATTGGTGACGTCGGGAACCACGACGGGCACTGGACCGGTAGAGATGAAGACCTTGATCACGTCAGAGGGATTGACGATGGTGTCGACGGGAGGGTCGGTGCGAATGACCTCGTCGGCCGGAACGGTCGTGCTCGACTCCTCGGCACGCGTGGCCCCGAGGTCGAGGTCGAGGAGGGTATTTTGGGCCTCGTCATAGGTTTGCCCGGTGAGTGCTGGAATCTGGCGTGAACTGTCGGGCAGTTCCACCGAGGGCTGCAGATTGGCTACCCAGATCATGACCGCGACGACGATGACCACGACGCAGACGATTCCGGCCCAGACCCAGATCACCGGAGGGCGACGCTGAGTGCGCACCATTGTCTGGTCTTCGGACAGCTGCTTGAGGGCGAGTGCTGAACCGGTGATCGCCGTCGGCGCAGCCCCGAACAGGCCGGCACCGACCTCGTCGCCGGCCCGATGAACGGGAATCTGGCCGGATCCGGCGGTCTCGACGTCATTGCGAAACTCGACGGCACTTTGATAGCGGGCGAAGCGGTCCTTAGCCAGGGCGTGCAGCACGACCGTGTCCAGTGCCGGCGACACCTTGGGATTAAGCGCTGAGGGCTTTGGCGGCAGTTCACTCACGTGTTGGTAGGCGACGGCCACGGGCGTGTCGCCGCGGAACGGCGGCCGCCCGGTGAGCATCTCAAACAGCACCACGCCCGTGGAATACAGGTCGGTGCGCGCATCGACGGACTCACCCTTCGCCTGCTCTGGCGAGAAGTAGGCGGCGGTACCGAGGATGGCGGTGGTCTGGGCGACGGTCGTGGCGGAGTCGGAGATGGCACGAGCGATACCGAAATCCATCACCTTGACCTGGCCGGACTTGGTGATCATGATGTTGCCGGGCTTGATGTCGCGATGCACCACACCGGCGCGATGCGAGTATTCGAGCGCGGTCAGGACTCCGTCGATGATGCGTACGGCCTCGGTCGCCTCGATTGGACCCTCACGAATGATGTCCTTGAGCAGTCGACCGTCGACGTGTTCCATGACGATGAACGGAACCTGGGAATCGTGACCGGCGTCGTCGGTGACGGTCTCTTCGCCGGCATCGAACACACGCACGATGGTCGGGTGGGCCATGCGAGCTGCAGCCTGGGCCTCTTGCCGAAAGCGGGTGCGAAACGCCGGGTCGGAGGCCAGGCTCGATTTGAGCAACTTGATGGCCACCGTGCGACCGAGCCGGGAATCGGTGCCGATATGTACGTCGGACATGCCGCCACGGCCGAGGAGCGCCCCGACGCGATAGCGGCCCGCGATCAAACGGCCAGAGTCAGGCACGAGCGAACTCCCCCACAATAAAACGAATGCCCGAGTTGGGCACAGTGAGCGCTACATTACCGCACGGCATCGGGGAATTACTCGACGACGACGGCGGCAGGGGTAACCACGACCGTGTCAGAGGGCGGCGAGGAATCCGAGCTGACCTGGCCACAGAAGTAGCTGAACGTCACTGTGAAGTTCGCATTCCCGGCCGTGACGGTTGTCGTCAGCACATCCGCTGAGGTGAGGCCATCGGCGGCGACGCTGGCACCGCCACCGTCGGCGACGACCTTGTAGCCCGACAATGTTTGACCGGTGGGACAGGTCTGAGCGCCCCAGCTGACCGTCACGGTGCCGTCTTCCGCCACCGCGACCGGTGTCACCGTCGGCTTCGAACTCGGCGTGCTCGGCGTGGGGAACGCGCCGTAAACGGTGAGCGTCACGGTCGTGCCGGCAGGAACCGGTCCCCGCGGGTTGACCTGATAAACCTTGTCAACGTCGTCCGCGGACCCCGCGGCATTTCCGGCTTCGATAAACGCCACGAATCCCATCTCAACAAGCAGGGCGGCGGCATCGGCGCTGGGCTTTCCCACAAAGTCTTCCGGATTGACCGAAGTGTTCGCATTGGTGGGCGACGGCGTCGGCGTGGGGGACGGGGTTGCCGAGGGCGTGGCCGACGGGGTTGACGAGGGTGGCGCTGACGTGGTCTGGTTTGGTGCCGGCGTCTCGGTGTTCTGGGTGAACAGGGCGATGAGCGTGCCGGTCAACACGATCACGAGCAGCGCGACAAGAGCGATCAGTGCCCAGGTCCACGGGCTGCGCTTCTTTTTCTCTGCCTCTACCTCTGCAGCGGCCGCAGAGGCTCGCGTGACGGGCACGCCGGTGGCCGGAAGAATGGTCGTAGCCTGGTCGGAACCGGCACCGGGCATGAGCATGGTGGCACTCGTGGCCGAGAGGCCACCCAAAACTGACGGCACGGCCACCGCGGCTGCAGCGACGTCACCGCGACGCAAAGCGGATGCCGCGCGCGCCAGGTGCGCCGCCGACGCCGGACGGTCGGCTGGGTTCTTGGCCAGGCAGGCGAAGACCAGATTGCGCACCGGCTCTGACACCGTCACCGGCAGGTCGGGCGCGATTTCGTTGATCTGAGCCATGGCGATCGCGACCTGCGACTCGCCCGTGAAGGGTCGACGTCCGGCCAGTGACTCGTACGCGACGATGCCGATCGAGTAGATGTCGGTGGTCGGCGATGCGGGGTGGCCGCTTGCCTGTTCCGGCGAGAGATACTGCACGGTGCCCATGACCTGGCCGGTCGCGGTGAGCGGAACCTGGTCGGCGATGCGAGCGATGCCGAAATCGGTGATCTTAACCCGGCCCTCTGGCGTGATGAGCAGGTTTCCGGGCTTGATATCGCGGTGCACGAGACCGGCGGCGTGGGCGGCGTGCAGCGCGGCCGAGGTCTGCGCGACAATGTCGAGCACCTTGTCGGTCGGAAGAACGTGCTCGCGTTCGAGAATGGTCGACAGGGCTTCGCCGGGGACGAGTTCCATGACCAGGAAGGCACTGCCGTCCTCTTCGCCGTAGTCGAAGACATTCGCGATGCCCTCGTGATTGACCAGGGCCGCGTGGCGGGCCTCAGCGCGAAAGCGCTCAAGAAAACCGGGGTCGCCGAGATATTCGTCCTTCAAAATCTTGATGGCGACGCTTCGACCGATGACGAGGTCGGTGGACTTCCACACCTCGCCCATGCCGCCAATCGCAATGCGCGATTGCAGCTCGTATCGTCCCCCGAAGGTGAGGCCTGCTGTGGGTCTCATTTGTTAAGCACCGCCTCTAGTACTTTCTGTGCGACAGGAGCGGCAAGTTTGTTGCCGAACCCGGTTTGTCCTTCTCCTCCGCCGTCCTCGATCAGAACGGTGATGGCAAATTGTGGGTCGTCCGCCGGCGCGAAGCCAGTGAACCACAGTGTGAACGGATCGGTAGACCCGTTCTGCGCCGTGCCGGTTTTCCCCGCCACATCGACCCCGTCTATTCTTGCATTGCTTGCGGCGCCATCCTGAACGCCGTTAATCATCATCGCGGTCAGTGTTGAAGCTGTTTTTTCGCTCATCACCCGTCCAAGTTCTGCCGGTTCGAAAGTTTGGATGGCGCTGAGGTTGGGCGCGAGAATTTCCTGCACCAGGTTGGGCGCCATCACGACGCCACCATTGGCGATGGCAGCGCTGACCATGGCCATCTGCAGCGGGGTCGTGGTCACGTCGTACTGGCCGAAAGCTGACTGAGCGGTCTGCGGGTCGTCGAGCCCGTCGGGGTACACGCTCGTAGTCACGGCCATCGGAATGGCATAGCTGCTGTTGAAGCCGAACTTCTCAGCGGTCCCCCGAATGGCCGTGTCGCCGAGCTGAACGCCCAATTCGGCGAACGGAATGTTGCAGGACAAGCGCAGTGCCGTGGCGAGGGTGACCGTCTCACCGGCACCGCAGGTTGACCCACTGGAGTTTTCAATCTTACTCGTCGTGCCCGGTGCGGTGTACACGGCCGGGTTCGGAAAGGTGCTCTCCGGCGTGTAGTCGCCCGACTCGAGGGCGGCCGTCGTCACCACGAGCTTGAAGATCGACCCGGGTGGGTTGAGCGAATTGATCGTCCGGTTGATCAGCGGGTCATTCTCGTCGGCCAAAAGGGCCTCGTAGCTAGCGGTGACGTCGGCGTTGTTGTGCACGGTGAGCAGGTTCGGGTTGAAGCTCGGCTTGGAGACCATCGCCAGGATGCGGCCGGTCGTCGGCTCGGTCACGACGACCGATCCGGTGTAATCACCGAGGGCGTCCCAGGCGGCCTGCTGGGCCACCGGGTCGATGGTGACCTCTACGGCAGCACCCTTCGGGTCCTGGCCGGTGACGAGGGCGCTGATCTTGTCGAAGAACTGTGAGTTGGAGGTTCCGGTCATCTCGGCATTGAGGGCGAACTCCAGCCCGGTCGGTTCGCCGTTGATCGGAATGTATCCGGTGATCGGCGCATACAATTCTGGGTTGGCATAGGTGCGCAGAAATTTATAGTCGTCGTCGGCCGGCATGGACTGGGCGATTGGGTCGCCGGCCACGAGAATGGCGCCGCGCTCGACCTGGTAGCTGTCGTACAGTGTGCGGGTGTTGCGGGGGTCGGCCGACAGATTATCGGCCTGAAAAGCCTGCACGATCGACGTAGAGCTGAGCAGGGCGATGAACATCAGCATCACAACGATGCTGACGCGCTTGAGTTCGCGGTTCACTAGACCACCAGCCTGGGTTGATTGCGCACGGTGTCGGAGAGCCGCAGTAACAAGGCCACGATGATCCAGTTGGCCACGAGCGAGGAGCCGCCAGCGGCCAGGAACGGCGTGGTCAGACCGGTGAGGGGGATCACCCGGGTGACACCGCCGATAACGATGAAGCACTGCAGCGCCACAACAAAAGCCAAGCCGACGGCGAGAAGCTTGCCGAAGTCATCCTGACCGGCGAAGCCGATGCGGAATCCGCGGGCCACGAATAGGAGGTACAGAGCGAGGATGGCGAAGATTCCGGCGAGCCCGAGCTCCTCGCCGAGGCTCGCAATGATGTAGTCACTCTGCGGTACCGGGGTCAGTTCGGGGCGGCCCTGGCCCCAACCAGTGCCGAGCAGTCCACCCTTGGCCAGGCCGAACAAGCCCTGCACCAGCTGAAAGCTGCCGCCCTCGGCTTCGTAGACTTTAGGGTTGAGCGCATCAAGCCAGTTGGTGAATCGGCCGTTGACGTAGTTGAGGGTCTGGCTGGCCAGCAGAGCCCCGCCGAGGAACAGGCCCATGCCCATGATGACCCAGCTCACCCGCCCGGTCGCGAGGTAGAGCATGACCAGGAACAGACCGAAGTAGAGCAGGGCGGTTCCGAGGTCGCGCTGAAAGATGATGACCGACATCGACAGGGCCCACACCACGAGAATCGGACCGAGGTCGCGCAAGCGCGGAAAGCGCGCGCCCAAAAATTTCTTACCGACCATGGAGAGACTGTCGCGGTTGCGCACGAGGTAGCCGGCGAAGAACACGGCGAGGGCGATCTTGGCGATCTCACCGGGCTGGAACGTGCCGAAACTGCCAAAGCCGATCCAGACCCGGGCGCCGCTGATTTCCTTACCCAGACCGGGAACGAGCGGCAGAAAGAGCAACACCACACCGACGAGACCGAAAATATAGGTGTATCGAAACAGCACCCGGTGATTGCGGATCACGAGCAGCACGACGATGGCGCTGAAAATGGCCAGGGCGCTCCACACCGTTTGGCGCACGGCGGCGCTCTCCCAGCCGCTGTCTTGGTCGGCAATGTCGATGCGGTAGATCATGGCTATGCCGATGCCGTTGAGCACCGTGGCGATCGGCAAAATGAAGGGATCGGCGTCGCGAGCGACAAATCGCAGCACCACGTGCAGGCTGACGACCAGAACCGACAGGCCGGTGCCGAGCAGCACCAGGGTCGGGTCGAGGTAGCCGAGAGCGCCAAGCTGCACGAGCACGACCGCGCTCGCGTTGATGAAGCAGGCGATCAGCAGCAGGAACAGTTCAAGGTTGCGCAGCTTTTGCGGCAGGTACAGACGACGTACCGGCCCGGCGGTCGGCGCCGGCCGAATTTTTTGAGCGGATGCTTTACTCAACGAGCGCACCCTTCAGCCGTTCGACGATGGCTTGCGCATCCGCGAGGGAGCCGGCACTGATGGTCTCCTCGACCTGCTGGCGGTCGTAGACGCGCAAATCGGACAGGCTGATCTCGGTGGCCTCGTAAACACTGGACAGCTTGATTGGGCCGATGTCTTGCTGTACACCCTGGTAGATCGCTACGGTCGAGCCCTCGGAGCCGACGAAATAGCGCGTCTGGGTCCACTGATAGCTCAGGATACTGGTGCCGACGATCGCGACCACCAGCAGAATGACGCCAAACAGCCAGGTGGTCTTGCGGCGGCGCGCGCGGCGGGCATCCTCTTCGATCAGTTCAGAGAGGTAATCTTGGGAATCGGGTTCGAAGTGCGTCTCACGTACCGGGTGCAGCCGCAGGGCCGGGATGCGCAGAGGGCGGTTGCGGCCGGGTTCCTCACCGAAGGCGAGCGGATTGGCCGCCGAACCCACGACGACGGGGCTGTCTGTGCGCGTGCTGCCGTCGCCCGCGCCGATATCGACGATGACAACGGTCACGTTGTCTGGGGCGCCGCCGTCGAGGCTTTCCTTCACGAGCAGGTCGGCGACATCCTGCGCGTTGGCGCCACTGGCCAGGGCGGAAGCTATGCCGGTGTGCGAGACGACACCGGTGAGGCCATCGGAGCACAGCAGCCAGCGGTCGCCGTCGATCGTGGCCAAGATCGACGTGTCGATTTCGGGGCTCGCCTCGACGTCACCGAGCACGCGCATGAGTACTGAGCGGCGCGGATGCACCATGGCTTCGGCCTCGGTGATGCGACCGCTGTCGACCAGGCGCTGCACGAAGGTGTGGTCGATGGTGATCTGGGAGAGTTCGTTGTCGCGCAGCAGATAGATGCGCGAGTCGCCGATGTGGGCGATCGCGACCTCGTTCTCGAGCACCACGATGGCGCTGACGGTCGTGCCCATTCCGGTGAGTTCGGCATGCTCGAACACGGTCTCGGCCAGCTGGGCGTTGGCGCCGATCAGGGCGGCCTGCAGGGCGAATTCGGCTTCCTGGGCACTCGGATAGGGCTTGTCGGCCTCGATGATGCGTTTTGTGGCGATCGACGACGCGACGTCTCCGCCGGCGTGGCCGCCCATGCCGTCGGCGACCACGAATAGGGTGTGTCCGGCGTAACCGGAGTCCTGATTGTTGGAGCGAACCTTACCGACGTGGGACGCGGCTGCGCTGTGACTTACCGTCGCCATGACTTACCGCCGAAGCTCGAAGCTGGTGGCGCCGATCTTCACTGTGGCGTTCAGGGAAATTTTGGTCGGCACGGTGACGCGGGTGCCGGCCAGGAAGGTGCCATTGGTGGAATCGAGGTCTTGCAGCATCCACTCGTCATGCCACAGCATGAGCCGGGCGTGGTGGGTTGAAGTGTAATCATCGCGGATGACCAGGCTCGAGTCAGCCGAGCGGCCGATCGTGATGGTTTCGGTGCTGAGTGGAAACTCCGTGCCGGCCTTCGGCCCGCTCGTGATGACGAGACGCGTGGTGTTTTGGGCGGTGGCGAATGAACCGTCGGCGGTCGGGCTGGCCCGCGCGACCGGCACGGTGACCGGGGCTGGTGCGGGGGCTGCAATGGGATCAGCGGCGGCGGGGAAGGCGGCGGCGGAGGCCGGCGCGGCGGCATCCGTTTTCAGGCGGCGCACGCGCTGGCCGAACAGGTCGCTGCGCAGGGCGTAGACGATGCCGAAGATGAACATCCAGAGCAGGAGGAGGAATCCGATGCGCAGCACCAGCAGGGTGAGCTCGCTGACGTTCATGCGCCCGGCCCCCAGAATCCGCCCATGTCATGGCGTTCGGTGGCGGGGTCGGTCGGTCCGGCTGCACGCGGAGTCTCGTGGGAGGCCTGCGCGAGCACGCGGAACACGATGCGGGTGCGGCCAATGGTAACGATCGAATCAGGTTCGAGGATGGCCTGGCTGACCGGGGCGCCGTTGAGTTGCGAGCCGTTGGTGGAGCCGAGGTCGCGCACCTGGGCGCGGGCACCGTCCCAGAGAATCTCCACATGGCGGCGGGAGGTGCCGGTGTCGTCGATGGTGATGTCTGCATCGGAGCCGCGACCGATCACGGTACGTGCCTTGACCAGCGGGTACCGGGTGCCGTTGATATCGAGAACCGGTGTCCAGGCGACAGTGGTCGCGACCGTGTTGGAGTCGATCTGTACCAGGCCTTCGCTGAGGCTGCCGTCGTCTTGCAGGGTGATCACGATGCCACCGGTGAACTGGTAGCGCTGCTCGGTGCCGTGTTTTTGCAGCAGGGCGGTGAGCTCATCGATGAGGGTCACGCCGAGCGCGCTCATGCGGGTGTAGTCGGTATGGGACATGCGCACGGTGAAGCGATTGGGCGCGAGAATGCGATCCCGCGCGACTACAGCGGCCTTGGTGTCGAGCTCACGACGCAGCGCAGAAGTAATTTCCACCGGCTGCAAGCCCGATCGAAAGGTCTTGGCGAACGCTCCGTTGACGGCGCGCTCCAATCCCTTTTCAAAGTTATCCAGTATGCCCACAGGTCTCCCGATCCGGTCCGTTTGGCTATGAGCATGTTACTTGTCTCGAGGGACAACCCGCCTTGGAGGCGCAAACGGCACGAACAGTCATACTACCTGTGGAGGGTCCCTGACCGAATTCGGGGCCCATTATGGGCATTCCTCTGGACTTTTTCGGGGGCGGATACGGCGCGCGCGTTCGTGCCGATGTGAGCGAGCGCATGCAATGGGGTTTGGCTGGCGGATGCGGCGGGTGCAGCCGAGCGGCGGCATCCGTTGTGGGTTCGTCGCATGTGGGGACTCGCTACGTGAGTGACAGTAGCGGCCACCGATATCGGGCGGGGTCACGCTCGAAACGACCCGCGGGAGCGCGCGGCGCGGCCTCGAATGGCGCTGACCCCCCTCACAGTGTTAGCATTCCTAAGTTCGCGCGAGTGGCGGAATTGGCAGACGCGCTGGCTTCAGGTGCCAGTGTTCGAAAGGACGTAGGGGTTCAAGTCCCCTCTCGCGCACTGCGGGTGTTTCAGGAAATTGAAGTGTCGTTTTCATGAAATCCAAGCGAACGGGCCGGTTGAGTTGAAATACTTGACCGGCCTTCGGTTTTTAAGGGTGTTGGCGGGCCCGATCGGGCCGGTTGAGTCGGCGTTGACCTTTTAAATGGGAAATAGCCTGCGGGTGGGCAGGCTGATGCTTTCGGTGTGCGGGTGGTTGATGCTGGAGTAGGTGGCGGCCGTTGTTACTGCGGTGGCGCCAGGGCCGGCAGCGCGCTGTGCGCGCTCAGTGGTGTTCCGGTGGCTTCCTTGCGGCGGCGTTCGCGGGACAGCGTATGTCCGAGGTCGACTTCGGCGGCTTTGACGTAGAAGTCGTAGGTTTTGCGGAGGTTCGAGGAGACGGCGGCGAGTGTCGCGGCGAGGTAGTTGAAGGCGAAGCCGCGGCCGGAGCGTTTGCTGACATTGGCGAGGTCTTCGAAGTTCTTGCCCTTGAGGGTTTTGTTGGCGGATTCGACGAGGCTGCGCATGCCGAAGTACTTGCGGTGTTCTGCGGACTTGTAGGCGAATTTCTGCAGGTGTTTGACGGCGAGCCGGGGGTCCTGGTTTCGTTCGGATGGTGCGCCGGCGTCGAGGGGGATGGTGACACTCACGGGTGTTGAGGGTTTGGCCACTCGTTTGCCGCTGACACGGTCAATAGCCATATAGCTGCCGGGAGTGGGGTAGAGGAATCGCTGAAATCCGTCTTTGTCGGGGCGACCTTTGGGCTTCATCCGGTAGGCGTTGCGGTTTTCCAAGTAGGCCTTGAAGGTTTTCTTGTCGATGAGGCGCCGGGGCTTTTTCGGGTTAGCGGGGTCGGGCTCACGGGTGTTGTAGTTCTTGGTGGCGTCGATGAGGTTTTGCGGCATCCAGGTGACATACCAGTTGCCGTCGACGAGGATGAGGTCGCCCCATTGGTTCTGCAGCCCGAGATCAGTCTTCTTGTAGTCGATGACGAGTTCGCAGCCGCGCAGCCTCAACGGGATTTGAAAGTTGCGGGCTTTCTCCCCGTTGTAGGCACGGTCGACGATGACCAGGCCACTGGTGAAGCCGAGGCGTTGGTGGGAGTCGACGAGCTTCGCGCCGTGCCCGATGATTTCTCCGGGACGGTGAAAACCGACGGCGGTGATGAGTGAGGGGAACAGCATGTTTTGTCCGGGTTTGTCCCAGACCATGACGCTGATTTCGAGTTCGTAGCCGGCCTTATCCGTTTTGGCGCCCAGGCCGCCGTGGCTTCCTTCTCGGCGGTAGCGTCCGGAGTGGGAGTCGGCATTGCCGCGCCGCAGGGTGGGGTCGGTCGGGTTGGGTCGACCGGTTCCCGGTATCAGGGTCGCGTCGGCGGCGATGTTGCCGGTGTATTTGGCCCAGATGTCGGCGGGAAGCATGCGCACACTGGTGTGGAGGAGTTGTTCGCACAGCCAGTCGAGGCGTTCCAGATTGCGTTCAGACTTTCGTGTGGCCTTCGGTGTGGCTTGCTTTGCGAGCAGTTTGGCGTAGGCCTTGGGCTTCAATCGCTTGTTGCGGGGGCCGGGGTAGGGGTCGATGAGGGCCATCATGCGATTGGCTGAGCGCCAGAGGCGTTGGTACCAATCATCGTGGTCACCGGCGTGGTTTTGGATGCCGAGCAGGGCGAATTCTTCGGCGCCGAAGTGCACGTCGAGGGTTTCTGCGATGCGGTGATAGTTGATGCCGTAGCCGAGCTGCACGTGCAGGAGGAAGAGTACAAGGACGGCGCGGAAGGGGATGGTTGGTTTGACGCCGGCGTTTGATTTCAGGCGTGCGTGCCGCCACTCGATAAGTTTGGTCACGACGCCGGAGTTGTCGACGATGCGGATGGCGTTGTTGAGGTAGGCGCGTGAGACGGGGCCGCGGGCGCGTTCGCGCTTGTAGTCCAGTTGGGTTATGCCGAACGTGGACTGCATCCGTTCTTCCAGGAGGGCGGCGTCGGAGGTGAGAGCGTTCACTGGCTGACCGCGTCTCGAAGCTCAGCTCGGTAATGGGGAGGGTCCAGTGTTTGGACATGTTCCAGATAGCGCGGCAGGTGTTCAAACTTCTCCACTCCGAGGGCACGGGTAAGTTCTTTGATGCGGGTGCCGGCTCGGAGGTGCGCGACGATCCACGTGGCGCGCAGTCTGTCGCTGCGGGGCCTAAGACCCACGGTGTACTGACTGAAGTTCGACAGCAAGTTGCTCGCGCGGGTGGTGTTGGTCTTACCCCACACAGGAATATCGCTTGGGGCCTGCGCCAGAATCGCAACCATCCATTCTTCCCACGGGCGGAGCAAAGGCACCGTGCGCGGATTGGTGCCATGGATGGTGAGGACGATGCCGAGTTCATCGACAACGACATCATCGGGATAAATCGTGCTGACGTCGCTCGGCCTGAGACCTGCGCCGGCGCACAATACAAGCATAAGCATCGCTCGACGACGCTTCTCTGCGGTGACTTGGCCGAGGGCCCAGAGCGAAAATTCTTCCATCTCGCGCGCGCTGTACGGTTCAGCGACTCGTTTTCGGGCCAGTGGGGTCATGGCATCGGGGTGTTCTTCCGGTGCCACCACCTCAGACACACGCATCAAAATGGCGCGGTAGTTGCGGCGGGTGCCCTCTGAACGTTCGGGACTCTCTTGGGTGCAGTACAGGTCGATGGCTTGGCGGCTGAAGATGACGTCGGTCTGAAGTGGCCACCCCTGTGCCCTCACGCACCAGAGGACGAAGGCGCTCGTGACGGTCAGGAGCATGGAAGCGGTGTAGGTGGTGTGTGGTGCGGCGAGGGAGCAGGCGTCTTTGACGAACGATTCACTGCGTTTCCACTCGGCGGTAGCGCGCTGGGGTTGGTAGTTGGTCATGGTCGCGCGCACCTCCTCACTCAATTGGCAGTAACTGCAGCCATTGAGTAAAGCACAGATGTCGGGATTCGTGGAATCGGCGAACGAGCCTATGTGGCCGGATATGCTTTTGATATGAGTCCGCGCCCATCTCGTGTCACCCCACACGAGCTGTGTATCGATTGGCCGACGACGCGGAGCGACGACCCTGTCGCCGAGGTAGCGCGGCAATTCGTGCTGAACCTGCGGGACGCCATGGGCAGTCGCAGCATTCGCGAGGTCGCCCGTGAGACCGGAGTTGACCGGGCGAGCATCGGCACCGTTCTCAACGGGATGTCCTGGCCGGACACGGCCACCCTCGCCAGGTTGGAGCTCGGCCTCAAGGCCTCGCTGTGGCCGGCCTATTCTGAGGGCCCGAACTGACGACTGTTCAAAGTATTGATTCACGGTTGCTCTATGCGCACAGGTGGAGGCCTGGTGTCGAGTAAAAGTAGGGAATATCCCTAATGTTTGGCATTATTACGCTTCCTAGAAGCGGATAAATACCGTTAACAGGTGGTAAATTCCGCTCAATTTGCTAGCCTGCAAATATGACATTTCAAGCCGCGGCCGGTGGATTTAAATATGAGCCACGAAGCATGGTGGCTGTGCGCAAGCAGTTCGGGAGGTCATCCGCCCTGCTTCAACCCGCCCCGGGCATAGACGCATCCGATCCCCGATTTCTGGCCGCCCAGTTGCAACACAGGGTTGCCAACGGCGTCCGTGAAGCAGTCCTCGCTCAAGGCCTGGGCTTGGAGGCGCTCCTGGCGAAGCTAACGTCAGACGGGGGGTTATCGGCAATGCCGCCCGGGATGAGCTATGACCGCGCCGTTCGAATCAACAGGGGCGAGACGTTGATGCAGCTCGCCGATCTCATGAGCTGGGCGCAGCAGTTTGAGACAGTCCGTGAATTGCTGGCCGACGATCAATGCTGGCCTACAAGTCTTTCGGAACCCGTCTAGGTTCTCAATCAGCCGGCTCGTCAGTTGGTCCAGCATTCTGCCCGTGCCCGTGCAAGGGTAGGAATGGCCCGGAGTGGCCATGGAGTCATTCTTATAGCGATTCCTATTGCTCGAGCGCCAAGCTAGGTAGCTTCGTCGCTCAAGCCGTTTCGGCGACGGTTGATCGTGAATTTTTTCGGACTGCGCATAGAGGGGGTTAGATCACCGGGTATCCACCGGTGGCCGAAACCGAAACGGCGCCAAGTGTCCTTCTACGAACTTTCTTCTCATCAAACGAAAAACATCCTGGCACCACCGTCGCGCGAGAGCGACGCGGACTCGATGACGTACTGGCTGAGTGCCGTCTGCATAGCTGTGAAGCAAGGCGACACTTCACTCGAACGCATGGCCGGTATCCGAGAGGCCTACCCGTCCGCCATGTGGGCGTTGGTTTTCCCGCAGCGGATTCAGACCTGGAACGAGCAGGCTCGAACTTTCGAACGTTTTGTGCAGTCCACGGGCCGGATGCCGCAGCGCACGGCATTCATGAATACGGAACCCTCTGCCGGAGAGGTTCGGCTTCAAAACTGGGTGCGGAATAACCGTCGAACCGTCGACAGGCTTAACGTGTTCAAAATTGACCGGCTGAACCAAGTGCCCGGATTCTCGTGGGCGCCGCTCGAGGACCGTTGGGACAACAACTATGAGCGATACATAGATTTCGTCGAAGTACACGGCCGCGAGCCGCACTTCTCCCGAGTGACGGGCGCCGAGTCAGAAGAAAACTCCCTGGCAATTTGGGCGAACAATCAGCGCCGCGCCCTCACCAGGAAGACCCTTCCTGCCAACAGGGTCTTCAAACTTGTTTCCTTGCCCGGTTGGGCCGACTTCCGATAGCTGGGTGCCATCTCCGTGGCGAAATTTTAATCTGGCAGCAAAGTACCGTGAGCAGTCTTCCCCAGGGCTCGGTTGTCGAACGAGAGAGTTTCAAGCATCGGAGGTTGTTCATGATTCCAGAAAGTGCGTGGCGCGATATTGACGCGGCTGGTGGGCTGTATACGGCCGCCGAAGTTCTCGAAATCGTCAATGTTCACGCCGGAGGACATGTGCTCCTTCGGCGCCTTCGAGTGGAGGGTCATCTTTTCTCCGTCAAGCGTGGAGCCGCATACATCTATCCGCGTTTCCAATTCGATCCCGAATTACACCTCATCCTCCCTGTCATCGCTGACCTCATCGTGTTTTCTGTCAACGCTGGGTGGAGCCAAGAGGAACTCCTCCTCTGGCTCTGCTCACCCTCGGGGTACTTCCGTGGCGGTCTGCCGGCTGAACATTTGGGCGACCCGAGCCTGGTCCTCGAGCGGGCACGAACATCGGCCGCGGTTCAGTGGTGAGGAGGAGTGCCGTTCACCGACGCACGATGCGTGATAGCTCCAACACCTGACGGGCCGTGACCCGCCCCGCCCGAAGAATAAACCGACAACGAGGAAAGATAAATGACCACAGCAACATGGCGCGATGAGTGGTCTCCGTTTCGAGTGAAGCTCATCGACGAGACAGCCGGGTGCTTGGCGGATCAGCAATCTGCTGTGACTGGTGGGGAGCGCCCGCGGTGGGGCGCGCTCACGCATGACCAGCAAGAGAACATAGTGGAGAACATCGCTGGCATCTTCCTCGCTATGGATCAGGCTATGCAGAACCTCGCTGATCGGGGTGAGATCGCCTAAATCGAGCGCAGCCAGACCAGATGAGTCCTTGGTTTGGCTGCGCCCACCGCCGGGCTGCATGCGTGGAGGTCAGTCCCGCGACCCAGTGACCTGGACACGTTTCATGATGGTGTGGCTGGTGCGCTGGCGTCCGTCACATTTGTCGCATCTGTCGGCCAGTTGGTTATTAGCCAAGGAAAGCGCTTGGAGCCACGATTGGATTTTGCTGCCAAACCTGCCGCACCTGCTCTCCCGAACAAAGGCCGTGAAGACATTTTCCCCAAGTCGTTTGTGAGCGTCCTTGAGGCGATCACTCGTGATGTTCAAGCTCGAACTCAGAAGGTGGCGGGCAAGGCAGATGAGCTGATCGTGGAACGTTATGCGATCGACCTTAACCGGGTTGTGCCCGACTCGTCGGTTGTGGCCCGATCGTCGAGTGGTTTGGATTTGGCTCCTGAAACCGCAGCTGCGTTGAACAGCTTCACGTTCGAACGCAACACGGATGTTCGTTCTGCGTACATGCACACGGAGCATGCTGTGGATGCCGCCGAGCACGAGCAGTCCGCCGCGTGAACGCTGACCTGAAAGCGGAAGCGGAGGTAGCGGCCCAGCCGTGCACTTTGTGCGACGCGGGCCTTCCCGCCAATTGCGTGTGTGCAACTCACCAGCGCGATCTCATCACCCGGCTGCTGGTCGCTCTAGAAACAGCGGATGCCGCCCTAGACCGGATTGCTCACCGCTTTGATGGTGGTGCACCATACGAACATCCAAGCTCATTCGTGGAAAGTGTGAGCAGCACGCTGCTCACCACCGGCCGGACCCTGACCACGAACACCGCCGAAATACTCACTCTCTCCGGCCTGACCGTGAATCAGGTCGGGAGTCTGCTCGGGGTGACGGGGCGAACCGTTGCTGGCTGGGCTGCTGGCGGCGCTTTGAACCCGGGGAAGGCGGTGAGGGTCGCGCAGATTTTGGGTGTGGTCCGGGAGCTGCCCGGTACAACAGCGGATGAACGCCGCACCCAACTTCTGGATACAAGCAGTCAGCGGAGCATTTTCCAATGGCTTCGCGATCAGCAGCATACCGAAGCGAAAGTTCGGGGGTCGTAGGTCGTGAGTGACGTTCGCTGAAGTCTGACTCCGGGCGGCTGCCGCCGGGTCGGTTCATCGCCGTGATCGACCGGCCCTGGTGTCATCCAGCCGACATCATGGATGTGTACTACAATGACTACACGTACTCACTCAAGGAGATGCTGATGCCCACCTCGATTCGGCTGCCCGAAGAAACCGAAGAACGCCTGGACCGGCTGGCCCGTGCAACGGGACGTTCCAAAGCGTTCTACCTGCGAGAGCTGATCACGTCGGGCCTCGACCAGCTGGAATGGGAATACTCCGTAGCCCAGAACGCTGTAGACATTCGAGCTGGGCGTCGCACGACCGTTTCACGCGCAGAAGCGCGGCGCGAACTTGGCCTGGACGAGTGAGCTCGTCGAGTGAGCTGGACAATTGAGTTTGACCGAGATGCGCTCAGGACCCTCAAGAAGCTAGACAAATCGGTAGCATCCACCATCGCTGACTACCTCGACGACGTCGCGGCGCTCGATGACCCGCGCGCCCGGGGTAAGGGCCTGACTGGGCATCTTGCCGGACTCTGGCGCTACAGGGTGGGCGACTACCGAATCCTCTGCGATCTCCATGATCAGGAATTAGTCATCGTGGCTGTGGACCTCGGGCACCGCTCGAAAATCTACATTTAGGGCGCCCTTGAACTGTTCGTGAGTTCCGGAAATCGTGTGTCCCACGCCGTCCGACTGTAGTTCGGCAGTCCGAGGCCACGCCATAACCGCCTGACGCTGATGATTCCGATGAACGCCGCGCGGCCCAACTTGAACCCTGATATTTGACTGAGAATACGCGCGCCTGTGGAAGCAGGCGTATCTCTTCGGTAATAGCTTTTCAGGTTTACATCAGTTTGGAGTGGAAAATGGATTGGGGTTCCCCTGAGCTCTTGGCAGTACTGGAGCGGCGCCGTGGGCATGGCAGTGGCCTGCCGTGACACGACACTCGACGCATGGTGCGCGTCCGAGAGCTGGCCCCCTCCGAGGAGTGGAAAATGGCATCCTCTTGCAAGATTGACAACTGGAACGAGCAGGCTCGACTCCTTGAACGGTTTGTGGCTCGTACGGGGCGAATGCCGCGAAACACGAAAAGCTCGACGCAAGGCACGGGTCCAGTTCTGCGACGCCTAGTATCGTGCCGCGGCCAAACGGACGGCCCGCTCGCAAAGGTCAGTTTGAGTTCGATACCGGAAAGCCCGCCGGGTCGTCAGGGTAATGCGTCGAGTAAAGAGCGGCATCGTGAATGGAGTAAAGAGAGATGGTCCAGTCTTCGAGGTTTCCATACCAATACCGGCAGCCATCACCGGTCA
The DNA here is from genome assembly GCF_002929805.1 of Cryobacterium sp. Y50. Classification (GTDB taxonomy): domain Bacteria; phylum Actinomycetota; class Actinomycetes; order Actinomycetales; family Microbacteriaceae; genus Cryobacterium. The sequence goes on along the minus strand of NZ_PJJM01000105.1, from coordinate 7,363 downwards.
AATCGGAGGACTCATCGATGCCCAAGAAGTTGCCCCAATTCTCGCAAAGGAGTTGACCGTCGGGGTGGGTTACGCCGCCGACATGCGTACCCTCTAAAAGCACGTCTCCTTCGAACATGATTTTCCAAGTCAAGGGGGCCAGGCCCGCGACTTCCCCAGCGGCGTTCAAAGCGTCAGTGATCCCCGTGATCATGGCCAATGGGAGGGCATTTCGGGCCGCGAGGACTGTTTCGGGTACCGGTGACTTTGTGTGACTGTGGCCAGACCGCGTCAATTTCGCTATGGATGTCATGCTTCGAACCATAGCGACTCCGCAGTTGAAAAATTCGCCGCGAAGATGCTCGCATGCTGTTTCTCCGCTGGTGTTGACGCCGACTGAAAATAGGGCCAGTACTGCCTTGAAAACAGGGCCACCAGCCTCTATGGAGGGTGATCAATTTGGATGATTGGGCGAAGATACGCCAGCTGTTTTCAACGGGGTCCAGCCGTCCAACGGAGTGAACTTGACGAGCCTCGTAGTGACTATCTCACAGGGCCAAGCTTGCGGTCACTGATCCAGTTCCATTGCATGTCGTTGAGATCGAGTGTGGCGAGGTTGTGGGCCTGGAAATCCATTCCCATGGAATACACGCGGCGCCCGTCGTGAAACTGCACCTCATCGGGGGCATGCCAATGCCCGTGGACATGGAGGGCCGGCTTGATCACCTCGGCTGCAGTGGTGATAAGTTCCTGACCGGAACGGGCGTAGGCCACGGTCTCGGCTGGCCACCCCTGAGGGTTCGTTCGACGAATACCTGCGACGGCCTCGGTGCCCTCAAGGGGAGCCTCATGCGTGATCAGGATGTCGGCGCGCCCACCCCTGGTTGTCCGCTCAACGTCAGAGGGAAGAATTTGCTCTTGTATCCACCAGCTCCTGCCGGGAGTCCTGTCGCGGTAGTCGATGGATGCGGCCCCGCCCAGCGACACGAAGCTCCGGCCGGATTGGCTCCACCGGTAGCCCCGTGGCAGCAGCCAGATGTGGTCGGAGAGTTGGGCTGGGGCATCCGGTTTTGTGGTGAACAACTCGTCGATCTGGTCGTAATCCTCGTGGTTTCCGGGAGTCACCCAGATCGTCACGTCCGCAGTTTTCGCCCAGTATTCGACGGTGTCGATGAAGGAAGCATCGCCTGGCCAGATTCCAAAGTCACCGACGTGAAAGAGTGTGCGCACCCCCGCCCGGCGAAGGGCAGGGATTGTCATGGCGGCCCAACTCGAATTGCCGTGCCAGTCGCCGGCAAACCCGACGAGCGTGTCGAGTGAACGGTCCATCATTGGTTGAGTCCTGTCCTGGGCGAGTTGCGCGGGGCAATACTGGGGCCTTTGAAGTTGCCGAGAGCATTGAGAGACCTCGTGCCATCCCGGCGGGATTTTGCCTGAGGCGTCATGCCTCGAACCATAGCGACCCAATGATGGAAAATTTCGCCACGCAGATGACCGCAACCTGTTTTTCCCGCGAGTCAGGGCCATCCCTGGTCAGGGATTCAGCGCGATCGGCAACTCTCAGCTGGCTGGCGCAGAGCACAGCAGCGCCGACGGCTCCCCACTCCACGACACGACCAACTCGTCGCGGGCCCGCGTTGCCGCAACGTAGAGCAATGACCGCTCGCGAAGAAGAGCATCGGGGCATTCCGCCTCGGCGAGTTGCTTCAGTAAGTTGATGTTGGGCAGAGTTTGGTCTCCGAGGCCGAAGAGCAATACCCGGGCGAACTCCATCCCCTTTGCCCGGTGCATCGTGCATCGTGCATCGTGAGAGCCTGCGGATATCCGGTTGTGGCCTTGTCGGAATCGAGTGCGCGCACCGTAGCACCGCATTCGGCGAGCCCAGAGACGACACGGTCTCGCTGACCACGATCGCGAACGAGAATCCCGATGGGCTCGGGTTCACCGCCGGTCTCGAGCCACGATCTTGTCGCGCACGAGCTTGGACAGGCCTTGGTAATGTACGAGCTATCCTTCGGCGCTGGGGTGATGGCAGTGACCAGCGACCTGCGTCTCGAACTACGACGATGGAACCGGATGCAACGTTGAGTTCGGACGCTAGTGATTTCGGTGTCAATTGATCGTCCTCTAAGTCTTTTCGCTACTTCCCAACCCCGGACTGGCGGACGTTTGCTCATTCTGATGAGGACGACCGACATGATCACCACTGCGGCGTGCATGCCTCTACGAGGCCCGACCGTGAGGAGAGAATTATATTGTCGAGGCCCGGGTACTCAACGGCGGGCGGGGTGTCGGCGAAGGTCGAACTGGCCCATCACATCCCCCCCTGTGGCTGGGGTGACGGTCGCCTGGGATTTAAGTGCACTGTCATCTTCCGACCTCGGCCGAATCGTAGGACGGTTGACTCTAATAGACGGTGCCCATCGCCTCGCGCACCTGATCAAGAGTGGCCTCAGCCACGAGATTCGCCGCTTCGTTTCCCTGCCGCAGGACTGCCCGCACAAGATCCTCGTCGGCTGCCAATTGTCGACGTCGCTCACGCAGTGGTCCTAAGAAATCATTCACCGCAGTGGCGGTCGCGGACTTCAGCTCGCTGCTGCCCGCATCACCGATGTCATCGGCCAGTACTGCAGATCCGATACCGAGACATAAGGCCGCGGTGGACAACAGAGCAGACACGCCGGGTCGGTGCTCCGGGTCAAATGTTATTCGGCGGTCCTGATCCGTCTTGGTCCCCCGAATCGCGGCAACAGTCTCATCAGGGGTCATCGACAGAGCGATCGCGTTTCCATAGCTTTTCGACATTTTCCGCCCATCAAGGCCTGGAACCTCCGGGGTCGACGTCAGCAAAGCATCGGGGATTGGGAATACCGTGCCATAACGCTCGTTGAACCGTCGGGAGATCAAGCGAGTCATCTCAACGTGGGGAAGATTGTCCTTGTCGACAGGCACCAGGTTGCCCTTACAGAACAGGATGTCGGCGGCCTGATGTACCGGATAGGTCAGAAGCAACGCACTCAACGCGCGCCCCGACGCCGCCAACTCGGCCTTGACCGTCGGATTCCGATGCAGTTCCGCTTCCGTGACGAGGCTCAGAAATGGCAGCACCAACTGGTTCAAAGCTGGCACGGACGAATGAGTGAAGATTGTTGTGAGTGCCGGGTCCAAGCCTGCTGCTGAGTAATCGAGCACTGCCCCATAAACATTCTCGCGGACATGCGCGGTGGTGTCGCGGTCGGTGATGACCTGCTAATCCGCCAGCACGAGGAACGTCTCGACTCCGGCCTGCTGCAGTCGCACCCGTTCTCTAATCGTGCCGAAATAATATCCCAGATGCAGAGGCCCCGTCGGCCTCTCGCCGGTCAGCACTCAAAAGCGCTCTGGATGCTGAACAACATCAGCTGCGACCTCTGCTGAACGCCGCACGGTTGCAGTGAAAGACTTCATTTGTTTCTCCCGAGAATTAGGAGCTACACGAAGTCCTCGGAACTTTCTACGGGCCGCCGTGCAGCCCGTAGAAATGTTTCAACCGGCTGCTATCGCAGCCACCACCAAGCGGATCGGTTGAAGTTCATGAAGAAATCCTACTTCACCGTGCGGGAGGCCGCGGCGATCAATGGTCCCAGCTGAAACTGCCAACACATCACAGGATCGCGGGACTCGGCCGCGTTCTCTCCGAATGGCGCCGGATCAAACCCTGCAGATCCAAGGCAACGTCATACCGCACAGCCAGGCGTGCGGGTGAAATCGCGGTTTAAGTTGCGAAGAGGTCGCCGACACGTTCCTCAGCGATGTTCCACGAAGAAAGGGTTGTTCGAAGCAGTCGTTCCATCCGTTGCGGGAGGTAATAATCGCGGAGCAGTCGTGACGTTTCGATGCGGCCGAACGCGCCTGAGGCGAGCTGAACGGAGTACTAGCGGACCTGGGCGTGTGGCGCGGTCAGGCTGCGGAGGGGGAAGGTGCCCTGACGGACTGGGCGGCGGGCGATCCGAAATGCGGCAACAAAGAGACTCGGTCGGGGTCTCGGTGAGCGTGCTGGGCAGCCTCGACCATGAAGGTGCAGATCGCATAGTGGCAGCATTGGTGGCCCCAGATGTCCTGTTTGACCAGGTCGGGGGATTTGGATCGCATCACCATGCGCGGGCCGCGATGGTGGGTTTTCAACTCGTCAAACACCGACTCGATTTCCCACCGTGGGGAGTACCCGGTCGCGAGTTCTTCGGCCGATGCCTCGCCAGGATCCAGGATCCCGGATCCCGGATCGTGGTCAGGAGTCGGTAGGCGTCGGGATTGTCACGTCCATCACCGCGGGCGTCGCGGGGTGTACGGGTGACGTCGGCAAACTAGGCCTTGACGCGCTTCTCGTTGAGCTGGGCACAGATAGTGCGGATGACGCTGGCGACCATCTCCGGGCTGGCAAACCGCACGATCGAGAGAATGTTGCGCGTTTGGTGGACTCGGCAGCGTTGCCAGCTGGCGCCTTGGAACACGGGAAATGGCTTCTTCAGCCCGGTGTGCGCGTCGGAGATAACGAGATACCCTCGAAGCCGCGGGTCTTCAGCGAGCGAAGGAAGCTAGGCCAGAACGTCTCGGTATCGCTGCCGTCTTCAGGCGCAAGAATTCGCTGGCGATGAAGGGCTATCTCTCTCGCGAAACCAGTGAGGGTGAAGTTGAGAAATTCTGGATCGGCTGGACGGACGTTGAGAATGCCTAATGGATGGAGGCGATCAGGCTTGCAACTCAACGCTCCCTCGGGGGTGCCTCCGAGCGAGACGCCTAATTAGGGTGGACCCCAACTAGGCATAAGTCATATTTATTAAATATCACAACTTTAGAGGGCGGTGTTTTTGCGGCGCTTGACGTTGCCGCTATTGCCCTTTCGTCAATTGATTCGCGGGGTCGCAACCCGGGAGGTAGTTCATCGCTGCGGCGGGAGGGTTAGGACTAGATTGTTCCTTACCAACCGTATGGTAAGTTGTTTTTGTGGCCACGAAGACGGAAATTTTGGATGCAGCACTCGTCGCGTTGCGTCAGGGAGAGCTGCTTACGCTTGATGCGGTCGCCCGGCACGCGGGACTGACGAAGCCGGGGGTGGTGCACCACTTCGCGACGAAAGAGGTTTTGACGATCGCAGTTGTTGAGCGACTGATGGATCGTTGGGAGCTGGATCTCACTTCCCGCGTCGACGAGGGCGGCGACAGTCGCGCTCGTCTTCGCGCGTATATCGACTTCGCGTTTACTGCAGAGATGGACCTGAGTGACCTCGCTCTGCTCGCTGACGCCCGGTTGCGGGGCAAGCTCAATGAGCTGTGGGTGGAACGGCTCACGCCGTGGTTTGGGGAGAGCATCACGGCTGATCGTGTCGCGCTTGCGTCCATCCGTGCGGCCCGGCTGTTAGCCGACGGCGCTTGGTTTGATCGGGCTCTCGGCACCGTGAACTTTACCGAACCCGAACGCGCCGCGATTCTCGCGGTTGCCCAACACCTCATCTCATCAAAGGCATAACCATGAACAAATGGCTTTTCCTCGCCGGGGCGATAGCCCTTGAAGTGACAGCCACGCTGTCGCTCAAGGGAGCGATGGAATTGCCCGGGTTGTACGTCGTTGTAGTGGTCGGCTACCTCGGATCGTTCGTTGCCCTCTCTTTCGTCTTGCGAGCCGGCATGGCGCTTGGTGTTGCCTATGGCATCTGGGGAGCATCCGGGGTCGCGCTCACCGCGATCTTTTCGACGCTTTTGTTCGGTGAGCCGCTCACCGTCCTCATGAGTATCGGCATTGTGCTCGTAATCGGCGGAGTGCTGTGCGTTGAAATCGGTTCTCAAGCTGCACACACGAAAACCGAGGTGGTCTGATGGGTGGGCTATACCTGGCCGGCGCGATCATCTTCGAAGTGTTCGGCACTATCTCTCTACGTATGGCGTCCACCGGTAAGAAGAACTGGTTCGTCGGCGTGGGGATCGGCTACCTCATCGCGTTCGGCATGCTCGTGCTTACTCTATCCACGGGTATGGCCCTCGGCGTCGCGTATGGCATCTGGGTCGCGGCTGGCGTTGCTCTCACCGTAGTGCTCAGCAAGTTCCTTTTCAAAGAACCACTCACCCTCATCATGGGAGTCGGCATCGCGCTTATCGGTGGCGGCGTTCTCCTCATCGAGATCGGCGCCACTCTCTAAATACACCACGCGACGAGATAAAAGCGGCTTTCAGGCAGGGGGCCACTTCTGCCATCGCTGCGGCGTGTCACGCGGCTGGATCCTCCATCACGATGCTCGCGGATTTCGGCGGTTAGGCTTCATGCGCTGGTTACCGCTGGGGTGCAAAAGCGGGACGTGTTTGCGGATATCACCTCGGGGAGCAAGACGGCCAGTGAGCGCTCGGGGATGAAGAAGCTCCTTGGTTACGCCGAGCCGGGCGACGTTATTGTTGTGTGCCGGGTGGACCGGCTCGGCCGGTCTCTCATCGATGTCCTTAACACGGTGAACCTACTGCGGGAGCGTGGTGTGCTCGTGCGTTCTATTTCGGATGGGATCGACCCCGGGACGACGAACGGTCGGCTGATGCTGAATATGCTCGCGACACTGGCGGAGTATGAGCGCGAACTCATCGTCGAACGCGTCAATGCTGGCATCGCCGCCGCACGCACTGCTGGCACCCGCTTCGGCCGGCCAGCCGTGGATTCGACGGTGATCGCCGAGAAGCTCGGGATCGTCACTGCCGCCCGACAGCGTGGACGTACTGCCGCCGATGCCGCACGCCTCGTCGGCTGCAGCCGTGCGACTCTGTACCGCCATCAACATGTTCTCGCCGCCCGCGAGGGCCAGCGATGTAGCCCGCCGTGGACGGCGATGAGCGGTGGCGGGTTCGTCGACTTCACGTCGAGGACCAGGTGCCTCTTGCGTCTCTCGTTCGGGATTCTGGGATCAGTGTGCGGACGCTGCAACGCTGGCACCAGATCTGCCAGGTCGGCGGCATCGTGGCGCTTGCCCCGCGCGCCGACACGGGAACGCGGCGCACCGCGGCGCTCTGTCGATAACGAAGGAGAGAGTCTCGGGGCCGACGCGATACGCGGTGGCGACGTCCTTGATCGGCTTCGAGGTATTGATCACCTCGCGACACAGCTCGTCCTTGAACTCCTGGGTAAATTTTCTCCGCGCTGCGGTCATGCTGATCTCTACTTTCAGTGAACCCTCATTTTAAGAGGGCCCACTGTCCGAGATATCCGCAGCAGCTCACTTGGACCTGCCACGCCCGCGACGGTGCCTGTACGTGCGTCCCGTGCGCAGGCTCGCCGGCGTCGCCACGACGATCAGCCCGCGATACACACCGTCGTAGATAGTCTCAGGACAGACATGCCAGGTTAGTTTGTTCGGATAGCGTCGTCTCAG
>NZ_PJJM01000103.1 GCF_002929805.1 Cryobacterium sp. Y50 | reverse complement strand
ATTCGCCATGCTGCGAGACGGCACCCTCTACGAAACTGAACACCAACTCGCTGCTTGACAAAAACATAGGGGCACCCCCCACGCGCCCGAGCGCTTCCCCCTGACGCACATACAGGTTCACCTCGTCGACGGCGCACAAGGCCGCGACGCGACCGTACTCGGGATACTCGCTGACGACATCCTCAAACTTGACAACCACTTCTCGACGGTCATTTCTGGCCGCCGCTGCCGCCTCACTCGCGAGTCGCTCGTTGACCTCGATACGAGCAGCGAGCACCGCATCGGCAAGGTCGACCACGGCGCGCATGTCGTGAGTGATCAAGCGGATGGCGCTGTCCAGTCGATCGCGGAGGCTCCGCAGCAGGTCGGGAATTTCGGCCTGCACGGTCACGTCGAGGGCGGTCGTGGGTTAGTCGGCAATGAGCAATTGCGGGTCATGGGAGACGGATTGGGCGATCATGGCACGCTAACGTTGCCCACCGCTCAATCGGTGGGGGTAGGAGTTGAACGCCATCAGCAGATTAAGCAGTTCGACCATGTCGAGCAGCTCCAGCGCGCGTCTTGGCCTGCGAGGGGGATATGCCGAAGTGGGCGCGCAGGGTCTCGATGATCTGAAACCCGATCGTGTCGACCGGGTTGAGCGTCGTCATCGGTTCCTGAAAGATCATCGCTATCTGGCCGCCGCGCACCGTGTGCATCTGAGCGGGCTTCAGTTCCATAAGCTCGCGGCTACTGAGCTTGACGCTGCCAAAGATGCGGCTGTTTTCGGGGAGCAGGTCGAGAATAGTCGTCTAGCTGGCACTCTTGCCCGAGCCTGACTTGCCAACGATGGCGAACACCTTGCCCAGCTCGATCGAATAGTTCAGGCTGAGCGCGGCCGGCACCCAGACGTTATCGACGCCGGAGTGCACGGTGAGGTCGGTGACCTGCAGCACGCGGGGAGACAATGTGGTCGTCGCCTCGTCGGTCATGAAATCCTGCCTTCATCGAAGCTGCTCGTGCGGTGGGTGCAAACAAAATCTGGCAGCATGGCTGCATGCCCGTCGCTTCCGACCCGAATGTTTTCTACTCGCGGTTCAACCGCATCATCGCCACCATCTTTGCCACGGTTGCCGCGCTCAGCGCGCTCAGCCTGTTCCTGCTGCCCACCACATCGAACCGCTGGCTCGCCGTTCCGGCCCTGTTCGTCATGCTGTTCGTCTGGGAGGTGCTCTGGCGGCCCGACTTGCAAGTGAGCGACGATGTCGTGACCATTCGTAATCCGCTGCGCACCATCGTTGTGCCGTGGGAGGCGCTCGTGCACGTCGACACCAAGTTCGCACTCACCCTGTACACGCCGGGGCACAAGTTCGCGGTCTACTGCGCCCCGGCGCCCGGCCGGAGCCAGACCAGCGCCGGACGTCGTAAGATCACCGACCCGGTACCCTATGTCAGCGGCCCGCCGCGGCTCGGCGACCTGCCTGGAAGTGAGTCCGGCCAGGCGGCGCAACTGGTGCGCTCGCGCTGGGACGCGTTGCAGCGCAGCGGCCAGGTAGACAGCGGCCTCGCAGCCCAGACCCCCGTTGAGGTCGTCTGGGCATGGGGACGCTGCGGCGCGCTGGTGGCGGGCGCTGCGGCATCCCTTCTGGCGATATTTCTTGCCTAGCCTCGCGGAACGGGGTCGTGTCGAGGCCTGCGGTGCTGCCGCCCATCTCAAAGTATTGGGTGCCTGTGGTTACATGCGCAGTGTCCGGGCCTATCGTCGCCCTGTCGTAGTATCCGGATCCGATCGCCCAGGCAAGAATCATGTCATCCGCTGTGACCGGTTCGTCGTGCTGCGGCCGCGAGTCGAGTGCGGCCGGCTAGGGCAATAAAGAAGATCTATCATTTTCGCCAAAGAAATACCCGAACCGTTATGAAATTGCACCATTCTTCATCGTTCCAGTCGCGCATTCTGCACAAATCCCGCGTCTGCTCCGTAAGGACGAAGCGTTTCGTTCGTTTGGGGGCAAACAACCACAAGATGCCATGCCCGGCAGTCGGTAGACGAAAGGCCCGACCGGAATAATTACCAGTCGGGCCTGGATTGCAGAAAGCGTTCGACTACCGCCCGAACTCAAAGTTCGCTCCGGGGATTGCCGCCAGCAGTTCCTGCGTGTAGACCTCCCGCGGGTTGTCGAACACGTCGTCGGTCGACGAGGCTTCGACGATGCGTCCCTTCTGCATGACGCAGACATTGTCGGCGACCAGGCGCACGACAGCGAGGTCGTGCGTGATGAACAGATACGTCAGACCCAGGTCCGTCTGCAACTCGGTAAGCAGGTTCAGGATCTGACCCTGCACAAGCACATCGAGTGCGGAGACGGCTTCGTCGAGCACGAGCACGTCGGGCTTCAATGCCAAAGCTCGCGCGATCGCGATGCGCTGACGCTGGCCACCGGAGAGTTCGCTCGGGTATCTAAACTGGGTCGACGCGGGCAGGGACACCTGATCGAGCAGCTGCAGCACACGCTTCTGCCGCTCCCGCTTGGTGCCAACCTTGTGCGCGAGCAGCGGCTCGGCGATGGTGTTTCCCACGTTGTACTGCGGGTCGAGCGAACCGTACGGATCTTGGAACACGGGCTGCACGCGGCGGCGGAAGTTCAGCAGCTCGCGCCCCTTCAAGCCAGCGACGTCGCGCCCCTCGAATTCAATCCGCCCGCTGGTGAGGCCCTCGAGCTGCAGAATGAGCTTGGCCACGGTGGACTTGCCGGAACCGGACTCCCCCACGATCGCCGTGGTGGTGCCCTTCTTCACCCCGAACGATACGTCGTTCACAGCGAGAAGCTCGTCGAAACGCAATCCGGACTTACGAATGCGATACATCTTGGTGATGCCCTCGACCGAGATGAGGTCCTTGCCCGAGGCTGCAAGTTCACGGTCTGTAGCACGCTGAATCAGCGCGGTGTCCGTGCCTCCGGCCGAGAAGATTTCGGTCGCCGGGCCATCCTCGTTCTTCTTGGCCTGAATGCGACGCGAGGCGAGGCTCGGCGCGGCCGCCACCAGACGCTGGGTGTACGGGTGCTGCGGGTTGGCGAGGATCTCCTGCGACGGGCCCGATTCGACGATCTTGCCCTTGTACATCACGACGAGCTGCTCGGCCCGCTCCGCGGCGAGACCGAGGTCGTGAGTAATAAACAGGACGCTGGTGCCGTAATCCCGGGTGAGGGTGGCCAGGTGGTCGAGAATCTGGCGCTGCACGGTGACGTCGAGCGCACTGGTCGGCTCGTCGGCGATGAGCAGTTTCGGCCGGGCCGACAGTCCGATACCGATGAGCACACGCTGACGCATGCCGCCGGAGAATTGGTGCGGGTATTGCTTGAGCCGGTCAGCGGCATCCGCCAGACCCGCCTCTTGCAGCACTTCAATGGTGCGCGCCCTCACGGGCTTGCCGCGAAGTCCGCTGTTGGCCTTGATGGCTTCGGACACCTGAAAACCGATGTTCCACACCGGGTTGAGGTTGCTCATCGGGTCCTGCGGAACGTAGCCGATCTCGCGGCCGCGCACGGCCTGCATGTCGGTGGCGTTCAGAATGGTCAGGTCGCGACCCTCGAACAGGATCTGCCCGCCGGTCACCTGGCCGGTGCCGGCCAACAGTTTAATGATCGCTTGGGCCGTCGTGGTCTTGCCCGAACCGGACTCCCCGACGATCGCGAGGGTCTGACCGGGGTAAAGCGTGAGGCTGACGCCGCGCACGGCGGGCACGATGCCGCGCTGGGTGCGGAAGCCGACCTCGAGGTCGCGGACCTCCAAGAGTGGTTCGGAGCCGGCGGGGGGAGTCTTATTCACGGTTTCGGTCACTAACTGGGTCATCGGCGTGCCCTCGCCTGGGGATCGAGCGCGTCGCGCAGCACGTCACCGAGCATGAGGAACGCCAGCACGGTCAAAGAGAGCGCAATCGAGGGGTACAACAGCACCTGCGGGCTCGTACGAATGGATGTCTGCGCCTCGCCGATATCGCGTCCCCACGACATCGTGCCGGGGCCGAGGCCGATACCGAGGAAGGAGAGCGTGGCTTCGGCAACGATAAAGGTGCCGAGTGAGACCGTCGCGATGACGATAACGGGGGCGATCGCGTTAGGAACGACGTGGCGCACCAGAATCTTGAACTTGGACACGCCGAGTGCGACCGAGGCCACCACGTAGTCCGAGTTTCGCGCGGTCAGTACCGCGCCGCGCATGATGCGCGCGACCTGCGGCCAGGCGAAGATCGAGATAACCAACGCGATGACCACCGGGGTGCGGTCGGGCAGCACCGAGAGCAGCACGATGGCGCCGAGCACGGTCGGAACGGCGAAGAAGATGTCGCCGATGCGCGAAACGACGGCGTCGAGGAATCCGCCGTAGTAGCCGGCGAGGGCACCGACGATGAGACCGAACAGGGTCACAATCGATGCGGCCAACATGCCGACGGTTACCGAGGCGCTGGTACCGAAGATGATTCGGGCATAAACGTCGCAGCCCTGAAAGGTGAATCCGAGCGGATGCCCGGACTGCGGAACCCCGTTGCTGTCCGACAGCTGGCACTGGGTCGGTGACACCGAGGAAAACCATCCGGGTATCAGCGCCACCGCGACGATGAGCAGTATGAGTCCGGAGGAAATCCAGAAGGCAGGCCGACGACGCATCGCATCCCAGGCATCCGCCCAGGTGCTGCGCGCTTTCGCGGTCTCGTCGAGGTGGTCGATCGCCACGAGAGGGGTGTCTTCGAGCGCTGCAACGAAGTGCGGCTGCGCGCCCTGGTTCTTACTTGGCATAACGGATCCTTGGGTCCAGAGCTGCGTACAGCAGATCGACGAGCAGGTTGGCGAGCACAAAGATCACGACCATGACGGCGATGAACGACACCACGGTCGGTCCTTCGCCGAGGCGAATGGCCTTGAACACGGTTCCACCCACCCCGTTGATGTTGAAGATTCCCTCTGTGACGATGGCACCGACCATGAGCGAGCCGATGTCGACGCCGAGAAAGGTGATTACGGGTACGAGCGAGTTGCGCAGCACGTGCACGGTCACGACGCGCGGGCGGGAGAGTCCCTTGGCCGTGGCGGTGCGAACAAAGTCGGCGTTGAGGTTGTCCGACACGCTGGCCCGCGTGAGGCGCACAATATAGGCAAATGAAACGGATGCCAGCACCAGCGCTGGCAAAATCAGTTCGTCGATCGGTGCAGCACCACTGACGGTCGTGCGCGCCCAGCCCAGTTGCACGCCGAAGACGAATTGCAGTACGAAGCCGATCACGAAGGTCGGCACGCTGATCAGCAGCAGGCTTACGACGAGGGCGCTCGCATCGAACAACTTGCCCTTGCGCAGGCCGGCAATGAGGCCGACGAGAATGCCGAAGAACGCTTCGAAGGCTAGGGCGAGCATAGCCAGACGGGCAGTGATCGGGAAGGCAGAGGCCATCACGTCGGAGACGGAGCGACCGGAGTAGGTGGTGCCGAGGTCGCCCTGGAAGAAGTTGCCGATATAGAGCAGGTATTGCACGAGGAACGGCTTGTCGAGGTTGTACTCGGCGCGAATCTGGGCGATGACGGCGTCCGACGGCGGGCGTTCGCCGTAGAGGGCAGCGATCGGATCTCCGGGGAGGGAGAACACCATGAAGTAGATGAGGAACGTCGCGCCGAAGAAAACGGGGATCATTTGGAGCAGACGTTTGCCCGTGTACCAGAGCATCAGCTACCCGTCGGCGCAGTTGACACGGTGCTGATCGGCACGGATGAAGTTGAGTGCATGAAAGATTCGCAATCATTAAGCGGAACTCGAGAGGCCCGGGGAATGACCCCCGGGCCTCTCGTAACGACGTACTAGGAACGAACGATTAGTTCTTGGTGATCTCGTGGTAAAGCGGCACGGAATCCCAGCCGAACTCAACGTTGCTCACCGTGTCAGACCAGACACCCGAGGTGTTCTGGTACCACAGCGGGATGGTCGGGAGGTCCTGCAGCAGGACTTCCTGAGCCTCGACGTACTTGGCGGTGGCTTCTTCAACGCTGGACGCCGCGGCGCCTTCCTTGAGGAGTGTGTCGAACGCTTCGCTGCTGTAGCCCTCGTAGTTCGAGCCGGCACCGGTCTGGTACAGCGGCGCAAGGAAGTTGTACAGCGACGGGTAGTCGGCCTGCCAGCCGGCGCGAGTGGCACCGGTCAGTGCCTGAGCGTCACGGTCTTCGAGCGCAGCGCCGAAGGTCGGGTACGGCTTGCCAACTGCGTCGATGCCGAGCGTGTTCTTGACGCTGTTAACGACGGCGTCGACCCAGACTTGGTGGGGTCCATCCGCGTTGTAAGCAATGTCAAAGGTGCCGGTGTAAGGCGAGATGGCGTCGGCTTCGGCCCAGAGTGCGACGGCCTCTTCGGGGTTAAAGTCGAGCACTTCGGAACCCGCGAGTGAATCGGAGTAGCCATCGATGACCGGGGAGGTGAAGTCGGTGGCGGGGGTGCGGGTGTTCTGGAAGACAACGTCGGTGATCTCGGCGCGGTCAATGGCCATGGAGACGGCGGCACGACGCAGCTTGCCCTCATCGCCCGACCAGTGCTCGAGGTAGTACGGCATGTTGAAGGACTGGAATACCGCGGCGGGCTCGTTAATGAAGGTCTCCGGGAAGTCCGACTCGTAGCTCGCGAGGGCGGATTCGGGGATGGCATCGAGCACGTCGAGGTCGCCGCCCTGCACGGCCGCATAGGCGGCATCAAAGGAGGCGTAGAAGATGATGGTCAATCCATCATTGGCTGGAGTGCGCACGCCCGCGTAGTTCGGGTTGGTGACGAGTTCGATTTGCACCTCGTGCTGCCAGGCATCGTCACCGGCGAGCATGTACGGGCCGTTGCCGATCGGGTTCTGACCGAAGGCGTCCATGTCCTCAAAAGCAACCTCGGGCAGCGGCGAGTACGCCGAGTAGCCCAGGCGGAGCGGCCAGTCGGCTTCGGTTCCGGCGAGCTCTACTGTGAACGTCGTGTCGTCGACGACGGTCAGGCCGGACATAGTCTCGGCGAGCGGCGAGGCGACGCGAAGAACGCTGCCGCTCTCGTCGGTCGCACCGGTCGGGTCGTCGATCATGTTGGAGACGTCGGAGTAGCCAACGATGTTGTCGAAGAAATAGGAGGAACCCTGCGCGTTGGTAGACAGCGCGCCGTAGTTCCAGGCATCAACGAATGACGATGCTGTAACGGGCTCGTCGTTGGTGAAGGTCCAGTCGTCGTTTAGGGTGACGGTCCAGGTCGTGGCGTCGTCGGACTCGATCGACTTAGCGACCTCGTTCTCGATTTCGCCCGCGGCCGAGTACGAGACCAGTCCGGCGAAGATGGACGTGACGATCTTTCCGCCACCAACCTCGGTGGTGTTGGTCGGGATCAGCGACATCTGCGGCTCGGTGCCGTTCGTGGTGATGATCGCGGTGCCGTCAGCGGATGTCGTTGATTCTCCAGCGCATCCCGAGAGCACGAGGGCTCCGGTAGATGCGAGAGCGATGGCAACAATGCCCATTCTCCTGATTTTCAATTCTTGCTCCTATGCACGAAAGGGCGACGGACACAGCTCTTAACCGTGTCACGCGCCAGTAGAGTCAACCCAATTTTGACCGCGGAAGACCCGGCTCAACCTTGGGGGGGTTATTACGACCCTAGTTTGTAACCCGCCCAGAATGAGCAATCAGGCGGAGAATGTTACCGACGCGCAATATATCCGGCAACTATTGAGCGTAACGCGACGCAATCTTGCACTTATGTTGCAGGGCACCTTTTTGAGCAGATGGCTTCCCGCGGTCAGGGCGCAAGCGCCTGCGGATGCCGGGGTGGCAGGATAGGGCCATGCCGCCAGCATCCGCCCCGCACCGTTCCCGGCTCGGTAACTCACCGTTGTACTGGGAGATCGGGATTGTACTCGCCTTATCGCTCGGGGCGTCGGCCGTGTACTCGATCGTGTCGATCGTGGCCCGGCTGACGGACATGACACCGCTCGCCGACCAATCGGCGACGATCAACGGCTCGCAGTCGACCCGCGAGTGGCTCGACTTCACCTACCAGTTTCTCGGCATCGCGTTCGGGCTCGCGGCGGTGGCCCTGGTGATATTTCTGCTGTGGCGGCCTGGGCAGAACCCGTTCACCCGGCTCGGCTTCGATCTGACCCGGCCGGGCAAGGACCTGCTCGGCGGGTTCGGGCTGCTGCTCGTGATCGGTGTTCCGGGGCTCGCGCTCTACCTGGCGGGACGGGCGTTCGGCTTCACCGTGGCCGTGGTGCCGTCACCGCTCGACACGTTCTGGTGGACCATACCTATTTTGGTATTCGCCGCCTTGAAGGCCGCGCTGGTTGAAGAGATCATCGTGGTCGGCTACCTGTTCACCCGGCTGCGGGAGCTCGGCTGGTCGACCTGGACGATCGTTCTGAGCTCGGCTGTGCTGCGTGGGAGCTATCACCTGTACCAGGGCGTCGGACCGTTCTTCGGCAACGTGGCCATGGGGGTCGTGTTCGGCTGGTGCTACACCCGCCGGGGGCGCACCATGCCGCTCGTGGTGACGCACTGGCTGCTCGACATTCTCTCGTTCGTCGGGTATCCGCTCGCGCTGGCCTGGTGGCCGGGGCTGCTCGCTCCGACCGGCTGACCTGCTGGTCGAGGCGCGAGGCCCGCAGCACGAGCGATCGACCAGCTGGCAGGGCATGAGGACCGGCTTGCTTGGGCGCGCCCCATACGGGTGGCCGTTACGGCGGTTACCGTAGCGGCCACCCGTATGGGGCGGCGGCGAACCTTGGTGCGCGGATAGGCCTGGGCGGTTCTACTCGAACGCCTCCGGCGGCGGGCAGGCACAGACCAGGTTGCGGTCGCCGTAGGCGTTGTCGATGCGACGCACCGGCGGCCAGTATTTGTTCCGCACCAGTGACGCCAGCGGATACACCGCCGTGGCCCGGTCGTACGGATGCTCCCACTCCCCCTCGATTACGGACTGCGCGGTGTGCGGCGCGTTGTGCAACGGGTTGTCGTCGGCGGGCCAGCGGCCCGCGGCGACGGCATCCGCTTCACCCTTGATCGCGATCATGGCGTCGATGAAACGGTCGATTTCGCCGAGGTCTTCGCTTTCGGTGGGTTCGACCATGAGCGTGCCGGCCACCGGAAAGCTCATGGTCGGCGAGTGGAAGCCGTAGTCAATGAGGCGTTTGGCCACGTCGTCGACGCTGATCCCCGTAGCCGCGGTGAGCGGACGCAGGTCGAGGATGCATTCGTGGGCGACCAGGCCGTTTTCGCCGGAGTAGAGGAGCGGGAAGCTGTTCTCAAGGCGTTTGGCGACGTAGTTGGCGGCGAGCACTGCGGCACCGGTGGCGTGCTTGAGTCCGTCGACACCCATCATGCGCACGTAGGCCCAGGAGATGGGCAGGATGCTCGGGCTGCCGTAGGGCGCGGCCGAGACCGGTCCGCCAGCGTGAACGACGGTGGCCGAGACTCCCCCACTGCTGAGCAGGTAATGCTCGTCACTCTGGGCGAGCGGATGCCCAGGCAGGAACGCCGCGAGATGCGCCTTGGCCGCGACCGGACCGACGCCCGGCCCGCCGCCGCCGTGCGGGATGCAGAAGGTCTTGTGCAGGTTCAGGTGCGAGACGTCGCCACCGAAATCGCCGTACCGGGCGAACCCGAGCAGTGCGTTGAGGTTGGCACCGTCGACGTAGACCTGGCCACCGGCCGCGTGCACGGCCGCGCAGATAGTGCCGACTTCGTGCTCATAGACGCCATGAGTGGACGGGTAGGTGATCATCAACGCGGCCAGATCGGCGGCGTGCTCGGCGATCTTGGCGTGCAGATCGACGAGGTCGACGTTGCCGAGCTCGTCGCAGGCCACGACCACGACACGCATGCCGGCCAGGGCAGCGGATGCCGCGTTGGTGCCGTGCGCGCTCGACGGGATCAGACAGACCGTGCGGGCACTCTCTCCATTGGACTGGTGGTAGCCGCGAATGGCGAGCAGACCGGCCAGTTCACCCTGGCTGCCGGCGTTCGGCTGGAGCGACACTGTGTCGTAACCGGTGACGTCCGTTAGCCAGGTTTCGAGCTGGCGCACGAGGTGCAGGTAGCCCTCGACGTCGGCGCGCGGCGCGAAGGGGTGGATGCCCGCAAACTCGGGCCAGCTGACGGCCTCCATTTCGCTCGCCGCGTTGAGCTTCATGGTGCAGGAGCCGAGCGGGATCATGCCGCGGTCGAGGGCATAGTCGTAGTCGGCAAGGCGTTTGAGGTAGCGCATCATGCTGGTCTCGGAGCGGTGTGTGTTGAAGACCGGGTGGGTGAGGAACTCGCTCGTACGGTCGAGATCGGTCGGCAGTCCGTGCTGCACGGCGTCGAAGTCGACGTGGCCAAATGCAGAGCGGCCGCCGAACGCTCCGACGACATAGGAGAGGTCAGCGAGCGTGGTGGTCTCATCTACCGACACGCTGATGGTGTTCGCATCGACTTGGTGCAGGTTGTAGCCGCTCGCGGCTGCCTTCGCGACGACCTCGGCAGCGCCCGCCGGCACGTTGATCTGGAACGTGTCAAAGAAGGCGTCGGTGAGCACGTCAACGTCAATGGCGCGCAGGGCGGCGACGAGTGCCCCGGCCCGCTCGTGCACCCGGGTGGCGATCGTTTTCAGGCCCTGCGGCCCGTGGTAAACGGCGTACATGCCAGCCATGACGGCGAGCAGCACCTGGGCGGTGCAGATGTTCGAGGTCGCCTTGTCGCGGCGAATATGCTGTTCGCGTACCTGCAGGGCGAGGCGGTAGGCCGGGTGGCCGGCGGCGTCCACACTCACTCCGACCAGGCGACCGGGTAGCTGGCGTTCGAGGCCCTTGCGCACGGCCATGTAGCCGGCGTGCGGTCCGCCGAAGCCCATCGGCACGCCAAAACGCTGGCTGGTGCCGACGGCCACATCAGCGCCGAGGTCGCCGGGCGACTTCAGCAGGGCGAGCGCGAGCAGGTCGGCGGCCACAACGGCGAGCGCCTTATGTTCGTGCGCCAGGTCGATGACGGTCTGCGGGTTCCAGATGCGACCGGAGCCGGACGGGTACTGCACGAAGACACCGAAATAGTCACCGAGATCCTCAGCCGTGGTCTGCTCGTTCAGAGCAACCTGGGCGAGCTCGATGCCAAGTGCGGCGGCGCGATTGGCGAGCAGCGCGTGGGTCTGGGGGAAGGCATCCGCGTCAACGATGAATCGACGTGAGCCCGACTTTGACGCGCGCAGGGCGAGCAGCATGCCTTCGACGACGGCCGTCGACTCGTCGAGCATCGACGCGTTGGCCGTGGTCAGCCCGGTGAGGTCGGCGATCATGGTCTGAAAATTGATCAGGGCTTCGAGCCGCCCCTGCGAGATTTCCGGCTGGTAGGGCGTGTAGGCGGTGTACCAGCTGGGGTTTTCGAACACGTTACGCTTGATCACAGCGGGCGTGAAGGTGTCGTAGTAGCCGAGGCCGATCATCGAGCGTTTGACCGTGTTGTGGCTGGCGAGGGCGCGCAGTTCGGCGACGGCCTCGTTCTCGGTCGCGGCAAGTGGCAGGGCACTGTCGCCGTCCTGCCGAAACAGATCGGCGTGGATCGATGCCGGCATGGCGGCGGAGACGAGGTGTTCCACCGAGTCGTAGCCGAGCGTAGCGAGCATGTGGGACTGGGCGTCAACATCCGTTCCGATGTGACGCTGCGTGAAAGCCTGGCTCATAATGCGACTACTCCCCGATCAGAGCGGAGTACTCGGCAAAGCTGAGCAGCGTTGGGAGGGTCTCGAATTCGACCTTGATCAGCCAGCCCGCGCCGAAGGGGTCGCTGTTGACTAGTTCGGGGCTGTCCACAACGGCGTCGTTGGTTTCTGTGACGGTGCCGTTCACCGGAGCGAACAGTTCACCGACCGACTTGGTCGATTCGATTTCGCCGACGACCGTGCCGCTGGCCACGGTGCTGCCGACGCCCGGCAGTTCGACGAAAACGACGTCACCGAGCTTTTCGGCGGCATACGCGGTGATGCCGACGGTCGCGACGCTACCGTCGACTAAAACCCACTCGTGCTCGGCGGTGTACTGAAGCGAGGATGTGTCTGTCATGGGGTTGCCTTTCGCAGGTTGAGGGTCTACTTGACGCGCTTATAGAAGGGGAGCGAGGTGACGGTCGCCGGAATGCGTGTACCCCGCACGTCGACGTAGACCTCGGTGCCGAGACGGGAAAGGTCGGGCGTGACGTAGGCCATGGCGATCGGGTAACCGAGGGTCGGCGACAGGGCACCACTGGTGATGATGCCGTCGGCGTTTTCCGCGTCGACGCTGCGGAAAATCTTGTAGTCCGCGCGTCCGGCACGCTTGCCAGCGGCAATCAGACCGACCAAAACGGATGCCCCAGCCTCCGGCCCCGCAGCGCTTGCCGCTCGGCCGACGAAGTTGTTCTCCTTCTTCAAATTGACCACTCGGCCGAGGCCCGCCTGGGCCGGGAAAGTATTCAGGGTGAGTTCGTGTCCGTAGAGCGGCATGCCTGCCTCTAGCCGGAGCGTATCGCGACTGGCCAGCCCGGCGGGGACCAGCCCCATTTCGGCGCCGGCGCTCGTGAGTGCATCCCAGAGTTCGCGGGCATGGTCTGCCGCGAGGTAGAGCTCGAAACCGTCTTCACCGGTGTACCCCGTGCGGGCGACCAGCAGCGGCTGGCCGCGGAAGAAGGCATCCGTGATGCGGTAATACTTCATGAGCAGCAGGTCGGTGCCGACGTCGGTGATGCCGCTGGTGGCGCGCAGAATGGCAAGTGCGTTCGGGCCCTGCACGGCGATCAGGGCGTAATCGTCGCTCTGATCAACGACGCTCACGTCGAAGTCTTCGGCGCGGGCGAGCAACGCGTCGAACGCGGCGAACCGGTTGCCGGCGTTGGCCACGATTAGAAACTTGCTTCCGTCGAGACGGTAAACGACGAGGTCGTCGATGATGCCGCCGTTCTCGGCCAACAGCAGGCTGTACTTGGCCTGCCAGAGTTCGACACCTGAGAGCTGGCCGGCCAGCGCATAGTCAAGGTAGGCGGCGGCATCCGTGCCTTCGACCAGGATTTCGGCCATGTGGGACAGGTCGAACAGGCCCGCCGCGTTGCGCACGGCGTGGTGCTCGGCGAGATCGCTCGAGTACCGCACCGGCATCTGCCAGCCGGCGAAGTCGGTGAAGCTGGCACCGGCATCAACGTGCGCCTGGTGCAGCGGGGAGAAACGTTCGCTATTTCGTGAATCGGTGGAGTCGGGGGTGCTGGAATCGGCCGTGGTCATGAGTTCTCCGGGTCACAGGATGGTGTGCACGGCTCGACTGAACCGCGTGGGAACTCCCCCTCTGTCGCTCGTGCCTGAGAGCTTCACCAGCGCGCGGGCACTGACTTTCACCGTGGGCGAGACTGTCGGGCACGCACAATCTACTTTTCAGAGTGGCCAGTTCGATGCGGTACGAGTACCTGAGAGATTGTCGGGGAGGATTGCTCCTTCGGTGTTCGTGCGCTTATGCGCCGAACTCTCCCGCACCGTCCATATGGCCCGATATTCAGTTGTGATAGCGCTCAGCCTAGCCCCACACTCCGCTGCTTCCGCGACGGTGACTGTCTAGCAGGTGGGTGTCGATCATGCCGATCGCCTCCATCAGCGCGAACATCGTGGTCGGGCCGACAAAGACGAAGCCGACCTTCTTGAGGGCCTTCGCCAGCGAAACGGATGCCTCGGAGCTGGTCGGCACGTCGGCCTGCGTTCGCGGCTGGGGCGTTGTGGCGGGCTGGAACCCCCAGACAAAGTCGACCAGTCCGCCCTGCTCCCGCAGCGCAACCGTCGCCTTGGCGTTGGTGATCGTCGCGCGAACCTTGAGGCGGTTGCGCACGATCTGCTCGTCCTGGAGCAAACGCGCCACGTCGTTCTCGTCGAAAGCGGCGATTCGGTCAGGGTCGAAGTCGGCGAAGGCCGTGCGGAACCCGGGGCGCTTCCGCAGGATAATGGCCCAGGACAGCCCGGATTGGAACGCCTCGAGGCTGATCCGCTCGAACAGGGCGTGCTCGGTGCGCACCGGCACGCCCCACTCGGTGTCGTAGTAGTCGCGCAGCATCGGGTCGACCGAGGCCCACGCAGGGCGGGCAAGCCCGTCGGGGCCGACGATCGCGCCGGAGGGTGGTGGAGGCGCATCCGCTGGTGAAGTCATCTACCCCATTAGACACCGCTCCCCGCAGGCTTCGTTTGCCGAGGTGTGAGTTTAAGGCGATTTTTGGTTTTCGGGTCGAAACCCACGGTGCGACGAGTGTCACCAGGCCAGGGCCTCGGCCGCGGCCTGGGTCAGCTCGATGATGTTGTCGAGCAGGGCTTCCATGGTGGGCGAGCGTAGCAGCGCGATCTGGTCGAGCGGTCCGACCGGGGTGATCGCGGCGAGCTGCCAGGCGGCGGCGGTCGGGTCGTGCGAGAGCACCACATCGGGCGACCACTCCTGGTCGCTGAACTCGCTCGCCAGTGACAGGGTACGGCGCACAAGTTGCTCGGCCTGTTCACGGCGCGGCAACAGCGCATCGTCCCATTCCAGGTCGGACAGCACACGAACCGTGGCGAGGGGATGCGGGTCCTCCGGCATCCACTCGGTCACCTCGATTCTGCGCTCGCCCTGCACGACCAACCCGAGGTAACCCTCCGGCGCTTCAAACTGGGTGACCCGGGCGACGGTGCCGACGCTGAACCGACGTTCGCCGCCGCCGACTTCCTGCCCGCGTTCAATGAGCACGACGCCGAACTCGGCCGGCTCCGAATCGAGCACCCTGGCCAGCATGACGAGGTAGCGTTCCTCGAACACACGCAGTTGCAGCGGCATGTAGGGAAACAGCACTGATCCCAGGGGAAACATCGGCAGGGTCGTCATGCACCCAGCGAACCACGTCGACGGCGTTCCGCCAAGCCCCGTGCGCGACGGATTGGAATAGGCCGCATTCGACGCGTAGCCTAGAAGGTCTCCCGCTCCATCTGCGGAAGAACGAGAGGCTGTTTGTGGACATCACCCTGCTAGGACACTTCGTGGCCGCCGCCGAGGCTCCCGATTTCGCCCGCGCCGCGCAGGCACTGGCCATCTCGCGCGACACGCTCAGCGCGTCGGTCAAGCAGGTCGAGGCAGAACTCGGCTACGCCCTGTTCGACCGTGCTGCCGACAGCACGACACTGACCGAGATCGGCGTGGCCTTTCTCGCCGATGCCCGCCTGGAACTCGCGCAGAAGGCTGCCCGCAGCTCGCAGCCCGGCGGCGGTTCCGGCGGAGGCAAGGCGAAGGCGAACAAGGGCAAGGGCCGCGCCCCCGCGGTGAAGGGCCAACCGAAGCTCGGCAAAAAGCGCCAGTCTCGGTAGCTTGCGCACGCGACCCTTCGCGCCAGCTACCAAGCGGAAGACACTAGCTCAGCGCGATGAGCTTGAAGCCGAGTTTCATCTGCACCTGAAAGTAGTCAACGGCCCCATCTACAATATGGCCTCTGATCTGCACGACCTCAAACCAGTCAAGGTTCTGCACCGTCTCGGTAGCGCGCTGAACCGCGTTGGCGATGGCCTCATCAGAACCCACCTTTGACGTTCCGACCACTTCGATAACACGATAGGTATTGTCAGTCATTGTGTGCTCCCTGGTTGTTCGACGGTGAACGGATAGGGCCACGGTACTGCGGACGAACGACGCGCAACAGGTGGTTCGGTATTTTTGCGTACCTCGCTGGCTCGAGTCGGTCGTAGGAATCGGTCGGAACAGTTACAGCTCGGTCACTTGACCAGCGTTCACCTGCCAGTGCCGGTCGGTATGCACGTTGGCGAGCATCCGGCGGTCGTGCGTGACCAGCAGCAGGGTGCCCTCATAGGAGTCGAGCGCCTGTTCGAGCTGTTCGATCGCGGCGAGGTCGAGGTGGTTGGTCGGTTCGTCGAGCACGAGCAGGTTGACGCCGCGCGCCTGCAACAAGGCTAGCCCGGCCCGGGTGCGCTCCCCCGGCGACAACTCGTCGACCGGCCGGTTCACATGGTCGGCTTTGAGTCCGAACTTGGCCAGCAGTGTGCGCACTTCGGCCGGGGACAGTTCGGGGACGAGCAGCTCGAAACTCGCGGCCAGGGCACGGGCACCGGCCAGCAGCGCCCGGGCCTGGTCGATCTCACCGACTGAGACACTCGAACCAAGGTGAGCGCTGCCGGCATCCGCTTTCTGACGGCCCAGGAGTGCCCGCAGCAGGGTGGACTTGCCGGCGCCGTTCGGGCCGGTGATACCGATGCGTTCACCCCCGTTGATCTGCAGCGACAGGGGACCGAGCACGAAGTCGCCCTGCCGAAACTCGGCGTTGTTGAGGGTCGCCACGACGGCGCTCGAGCGCGGGGCCGCGCCGATGGTGAACTCGAGCTGCCATTCCTTGCGGGGCTCCGGGGCCTCTTCCATGCGCGCAATGCGGCTCTCCATTTGCCGCACCTTCTGGGCCTGCTTTTCGCTTGACTCGACCGATGCCTTGCGGCGAATCTTGTCGTTGTCCGGTGCTTTCTTCATCGCATTGCGCACGCCTTGGCTCGACCATTCCCGCTGAGTTCTGGCGCGATCGACGAGGTCGGCTTTCTTGGCGGCGAACTCGTCATAGTTCTCACGGTTGTGCCGACGCGCGGTTTCGCGTTCCTCGAGGTAAGAGTCGTAGCCGCCGCCGAACACCCGGTTCGCGCCCTGCGCGAGGTCGAGTTCGAGCACCCGGGTGACACAGCGGGTAAGAAATTCACGGTCATGACTGACCAGCACGACGCCGCCGCGCAGCCCGGTGATGAAGGTTTCAAGGCGTTCGAGACCGTCGAGGTCGAGATCATTCGTCGGCTCATCGAGCAGCACGATATCGAAGCGGGAGAGCAGCAAGGCGGCCAGCCCGACCCGAGCGGCCTGGCCGCCGGAGAGCTCGGTCATCAGGCTCAAGGCGGTCAGGCTACCACCCAGAGTGAGGCCGAGGTCGGCGAGCACGATCGGCAGTCGTTCGTCGAGGTCGGCCGCGCCGCTGGCCAGCCAGCGCTCGAGCGCGGTCGAATAGGTGTCGGCCGGGTCGATTCCGTCAGCGCGCGGCTGCGTGTCCGCGAGAGCGGATGCCGCGGCATCCATTTCGCGGGTCGCCTCGGCACATCCGGTGCGCCGAGCGATGTATCCGGCGATGGTTTCCCCGGGCACCCGTTCGTGCTCCTGCGGCAGCGCGCCGACGAAGGCATCCGCTGGACTGCGCGTAATGGTGCCGGCCTGCGGCTCGGTGAGCCCGGCCAGCAGATTCAACAGGGTGGATTTGCCGGCGCCGTTGGCGCCGACCACGCCGACGACATCGCCGGGGGCGACCGTGAGGTCGAGGGATTCAAACAGGGTGCGCTGCGCGTAGCCGCCGGCCAGGCCCTTGGCCACGAGTGTTCCGGTCATTAGACAATATTCTCATTGACTGCGTCGTCTTGGCGCAGGGTGCCCAGCTTACGCGACGGGCGTGCGACGAAGGGTCAGCACGCTGTCGACGAGGGTGGCTACCTGGCCGTCGGGGCCGGTGGCTTCGCGGCCGACGGCAGCTTTGGTGACGATCGTCCAGTGCTCGGAGTCCAGCTCAAGCGAGGTCAGCACCTCGTCGGCCGTCGGCAGCGGAACGCCATCCGGTTTGCGCTTCGACCACGGCGGAAACTGGGCGTGACCGACGACGAGCAGCACGCCGCCCGGTGCGACCGTCGCGGCAGCGCGATGCAGAATGACCTCGCGCGGCAGCGGGGCCGGTGACTGCAGAAAGTGGGCGGTGACCAGGTCGAACGGGCCGTCCGGCTGCCAGGTGGCCAGGTCCGCTGTAATCCAGCGGATGCGGCCGGTGAGACCCGCGTTCGCGGCAGCGGCTTCGCCACGGGCGAGGGCAGTCGGTGAGATATCGACGGCGGTGACGGACCATCCGTTTTGGGCCAGCCACAGCGCATCGCCGCCCTCGCCGCTGCCGAGGTCGAGCGCCGTGCCCGGAATGAGATCGGCGGCCTCGCGTTCGAGCGTGGCATTCGCGCGTCCGCTCCAGGCGCGGTCGCTCTCGCGATAGCGGTTCTCCCAAAAGGTTGCGGCATCTGGTGCCGACTCGCCGTCGTGCCCGTGCCCGCTTGAATTCGTCATATTTCTACGATGCCCGGTGTCGCGTTTCGGCGCAAATCTGGCCGCTACCGGCAGCTGCGCTGCTGGCTGAGTGCGGAAACTTCGGCGTCAACGGTTGGCGACTGCACGTCGGCGTTGATCGCCCCGTCGAGGTGACCCGCGCCGTATTCATCGGGCGTGCCCACATCGATCACGACAGTGCCGCTGTCAGCTCAATCGGTTCGGCTGATGGTGAGCAGGCCGAACACGACGGTGACTGCTAAAACCAGTGCGATAAGCGAAGCGCTTTCTTCATGAGCTGCTTTCAGAAGGGGGAAACGAGCAACGTATCCCGTCCTGTTTATACCGTAAGGGGCATTCTAGCAGAGGGCGAGCCCGCCGCGACTGGGGCTCGATAGAGTGAACCTCAGGCGGCCGGTCGAGGTCACAACCAGGGGAAAAACACACGATGAAAAACAATCGAACACCCGTCGAGCCAACGGTCGTAACACAGGCTCCGGAGGCGCACACCGCCTTACAGCAACGCGTCGTGCGAGTGCTCATTGCCGGCCAGATTCTCGGCGGCATCGGAATGGGAGCAACCCTGTCATTGGGTGCTCTGCTCGCCGCCGAACTGTCGGGGTCGAACGCCTGGTCGGGCATGGCCGCGACCATGAGTACCCTCGGGGCGGCGATCGTGGCCGTGCCTCTCGCCCGGCTGGCGCAGGCGCGCGGGCGTCGCGTGTCGCTCGCGACCGGTTCGCTTATGGCCGGCGCGGGCGCGGTGCTCGCGATCATCTCGGTGTCCGTTGACATTTTCGCCCTGCTGCTCCTGGCCCTGATGCTGCTCGGCGCTGGCTCGGCGACGAACTTGCAAGCCCGCTTTGCAGCGACCGAGCCCGCGACCTGTCGATCGTGGTCTGGTCGACGACCATTGGCGCCGTGCTCGGCCCTAACCTGTTCGGACCGGGAGAGGCGCTCGGTGCCGCCCTCGGGCTGCCGGCCATGACCGGCGCATTCGCTTTTTCCCTGGCAGCCACCGTGGCCGCCGCGTTCGTTTACGCGCTCGGTCTCTTACCCGACCCCCTGCTCACAGCGCTGGCGGAGCGCTCGAAGAGCGCGGGTATCCGTCGGGCCAGTGGCGGTTTGGCTATTCTGCGCGGCAACGCAGCGGCCCGGTATGCCGTGGCGGTCATCGCGCTCAGCCACGCGACCATGGTCGCCCTGATGTCAATGGCACCGGTACACCTGCGCGACCACGGCGCGACCCTCTCCATCGTGGGCCTGACGATCAGCCTGCACGTGGCCGGAATGTACGCCCTCTCCCCCGTGTTCGGCGCGCTTTCCGACCGCCTTGGGCGGCTTCCGGTCATTTTCGGCGGTCAGGCCATGCTGCTGGTCGCACTCACTGTGGCCTGGCTCAGCGACGGATCACAGGGCACGATGACGCTCAGCCTGATCTTTCTGGGACTCGGCTGGTCGGCATCCGTTGTGGCCGGATCTGCACTCGTCTCGGAGGCCGTCGAGATCGAGGATCGCTCCTCGCTGCAGGGTTTCTCCGATCTTTCGATGAACGCGGCTGGCGCCCTCGGCGGGGCGATCGCCGGGCCGATTCTGGCGCTGACCGGGTATTCCGGGCTCGGCCTTTGCGCCATGGCTCTCGTCGCCGTCGTGGTCATCTGGTCGGCCCTGCGACTAAGCGGCCCCGCACCGTGTGAGCTCTCCTGACCATTGCCACTATACCCCAACGGGTATAAATTCACAGCATGGCCACCATTGATATCACCGAGAAAACCTTCGACACCACCATCACGAACAACGCGATCGTGTTTGCCGACTTTTGGGCGGGCTGGATGAAGTGATCGCTACCGTGCAGGGTCTCGACGTGGCCGAGGTACGAACGAGAATGGCAGCGCGCTAAACGGATGCCGGCGGCGACAGTCAGGCGGACCAGCGCCGACTCGTGGCTGCTTCTTGCGCGAGCGGAGTAGCCGCGGCGAGGGGAACGTTGAGAAAATCCACGACCGGCTGGAACGCACGAAACCGCTCTATTACGAGATCCGTGAATTTCTCATCGAGCGCGACGTCACCGGGCAGGGTCGAAACCAGCGCCCAGCTGCGGTTGAGCAGCAAATCGGCTGCCGGATTGTCGATCGGAAAGCCGCGTGGCGCGCGAATGAGCTTGTTGCCGCCGAATGGCTGCGCCAGTCTGGCGAGTGCGGGCGTGGCAAGCAGGGAGCGCAGCTCGGCGTGATGTTCGAGCACGTAGTCGCGGATGGCCCGCAACTGCGGCGGCTGCGGGCTGTAGGCACCGCCGGCCATCATGACGCCGTGCACGCCGACCTGCAGAAAGTATCCGGCTCCCCCAGCCTTCTCCAGCCCACGGGGTGGCCAGTGTGCGGCCAGGTAAGTCTTGTACGGCGACTTGTCGTTGGAGAAACGAACATCGCGATAGATGCGCATCATGGCTTTGTGCGGCGGACGCACGCAATCGGCGGCGAAATCGCCTAAGGCGAGATTGAGCGATGCGATGACCGCGAGCATCCGCTCTTTCAGTTCGAGCTCGTAGATCGGTTTGTGCTCTTGGAACCATTCACGTTCGTTGCGGTGCTCGAGTTCGTCGAGGAAGTCGAATGTCTGTTCGCTGAAATGAGCACCCACCCCGCGGGACTACGCCTTCGCAGCCGCCTTGGCGGCCCGTTTGGTCGCGCGCACCCGGGTGAGCGATTCGGGGTCGACGATATCGGCCACCGATCGAAATGATCCGTCTTCTCCGTAGGGAGCGGATGCCCCGCGCCAGCCATCCGCGTCGACCCCGAGTCGCTTGCCGAGAACCGCAAGGAAGATCTTCGCCTTCTGTTCGCCGAACCCGGGCAGTGCCTTCAGCCGGCGCAAAATCTCGGGACCGGTGGGGTGATCAGCGGTCCAGATCGAGGCCGCATCGCCGTTCCAGTTACTCACGATAACCTCGGCGACCTCCTGCACGCGTTTGGCCATCGAGCTCGGAAAGCGGTGCACGGCGGGCGATTGACGAAACACGTCGACGAAGGCGTCGGCGTCGTAGGCGGCAATCGTGGCCGGGTCGAGCGCGCCGATGCGATCGCGAATTTTGGCCGGGCCGACAAAGGCCGTCTCCATGGCGATTTGCTGATCAAGCAGCATGCCAACGAGCAGTGCAAACGGATTCTCGCTGAGGAGGCTGTCGGCGGCGGCATCGCCGGTCAGGTGCAGTGTCATCATGCGCCCATTGTGCCACTGCGCTGTTCTCGGTGCGTTCGGGGCAACTTGATGGGCTGAATAAAACCGGAACTCTCTGACGTATCCGAACGGATGATCCTGCTAGAAATTAAGAGGGTCGAAAGACCCCGAGCACAGGCTTCGCGGAAACCCGGAGGCCGCTCGAAACCGCAGGCACGATCGCCCGGAGACCCTCCGAATCTCGGCGCCTGGACGAGGAACCCCATGAGCGAAACCCCACGCAAACGCCCGGTACGCCTGCTGCACCACGACGCCGCCGAACGCCCGTTCATCGTGATCTGGGAGGTCACGCGAGCGTGTCAGCTGGTCTGCACGCACTGTCGCGCCGACGCCATTCGCACCCGCAATCCGTTAGAGCTCAGCACCGAGCAGGGCAAGACCCTGCTCGACGACCTCGCTGCGTTCGGTACGCCGCGTCCGCTCGTCGTACTGACCGGTGGCGACCCCTTCGAACGCCCCGACCTGCCCGAACTCGTCGCGCACGGCACCGCACTCGGGCTGAGCATGGCGCTGTCCCCTTCGGTGACCCCGAAGCTGACCCGTGAGGTGCTCGTCGAACTGCACGACGCCGGGGCGAAGGCCATCTCGCTATCGCTGGATGGCGCATCCGCTGCCACTCACGACGCCTTTCGCGGCGTGGACGGTGTCTTCGACGACACCATGGTCGCGGCCCGCCTGGTGCGCGAGGTCGGCTATCGACTGCAGATCAACACGACCGTCACCGCCGACAACGTGCACGAACTGCCAGCAATTCTCAAGACCGTGCTCGAACTCGGCACGACGCTATGGAGCATCTTCTTTCTGGTGCCGACCGGCCGCGGCAAGCTGCTGCAGGCGCTGACCGCCAAGCAGGAAGAAGAGGTGCTGCACTGGATGCACGACGTTTCTGAGCTCGTCGCCATCAAGGCGACCGAAGCGCCGCACTACCGCCGCATCGCCATTCAGCGCGCCGGCGTGGCGGACCTCGACGCGGCGTTCCCGGTCGGTCCGCTGCGCACTGTGCTGCGTCGGGACACCGCCGAGCTGCTCACCGGCGACGAACCGAAACGACGCGCGGCCCGGGCACCGATCGACGTCAATTCCGGTCGCGGGTTCGCCTTCGTCGACCACGTCGGCATGGTCTACCCGAGCGGGTTCCTGCCGGTCGCGGTCGGCTGCGTGCGAGACCAGCCCTTCCCCGATATTTACCGCGACGCCGACCTGCTGCAGGACTTGCGCTCCCCGGATAATTTTGGAGGCCGCTGCGGCCGCTGCGAGTTTCGTGCGGTCTGCGGCGGGTCGCGCTCGCACGCCTACGCGGTCACCGGCGATCCGCTCGCCGCGGACCCGAGCTGCGCCTACGAACCCGCACGAGCATAGCCCGTACCGGTGCGACCGACGAACGGGCTGGTCGTCGGTGATTTCTGCGTCGTCCACGAAAGGAATAGCAGTGTCAGAACAGACCCGCATCACCATCGTTGGCGCCGGAATCGGCGACCTCGCCACCGCCTACTACCTGCGGCGCCGGCTCGGCGGCCGGGTACAGATCACGCTCGTCGAGAGTACCGATCGGCTGGGTGGAAAGATTGCCACGCGAAGTTTCGCGGGGCATCCGCTCGATACCGGCCCCGACGCCCTCATGGTGCGCGCATCCGTCGCCGCGGCGCTGATCGCGGACCTCGGCCTGGCCGACCGGGTCGTGGTGCCGAACGTTGGCGGGGCGCGCATCTGGAGCCGCAACCGCCTGCGTTCGCTACCGGAAGGCACCATGTTCGGCGTTCCCGGCGGCCTGGTGCCGCTGATTCGCTCCCGGCTACTCTCGCCGCTGGGTTTGCTTCGCGCCGCCTTCGACCTGGTATTGCCGCGCAGCCGATCCGCCGCGGCCGACCCCTCGATCGGTGAGCTGGTGCGCACCCGGATGGGCTCCCAGGTTTTCAATCGCCTGGTCGAGCCGCTGCTCGGCGGCGTGCACGCCGGACGCGCCGACACACTCAGCGCCCAGAGCACGGCCCCCGACATCGCTGCCCTCGCCCACACCCACCGCAGCCTCTACCTCGGAATGCGCCGTCGGCCAGCACGCTCGACCGGCGGCGGTCCCGTGCTGGTGACCCTGACCACCGGCCTCGGCGGACTGGTCGATGCCCTCGCCGACCAGCTGACAGATGCCACGGTGCGGCGTGGCAGTGCCGTCACCGCGGTGACACCCGCGGCAGGGCCCCGGGCAAGCGGCTACCGCATCGACCTCGAAGACGGCGATGTCATCGACGCTGACATGGTCGTGCTGGCAACACCGGCTTTCGCGTCGGCCCGACTCGTGGCTTCGGCCGCCCCGGAGCTTGGCGCATTGCTGGGCGAAATCGAATATGCCAATGTGGCCACGATCGGCCCGGCGTACCCTCGGTCCGCGTTCCCGGCCACCCTCGTCGGCACCGGTTTTCTGGTGCCGCCCGAGGAACACCGGCTCATTGTCGGTTGCACCTGGTCCAGCCTGAAGTGGCCACACCTGGCCGACGACGACGTGGTACTGGTGCGCTGCATGGTCGGCCGGCGCGGTGATAACCGCTGGCTCACTATGAGAGACACCACCCTCGTGCGCCGAGTGCGGGACGAACTCGATGAGGCGATGGGACTGCGCGGCAAGCCGCTCGAGCAGTTCGTTCAGCGCTGGCGACAAGGCATGCCACAGTATCTGGTGGGCCACCAGGCCCGCCTCGATGCCCTGGCCGAGGAACTGACTGCGCTGCCCGGGCTGTTCCTGACCGGTTCGGCCTATCGAGGCGTGGGGCTGTCCAGCTGCATCGCCGACGCCGAACGCACGGCGGAGTCGATCCGCTCCCTCGCGGCCTCGACTGGAGTCGGGCTCGGCCTGCGCGTTCCGGCGCACTTTGCACCAGACCATCCAGGAGAACGATGACCGAGAACTAGCCGTGTAACTGGAACCCGCGCTCCCCCGCGGTGCTCGAGAACCAGATCGCCGCCTATGACGAGCTGCGCGGGCGATGCCCGGTCGCGCGGCGACGCTCGCGCAAGACCAGCCGGCGATGGCGGCGATCGCGGTCGAGTTCGACGGCTTCATCCGTGCTCTTCTCGTCGCGCGCCGCCAGGCGGGCGACGCCGCACCGGACGATCTGACCATCCACCTGCTCAGTGAGCGCGTCTGGGACCGCCCGATGACCGACAACGAGCTCGTCAGCCTGCTGCGCAACTGGACCGTCGGCGAGCTGAGCACGATCTCGGCCGGCGCCGGGATTCTGGCTCACTACCTGGCGGCGCACCCACCGACCCAGCAGCTGCTCCGCGAGGACCCCTCCCTGATCGGTGCAGCGAACGACGAGATCCTGCGCCTGCACGCTCCCCTGATAGCCAACCGCCGCATGACGACCGAGTCGGTCGAGGTCGGCGGTCAGCTCATCGGCGCGGGAGAGCGAGTCACCGTGCTCTGGGCGTCGGCCAACCGCGACGAGGCGGTCTTCAACGACCCGGATGAGTTTCGGCTCGACCGCGACCCGGCGGACAACCTGTTGTATGGCCGCGGCATCCACGTGTGCCCCGAGGCCCCGCTGGCTCGCCTTGAGCTGCGGGTCCTGGTCGAAGAGTTGCTTGCGCGCATCACCGAGCTGGTGCCGGCTGACATCTCACCAACGCACGCCCACTACCCCGGAAGCGGCTTCGCAACTCTTCCTCTCGTGCTGCGCTGAACGGTGAAGCGGTGCCGAAGCGATTCTTCATTCGAACAGTCGCGGCCGAGAAAACGTCGGAGT
Source organism: Cryobacterium sp. Y50 (assembly GCF_002929805.1). GTDB lineage: Bacteria > Actinomycetota > Actinomycetes > Actinomycetales > Microbacteriaceae > Cryobacterium. Next base: position 163,254 of record NZ_PJJM01000103.1, on the reverse strand, counting down.
GTCGGTCATCATGACACTTTCTCATTTACCTGACGCGGTAGCGCTTGTCGCCAGTAGGATCAGCCCCATGCTTGGGATAATCATTGAAATCACACTGGCCGGTGGCGTAATCGTTGGCGCAGCTCAGGGGGTCTGGTAGACACAGGCTTCAGCTGTGCTCTGCTGTATAGCACGATCATGTCGGCCGTGCCGATCGTGGTCCCGATCATCTTAACGAAAACCGCAGGCGTGGCGAGTGCGCCTGAGAGGCGTGTACACGTAGCTGCTACGAGTCGGTGACCGTGATGCCGAAAGTCTTGAGCTTGCGATAGAGAGATGACCGGGCGATTCCCAGGGCCTCCGCCGCGCGCATGCGGTTGCCTTCGGCCTTGTGCAGCGCGCCGACGATGAGGTCACGCTCGCCAGCTTCCAGCGCCGTCAAGAGCCGGGGCGCAACGCCGTGGCAGTAGGCGGGCAGGTCCTCAGCCTGGATGGCACCGACCGGGCGTGTGAGCAGGGCGATATCGAGCGCTTCTTCGAGCTGTCGAATGTTACCGGGCCACGGGTAGCGTGAGATCACCCGCATGGCACCGGCGCTGACGGTGGCTGGTCGCAATCCGGCTTGTCGGGCGAGTACCCGCGCGACGATGTCGGGCAGGTCGTCGAGGCGATGCCGCAGCGGCGCGACCGTGACGGAGACCTCGAAATGGTGCAGCAACGTCGTAAACAGCCGACCTGCCGCACGGTCTGCCTGCAGATCGGGTTGCGACACAGTGACGGCGATAGCGCCAGCACCTTCGCCCGCGTTTACCTCCCGCTTGATGAGAAACGCATCAAATTCAGCGACAGCGGCCGCGCTCAAGCGATCGATATTGCGGAAGATGTACAACGTGGGCAAGGCAGCGGCGTTCATCAGGTCTTTGTCAATGGCCGGTTGCACACCCTGCTCGTTGAGCTCGTCAGCGCTGTACACCACGCTACGACCCAGCGGCACGACGTGTCGATAGAGTTCAGCCAGAAGGGATACCTTGCCTCCACCCGCCTCGCCCAGCACGAGGAGGGCTGCGCCCACGGTGAGAGCGGAGATAACGCTGCCGGACGCACGTTTACCGAGTAACGATGACACATCATTGAGAATTGTCGATGGTGCTTGAATGTCGCTCAACACCGGCTCCCGCACTCGACGCCCCCGCACTGGCAATAGTTTCAGACCAGGCCCGCCGACCAGAATCGGGGCGACTTCGGAGACGATTTCGACGACCACAACTATCCCCGCTACATCGGGACCGACCACGACGCGCTTGCCTCGAATATGAACGACCTTGCCCGACGACAATTCAATCTGGTCAACCGGTTGGCCCGGAGCGATCGTCAAATAGCGGGCATGTTCGCGGATTGTCAGCTGTTCATCGGGCGCAAACAAACTCTGCGCAACCGCGTTGCCCATCACGATCGTGCCGCCGATCGCCATGACGGCGCCGCGCGTTCGAGAATCTACCCGAACGTACGCCTCGAACAGGGCCTGCTGACACTGACTCCGATCGACGAGAAGGTTGCGCTCAATCTCTCGGGCGGCCGACCGCACCAGGGAAGGCATCAAGGGGCTGGCATCCTCGCTTAGACAACTAAGGTCTAGGACGCCCTCGATACGCCCGGTCAGCGGGTCACGAATCGGACTTCCCGCACACGCGAACGGCTGGAGATGCTCGATAAAATGCTCGGGACCAACAATGTACAGGGGCTGGCCCGACTCGAGCACGGTACCGATTCCGTTGGTTCCAACGCTGGTCTCGGCATAATTGAACCCCGGCGCCAGCGATACTTCATCGAGCAGGGTTCCGATCGTCTTGTCGGTTTCTAAGCGGCTGAGAATTCTCGCCTTGGAGTCGGTGAGCACGATCGATAGCGGCATCTCGGCCATTTCTTCGCTCAGCCGGGCGATGACTGGTGCGGAACATCGCATTAGGCGACCGGTGAGGTCAAGATCGCTGTGAAAAACTGCCTGGGACGAAAACGCGTTTACGCCAGCGGTGAGGGACCGCTGCCAGGAAGCCGCCACGACTTTAGGAACCGATTGGGTTTCGGCGTGACCGAACCGCAGAAAATCGGCGCGTTCAGCGGCAATCTTGATTCGCCGATCGGCGACTCTGTGCATATCGACTCCCTTGTGGACTCCTTAAGCATGCCCTGTACTCGACCGCAAGCGCTAGCCGCGGAGTGTCCCAATGTGGGACACGCCGCGGTCTGAACACGGGGCCAGTCTTGCTAGAGTGCCTCCCCCCGGGGCATCGGTCACTCACAACAACCCGCAATGGAGCGCTCATGGAACGATTGATCAATATCGACAACGGTGGAACCCTCACCGACATTGTCGTCGCCAGCGGCACAGATTTCACGTTCACCAAGACTCTCACCACCCCGGTAGACTTGTCTCAGTGTCTCTTCGACGCCATGACGAAGGTGTCTACCCAGCTGTATGGACAGACGAACCTGGCCGATCTGCTGCACTCAACCCGGCACATCCGCTATTCGTCAACGCAGGGCACCAACGCGCTCGTACAGCGCAAGGGTCCACTGATTGGCCTGATCACCGATGATCCCACTCTGCCAGACTCGCTCGCTACCTCGAAAGAGACGGCTGGGCTCTTCAACGATCTGATCGGCGCCCGCATCGGCATCATCGCGGCCGACGGCACCCCGGAGGAGCTCTCTCGGCAGTTCGTCGCCGACATCAACCGGCTAACGACGGCTGGAGCCGAGCGGCTCGTCGTGGCAGCGTCGAGTGCCCAACGCGAGCAGCTGTTCAAGCGCACCATGCTCAAGAATTTTCCCAGGCATCTGCTCGGTTCGGTGCCGATTCTGTTCTCCCGGGAGTTTGCCTCTGACACCTCACGCGACCGACAGGTCTGGTCGGGAATTCTCAACTCCTTTCTACACCCCACCGTCGAGCGGTTTCTCTACAGCGCCGAGCACCGGCTGCGCGCCTACAAGGTCAAGAACCCCCTGCTGATCTACCGCAACGACGGCGCATCCTCTCGCGTCGCCAAATCGGTCGCGCTCAAGACCTATTCTTCGGGGCCGCGCGGCGGGCTCGAAGGCACGCGTGCGCTCGCCGAGGCCTACGGTCTCGACAATGTGCTGATGATCGATGTGGGCGGCACCACAACGGATGTTGGCGGCGTCGCGAACAAGGCGATCGCCGTCGACCGGCGCGGATCGATTCAGGGCGTCGATATCTCCTACGAGATGAGTGACGTGCGCTCGACCGGCGTGGGCGGCAGCTCAATCATCGCCGTGCACGACGGTGAGATCACCGTGGGGCCGGAGAGCGTCGGCGCCGCTCCCGGACCGGCCTGCTTTGGTTTCGGCGGCACCCAGGCCACCATTACAGACGTCAACCTGCTGCTCGGCATTCTCGACCCAGCTACCTACCTGAACGGCGAGATGGCGCTCGATGCCGAACGGTCACGCGCGGTCATCACCAAGACCGTTGCTGATCCGCTCGGCATCAGCCTCGACGAGGCGCTGATCCGCATGGAACACAGCTACTCCGGTCATCTGGCACAGGCCTTCGCCGACCTGGTCAGCCCGACCGGCGAAACGACCGTGGCTGCGTTCGGCGGCGGCGGACCGATGAGTGCCTGCAGCGCTGCTCGCCTGGCCGGCGTGCACCACGTGCTCGTGCCTCGTCTCGCGGCGGTGTTCTCGGCCTACGGCATCAGCTTCTCGGACATCGCGCAGTCCTATGAAACCAACGTCACCGGTTTCTCGGCCGAAGAACTGACTGCGACACGTCAATCGATGCAAGCGGATGCCGGCCGGGACATGTTCCAGGAAGGGCACGACCTGAGCGAGTGCGAACTCGAATGGTCGACCATCATCGAAGACGGCGAAGAGATCCTCGCCCTCAAGGCCATTTTCAGGCTGCCACACCCGACCATCGACACCGGCCTTCCCTCAGCGGCGAGCCCCGCAGTCGCTACCGGAACGCGGCAGGTGCGCTCCTCGGCGACGCGCGTCGACAGCGTATCCGTTTATGAGCTCGACGGTCAGGTGCCCGGCGCCACGGCAGCCGGACCCGCCATCGTCGAGGGCCCGTTCTTTACCGCGCGCGTACCGCTCGGCTGGACGCTCACGGTATCCACCGCCGGCGACCTGCAACTAGCCGACACCCTCTAATCCACTTTGTTTCCCAAGGAAGGTACAAACAAAATGCGCGTTCCCATGACCGAATACCTGCTCATCGACCTCGACACGGAACGATGGATCTGCCGCGTTTGCGCCCACGACTTCGGCGATGCTCGCGGCAATTATAAGGAGGGCACTCTGGTCTACGACCGAGACCCCCAAGAGATTCATCCTCCCGTGATCGACCCGGAGAAGTACGAATTCACGTTCTCTCCCGACCCCGCCTTCTGCCGCATTCTGGAGTTCTACTGCCCCACCTGCGGAACCCAAATCGAAGCCGAATATCTGCCGCCGGGGCATCCGCCGACCGTCGACATGCTGTGGGACATCGACTCGCTACGCGAAAAGTGGGATGCCCATGGCGGCAACCCCGAAGAGGTCGTCAACTATGGCCCTGGCGAAAACGCCGAGGCCGACCTCAGCGCCCGCTTCGACTCCGTGACACCCCACGCCCACTCGCGCCAAAACGAAGGACACTGACCGTGAAACGAATCTCGGTAGACATCGGCGGCACGTTCAGCGATTGTTTCTTTGTCTGGGATGACGTATACATCGAATCGAAGGCGCTCACCACGCACCACAACCTGGCACTCGGTTTCAACGAAGCCCTCGACCGGGCCTGCGAAAGGGCTGGAATCAGCCGCGAGACGGCACTCAAAGAGGTGGACTCGGTACGCTATGCCACGACGCTGGGCACCAACGCCCTGATCGAGGGCAAGGGCCCACGGGTCGCGGCTATCGTCACCCACGGCTTTGAAGACACCATCCCGCTCTCCCGCGGACGTGGTTACGGTGAGGGGCTCGACGCGGCCAAGCAGGGCGACATGCCTGACGCCCAACGTCCCGAACCACTCGTGCCACGCCAGCTCATCCGCTCGGTGAAGGAACGCATTGATTCGGTCGGGGAAGTGCTCGTGCCACTCATGTACGACGACGTGCGCACCCAGGTTCGCGAGCTCGTCGACAACGGCGCCGAGGCCATCGTGATTGCCCTGACCAACGCCACCGAGAACTCGGTACACGAGGACCGCATCCTCGAGATCATCCTCGACGAGTACCCCACGCACGAGCTTGGCTCCATTCCGGTGCTGCTCAGCAGTCAGGTATCGGGACGCAAGGGCGAGTACGTGCGGGCCATGGCCACTGTCGTCGACGCTTTTTTGCACCAGACAATGTTTCACGCGCTCAATCAGCTCTCCAACAACCTGCGCGACTCGGGGTACGAGAAGCCGATGCTGGTCATTCATAATTCGGGCGGCATGGCGCAGCCGAACTCCACAGATGCCCTGCAAACGATTCACTCCGGGCCGATCGCCGGCGTCGGGGCGGCCCAACACCTCGCGGAGTCAACCGGCCTTGGCGACGTAGTGTCAATGGACATGGGTGGCACCTCGTTCGATATCGGTCTGGTGCCAGAGGGCGGAGTACGGCACTACGATTTCCAGCCCACCATCGGTCGTTGGATGGTCTCCGCGCCGATGATCCACCTCAACACGCTCGGCGCCGGCGGCGGATCTATCGCCGCCTACAACCGCATTCACCATGCCCTCCAAATCGGTCCGGAGTCAGCTGGAAGCGACCCGGGCCCGGCCTGCTATGACCGCGGTGGCCTGCGCCCAACGGTCACCGACGCTGACCTGGTACTCGGCTACCTCGACCCGGACAATTACGCCAACGGGCACATCAATCTCAACAAGAAGCGTTCGATCTATGTCATCGATGAGACGCTCAGCGACGAGCTCGACCTGGACGCGGTTGAGGTTGCCAAGGTTATTAAGAAGACTGTCGACGAACAGATGGCGATCGGCATCGAGAAGGAGCTGCGCTCCCGCGGCGGGCTGATCGAGGACTACACGATGCTCGCCTACGGCGGTAACGGTCCGCTGCATGCCTGCGGCATCGCGGCAAGCGCCGGCATCAGCCGTATCTTGTTTCCGCCGTTCGCCTCGGTGTTCTCCGCGCTCGGGGCCGGCAACATGCGTCCGCTGCACATTCACGAACGCAGCGCCTACGTCGTGCTTTACGAACCGATCAAGCGCAGCCTCTACGCCCAGTACGAAGCGCTCAACGGGTACATCGAGGAGCTCGAAGCGAAGGGCGCCGAAGACCTCGTGCGCCAGGGCTACGACCGCGCCGACGTGCGCTACCGCCTCGAAATGGACATGCGCTACGGCAACCAGCTCGTCACCACTGCCGTCGCCTTCAACATCAACCGGGTCAACGGAGTTGCCGACGTGCTGCACCTGATCAAGACGTTCTCCGAGCTCTTTGGCGAACGCTACGGCGAGGGCACCCAGGCGCCGGAGGCGGGCGTCCGTGCGCAGACCATTCGCGTAGCGTCCTATATCGAGGGCGAAGTCATTCAATTCGAGTCGATCAAAACCGGCGGCGAAAAGATTAAGCCGGCACCGGTCTCCCGGCGTTCGGTGCACTTCACGAGCATCGCCGGCGCAGTCGACACCCCTGTCTATGACGCCGACGCACTCAAACACGAATACGTGATCCACGGACCGGCGATCGTCACGACCGAAAACACCACCTATCTGGTGGAACCGGGCTGGCGCCTGGAACCGACAGTGCAGGGGGCGGTATGGCTACTGAGCGACTGACCGACCTTCCCACTTTTTCTTCAGCGAACGCAAGCAAAGGAGCTTGAACACCATGACACTGACAACTGACCAGTTCGTGCCCACCAGCGGAGACGACGACGCATCCCAGCTACTGACCGACCAGGAACAGCAGTGGGTCGACAAATTCATGGACGAGACTACCCTCTTCCTCGGACCAGACCCGGCCATCATGCGTACTCACGAGATCATGCCGCGCACAGCCTATGAGGAGGAGTGCATCGCGAAGGGTATCGACCCGCTCGAGGTCGACCGGATTCGCAAACGCCTGGCCGGTGCACTTGATGAGGCCTTCGAGATGTGCGAGAGCATGGGCGCGGCGCCCGGAGCGAAGTGGGCCGACCTCTCCTGCGCGGTCTACACCGCCGAGGGCGATGTCACGTATCTCTCCAACCGCGGCGTGATTGCCTTCTCCGCAGTGCTGCACCATCCCATCCGCTACATCATGAAGAATTGGAAGGATGAGCCCACCGTCGGTATCAACCCGGGTGACGGTTTCTTCCACAACGATTCCCGCTTCGGCATGGTGCACAACACCGACCAGTCGATGCTCGTGCCGGTCATGCGCGACGGAATCATCATCGCCTGGGTGGGTGCGACCATCCACGAAGGCGAGAACGGAGCGTGCGAACCAGGTGGTATGCCGTCGGGTTCGGAGTCACCATTCGATGACGGTCTGCGGGCCTCGCCGATCAAGATCGTCGAGAAGGGCCATCTGCGTCGCGATCTGCTGACGTTCTTGCAACACTCCACGCGCGACCCGAAGCTCATGCTCGCCGACATCAAGGTGAAAATGGGCGCCACCCGGCGCATCATGGACACCGTCGACCGGCTCATCGACGAGGTTGGGCAGGAGACCTTCGTCGCGTCGCTTCGCGTCACCGTCGAGGATGTCGAGACTGAGGTACGCCGCCGTATTGGCGAACTGCCCGACGGCACTGTCACCTTCAATCAGTTCGTGGACTCCACGCTTAAGGAGAACATTCTGATCAAGTTCGCCTGCAAGATCACCGTGAAGGGCGAACGAATGATTATCGACCTCACCGGTACCGGCCCCGAGATTCTCAATCGGGCCCTCAACTCGCCGCTCGCGTCAACAAAATCTTTCATGTCCCAGGCAGTTCTCTCGTACTGGTGGCCTGACCTGCCTCGCAGCACCGGAGCATTGTCGCCCATCGAAATTATCACGGAGGAACATACCTGGGCGGATGCCGGTTACGACGCGCCCGTCGGCCAGTCGTTGCAGGCATCCTTCCGCGGCTTCTCCGCCCTACAGTCGGCCTTCGCCAAGATGCAATTCTCATCGCCGCAGAAGTACTCGAACGTCGTGGCTCCCTGGTTCAACCAGATCAACGATTTTCTCTGGGGCGGCACCACACAGAACGGTGAGCAGGTGGGTAACCTGTGTGCCGATCTCAACGGCATGGGCGGCGGGGCGAAGGCGTTCCGCGACGGTGAAGACGCCGTGGCGCCGTTGTTCTGCGCAATGGCCGACCTCGGCGAGCAGGAAGTCATGGAAGAAGAGGTACCGTTCTTGCAGCTGGTCAGTAAACGGCTGGTGCGCGACAATCAGGGATTCGGCAAGTATCGCGGCGGTATGGGTTACGAGATGATGGTGGCGTCTCGCGGTACACCCAGCTGGGGTTTCATGACCGTCACCTCCGGATCGAAGTTCTCCTCGGTTCCTGGAATGTTCGGAGGATACGGCTGCCCGGTCTACCCCCTGGCCATGGTCAAAGACATCAACATCTACGACATCATCAAGAAGGACCCGTCGCAGTTCAACCTGTCGATGGAACGTGTCATGAACGAGCAGCCTTTCGAGGGCGGCGATTACCAGACCGGACACATGGGGCTGCAATTCGACGTGGCGAAAGAGGGCGAACTGTACATGATCGCCCAAGGCGCGGGCGGTGGCTACGGTGACGTGCTGGAGCGCGACCCCGAACTCGTCGTGACCGACCTTGAGCTGGACCGAATCTCGGCCCAGGTCGCCACGAACGTCTACGGCGTCGTCTGGGAAGCGGACACCTTCGTGGTGCACGAGCAGGCAACGATTGAACTGCGGGCCCAGATGCGCCAGGATCGCATCAGCCGCGGCAAGCCGTATAAGGAGTTCATTGCAGAGTTCGTTCAAGAAGAGCCGCCCAAGGACCTGCTCTACTACGGCTCGTGGGGCCAGGACAACAATGAGGAACTGCTGGCGACGCACTGGGGCAAAATCGAGCCCGAGCGAGTCAAGGGCAAGATCGAAGATCTGCCACTCATCATGGTTCCCGACCGTCGAGTGCTGAAAATTAGCAAGCTTGAGGCGCGGGTACGCGAACTCGAGCAGAAGTACGGCGAAGTGGCCGTACACAAATCCTGACCTGTCCTTTCGATCCGTGGCTGCGGGGTCGTCTCCTGACGGCCCCGCAGCCACGGGTCACCCTTCTTGATCGATCAATGGGAGACACCATGACACTTTCGCTATCTGAGCTTCTGGCCGAGCCACCCTCGGGCCGCAGTCGGGCCGTAGTGTTGGACAGTCACGATTATGCCCAATCCGTTTTTCTGCAGGGTAAACCCGTGCCGTGGCAGGAACCCATGGCGTACGCGAATTTCTTCGGCCAGGCTCAGGGCGTTCTCAAATCCGATTTGGCGCTGCTCAGTCTCGACCGGTTCTATGCACACCGGGTCGCATCTGATCCCACTCTTCAAACGGCTATGAGCGCCAAATCCCGCACCGGATATGCCCTCCGCACTCTGCTGGGGGATCCAGGGACAACTGCGTTCGTTATCGAGCTCGTCAGCATCTTCAGCAAGACCCAACGGGTGCCGGTCGTGCTGCAGATTCCGTCGCCGATGCAGTGGCTGGCGCGCACACATTCGTTCTCGGGGGCGACCGACGCGTCAGGTCTCGACGCCGATAATGCCGAAAACGCGTCAATGTATGTCGCGGACTGGCTGCGCGGTTTCGCCGCACTACCGCTGATCGCGGTACTGCTTGATGACCGTAGCCCCGCTTCCGGGGCTAAATCGGTACCGCTATCGACCTATTCACCGGTTGCCAATGTGACCGACCACTACCGTTGGGCGCTCGGACAGCGACACGTGGATCGGGTCGAACTACACGGCACTGAGCTACGCGGCGCTGTAATCGATCCGGAATTTTGGGCGAACGACACCGGCACGCTTCCCGACGGCGATTTTCTGCTCGGCGAGGTGCCCCAGGGAGCGGTTCCGGAGCGGGTGCTGAGCCGAATCACGGCGCTGGTCTAGTCGACGCGACCGCTGGAGCAGGCGCGTAGCGCTGTCACCATCGAAGTCGACCGTCGTGAGTTTGAGGGATTAGATGGCCATGAGCATCCGCTCTTTCAGCCCCTGTTCGTCGATCGGCTTGTGCTCTTTGGACCATTCGCGTTCGTTGCGGTTCTCAGGTCCGTCGAAAAAAATCGAATGTCTGCGCGTTGAGATGGGGATGCACCACGCGAGACTGTACCTCCGCGGCCACTTTGGCGGCTCACTACGGCGAACGATTCGGAACGTACGTCCGGTGCCCACCTGCAGAACGCGAAGACCTTTCTCGCACACCTGCTCGCAGTGCGCTCCGACCCGATTTCTTACTGCTGTGCAGCCTTCTGACGCAGTCACTACACGTTAGAAGCACGCTTTACAGAACTAGACGTTGAAGCGAAACGCCACCAATATCATCACCGATCACCATCAGAGAAGTTACTTTGCTCTCGCCGAACAATCCAATCGGGAGTAAGACAGCAGCGACTGCCTTACTCCCGACCGTCTTCAAGCGGGATGAGCATGGTTCGGAACGGACCGGCAACGGCGTGCAGGTTCCAGATGCGATCGGCGACCCCGTCGATGCCGTTGGCAAGCTGAAGCTGTGGAATGCCGCCGGGAATCACCAGCTGGTTGACACGGATACCCTCACCCGCGAGGGCATCGTGGAGCATCTCGCCGTAGGCGCTCTCGGCCGGGAAGGCGACCGATGTGCCAGCGAAGTCGGCGCGAGCCTTCACCGAGGTTCCGCCATTGATCATGATGATGCTGCCGCTACCTGCCTGCTGCATCGCCGGGAGCACTGCACGCACCGCGTGGATGAGCCCGAGGGCCGAGAACTGCAGGGCCTCTAACGCCAGCTCGGGCGTCATCTCAAGCACCGGCTTCAGGTAGTCACGCGACGGCAGCGGGCTATATTGCAGCGCGGTGATAGGCCCGAGCTCTGCCGCGGCACGCGCAAGGGCAGCTTCGAGCGACGCCGGCGTGCGGACATCCGCAACGTAAGCACTTGCGGTGAACCCGGCAGCGGTGAGCTCGGCAGCCATGGCGTCCAGTTTCGACTGGTTCCTGGCGATCAGGCCAATTGAGAAGCCCTCGCGCCCGAACCGTCGCGCAACTGCTGCGCCGAGTCCCGGTCCAGCTCCGATGATGGCAATGACAGGCACGATAGTCTCCTTCAATTGATGCTGCTGTGATGACGATCGCGAGGAGCTTGCGCCTAAACGTTGAAGCGGAACTCCACCACGTTACGTTACAGAACAACCCCTGAACCGGGTGAGCGAGCGAGTGCGGTCGTCCCCGCCGCCGGCAGACCCAGGTCTGCACCGAGCTGAACGAACCAGCGGCGCTGGTAGGCGGGCAGATCACTTCTCAAGGCTGACTCGACGCCTTGAACGACGAAGCTCCGACTCCACACTCCAGCCTCCACGAGCCCGGGCACGACCACTGTTCGAAGTGGATCGTTGACATCACTCCGGTCGCTCTGCCTCAAAGAAGCACCTTTGACGCCACGCGTCGTGAAGAGACGAGCGAAGAGCACCCTGGTGACTTTCGGTCTCGCAAGCAGCCAGTACAAAAGCGGCTTCCCCGGCCTGTCAGCCCAACCGCTGATCAGCATCAAGACAGCTCCATCATGATGTGGTGCCTCGACGAGACCTTCTTCAATCCACTCATACATCACGGCCCGACCCCGGTTACGGTCCCAGTTCTTGGGATTTGCTGCGAAATCCGAAGACCATTGATCGACGAACGCGATGAGGTCGTTGGGGAACAAGGCCGGGTACACCCACTGCGAAAACGAACGGTCCTCTGGTATCGGCCAGACTTTCGCGGCCTGAGCGGGCACTTTGGAGGCCAGCAGGACGGTGGTCGCCGCATCCCAGTGCCCTAGTTCCAATGGCCCTGTCCAGGCGTCAACGAATTGCGCGTACCCCCCGGGATAGTCTGCTCGCAGATCGCGAAGCCACGAAGTCACCGTCGATGCTGAACTCGCGCACAGGATGGCCTTGGCCTGACCAACCAGGGGCTTGCACGCCGCGCGGCGCTCGTACGGCTCAACGGAAGCGAGTCGGGCCGCAAGGTCACCCGAACGGCCCGTTGCGAGGAGGTTCCTGAGCGAGTCGACCGTGAGCATAACCGAATGCTAGTCCGCTCTCCGCCCACCAGGTTCGCCGTGCCTCGAAAGAAGGGTCTTTGTCCCGCGGGCGGCGCGGAGTGATTGCCGCAATCTGCTCAGCCATGCGATCCTCGGCAACATCGCGGTCATGCCGGTCCTGCAACGTCAACCAGAATTGCGCCGAGGTGCCGAAGTACCTGGCCAGGCGGAGAGCCGTGTTCGCGGTGATTCGACGCTGGCCGTGCACGACCTCGTTGATGCGGCGAGGCGGCACACCGACGGACACCGCGCTCGAGACGGCCCTCGCGGACCTCCTCGACCATCAGAAAAGGCTCTGGCGGACCTACTCGACCTGCAAGAAGCGGCCTTGGCCGGCCTGATTAGACGTTAAACCTAAATTCGACCACGTCTCCGTCTTGCATGACGTATTCCTTGCCCTCGATGCGCGCCTTGCCCTTTGAACGGGCCTCGGCGATCGAGCCGGCGGCCATGAGGTCTTCGAAGGAGAAGATCTCCGCCTTGATGAAGCCCTTCTGGAAGTCGGTGTGGATGACTCCGGCGGCCTGCGGCGCGGTCCAGCCCTTGTGGATGGTCCAGGCGCGGCACTCTTTCGGACCCGCCGTGAGGTAGGTCTGCAGGCCAAGCGTGTCAAAGCCGATGCGGGCGAGCTGGTCGAGTCCGCTCTCGGCCTGGCCGGTCGAGGCGAGCATCTCTGCGGCGTCTTCAGCGTCGAGCTCGCTCAGTTCACTCTCGAGCTTGGCGTCGAGGAACACGGCGTTCGCAGGGGCGACCAGCGCGGCGAGGGTGTCGAGCTTGGACTGGTCCTGCAGCACGGCCTCATCGACGTTGAAAACGTAGATGAACGGCTTCGCGGTGAGCAGGCCGAGTTCACGGATCGGCTCGATGTCGAGCGTGGCCGAGGACAGCGGCTGACCGGAGTCAAGAATCGCCTGCGCCTTGAGCGCGGTCTCCAGAACGAGCGGCGCCATCTTGCGGCCCTTGACCTCTTTCTCGAAGCGAAGCACGGCCTTCTCGAGGGTCTGCAGGTCGGCGAGGATCAGCTCCGTGTTGATCGTTTCCATGTCGCCAGCCGGGTTGACCTTGCCGTCGACGTGCACCACGTCGGGGTCGGCGAATCCGCGGATAACCTGGGCGATGGCATCCGCTTCGCGAATGTTGGCAAGGAATTTGTTGCCAAGGCCCTCGCCCTCGCTCGCGCCACGCACAATGCCGGCGATGTCGACGAATGACACCGGAGCCGGAAGCAGGGTCTTGCTTCCATAGATCGTTGCCAGATCGGCCAGGCGCGAATCAGGAAGGTTCACGATTCCCACGTTGGGCTCAATGGTCGCGAACGGGTAGTTCGCGGCGAGCACGTTGTTCTTGGTCAGGGCGTTGAACAGGGTTGACTTGCCCACATTGGGAAGTCCGACGATTGCAATAGTAAGAGCCACGAGAGACCATTCTACCGGCCACGTCGCTGCATCCCTCGTCGGCGGCTCGTGTCGGTGGCCCATGAGACCATAAGGTGTGCTGAATTTCACCGCGATCGATTTTGAAACCGCTAACTCCTCGGCTGCCTCGGCGTGCTCCGTCGGGATGGTGAAAGTGCGTGACGGAATCGTCGTCGATTCGGCCTACTGGCTCATTCAGCCGCCTCCCGGCCACGATGCCTTCTCTGAGTGGAACACCCGTATTCACGGAATTACCGCAGCGGATGTCGTGGGCGCGGCCAGTTGGGCCGAGCAGCTTTCACAGCTGATCGCCTTCGTCGGTGACGACTATCTCGTTGCCCACAACGCCGGTTTCGACCTCGGCGTGATCAAAACGGCGTCGACCGTGACCGGGCAGCCTGTACCAGATTTTCGCTACGTCTGCAGCCTGCAGGTAGCCCGACGCACCTACCACCTCGAGTCCTATCGGCTGCCGGTCGCAGCCATGGCGGCCGGCTTCGAAAACTTCTCGCACCACAATGCGCTCGCAGACGCTGAAGCCTGCGCGGCCATCATGATCCACGCCGCGAAGCGTCACGAGGTCGACACGCTTGAGCAGCTCGCCCACGTCACCCGGGTCAAGGTCGGCGTGATCGGACCGGTGGCTACCCGGGAACACGCCTCGACCCATGGGCCGATGGCGCTCAACTAGAGTGTATTTGGCCTGATCCGAGTCTCATTCCGTTAATGTCGGTGGTCGCTGTCAGACTTCAAGCATGGAACCACTGCTGAGTTTGATCATCGGTCTCGTCATCGGCGTCGCGTTGGGCGTACTGCTGACCATGGTGCTGTTGCAACGCCGCCGCACCACCGGGGAGGGTGACGGCTCGGTCGACTCCGCTGTGCTCGAGGCCCGCCACCAGGCAGCACTCGCCGAGGCTCGAACCCGCGAGGCGACCGTTCGCGCGGCGCTACAGAGCGAGCTGTCTGCCGCCCTCGCGACCGTAGACGGGCTCAGCGCGCAGATCGACCATGACCGGGCGACGACGCGCGAGGCCACGGAACGGCAACGGTCTGACCAGCAGTTGCAGTCCGAACGGGAGAAACGCGAACACCTCGTAATCGAGGCCCTCAGCCCGGTGCGCGAGACCCTGCGCACCATGCAGGAGAAGGTCACCGAGCTTGAAGCGCAGCGCAGCGAACAATATGGATCGCTATCGGAGCAGCTTAAGCAGGCCCAGATCTCTGACCAGCAGCTGCGGGTGACCACCGAATCGCTCGCGAGTGCACTACGTTCCAACAGCACCCGCGGTGTCTGGGGCGAGACGCAGCTGCGACGCGTGGTCGAAGCGGCCGGACTCGCCCAGTATGTCGATTTCAACACGCAGACCAATATCACGACGGATGCCGGGCTCGGCCGACCGGACATGGTCGTTCGCCTGCCCGGCAACAAATCGATCGCCATCGACGCCAAGGTTCCGCTCGAGCACTACATAGAGGCGAGCACCATACCCTTCACTGCCACCGGCGAGGAGGGCGCCCGCCGTAAGGTGCTGATCGACAAGCATGTCAAGGCCGTGCGCGCCCACATCGACGCCCTCGCTAAAAAGACCTATTGGGAAGGCTTCGATGCCAGCCCCGAGTTCGTGATCGCCTTTATACCGAGCGAATCCCTGCTGTCGGCAGCGCTCGAGGCAGACCCGTCGATCCTCGACTACTCGTTTAGCAAACGGGTCGCCCTAGCGTCACCGGTGAACCTGTGGGCCGTGCTCAAGACTGTGGCCTTCACTTGGCAACAGCAAGCGGTCACCGACGAGGCCCAGAAACTGTTCGACCTCGGCAACGCCCTGTATCAGCGCCTCGGTGCGCTGTCTGGCCATGCCGAGTCGCTGCGCAAGGCACTCGAACGCACGGTGGACAGCTATAACAAGTTCGCCAACTCGCTCGAGTCGCGGGTGCTCGTGACCGCGCGACAGTTTCCGGGGATCGACCAGACCAAGATCGGGCTGCTCACCGAACCGGCCATCATTCATGATTCACCGCGCAAACTGACCGCGCCCGAGTTGGAGGCGCCGGCCGAAGAACTCGACACGCTGGATCTTCCAGTTGACTTGGACGGTTCCGAACTAAACGAGGCGCAGCACAGCGTTATCAAAGTTCGCTTGTCAAAATAAGTCACTTTGCGAATCCGACCTGCGCGTGTAGTGACCTACGGACGGCACAGAAAGAAGTGCGCCTCGAGCCTGATCGAACAGACCCGAGACGTGCAATCGTGTGACGCCCTAGTGCGAGGTGACTACAGCCACTTCGCCGCGAGGTGCTCCGCGATGACGCGACGAGCCGTACCCGAACGCGACCGCAGCACGATGCTTTCGGTGCGAATCATCGGGCCCTTGCGGCGCACTCCGTCGACGAGTCCACCATCGGTCACGCCGGTCGCCACGAAGAAAGTGTTATCGCCGCTGACCATGTCGTCGATCTCAAGCAGCTTGTCGATGTCGAGTCCGGCAGCTATACCCTTGGCGCGTTCGGCGTCATCCTTCGGGGCGAGCCGGCCCTGCATATAGCCGTCAAGGGCTTTGAGTGCGCACGCCGTCGTGATGCCCTCCGGGCTGCCGCCGATTCCGACGCACATATCGATGCGGGTCTCGTAGCGGGCCGCATTGATGCCACCGGCAACGTCGCCATCGAGCATGAGTCGTGTGCCGGCACCGGCAGTGCGGATGGCGTCAATCAGGCCGGCGTGGCGCGGACGGTCAAGCACGGCCACCGTCAGTTCTCCCACTGGCTTCTTCAGTGCTTTGGCAAGTTCACGAAGGTTGTCGCCAATCGTCTGGTCGAGATTGACCACGCCACGGCCGGCGCCACCGGTAACGATTTTGTCCATGTAGAAAATCGACGAGGCGTCGAGCATAGTGCCGCGGTCGGAGACGGCGATGACGGAGACGGCGTTCTGGCGGCCGGCTGCGGTGAGGCTGGTTCCGTCGATCGGGTCCACGGCAATGTCGCAGGCGGGGCCACGGCCGTTTCCGACGTGCTCACCGTTGAAAAGCATGGGGGCCTTATCTTTTTCGCCCTCGCCAATGACGATGAGCCCATCGAAGTTGACAGTGCCGAGGAACGCGCGCATGGCGTCGACGGCGGCCTTGTCAGCGGCATTCTTGTCGCCGCGGCCGATGAACGGTACGGCGCGGATGGCTGCAGCTTCGGTGGCGCGCACGAGCTCCATAGCGAGATTACGGTCGGGGTGTTGAAACAGAGTGGGGGTCTCAGTGCTGTTCAAAAGGTCCTCCCGGACGTAAGTTCGACTTCGATTACGGCGGATGCGCGGCGGGTCGCGCGGAATGTCCGCCCGAGTCACCTTATCGCGACCGAACGCCGGGGTCGGGCGTGGCTAGACTCGGTTCACACCCCCGCACACTTTCGAGGAGACGCAATGCCCATCGCAACCCCGGACCAGTACGCCGAAATGCTCGACAAAGCGAAGACCGGCGGGTTCGCTTACCCGGCATTCAACGTGTCTTCGTCGCAGAGCATCAACGCCGTGCTTCAGGGCCTCACCGAGGCCGGATCTGACGGCATCATCCAGGTCACCACCGGTGGCGCCGACTACTTCGCCGGCCATACCGTGAAGAACCGTGCCTCCGGCGCACTTGCCTTTGCCCGCTTCGCACACGCGGTCGCCGACAACTATCCGATCACCGTTGCGCTGCACACCGATCACTGCCCCGAGGGCGCACTCGGTGACTTCGTCATTCCGCTCATCGAAGCCTCGGAGTCAGCGGTAGCCGATGGCGGCCACCCCATTTTCCAGTCACACATGTGGGACGGTTCGGCCATCGCGCTCGACAAGAACCTCGGTATCGCTACCGATATTCTTAAGCGCACCCGCGCCATCAACGCCATTCTCGAGGTGGAGATCGGCGCCGTCGGCGGCGAGGAAGACGGCGTACAGGCCGACGTGAACGAGAACCTGTACACGACCCTCGACGACGCGATCAAGATGGTCGAGGCCCTCGGCCTCGGCGAGCAGGGCCGCTATATGGCCGCTCTCACCTTCGGCAACGTGCACGGCGTCTACAAGCCTGGCAACGTGAAGCTGCGCCCGGAACTGCTCAAGGAGATCCAGACCGGCCTGTCGGCCAAGTTCGGGCTCGCTGCTCTGCCGCTCGACCTCGTCTTTCACGGCGGCTCGGGCTCAACGGATGCCGAAATCGCCGAAGCCGTCGCCAACGGTGTCGTGAAGATGAACATCGACACCGACACCCAGTACGCCTTCACCCGCTCCATCGCCGACTACATACTCAAGAACTACGACAGCGTGATCAAGGTTGACGGTGAAGTCGGCAACAAGAAGGTTTATGATCCGCGCGCCTGGGGCAAAGTGGCCGAGTCGGCCATGGCCGCTCGCGTCGTCGATGCCACCCGCCAGCTCGGCTCCGCCGGGCGCTCAAACAGTTAGGGCAATGACGGCAGTTACAGCAATGACAGAGAACCCGAACTCCGTTCCACCCCCGCCAGACCCTCGTCCCCGCCCCCAGTACGGCGAACTCGCCCCTGAGGGCTGGACCTGGAAACCTCCGCAGGACCAGGACCGGGTTGACGCTCCAGCCCCCATCGCTGGTGCGGGCGCCGGCGTGCCACCGACCGCACAGCCACCAGCCGTTCCCGCAGTGCCGTTCCAGCCGGGACAGCCGTTCCAGACGGGGCAGCCGCACCAGCCAGCCCAGCGCACCGTACCCCGCTGGGACCGACCGCTGACCATCGGGCTGCTGGCCGTCGGGCTCCTGTCTACCTTGTATGGCGCGTTCTCGCTCGGCGCACTCCCCGATGCCATGCAGCTGATCTACACGCAGCAGGGCCTGGGCACCTACACTCCGGGGGTCAGCATCGGCCCGTTGACCTCGGTCGGGGCCATTGCGGTGGTGTTTATCTGGCTCGCCACTGCCGCGGTGTCGGTGCGTCTGCTGCTGCGGCGACGCCGAGCGTTCTACGTACCGCTGATTGCTGGCGCCGTGTCGACCGTGACGATGTTCGCCTTCATGCTCGCCGCGATGTTGAATGACCCGACCCTGATCGAGTTTCTCAGCCGCCAGTAGCTTTCAGCCGCTGAACCGCCCCGGCCGTCTACTCGGCAGGGGCGGCGCGACCACCGAAGGCACGGGTATCCGTTTCTCCGGAGACGTTGGTGCGCAATTCCTTGGGCAGTGAGAAGACCAGGTCTTCTTCGGCGGTCTTGACCTGCTCAACGTCGTTGTAGCCGGCGTCGGCGAGGGCAGCGAGCAGTTCTTCGACGAGTTCTTCAGGGACGGATGCCCCGCTCGTCACACCGACGGTCGTCGCGTTGTCGAGCCACTCCTGTTTGACCTCACTCGCGAAGTCCACGCGATAGGCGGCCTTCGCGCCGTATTCCAGCGCTACCTCGACGAGGCGCACGGAGTTGGACGAATTGGCTGAGCCGACCACGATCACCAGGTCGGAGTCGCGGGCGACCTTCTTGATGGCGACCTGACGGTTCTGAGTGGCGTAGCAAATGTCGTCGCTCGGCGGATCCTGCAGGTTGGGAAACCGTGCCCGCAGCCGGCGCACGGTTTCCATGGTCTCGTCGACGCTCAGTGTGGTCTGCGACAGCCAGACCACCTTGTCTGGATCACGCACGATGACCGTGTCGGCAGCATCCGGGCTGCCGACGAGCGTCGTGTGCTCGGGCGCTTCACCGGCAGTGCCCTCAACCTCTTCATGGCCTTCGTGGCCGATCAGCAGAATCTGAAAGTCGTCACGAGCGAAGCGCACGGCTTCGCGGTGCACCTTGGTCACGAGCGGGCAGGTGGCATCGATGGCCTGCAGGCCGCGGGCGGCGGCGGCGTTGACGACGGCCGGAGAGACGCCATGCGCGCTGAATACAATGTGCGCGCCGCGCGGAACCTCGTCGACCTCGTCGACAAAGATGGCACCAAGACTTTCGAGCTCGGAGACCACGTGAATGTTGTGCACGATCTGCTTGCGCACATATACCGGGGCGCCGTAGTGCTCGAGCGCCTTCTCGACGGCGATGACTGCACGGTCGACTCCGGCGCAGTAGCCGCGGGGGGCGGCGAGCAGCACCCGTTT
This sequence comes from Cryobacterium sp. Y50, assembly GCF_002929805.1. GTDB lineage: Bacteria > Actinomycetota > Actinomycetes > Actinomycetales > Microbacteriaceae > Cryobacterium. Next base: position 143,524 of record NZ_PJJM01000103.1, on the reverse strand, counting down.
GTGTCCGACCACCGGGGTATCCTTGAGCCTGTTGCGGATGCTTGGAATGCGCGGCATGCCCAAGCCGATAACGGGCGGAGTGCTCTTGGTTTGCGCTGTATTCACCGCCTCAGTCTACGCACGCACGAATGAAGAACTCTGGGAGGACCAGCCTGTGCCCCACGCCAGCGCAACGCCAAGGACAGCCGCATGACGGATACCCCCGCCACCGTCGAAACGCCGTGGCCGGTCGCCCTGCTCTCGGGCAAAATTCGTGGTTATATCGAGCGCCTGGGTATGGTCTGGGTCGAGGGCGAGATCACCCAGTGGGGGGCGAGCGGCGGCAACGTCTACGGCAAGCTCAAGGATCTCACCGAAGACGCCACCGTGAGCTTTACCATCTGGTCGTCGGTACGCGCCAAACTGACCGCCGATTTCAAGGCCGGCGACCGCGTTGTCGCGCTGGTCAAGCCCAACTTCTGGGTCAAGGGCGGCACCCTCACTATGCAGGCCTTCGAGATGCGTCACGTCGGGCTCGGAGACCTGCTCGAACGACTCGAACGACTGCGCAAGCAGCTCGCGAGCGAGGGACTCTTCGATGCGTCCCTCAAGAAGCGCCTGCCGTTTCTGCCGCACTGCATCGGCCTCGTGACCGGTAAAGACTCCGACGCCGAGAAAGACGTCATTCGCAACGCGCAACTGCGCTGGCCGGCGGTGAATTTTCGGGTCGCGCACGCCGCCGTGCAGGGAGACCGTGCCGTCGGCGAGGTCACGAGCGCCATCCAACGCCTCGACGCCGACCCGGAGGTGGATGTTATCATCGTCGCCCGCGGCGGCGGTGACTTTCAAAACCTGCTCACTTTCAGCGACGAGATTCTCGTGCGCGCTGCCGCAGCCTGCGTGACGCCGCTGGTCAGCGCTATCGGGCACGAGGCCGACCGGCCGCTGCTCGACGATGTCGCCGACCTGCGGGCCTCCACTCCGACGGACGCCGCCAAACGCGTCGTCCCCGACGTCAGCGACGAACTGGACCGGGTGCAGCAGGCCAGGGCCCGTCTCAGTAGCCGGCTCACCGGCATCCTCTCGTCGGAAATCGATCGGATCGTGCAGCTGCGCAGCCGCCCGGTGCTCGTCGACTCAGGCTGGATCATCGATTCCCGCAGTGAAGACCTGACCCGGTACGTCGCCCGCGGCGCCGAACTGACCATGCGCATTCTGGAGCGCGCCGGAGCCACGGTGGTGGAACTGCGCTCCCAGCTGCGCGCACTCTCGCCACAGGGCACCCTGGATCGCGGCTATGCGATCGCCCAGACGCCCGACGGCCACGTGCTGCGCCGAGCCGAGGACGCCCCGGCCGGCACCAAGCTGTTGCTCACCCTGGCCGATGGAACCGTCGCTGCCACCGCGGACGTTCCCGCCGCCGTGTCGAAATAATTAGAATGGATGCCATGACCTCGCCTGCCCCCACCATCAGTGAACTCAGCTACGAGCAGGCCCGCGACGAGCTCATTCGCGTCGTCAACGAACTCGAACAGGGTTCGAGCACCCTGGAGCAGTCGCTCGCGCTGTGGGAACGCGGCGAAGCTCTGGCCCGTCGTTGCGAGGAATGGCTGATCGGCGCCAAGGCCCGCCTCGACGCGGCCCGCCTGGCCGCGACCACACCCTCCGAAGACGCCACACCCACCAGATGAGCCGCGCCCCCAAACCGCCGCGCGTCGTCGCCGAGCTCGGCCGACCGGAGACTCCACAGGAGACCGCCGACCGGCTCGCCGAGAACTCGCGCAAGTACCGGTCGCACAAGACCGTGAACAACCTCGTGCTATCACTGCTGGCGACGGTGGGAGCCGTGCTCGTGCTCGTGCTGCTGGTGCCGCGCAACGACAATCCGATCACCCGCGACGCCGACTATCAGAGCATCGCCGCCCAGCTGGCGCCGGTAGTTGACCACACTCTGGCCAGCCCGGAGCTACCCGACGGCTGGAGCGCCAACGACGCCGAGTGGCGGGCCGGAGCGAACGACCAGGTTCCGTCCTGGTACATCGGCCTAATCACGCCCGAAAACCAGTTCATCGGCTTCGACCAGGCCTTCGACGCCAACCCCACCTGGCTGGCCCAGAAGCTGCCCGGCTCCCCTGTCATCGACACGGTCAGCATCTCTGGCGTCACCTGGGACGTCTATCGCAACAGCGCTCCGGCCGCTGACCGGGGTAATTTCGACTACGCGCTCGTGACAACAGCCGGCCCGAGCACCTATCTGCTGATCGGAACGGCGCCCACCGACGACTTCGAGACCCTCGCCACTTCGTTGGCCGCCAACATCGCACAGAATGGAGCCGAATGAACCGGTCATCGACGGCCTTCCCGTCTCCGGCACAGGCCTGGAACGAACTGCGCGAGGGCAATGAGCGCTATGTTGCCGGCACTCCCCGGCACCGTGAGGATGTTGACCGGCGGGCCGAACTCGTCGAACAGCAGACACCGCACGCCGCGCTATTTGGCTGCAGCGACTCCCGGCTCGCCGCCGAGATCATCTTCGACCAGGGGCTCGGCGACCTGTTTGTCGTGCGCAACGCCGGCCAGATCATCTCGTCATCCGTGCTCGGTTCGCTGGAATATGCCGTCGCCGTGCTGCACGTTCCACTCATCTTGGTATTAGGCCACGACGAGTGCGGTGCCGTGCGTGCCGCGATCGATTCTCAAGCAGCGGATGCCCCGGCTCTGCCCGTGCACATCGCTCGTATCATCGAGAAGATCGTGCCGGCCGTGCGTCGAGTCAGCGGGCAGGCGGCATCCGCTCAGCTGGATCCAACGCTGATCGATACCGGTCAGGTCGGCCGGGAACACCTCAAAGACACGGTCACCGAGCTGCTCGAGCAGTCCGAGGTGATCAGCGCGGCCATCGCAGCCGGTACATTGGCTATCGTCGGTGCGAACTACGTCCTCCGCGAAGGATACGCCGACCCCAACATCGTGGTGGGCGTCATTTAGACCAGACCATCCGCGCACCCGTTGCGCACAGCACGACTCTCATACAGCACCGAAAGGGAATGCACACAGTGGTGGACACCTCCGCACAAACCGGCTACCGGATCGAACACGACACGATGGGTGAGGTCCGCGTTCCAACGGATGCTCTCTACGGTGCCCAAACCCAGCGCGCCGTCGAGAACTTTCCGATTTCCGGCTCTACACTCGAGTCTGCGCAGATCGCGGCTCTCGCCCGCATCAAGAAGTCGGCGGCTCTCGCCAACGCCCAGCTCGGCGTGCTCGACCACGACATCGCCAACGCGATCGCCTCGGCCGCTGATGAGGTCATCACCGGCCAGTTCGACACCGAGTTTCCGATCGACGTCTACCAGACCGGCAGCGGCACCTCATCGAACATGAACATGAACGAGGTCATCGCGACGCTGGCGACCCGCGCGCTCGGCCGCTCGGTGCACCCGAACGACCACGTCAATGCGAGCCAGTCCTCCAACGACGTGTTCCCGACCTCGGTGCACATCGCAGTCACGAGCGCCTTGATCGACGATCTCATCCCTTCGCTCGACCACCTGGCCGTCTCCTTCGAGACCAAGGCCGAACTGTGGAAAGAAGCCGTCAAGGCCGGCCGCACCCACCTTATGGATGCCACGCCGGTTACCCTCGGCCAGGAGTTCGGCGGCTACGCCCGCCAGATGCGTCTCGGCATCGAGCGCATCCGCACCGCCCTCCCCCGCATCGCCGAGGTTCCGCTCGGCGGCACCGCGGTCGGTACCGGCATCAACACACCGTATGGCTTTCCGCAGCTGGTCATCGAGCTGTTGGTGCGGGAAACCGAACTACCGATCACTGAGGCGCGCGACCACTTCGAGGCCCAGGCCAACCGCGACGGCCTCGTCGACGCCTCCGGGGCGCTCCGCACCATCGCCGTTTCGCTCACCAAGATCTGCAACGACCTGCGCTGGATGGGATCCGGCCCAAACACGGGCTTCGGCGAGATCAACATCCCAGACCTGCAGCCCGGCTCGTCGATCATGCCCGGTAAGGTCAATCCGGTTATCCCAGAGGCCGTGCTCATGGTCTGCTCGCGTGTCATCGGCAACGATGCCACGATCGCCTGGTCCGGTGCCTCCGGCTCGTTCGAACTCAACGTCGGCATCCCAGTGATGGGAACCGCCCTGCTGGAGTCGATCCGCCTCCTCACCAACGCCACCCGGGTGCTCGCCGACAAGACCGTCGACGGCCTCGTCGCCAACCTCGAGCACGCTCGCGCCCTGGCCGAGAAGTCGCCGTCGATCGTCACCCCGCTCAACCGCGTCATCGGCTACGAAGCCGCCGCCAAGGTGGCCAAGAAGGCCGTAGCCGACGGACTCACCGTGCGCGAGTCCGTCATCGCGCTCGGCCACGTCGAGCGAGGTGACCTCACGCTCGCCGAGCTCGACACCGCGCTCGACGTGCTGAGCATGACGCGTCCTCCGCAAAAGAAGTAACCGCACCACCGACAGCGAGTGTTGCCGATGCGCCTCAAGCGTTATCGGCAACACTCGCTGTCGTTAACTCTCCAAGCTGTGGACGGTGCCACTCGCTGATTTCAGCCCCGCCAACAGAACGATCGCTGCTGTCGTCCCAGCACGCCCAGTTCGGGTCCCCCGGTTTCTCACATTCATCGAATAGGCCGTCTGAGACGCGCTGCGGCCTTCAACGCGAGCGTCTCCACCGCAACGTGTGTCAGCGAGCCGGAGAGCACAGGGGAAAGGCACTCCCTGGCGGGGAAAGTAGCACGACCATCGGTGTGCCTCTGAGAGTGGACGGGACAGAAGGCGCAGGGCCACGGCGGCACGACAATTTCAATGCCGGTAGTCGTCGTGTTGGTGACCCGCTCTCGGGTCATCCCCACGCCGTTGGTCGAGCCTGCCGAGACCGCCATCCCGTGACGCGCCGTGATCTGCCGTGCCAGCCACGGCGGTAGTTGACGTCGGCTGGTTGAGCGCGAGTGGCGGCTGCATGAGCGGGTTCTTACTGGGCAGGGCGATCAGCGCCTGCTTCGGGTCGATCTCAACCGGGGGTTGCAGCCAATACAGTCCGCTCTGGAGAAGGATTTTCCAGTGCTGGTTATGGAGCAGCATATGGTGGTGAGCACAGAGCAATATGGCGTGATCGATGTTGGAAAGTCCCAGATCAGCCCAATTTTCGACGTGATGTGATTCTGACCACGACGGTGACTGGTCGCAGCCGGGCCAGCGGCATCCGCCGTCGCGCGCCGCGAGGGCGCGGCGTTGCTCACGGTTGAAGAGACGCTCATCGCGTCCAACGTTGAGGGGTTGCCCGGTCTGGGAGAAGAGGATGCCGAGGTAGCCGGTGTCGCAGAGATGCCGTTCGATCGTTTCCGCCGACACCGGTGCAGGGTTGCCCTCGATGTATCCGAAGGGCGAGTTGGACGTCGTCGCGGCCGGGGTCATGACTGGGGCATCCGCTGTGGCGGTTCGCCCGCTCGGGGCCGGGAAGGTCGAGGGCGCCGGGATACTGGTGGGGCGGTCGTGTTCGGTGACGATGACCTGCACGACCGGGCGGCGCCCGCCGAACAGGGTGTTGGGGTCGGCGTCAGCGCCGAGCTTGAGTAATTGGGTGAAGGAGTCCGCGGCGATCTGAGCCACGGGGCGCGGGTCGTCCTTGACGCTCTGCGCCCACGCTGCGCGTTCGGGGTCGACGAATCGTACGCCGCCGCGCCGCGGGCTGGTGAGTGCGTCGTAGGTCGCCATCCACAGTTCGCCCTGCTCGGGTGCCATCAGCGCATGCAGGGTCACCATGCCGTCTGCCCGTCGCCACAACGACCAGGTCGTGTCGTCGCGGGCCTGCTTCTCCCGCGCCAGAATGCCCGCAGCGTCAAGGTCGTCCCGCAGTCGCCGGGCTCGCTTGTAGGCCTGCTCGGTGTTCATGCCCGGAGCCTCCACCAGCAACACCAGCAGCGCGGCGGCGAGTTTCTCGGCGGTGATCGCCTGATCCAGGGTGCCGAGGCCTCGCAGCAGCGCGTCACCAACGCCGGGCGAGAAGGTGCCTTCGGCGACGGCGTGCATGATCGGCGCCTGCCACGGCACCACCACGACCGGCGGCACCACCACGACCGGCGGCACCACCAGGGATGCCGGGGTTACCGGAAGCACCGGGACGACTGGCACGACCGGGCGAGGCACGGCGGCCGGCAAGGGCAGATCGGGGTGCGTTACGGCCCACGCTGCCGCGCGCTCCGCCTCACGGGCGGCCCAGCGGACGGCTTCACGCTCCGCTTCCCGCTCGGCTTTCGCCGTCGCCTCCGTAGCAGCACCAGCGGCGGCCTGCGTGGCCCGCGCTGCTTCATGTTCCGCCTCGGCCGTGAGACGCTCGGCGGTTTCGGTGCCGCTCATCAGCACTCCAACCGCCACCAACCGGCCAGCCTCAATACGGCTGAGGCCGGTGGCCTGCCGCACCATTAGCGTCGCGTTGCCAAACCCGTGCCGCGCCGCCAACCCCGACTGCCCAAACTCTGGCCGAGACCGGTCTGCAATCGTGCCCGCCAGCATCGCGGCGGCCGTGTTGCTCAACCGAAGCAGGTCGGCGATCGGGCCACGCGCCGCCAGGACCGCGGCGTCGGACAGGCTGCTCAGCGCTGGAACCACCGACCGCGGCGACAGCGGCCGCCGCCCGGGTGAGTTCCACTGCGAAGTTGTTCATAATTCAACCCAACACCCGACCACCGACATTCCCGAGGAATAATCATGCCTAAAAGCACTAAATCGGCAAAATTGGTCAAAGAATACCCAAAGATATGTTTTCAGGACCGAGGGAGACCCTTGCAGCCGTCCCGCATGTGAACCCTCTGCGGGACGAACACTGGCCTCGCGCTCGATTTTCGGGCAACCCAGCACAAGCCGGATTGCAACTGACCTGACGTGTGTGACCGACATGAGTCATCGCACGTCGGGCATTCGGCTCAGTGTGGCCGTGTGGGCTCAATCACCCGGGCGGAGCACGCCAATCTGGTCGACGGCTGGCGTTGGAGGTCCCGGCAGCGACGTGCAACGTTCGCTGTCGCCTACTCCGACGTGGCTGCTGCGTTCGGTCAAGCTGACCGAGATGGCGGTCCGCGCTCCAGCAGGATGCCGCCGAAGAAGAGCGCAGCCATGCCAGCAGTGACGGAGCCCCAGGTGAACACCGCGCTGGCCGCCCGAATTCGCCGAACCATCAGCGGAGCAGCGCCTCAAGCGGATCACCCTACGCGACACACAGCTCACTCCGTGGAGGAAGACTTGAGGTCTGCGCGGGGCTGCGTTGGGGCGCGACCTGACCGGCGCCCAACCGAAAGCCATGCGATCGGCCCGACGACCGGCACGAAAATCGTCAGGAGTGTCCAGATCAGCGCTTGCGTTGCGGTGAGGCGCTTAGCGGTTTGAACTATCTAGACGAGCGCCACGATGACCAAAACAATCAGCAGAATCGAGATTGTGGTCCACGCGATGTCATACCAGGCGGGGAGGAGAGGATTGATAGAGTCACCCATATCGTCAGCCTATGGTGAAGGATCCACTGACGCGAACGGCCCAGGCCACGGGTAAACCTGGTGCGTTGACAGATCGTGGTGCGAACGGCCGGAGATCTCCACCCAAAACTGATCATGGTTATCGCCACTCTGACCGACAGGCATGCTTTCAAGCGCAAAGTGCACCCTGACTGACATCGACCCGTCCTGAAAGCTGCCAACGCTGAACGCAAGATTAGGTTCGGTAAATTCGAGCGACGGCACAACCCCGGCGTCTCCAATGACGCTTACGGCGATGTCGCGAACAGCGGATGCCCCTTCAGCGTTTCAATAGCGCTGGCCACGCCGTCGAAGCGGCCGACTCGCAAATTGTCACGCTGGGCGACGTCGTGGGTGAGTACAACGCGCGAGCGTCGACTTCCCCGTTCCGGCTCGACCTCCCAGCGACAAAGTGCCGATCTTTCGGGTCGAGCAGCAGGTCAATGGCGAGGCGCTGCTCCGCCGAGCGACCGTGCAGGCCGAAAACGTCCCGGTCGCCGCGCATGAGTTTGAGCGTACCCCGGTTGGTCACCCGGTCAAGGCAGACCCTTGATCTGAGTGGATCACGGGCCCCGTGTTGATCGGCATGTCCTGGCTCAGCCGACGTGCAGCGTCCTCGACTGACTGCGCAACCGTGCGGAGCCGAGCACAGCCAGTCCAGATATCAGCAGAAGTCCCGCCAGTCCCATGGGTAATGCGTAAGGCGAACCGGTGATAGCCAACGACGAATCCGTTGGCGTGACCACCAGCTTTACCTGACTTACGGCGCTGGATGTAATGGAGGCGGCGCCAGCGCCAACCGTGTTCGTCGCCGTCACCGTGAACGTGTAGCTGTCCCCGCTCGTCAAACCCGTCACCACGATCGGGCTGCCGGTCCCGGACACTGTCTGCCCACCATTGCCCGGTGTCGTCGTATCCGTGGCAGTGACCGTGTACCCGGTGATGACCGAGCCGCCGTCACTGGCCGGAGGGGTGAAAGCCACGGACACCTGCCCACTACGCGCCGTAGCCGAAACACCCGTCGGGGCACCCGGCACCGTCACCTGGAGGGGGGCAATCACCGACACCGTGCCCCCACTGTAGTTGGCAACGTACGCGGTGTTCCTGGTCTCATTCACCGCCACCCCATAGGGGGTGTTCCCGGCGGTTACGGTGGCCGTCACCGTGTTGCTGGCCCCGTCAATCACCGACACCCTGCCCCCAACGTCGTTGGTCACGTACACGGTGTTCGTTGTCTCATTCACCGCCACCCCGATCGGGTGTCCGCCGACGGGCACGGTGGCGGTCACCGTGTTACTGGCCCCAGCAATCACCGACACCGTGCCCCCACGGTAGTTGGCCACGTACACGGTGTTCGTTTCCTCATTCACCGCCACACCGTACGGCCTGTCGCCGACGGTCACGGTGGCGGTCACCGTGTTAGTGTTCCCGTTCTAATCACCGACACCGTGTCGCTGCCAGTAATCACCGACACCGTGTCGCTGTTAGCGTTGGCCACGTACACGGTGTCCGTTTTTTTATTCACCGCCACCGCGCCCGGCAAGATGCCGACGGGAACGGTAGCGGTCACCGCGTACGGGGTGGCGGCCAAGGCTGGCATCGCGCCACCGAGCACAGCCAACGGGACCACCAGTCCCAAAGCACCGACCAGCGCCGCCAACCGTACCTGCTACAAAACCGGCCACCACCCAGAACTCTGACCGATACCGTTTGGTGCCCTCATCAAGTGACCTTTCGAAGCGTAAGCACACCGAAATCACTCTGGCCGGGCGAGGTCCGCCAAGTTGGGAAAACGATCGCGCTCAGATCCAGCTGCAGCGTGACCGCTCCCTGTTCCCCTGAACCTACCACAGACACCCTCTTAAGGGGGACGGCCACCGAGACACCTGAACGCGCACGGAGCACCGACGGTGGTCCGTGTGATCTCCGGGCCACCCCCTGCCCCGAGGCCCGAGAAAATGCACGGGCAAAGGGGGCGAAACTGAGCAGTGTGACTACAAGCTGCCCTGATGCACAACGGCTGGAGTTGGGAAGCGATAGCCCGGCGGTCACCAACGGCGACGACCCGACCACAGGCATCCGCTCCCCCGCCGAAACTACATAACTTCGTTGCCCTCCAGCATCTCGGTCACGAGCGCCGCGATCGCGCTGCGCTCAGACCGGGTCAAAGTCATGTGCGCGAACAGCGGATGCCCCTTCAGCGTTTCAATCACGCTGGCCACGCCGTCGAAGCGGCCGACCCGCAGGTTGTCACGCTGGGCGACGTCGTGGGTGAGTACAACGCGCGAGTTCTGACCGATGCGGCTCAGCACGGTCAGCAGCACGTTGCGTTCAAGCGACTGCGCTTCGTCGACGATCACGAAGGCGTCGTGCAGGGAGCGGCCGCGAATGTGAGTGAGTGGGAGCACCTCGAGAATGCCGCGCTCCATCACCTCCTCGACTACGTTCTCCGACACGATCGCGCCGAGCGTGTCGAAGACCGCCTGGGCCCACGGCCCCATTTTCTCTCCCTGGTCTCCCGGTAGAAAGCCGAGATCCTGGCCGCCGACCGCATACAGCGGCCGGAACACCATAATCTTGCGATACTGCTGACGCTCCAGCACCGCTTCCAGGCCCGCACAGAGGGCGAGCGCAGACTTTCCCGTCCCGGCTCGACCTCCCAACGACAGAATGCCGATCTCCGGGTCCAGCAGCAGGTCGATGGCGAGTCGCTGCTCCGCCGACCGACCGTGCAGGCCGAAGACGTCTCGGTCGCCGCGCACGAGCTTGAGCGTGCCTCGGCTGGTCACCCGGCCGAGGGCAGACCCCCGATCGGAGTGAATGACCAGACCGGTGTTGATTGGCATGTCCTGCACCGTGCGCGAATCGAGCGTCTCTTTGTCATACAGCACGCTCATCTGCTCGGCACTGAGGGTGATCTCGTCCAGGCCGGTCCACCCGGAGTCAACGGCGAGTTCGTGCCGGTACTCATCGGCGGCGAGGCCGAGGGAGGCGGCTTTCACGCGCAGCGGTAAGTCCTTGGAGACGACGGTCACGGTCATTCCGTCATTCGAGAGGTTCAATGCCACTGCCAGAATACGCGAGTCATTGTCGCCCAGCTGCATGCCCGAGGGCAGCACCGACATGCTGGAATGGTTCAGCTCCACCCGCAGGGTGCCGCCCTCGCCGACCGGAATCGGAAAGTCGAGGCGCTCATGCTTGAGCCGCAACTCGTCGAGGTTACGCAACGCTTGCCGGGCGAAATAGCCGATCTCCGGGTCGTTTCGCTTGGACTCCAGTTCGCTGATCACCACCACGGGCAACACCACTGCGTGCTCGGCAAAGCGAAAAATTGCTTTCGGATCGGACAGAAGCACCGAGGTGTCCAACACGTACGTGCGCTCGGTTTGCGAAGCGGATGTCTCCACCCGGTCAGTCGCCTGAAGATCGGTTCGATTAGCGGTCATGGCCATTCCCACCCTGCGTCACGAAGACGCAGATCACTTTGGCGAGCTGGCCATCAAGCAATTCTCGAGCCGTACTTATATGGCCGTCTCGATCAGGTGCCGTACCTGATGAAAGCGACGCTACGACGTGCGGCCGGAAAAAGAAACCCGACACGCCCACCGAAATCTGACGTTCACCTCATGTTGGGGCGGACGCCGGGTATGCCGGCGGCGAATGCTAGTACGTGGCGGCCAGTGTGTAGGCCGTGAGCGCACCCCGCAGCATGGTGACCGTGTCGGGGTCGAGAGCCGCGTGTACACACAGTCGCACCGTGCCACCACGCGTCGTGGCGGTGATGCCGTGGTTGTGCAGGCTCGCCACCAGGGTGGTCAAAAATTCGGCCGGCGGCTCGAGTACCACGATGCCAGCCCTTGAGCCGACATCCCGCGGCGACACGATATCGACGACGAACTCGTCGACCAGCTCGATGATCTCCGACACGTTCTCGTTCATGGCCTTTTGGATCACGTCGACACCAACGTCGAAACTCTGCTCGAGCGCAGCCGCGAACCGTGCCTGCGCGATGGCGTCTCCGTCTGTCACCCGAAAGGCCCGGGCAGCATGACTGGGCGGGGTGACCTCGTCCCAGGGAGCGTCCGTGTCGGTACCGACGTAACCGGAAATCACGGGTACCAGGCGCTCAAGCGCCCGTTCGCTGAGGGCAAGGAAGCCGGTTCCCCAGCCGGCCCGCGTCCATTTCTGACCACCGGAGGCGACGACATCCGCTGCCGCATAGGCGGCATCGACGACTCCGAAGCCCTGAATTGCATCGACGATGAGCAGCCGATCGCCGATGACCTGGCGGATGCCCTCGAGGTCGGTGCGATACCCGGTGCGCGAATCGACCAGGCAGACGGCGACGGCCACGACGGCCGGGGTCAGCTGGTCGCGAATTTGTCCGGGGGTGACGCGGCCGTGATCCGTCTCCAACCAGAGCGGAGTGACCACGTGCAGGGCTTCGGCGGCGCGCACTGCGGCGAACGAAACACTGGGAAACTCACCGGCCGAGAGCAGCACGGTTCCGGTGAGACCAAACATGGCCTGCATGAGTCCGGAGCTCGTGTTGGGCTGTAGCACGATCTGGTCGGCGGCAAAGCTGGTGAGCTCCGACACTGCCGTGCGAGCGCGCAGATCCTGGTCGACCAGATGGTCGAGGCTGCCGTGGCGGGCGCGGGACAACACCTCGGTCTGGCCGAGGGTCTCAGCGACCACGGCCTCGGAGAGCGGGCCGACCCGACCGAAGTCGAGGTAGCCGGGTTCCTCACGAAAACCGTCGGTGAAGCTGAGCAGTGAATTCATGCGCGCGGATCCAATCGGTTGTCAAACACAGGGTAGCTACCCCCCGAAACGCCGCTGCCGGCGGGAAAAGTCGCGCAGAGCCCGCAGAAAGTCGATCTGCCTCAGGTCGGGCCCCAGCGCTTCAACGAAGTAGAACTCGCTGTGCGCGCTCTGCCAGAGCATGAAATCGCTCAGCCGTTGCTCGCCCGAGGTGCGAATGACGAGGTCGGGGTCGGGTTGACCGCCGGTGTATAGGTGCTGACCGATGAGTTCGGGCGTGAGGGTCTCGGCGAGGTCCTCCAGTGTGCCGCCGTGGGCGTGGTGGGTGGCGACGATGCTGCGCATGGCATCGGTGATTTCGGTGCGGCCGCCGTAGCCGACCGCGAGGTTGACGTGCAGTCCCTTATGGTCGCTGGTCCGGGCATCCGCTGCATCGAGAGCAGCGACCAGCGGCTCCGGCAGGCCGGCCTTGGACCCCACCTGCTGCACCCGCCAGTTGCGGTAGTGCGAGAGCTCTTCGGCGAGATCGGCGATGATTTCGATCAGATCGGCGAGCTCATCACTCGGACGCTGGGTGAGGTTGTCGGACGAGAGCAGATACAGGGTGACGACTGAAATACCGAGGTCATCGCACCATTCCAGGAACTCGCGCATCTTGGCGGCGCCAGCTCGGTGACCGTGCGCGGCGGTTTGAAACCCCAATTGCCGGGCCCAGCGCCGGTTGCCGTCGATGATCATGGCGACGTGGTGAGGCATGTGTGCCGGCGTAAGTCCGCGCCTCAGCCGGCGTTGATACAGCCCATAGAGGATGCCACGCGGCGAGGGTACCTGGGGTTTCTGCACACAGTTACGCTAGTCCACTCCCCGGGCGTTCGCGGCACCCAGCCGAGCCCTGTCGTATCCTTGCAGCATGGCCACCGAGCACGATATCCCCAATCTGCCGTTGATCGAGGCAGCTGACGCCCACCCGGAAGACGTTAAACCGACCTGGCGCGGCTGGATTCACGCGGGAACATTTCCGGTGACGATCGCCGCCGGCATCGTATTGCTCGTGCTCGCTGAGGGCTCGGCGGCGAAGATCAGCTCGGCCATATTCGTGCTCAGCTCGATGCTGCTGTTTGGCAATTCAGCGCTATACCACCGTTTTAACTGGCAGCCGCGCACCCGCATCATTCTCAAACGCATCGACCACGCGAATATCTTTCTGCTGATCGCTGGGTCGTACACGCCGATCACAGTGCTCGCGCTTCCGCCGGAAAAAGCAACTCTGCTGCTGTGGCTGGTCTGGGGCGGAGCCGGACTGGGCATCCTCTTTCGAGTGTTTTGGATTCACGCCCCGCGCTGGCTGTACGTACCGCTCTACCTGCTGCTCGGCTATGGCGCACTGCTGTTCATCGTGGATTTCTTCCAGGCCAACGCGGCAATGATGACGCTCATCCTCGTCGGCGGGCTCTGTTACACGGTCGGCGCCGTCGTCTACGGGCTGAAGAAGCCCAACCCGGTCCCCAGTGTGTTCGGCTTTCACGAGATCTTCCACACCTTGACGGTCGTGGCGTTTCTGTGTCATTTCGCGGCGATAGTGCTGATCGCCACGCATCCGCTCTACCCGTAAGGGGCCTATTCGGGCTTGTCGCTCGGCGTGGTCGGTGCGTTCGGGTCGGCATCGCGGGCGGCGACCTCGGCATCGAGGCGTGCCTTGATCTCGGCGCGATAGGTCGTCCGACGGATGCGACGCACCACATCGAGGCAAAGCAACAGGGTTGCCAGCGCGATGAGGAAGAAGACCAAAAACCCGACGACTCCTGGGGTGACGGTGTTGGGGTCGAAATCGGGGTCAGGAGTTGCGGCGAGCACGACGGTAATCAGGGATGTCATTCGTCGTCCTGGATTCCGGCGAACAGATCGGATTCGGGCATTGCGGTGTCTACTTTCGATTCGACGAGTTGGAAGTCTTCGTAGGGCCAGGCCGCGCGGACGAGATCGTTAGGCCAGAAGAAAAAGCTGCTGTCGGGTGTGACCTGGCTCGCGTGCGAGCGCAGGGCGGCATCTCGCGCCTCGAGAAAATCACCGGCGGGAACGTGCGTGGTGGCCAGCTTGGGGTAATTCTCCATGCGCTCGCGGGCCGCGCCGAGCGGCTCAAGCAGCGGAGAGTCCGGCTCAGCCACGCTCAGCGCCAGGTACATGGCATCGATGCGTTCGAGGTTGAAGATGCGGTCGTAATACACCTTGCCGATCTGCCACGACTCGCCGGTGTGCGGGTAGCGACTCGGGTCGGCGGCGGCACGATAGGCCTCCATCGAAACCTCGTGGCAGCGGATGTGATCTGGATGCGGATAGCCGCCATTCTCGTCGTAGGTGATCAGCACCTGCGGACGAAACTCTCGAATCAAATTCACCAGCGGTTCAGCCGAATACTCGAGCGGAACTGCGGCGAAGCTGTTCGGCGGCGCGTCCTGCCCCTCATCCATCCCGGAATCTTCGTAGCCGAGCCAGCGATGCTGCACATTCAGCGCCTGCTGGGCGCCCTGCATCTCCAGGCGGCGCAGTCCGGGCAGGTCGCGCTCGGCCATGGCATGGCCGGTCAGTGCCGGGTTCAGGATGCTGCCGCGTTCGCCGCCCGTGCAGCTCACGATCATGACCTCAGCGCCGAGGCTGCGGTAGTAGGCGTACGTTGCCGCGCCCTTGCTCGATTCGTCGTCGGGATGGGCATGCACAGCCATCAGTCGCAGCGTCACCATACTCCTCAGGAATGCCGGATAACCTTAGGCCAGATAACCTAGATACCAGCCTAATCGCTCCATCGGAAGTGTGAAATCGCCAGTGCCCCTCAACAGCACGCCTACCGGAGTTCAGCCGAGCTTCGACCCCGAGCGCCTCGATGAATCTGACATCGCCGCTGCGCCGGCACCCGAGAGCGCCGCGATCCAATCGCGCTACGGGCGTACCCCTGCCCGCGGGGTTCGCGACCGCCGCATCCTGTGGGGGCTCGGTGGCATTTTTGTTTTGGTGCTGGGAGCCTGGGTGCTGTGGACCGGCCTGGACGGGGCATCCACTCAGATCGAAGCGCGCGATATCGGGCACACCATCATCGATGAGCACAGCGTGAGCGTCACCTTCGAGGTGGCGCTGCCGGTGAACCGCACGGCGAGCTGCGCGGTTCAAGCTCTCAACGAGAGCTATTCGGTCGTCGGCTGGAAGATCATCGATCTACCGCCCTCCACCCTGTACAACCGGTCATTCACCGAGGTTCTGCGCACCACCGATCTGAGCAACACGGGTTTGATTTACCAGTGCTGGCTGACCTAAACTGACATATTCGCCTGGGCAATCGTCGGGCGTCGACTATATCTGCGCGGCCCTCAACCGGCCTTTTTGCGCTTGAGCGTACTGAAGGAGATCACTCGTGGCTACCGATACAACGGTCACTTGGCTAACTCAGGAGGCCCATGACCGCCTCGCAGCGGAACTGGCGTCGCTGAGCAATTTTGGCCGGGTCGACATCGCGAAGAAGATCGAGTCCGCACGGGAAGAGGGCGACCTCAAGGAGAACTCGGGCTACCACGCGGCGAAAGAAGAGCAGGGCAAGATGGAGGCGCGCATTCGCACGCTCACCCTACTGCTGCGCACCGCCGAGGTCGGCCACGCCCCCGAGAGCAACGGCACCGTCATGCCGGGTACCGTCATCACGGCAACCATCGCCGGCGAGGAGAGCCGCTTTCTGATCGGCAGCCGCGAGATCGCCGCCAACAGCGACCTGGACGTGTATAGCGAGCAGAGCCCGCTTGGCGCGGCGATCATCGGCCTCAAGGTCGGCGCGAAGACGAGCTACACCACTCCCACCGGCAAGGAGATCACCGTGCAGATCTCCAACGTGGAGACGTTCACCGGCGCCTGAACCGAACCGGTTAGCTTTTTGGGGTCACTTCCGGGCTCGCCGACGACAGGAGCCGGCCGGTGTGGTGGCTAATTCAGGAAATCCGGGTCGGTCGACTACTCGGCGGCCAGCCAAAATGCGGCATACCGCTGCTGGCCGCCTCAGTTTCCTGAATTAGCCCCCATCGCCCCGAAAAACACCCGCGTGCAACATCACAACTCCTGCAAATTGCGGCCGCGGCAGAAAAGTTGCCCGGAATGCCGGGTATCCGCTCTGGAAGCGTCACGAGTTGCTGGAGTTATGCGCGTGACCGGAGGCGCTAGTCGATCTGGGGATCGTAGCCGGCGGCGCGCAGCGTGTCGACGACATGCTGGCGGTGCTCCGGCCCGCGCGTTTCGACGCTGACGTCGAGTTCGACCTCGCTGATCTGCAGTCCGACGCCGTGTCGGGTGTGCAGTACCTCGATGACGTTGGCCGTAGCTTCGGCGAGGAGCTCGGAGATTCGAGCCAGCTGACCCGGACGGTCGGGCAGCATGATGCGCAGCGTCAGGTACCGTCCCGAGGCGGCGAGACCGTGGCTGATCACGCGCTGCATCAGCAGCGGGTCGATGTTTCCGCCGGAGAGGATAGCCACGGTCGGCCCGGTGGGTGTGATCTTGCCGGCCAGGATGGCGGCGACCGCAACGGCTCCGGCCGGTTCGACCACGAGCTTGGCGCGTTCGAGCAGCACCAGAAGCGCCCGGGCGGTGTCGTCTTCGGTGACGGTCACGATCTCATCGACAACATCGCGCACGATGCTGAAGTTCAGCAACCCGGGTTTGGCCACCGCGATGCCATCGGCAATAGTCGGGAGCATGTTGATCGTCACTGCTTCGCCAGCGGCGAGTGAGGGTGGATAGGCAGCCGCGTTCTCGGCCTGCACCCCAATCACCCGTATGTGTCGCCCATCCCGGGCGGCACGCTGCTTAAGCGCGCTGGCAACCCCGGAGATGAGTCCGCCACCGCCGATGGGAACAATGACCGTCTCCAGGTCGGGAACCTGATCGAGAATTTCGAGTCCGAGCGTGCCCTGCCCGGTGACCACATCCGCATGGTCGAACGGCGGGATCAGGATCGCGCCGGTCTCCCGGGCGTATTCAGCTGCGGCGAGCAGCGGTTCGGTCACGGTCGTACCGCGCAAAATGACCTCTGCTCCGTAGTCCCGCGTCGCCGATAGTTTCGGCAGTGCGACTCCGACGGGCATGAAGATGGTCGCCTTGATGCCGAGTTCGCGCGCGGCAAAGGCCACGCCCTGGGCGTGGTTTCCGGCCGAGGCCGCCACGACGCCACGGGCTTTCTCCTCCTCGGTCAGTTTCGACAGTCGGTTGTAGGCACCGCGAATCTTGTAGGACCCGGTGCGCTGTAGATTTTCACACTTGAGGTAGACCGGCGCGCCCAATACTTCGGCGAGATAGCGTGAGCTCTCCATCGGGGTCACATCCGCAGCCCGGGCGACGACCGCGCGAGCGGCCTCGAATTCGGCGAGGGTCGGTCCGACGAGGGTGGTCTCTGGCATGTTCTAGTTCTCCGAACTATCGTGCGGAGCGCCGGATGCGCTCGAATCTTTGGGGGTGACGCGCGCGGACGCCAAGCGGGACGTGAGGAGGCTCCGCGGGCGCAGCCGTGCTGTGCGCGCCGGCGCGCCAGACGGGCGATACCCCGGTCGGCTCTGCGGCACGGTCTGCCAAAGCACCGATCCGGTCGTCGGCACCGTCGGCACCGTCGGTGGGCTCGACCGCCAGGTACCCCCAGCAACGTAACTGGTCATCGCGTTCAGGACCGCGGCCACTGGCACGGCGAACAGAGCTCCTGGAATTCCGGCGAGTAAGGCGCCGGCAGCCACCACGAGCACGACGGCAAGTGGATGCACCTTCACCGCGGTTCCCATAATGAGCGGCTGCAGAACGTGTCCCTCAACCTGCTGCACGAGTAGAACAACACCGAGCATGGCCAGGGCAATAGCCCAGTTGTTGAAGATGAGTGCGATCACAATCGCCACCGATCCGGTCGCAACGGCACCGACGATGGGGATGAATGAGCCGAGGAAGACCAGAATTCCGATCGGGATGGCCATCGGCACCCCGAGCAGGGCCGCGCCCACTCCAATGCCGACCGCGTCGATCGAGGCGACCAGAATCTGTACCTTAGCGAAGTTGCCGAGGGTGGTCCAGCCGGCGATTCCCGCACCGTCGACGGCCGCGCGGGCCCGTCTCGGGAAAATTCGCACGATCCAGCCCCAAATGGCTTTGCCATCGATGAGGATGAAGAGCAGGCTGAACAGAGCCAGTAGCAGGCCGGTCAGCAGGTGTCCCAGGGTACTCCCGACCGACAGAGCACCACTGATGAATACCGCACTATCCTCCTGGAGAGCCTCCCACCCTTGCTGCACGTAGGTGTTGATCTCGGTTTCGGACAGTTGCAGGGGTGAGCCGGCCAGAAACGCCTTAAAGCCGTCGAAGAATTGAGTGAGCCGTTCGCTCAGCCCAACGGTGCCCTCGGCGATCTGCGTCGATGCGAGGGTGACCAGTCCGGCAACAAGTACCAGCGTACCCACCATGGCCAGAGCGACAGCGACACCCTTCGGCCATCGATGTCGCACCAGAAAAGCCACAAACGGAACCAGGAGCGCAGAAACCAGCACGGCGACGAGCAGCGGAATGACGATCAGCCGCAACTGAATAACCAGGAAGACCAGAATGGCGATAGCGGCGGCGATCACAATCAACCGCCACGACCAGGCCCCCGCCAAACGGATGCCCGCTGGCAGATTCTCGTCGACGCCGTTAACGGCTGCAGTCGAGGTCACGACCTCAATCGGCGTGGCAACGAGCTCGGATCCGGCCTGATTCGCACTCTCGCGCACGCGCTCCCGCACGCGCTCCCGCGCGCGCTCGGCCGAACGCCTGCGACGCAGCCGTAGCAACGCGCGTGCACCTGGATTGCCCCTGGATTCGCTCACGCAATCAGTCTAGGTCTGCCGTCAGTACTGTTGCTGCGCCACACTTGCTGGCCCCACCGGCTCGGTCGAGACCGGCGCCCCGGTAAAGATTACGTACACGCTTTCGCCCGCTCTCGGATGCACGCGCACGCCGTGTTGCAGAAACAAAATCGTGCCGTCGCCCAGACGAACGGTCGTGCGGCGGAGGGAGCCGAGAAAACTCGAGGCGACCACGGTCGCCGCGAGGCCCTCGGCTGCGAACTCGATGTCTTCCGGGCGGATCGAGACCGTTACCGGTCCGTCGGGCGTCGACGGGTCGATCAGAGCCAGGCTCGTTCCGTAGACCTCGGCCCAGGCAGAGCGCACGAGACCATCGATGCGGTTGCTGAGTCCGACGAAGTCGGCGATGAACGGGGTGGCCGGCCGGGAATACAGTTCTTCTGGCGTGCCGACCTGCTCGATATTGCCGGCGCGCATCACGGCGACGCGGTCGGCGATGGCGAGGGCCTCATCCTGATCATGGGTGACGAACAGGGTCGTTATGCCGAGTTCGGTTTGAATACGCCGAATCTCGTCGCGCAGCTGCACGCGTACCTTGGCGTCGAGCGCCGAGAGCGGTTCGTCGAGCAGCAGCACGCGCGGTTCGGTCACGAGTGCGCGTGCGAGCGCGACCCGCTGCTGCTGGCCGCCGGAGAGCTGGTGTGCAAAGCGATCGAAGTGGTCATCGAGGCCGACCATGGCCAGGGATGCTGCCGCCCTGCGGCGGCGCTCGGCCGGCTTGATCTTGCGCATCCGCAGCCCGAATTCGACGTTTTCGCCGGCGCTGAGGTGCGGAAACAGCGAGTACGACTGAAATACCATGCCCATGTCGCGTTTGCTGGTGGCGAGGGCTGATACGTCGATGCCGTCGATGGTGATGCTGCCCGCATCGGTGGATTCGAGGCCGGCCAGCACGCGCAACGCCGTGGTCTTGCCGCTGCCACTCGGGCCGAGCAATGCGACACATTCACCGGCGTGCAGACTGAGGTTGAAGCCGTCCAGGGCGCGCATCCCGGAGAATTCTTTGACGACGCCGACGAATTCGACGACGGTTCCCGGTCGGGTCGGTGCGGTTGGCTGCTGGACTTTCAGCTTCTGTGAATTCATGCTTGACCTTTCACGTTGGTACGGCGGCGCGATGTTCGGGTGCGCGGGGCACCGAGTCGTCCGATAACGAGAAGCAGCAGGAACGCGAAGGCGAGGGCCAGCAGCGAGAGGATCACGGCCGTGTACGGGTCGACCTTGCTCACGACGACGAGAGCGGTCTGCAGGTTGACCCGGTTCAGCAAGGACGCGATGGTGAATTCGCCCAGCACGACGGCCACGACGATGAAGGCACCGGCCAGGATGCCCCGGCGCAGGTTGGGCACGAGCACCCACAGGAGCACACGGCCCCAGCCCGCACCGAGAGTGCGCGCGGCTTCGGTGAGCGTTTTCACGTCGACGCCGTCGAGGTTGGATTGAATGGCCCGATAGGCGAAAGGCAATACCGTAATGCCGTAGGCGAAGGCGAGGGTCCACACGCCGCTCCCCAGCATTCGAGCCACAATGGCGTAGACCGGCGCGAGCCCGACAACGAGCACAATGGCCGGAATGGTGATAGGTAGAATACAGGTGAATTCCAGTACTCGGCGCAGCCGAGGAAAGCGGATGTGCACGAGCAGCATGGTGGGAACGAGCAGCAGCAGCACGATCAGGACCGTGCCGACGGCCAGGGCCACCGAGTTGCCGAGCGCTACCAGGACCGGTCGGTACACTCCGGTGAAGCCGCTCTGAAACAGGGCGACCCAGCGGTCGACGTTGTAGCCGCCGACCAGCCCGGCACGCAGGGTGAATTCGATCATGGCCACGATCGGCACGGCAAAGATGACCCCGATCAGACCGAGAATGATGGTGCGAACCGTGCGGGAGGGCGCGTGGGCGACGCCGTTGGCGGTCAGGCCGGTCATTGCTGCCACCGCGCGGCCCGTGATTGCAGCGCTGAATAGCCGAGCATGACGACAGCCATGACCACGATCATTCCGAGGGCCAGCGCGCCGGCCAGATTTTCCCGACCGAGCAGTGTTTCGCTGGTGAGTGCAGCGCGAATTTGCAGGGGCACAATCTGCGAGCCCTGACTGACCAGCGCCGCCGCGGTGGCGTAGGAGGAGAACGCGTTGGCGAACAGCAGCAACAGGCTGCCAATGAAGGACGGCGCGAGCACCGGAAACGCGATGCGGAACCAATAGCTGGCGGTGCTGCCACCGAGGGTGGCGTTCGCCTCGGCCCACTGCGGTTTCAAGGCTTGCAAGGCCGGCATAAACGTGATGATCATGAGTGGAACCTGAAAGTAGATGTAGGGCAGAATAAGGCCGGTCGTCGAATACAGCCAGACGCCGTTCTCAAAAATATCCAGGCCGAAGGTATCGCGCAGATACAGGGTCACCATGCCCTGGATGCCAATGGTCGCGACGAAGGCGAAGGCGAGCATGACGCCACCGAACTGGGCCAGCACACCACTGAGCGAATCAATGGTGGTGCGCAACGGACCGTCCGGACGCGCGCCCAACAGGGCGTAGCAGACCGCTGCACCGACAACGGCACCAACGACGGCGGTCAGCGCCGACAGCCAGAAAGAGTTGAAGAAGGTGGTCAGCACGACGGGGTCGCCAAGGGCCGCGACCGTAACCAGGGTGAAGGCGCCGGTATTGTCGAAAAAGCCCGTGCCGATCGCAATCAGGGTCGGCACCGCCAGGAACAACAACACATACACCGCGAAGGGCAGCAGCCCGAAGGCTGCTGCCCTTCCACGGATGCTACTGGACAGCCGCAGCCCACTTCTCGCCGAGCAGTGTAGCCGCTGCGGTGCTCTGTTCTTCGGTCGGAACGACGGTGTCGCTCGGCGCCTTCGGCAGCGCGTCGAACAGCTCACTGTCGATGGTGCCAGCCTCGGCCATGGCCTCGGCGCGCGCCGGACGAGCGCCGCCGGCGAGCCACAGGTTCTGTGCTTCATCGCTGTACAGGAATTCCTGCCACAGCCGCGCTGCCGCAGGGTTGGGGGCATCCTTGTTGATCGCCTGGTTGTAGTATCCGGCGTAGCCGGTGCCGTCGAAGACGACGACCTTCCAGTTGCGCTGGCCCTCCAGCTGGGCACCGTAGCCGACGTTGAGGTAGTCCCAGTCGAAGACCACCGGGGTCTCACCAGAGGCTACGGTCGCCGTCGTCGGGTTGACCTTCAGAAAGTTACCGGCCTTGTTGAGTTCGGAGAAGAAATCGATGCCAGGCTGAAAGTCGTCGACCGTTCCGCCGCTCTGCACGGCGGCGAGACCGACGGCGGCGAAGGCCGCACCGGCCTGGGTCGGATCGCCGTTGATGGCGACCTTTCCCTTGTAGTCGGCTCCGAGCAAGTCGGAGAGCTCTTTCGGCTCCGGCACGGCGTCGGGGTCGTAGCCCACCGAGAGGTATCCGCCGTAGTCGCCGACGTAGAGGCCTGACGCTTCCTTGAGCGCGTCGGGAATGTCGGCCCAGTTGGCAACCTGGTACGGCGCAAAGCGGTCGGTACTGGAGAGGGCGACGGCCAGGCCGAGGTCGAAGACATCCGGTGCCGTGTCCTGGCCCTTGAGGTTGTCGGCGGCCTGGATCTCCTCGGCACTGGACCCGTCGGGGGACGCCTCGTGGATTGTGATGTCGGGGTATTTCTCGGCAAACAGGTCAAGGACGGCGCCGTAGTTCGCCCAGTCACGCGGCAGCGCGATGACGTTCAGCTCACCTTCCGCGATGGCGGCTTCTTCGAGACCGGCCAGATCACCAAAGGCGGTAAGGCTGGTGGCGGTTGCTGCGTCAATGCCCGAGGCCGGGGCCTCGGCAGCTGGTGAACAGCCGCTGAGCGTGAGTGCAAGGGCCGCTGCGGTGGCCAGGGACACCGTCAGAGTGCGTTTGAGAGACAATTTTTCCTCCATTGTGACCGGCACCGGAACGTGTGAATGCTGTGGCAAACGTTCCAGATGAACAGAATATGAGGCAGGGAGTGCCGGCTGCCCGACACTACGAAGATTACATGTCCATCACACGATTTCCACCTTAACCGCAGGTGAACGGGGGTGCAGCTAGAGTGAGACGAATGGTCACGACAATCTCTCCCGCACTGGCGCGGCGGATTGCACTCGCCGCGCAGGGCTTCGGCGCGCGACCGACATCGGCCGTCGGAATTCGTCAGCTCACGGCCCTGGTGAACCGACTTGAGCTGTTACAGATCGACTCGGTCAACGTGTTCGAGCGCAGCCACTACATGCCGGCCTTCAGCCGACTCGGCCCTTATGACAAAACCCAGCTTGACCGGTTGACCACGGGTCGCCAGGCCCGCGTTACCGAATATTGGGCCCACGAGGCCTCCTATCTGCCGATCGACGTCTGGCCGCTGTTTCACTGGCGCATGCATAACTATCGCGACCGCTCAGCCCGCACGCCCGGCGACTGGTCCCAGGCCAACCGTCCGATGCTCGACTGGCTCCTAGCCGAGCTCGCCGCCAACGGTCCGATGCCGGCGAGTGCGATCGAACACGACGCCAACAAGCGCAGCGGTCCCTGGTGGGGCTGGTCCGAGGTGAAGACCGGGCTGGAAAGTCTGTTCCGCTGGGGCGATGTGGTCAGCGCCGGCCGCATCCGCTTTGAACGGGTATATGCCCTGCCCGAGCAGGTCTTCTCCCCCGAACTGCTCGGCACCAAAATTTCTGAAACGGATGCCCACCGCGAACTTGTGCGCCGCTCAGCTCGCGCGCATGGGATTGGTACGGTGAAGGATTTCGCCGACTACTTTCGGCTGAAGTCGGCACCGGTTCTCTCGGCCATTCGTGATTTGGAGGAGGCCGGAGAACTACTCCCGGTGCAGGTTGCGGGCTGGGGTGCGCGCGCCTGGCTGCACCGGGACGCTCGGTTACCGCGCACCATGGACGCGCAGGCGGTGCTGTCCCCGTTTGACCCGGTGGTCTGGGAACGTGCCCGCGCCCTGCGGCTGTTCAATTTTCACTACCGCATCGAGATTTACACGCCGGCACCCAAGCGCGTGTTCGGCTATTACTCTCTGCCGATTCTGCTTGGCGACATGGTCGTCGGGCGGGTCGATCTGAAGAACGACCGGCAGGCCGGCGTACTACGGGTGCAGTCGGCCTGGGCTGAGCCGGGCGCGCCAGCGGATGCTGCGGCGAGGCTAGCGCAGGTGCTGCGGGAAGCGGCGCTCTGGCAGGGCCTCAGGGAGATCGTCGTCGCGCCGCGCGGCAACCTGGCTGACGGTCTCGCCGCCGAACTTCGGTAAGCCTGTCGTCGCGTGGTCAGGTTAGAACTTGCGACCCATGGCGGTCAGGCGCTCGATGCGCTCTTCGATCGGCGGGTGCGTCGCGAACAGCTTGCCCATGGCGCCCTTCTTCAGCGGGTCCGAGATCCAGAGGTGGGCCATCGAACTGTTCTGCTTCTGCATGGGGCGACCGTACTCACCAAGTTTGGCCAGGGCCGAGGCGAGCGCGTCCGGGTGGCGCGTCGTCAACGCGCTTGTGGCATCCGCTAAATATTCGCGCTGGCGAGAAATGGCGAGCTGCACGACGGTCGCGATGAGCGGGGCCACGATCATTGCGACAAGGCCGAAGACCATGACGACGGGATTACCGTTGCTGTTGTTGCTGCGGCCGAAGAACGCCATGCGCAGGAACATGTCGGAGATGAAGCCGATCGCGACGACGAGGCCGAACACGACCATCGACACTCGAATGTCGTAGTTGCGCACGTGGCCGATCTCGTGGGCCATAACGCCTTCGAGTTCGGAGTCGTCCATGATGTCGAGCAGGCCGGTGGTGGCGGCGACGATCGCGTGCTGGGGGTCGCGACCGGTGGCGAAAGCATTTGGCGCCGGATCGTTGATGATGTAAACCTCGGGCATCGGTGTGCCGGTCGTAATCGACAGGTTCTCCACGATGCGCCAGAGACGGGGATGGTCGGCCTTGCTGTTGACCCGGATGCCGCCGCTCATCGAGATCGCCTGGCGACCAGCGGCGTAGTACTGAATGATCACGTAGAGCGCAGTGATGACGACCGTGGCGATGAGGATGCCGTAACCGCCAGCACCGTAAACGAAGTTCGCCAGCCAGCCGAGCCCCGCAATGATCACGAAGAACAGGATCATGATGAAGACGGTGTTGCGTTTGTTCTTAGCTATTGCGCTGTACATCGACTAAGTCCCGTTAGAACTGCACGCGGGGCGGCTCCGCAATCGCTGCGGAATCGGCCACCTCAAAGAACTCGCGCTCGGTGAAGCCGAGGTTCACGGCGAACAAGTGGTTCGGGAACACCTTGATCTTGGTGTTCATTTCGCGCACGCCACCGTTGTAGAACCGACGCGCGGCCTGAATCTTGTCTTCGGTGTCGACGAGTTCGGCTTGCAACTGCAGGTAGTTCTGGCTGGCTTGCAGCTGCGGGTACGCCTCGGCGACAGCAAAAATGCTCTTCAGCGCGGTCTGCATGTGATTCTCAGCAGCGGATGCGTCGGCCGGGCCTTGTGCTGACAGCGTCTCGGCTCGCGCACGGGTCACGTTTTCAAACACGTTCTTCTCGTGTGCCGCGTAGCCCTTGACCGTTTCGATCAGGTTGGGCAGCAGGTCAGCACGACGCTTAAGCATCACCGTGATGTCGCTCCACGCCTCGTCGACGCGCACATTCAGCGTCACGAGCGAGTTGTACGTCGACCACAGGTAGATACCCGCGATGGCGACGAGTGCGACAACGATCAGAACCGGGATGAGCCATTCCATGGCAGCGTCTCCTTGCAAATTGGCTATGTAGGGTGACACGGCGGCATGACTTGGCGACAACGACCCCCGTGCGTACCTGCCCATACTAACCGCGACCCCGGAGGCTCCCACCCGCTTCCCATCACACTCCAAGCAACCTCAAGGCGCGCGGGGAAACGCGGCGACGATCCTTCGGCCGATCGAGGCTTGGAACCGGATCAGGTAGCCATCCGGGTCCTGCACGAGAAACTGAGCGACGCCGGCCTCGGTATCGCCCGTTCGGTACCATTTCGTCTCGGGTTCCATGAACAGCGGCCAACGAGCCTCCCGAAAGGTACACACGAGCGGGTCGATCGATGGAACCGACACCTGAAAGTTGACGCCGCGGCCGAACGGCGGGTCTAACGCCGCCGGAATCCAGTTTCGCCCAGCGCCCCGTCGCTCGAGCATGAGGTGCGCCGTGCCCCGAGTGATGTAGGCAAACCCATCGTCGGGTCGGTCGTACAGCACGTCAAATCCGCTGAGACGGCACCAGAAATCCAGACTCTTCTGCAGCGAGGTGACCAGAAGCTCCGGGACGAGGTCGGGCGCCAGCATGCTGCACTCATCGGTCATCGCAGCTCCTTTCGGAACCAGTGATTGGCATACGGGTCAGTGTTGTGCGGCTCGCCCTCGATGTAGCCGAGCGACGCGTAGAGGCTACGTGCCTCGACGAGGTCGGTTCTCGTGTCCAGACGCAAGACGGTGAGCCCGATGGCGCGGGATTCGCGTTCCAGATTCTGCATGAGCAGTCGGCCGACGCCTTGGCCGCGAGCCGCCGGTTCAACAAAGACCCTGGTCACCTCGCCGAGCTCGCCCTGTTGAATTCGCATTCCGGCACAACCGAGCACTGTGTCCCCGTAGCGGGCGAGTAACAGCAGTCCGGTCGGAGCAGTGAGGTCGTCGCCGGGATACTGGGCCTGGGCGTCCAGAACCTCGTTCCGAAACGCGGGACGCCCGTGGTAGCGACTCACGATGTCGTCGTAGTACCGAAAAGACACACCCTCGGCTTCAGCGGATGACGGCGATGCCGCGAAAATCAGGATCGGCAACGCACACATCATGCGGTCTACCCTACTGGCGGCGCGTTCGAGGCCACCTGCATTCGCCTTTAATGCTGACGAGTATCCAGCTGTATCTGCATCGCCTGAAGTCACTAGCCGGCTCCATGAAACGTGACCCACGCATTACTGCGTGAATTCCGCACGCCGGAATCGCACTTCCCGCTGAGCGCCCCGCAACGGGGAATCACAAAAGGGCAGGCTCTCCAGCATGATCAAACTGGCTGCGCGTAGGACGAGCTGGCCTGCCGCGGTTGCGGCCTTTTGCGAAAGACTCAGTTTGTCGGCAAACTTCGCCCAATGCTTCGCTTTGAGGTTTTTGGTCTTTCCAGCCACGGACAGGGCCAGGGTGTCGTCGCCGTAAAGTGGCAGCGATATGACCTGCGTTCCGTCTTCCAATGGCAACCGTATCCACGTCTCTTCGTTATTCCTGGCGCGTCAAAGCGTTCCGCGAGCGCGGTCGCCCGCGCGGTGTTTCGGGTCGTGCAGTTCATGCCGGCGCTGGTGTTTTCACAGATTCTGCTCGGCGGTATTTTTCTGCCGCGCGAGCAACTGCCCGAGGTGCTGCGCGCGATCAGCGACGGGTTACCGCTGTCGCACGCGATCGACGCGCTGCGGGCGGTCGCGGACGATTCGCACGACGCCGCCTAGATTGGAGGGGAATTGCGCATCCGCTCCTCGCTCTCACACTCGCAACCCCGCAGGACTCGACTCCGTGATGAGTTTGCTACGCGTTAACGGTTTGCGAGGGCGTGCTGCAGCCAGCGGTAGCTCGACTTGGGGGTGCGCGTGCGGCGGTCGTCAGCGAAGTCGACGTGCACCAGGCCGGTCGGCTGGGTGTAGCCGGCATCCCACTCGAACCCGTCGAGCAGCGACCAGAATGCGAAGCCGGCGAGGTCGACAGCAGCGGCCGGGGCTCCGCTGGCCGTGGCGACGAGGGCGACCACGAGGTGTTCGGCGAGGTAGTCGATGCGGGCGGGATCGTGCACCTGGTGGCGGGCATCCGCTTGGTCAGAGAAGGCGCCACCGGCGAGTGAGAGGTAAACGGGAGGCAGGTCGGGGTAGCGTTCGGCCAGTTCGGCGAGCGCCACAGCGACATACTCGGAAGCGTTGACGTCGCCGGTGGAGGTCGTGGGGTGTTCGCGGAACGGCTCAAGGTGGAACGGCCATGAGGTGACGGGAATCGGCTGGCCGTCGGGGGCCTTCAGCACCGTCGCACCGGCAGCGATTCGGGCCGGCCCGGTGTAGCTCATGCCGTAGAAGTCGAGCGGCTGCTGGATCGTGCGCAGGTCGGCTGGGGCGGCCTCGAGCAGGGTGCGTAGTTCGACCCCGAACGGTTCGAGAGGGTCTGGATAGTGGCCGAGCAGCACCGGGTCGGCGAACAGCCGGTTCTGCAGCAGGTCGTAGAGGGCCGTATAGGAGCGGTCCTGGTCGCGGTCGGTCGCTGACTGCACCGGAGTGTGGGAGTTGACCAGGCCGATGCGTCCGCGCACGTCGGCGGCGCGCAGGCCCTGCACGGCAAGACCGTGCGCGAGCAGCTGATGGTGCGCGGTAGGAAGCGCGTCGAACAACAGGGTGCGGCCGGGTGCGTGGGTGCCGAGCGCGTAGCCCCTGGTGGTGACTGTGGCCGGCTCGTCGAGGGTGACCCAGGCGTCGATGCGGTCGCCGAGAGCCTCCCCCACGGCGTGAGCGTAGTCGGCGAAACGGCCGGCGGTGTCGCGGTTCAGCCAGCCGCCGCGCAGAGCAGCCGGCAGGTCCCAGTGCGAGAGCGTGGCGGTTGAACGAATACCGTCAGCCAGCAACGCATCCAGCAACCGATCGTAGAACGCGAGCCCGTTGCGGTTGAGGGGGCCGCGGCCCTCGGGCTGTAGCCTGGTCCAGCCCAGCGAGAACCGGTAGGCGTCGACGCCGAGGTCTCGCAAGAGGACGGCATCCGCGGCGTAGTTCTTGACGTGATCGGCGGAGACGGAGGCGTTCGAGCCATCGCGGATGCGCCCTGATCGTTGGCTGAAGGAATCCCAGACGCTGTCGCCACGGCCGCCGTCGCGGGCGGCTCCCTCGATCTGAAAGGCAGACGTGGCGACGGCCACCTCGAACCCGGTCGGCAGGCGATCGCCGAGCTCTCCGGCGCGGTGTTCCCAGTCCCGGGCGGCGACGGCGCGTGTGGAGGCGGGGGTGCGGGGCGTGGCATTCATCAGGGTACTGCTCTCCTCGGCGGTCTCATGCTGGGCATCCGCTTCGGATAAAGGTTGTCATGTTTGCGGGTGGCCGGCGGCAGCTCGAAGAATTCCCTCGGTTTGTTACATTTTGTAAGGCGCGGGAGGTTGACTTTACCGCCCGCTGCCCTTCAAATTGGGGCAGGGGGTGAGTTATGTCTAAATCGACTCGGGTCGCAGTATCGGGCGCAACGGCGCGTGCGCGACGCTCCCGCAGCTTAGCGGCCGTCGCCGCCCTGCTGCTTGGGTGTGCGATCGCCCTCGCCGGACCCGTGCTGGCGACGGCGCAGGCAGAAGAAGCTGTAGCGACCTCGACGATTCAGGACGAACCCCTGGAAGCAACGCCGGAACCGAGCCAGGAGGTGAACCTGCAATCCACGGCGCAATCCACGGCGCAGTCGACACCGGAATCGACACCGGAATCGACCGCACCGGCCACTGAAGAACCCATCCCGAATACCACGACCGATCCCGCAGCGGCGACGAGGCCGCTGATCGAGAGCCCTGGAAACGGGCAGTTCATCAGCAGTAACCGCACCACCGTGTCGGGGTCGAAAGCCGCTGGCCAAAGGATTCAGCTGTTATCGCCGCGCGGCGAGGACGCCCTATGCATCTTCCCCCCAGAAGGTGTGTCGCTGGATGAAGATACATCGACCTCCTGGAGCTGCAGCAACCTATACCTGCAGAACGGTCCGACGATCAAACTGCGCGTTGTTGTAGCTGGCGATTCCACCCTGAGCGACGAGATCACGGTTGCCGTTCTGGGCGTACCGACCGTGCTGGGCGGCCGCACCGGCTCCGAGTCCGACGGCTGGGTGCGCGGAACCGGGCATCCCCAAGCCACCGTGACGGCATCACTGGAGAACGGCGACTCGTGCTCCAGCGACGTCGACAACTCGGGTGCCTGGGCGTGCCTGTTTGCGGGCACGCTCGCGAGCGGAAGTCTGGAGGTGACAGCGAGCCAGCGTTCGACCTTCAGCAGCCCGTCGTCCAATTCGAGCGACCCGATCGGGATTGTGTTCGACCTGCAAGCCCCCGCTGCTCCCGTTGTCACGACTCCCCGCGAAGGCGCCCAGGTGCTCGTCGCGGGAACCCAATACATAGGCACCGGCGAGACCGGCGCAACAGTCACCGTGTTCGCCGGTGCCTACTCGGTCTGCTTCGCCAAGGTGACCGACGGGGCCTGGACCTGCTCCGCCGGGGGCGTGGAAGCGGGTTCGTACTCCGTCATCGCGGTGCAGCAGGATTCCGCCGGCAATGTCGGCCCGGGCAGTACCCCTGTGACGGTCAGGTATGCCGCCGCGAGCACCACCACGCCGACCCCGTCTGCCTCTGAGACGCCAGCGGCCACGCCGGCTCCGAGCACATCAGCCTCACCCTCGCCTGACAGTGCGGTCGAAGTCCCGGGTGAAACAGTGGTGCCCACGCCCTCCTCGGCGCCGCAAACGGAGGAACCAGCGCCGGAAGCCGCTGAGGAGGAGGAGGCGGCGGGGGCATCCACTTTTTCCGGCCGGTGGAATGACCCGACCCGCTTCGCGCTGCCGATCGGGCCAAGCGGCACCAGTTCGCCGTTCCCCTGGTTGCAGGCCGGGCTGCTCGCCTTGGGCGCCCTGGTGCTGATCGCTCTGCCACTGCGGATGCTCGCGGGCACCATCTCGCGCACGCGCGGCGGACATCCACTCTGGTCAAGGCCCACCCTGGCGGGTCGCAATCAGGTGCGCGAAGAGTATGACGTGGCACCGACCGTGCGGCTCAACCGGTGGCTGCGCGGTGGCGCGGCGCTCGTGGCCGCAGCGACATTCGTCATGCTGTCCGGACCAGTGGTGGATCAGCCGGCCTACCTGCGTCTGCTGGTCGCGGTGATCATTGGGCTGGTCCTGGTCAATGGGGTCGCCATTCTGGTCCCGCTGTGGTGGAGTTCCCGCGTGCTTGGGCTGCGCGGGGCGGTTAGGTTTCTGCCGCGTTACCTGCTGCTGATCGCGGCCGCGGCGATAGCCTCGCGCGTCTTCGACCTGCACCCGGCCCTGCTGTTCGGGCTGCTCGGCAGCGTGAGCTTGTCAGCCAAAGCGGATGCTGCCAGCGCGCAGCCGACGCCGGCGCAGCGCGGCCAGCTTGCGACAGTGCGGGTCGGCGCCCTCGCCCTGTTTGCCGCGCTCGCCTGGTCACTCGGAGCGCTTGTGCCCGCCGCCAGTGATTTCACGACCTCGTTCGTGGCTGAGATGGTCAACACGATCGTGCTCGCTTCAGTCGGCTCGGCCGTGCTCATTCTGGTGCCTATCGGTCACACCAGCGGGCGCAGCATTCTGGTCTGGTCACCGCCGATCTGGACCGGCCTGACCGTCGTCGCCTATGGAATTTTGTTCGCCGCGCTCACCCCGGCGATCGATCAGCTGCACAGCAGCGGCTCCGGGACGGTGTTGTGGATCGTCGCAGCAAGCTTCGCAGCACTGTGCGCAAGCGCCTGGGGCTGGCAGCGCTTCGTCGCTCCCGCGCAACGCTGACCCGGAGGAGGCGGTATCGTACAAATGTGCGCCTTGGAGTCCTCGATGTCGGTTCGAATACCGTCCACCTATTGGTTGTCGACGCGCACGAAGGCGCCCCGCCGGTGCCGATGGCCTCCGATAAGAGCGTTCTGCGCCTCATGCGGTACATCACACCTGATGGTGCAATCAATGATGAGGGTGTCGCGGCGGTACTTTCTTCAGTGCAGCATGCAGCGGATGTTGCCCAGCAGCACAATATCGACGAGTTGCTGCCGTTTGCCACCTCGGCCGTGCGCGACGCGACCAACGGCCCAGAACTGCTCGGCCGGGTCGAACGGGAAACCGGTGTCGCCCTGCAAGTACTATCAGGCGAAGACGAAGCCCGACTAACTTTTTTGGCCGTGCGGCGCTGGTATGGCTGGTCGGCCGGCAACATTCTGCTGTTCGATATCGGCGGCGGATCGCTCGAGATCGCGGCCGGCGGAGCTGAGTTTCCCGAGGTGGCGCTGTCGCTCCCGCTCGGCGCCGGGCGCAGCACGATCGGTTTTCTGCACCACGATCCTCCTCTACCGGAGGAGGTGTCTGCGTTGCGAGGGCATGCGGCATCCGTTCTGCGCGATGCGGTCGGTGCCTTCGCGCACCTGCCGGCACCGCACCACATCGTCGGATCGTCGAAGGCGATTCGATCACTGGCCCGACTGGCCGGCACCACCTCGGACGGCGTCGGCGCCGCGGACCGCCTGCGGCTCGGCCGGGCCGGGCTCGACGACTGGGTGCCGCGTCTCGCGCGCATTCCCGCCGAAGCCCGCCCGGCGCTTCCTGGCATTACCGCCGACCGCACCTTTCAGATCGTGGCCGGCGGCATCGTGCTCGGTGCGGCGATGGCCGCGTTCGGGGCGGCGGAACTTGAAGTGTCGCCATGGGCGCTGCGCGAGGGCGTCATTCTGCGTTACCTTGACCGCCTGCGCTAGCACTCTGACGTGGGATCAGGGAACCGAGCTGGCCCAGCACCGGCAGATCACGCTGGCCACCACGATAGCGATCTACTTCTGTGATCCACATTCACCGTGGCAGCGGGGCACCAACGAAAACACCAACGGGCTGCTGCGCCAATACTTCCCTAAAGGCACCGACTTATCCATCCATTCGCCCGAGCGGCTACTCGAAGTAGCTACCGAACTCAACAATCGACCCCGCAAAACACTCGGCGGCATCACACCCGCTCAAGCCATGCAACGACTATTACCAGAGCCAGAAAAACCCATCGTTGCAACGACCGGTTGAATCCATCGAACCCTATGCGGGCAGTGCGGATCTCGGGCCAGTGGTGTTGGCGGGCTTGCAGGATGACGATGTGGTCGTCCGTGACGTAGTAGACGAGGCGGTTCGTGTCATCGATGCGGCGGGACCACGCGCCGGAGAGGATGTGCCTGAGAGGATGTGCCTGAGAGGATGTGCCTGAGGGGCTCCGGTTTGCCGATACCAGCGAACGGATCGCGCAGCGCGACGGTGATCAGCCAGTTGATGCGTTTGAGAGTCTTGCGGTCCTGGGTCTGCCAGTAGACGTAATCCTCCCACCCATTGGGGTCGAAGTGGCCTTGCTCGACGACTAATCCCGACAATCGAATCCCACCCTAAATGCCGCTTGACTTCAATAGGAGCATCCACCCAGCGGGACGTGACCGTGAAATGCCCGAACAGAGCGAAAATTGTGGGCGCCCTTTGGGCTGGTGATTGTCTGTGACCCGTCCCTGGCACCTAAGTGTGTCGGGCAACTTTGAAGGCCACCACTTCTTGAAAAGGAACCACATGACAAATATCCTCCCGACGCCCATCGACGACGGTGCCGGCGACCACCTGTTCGGATTGCACCTGCCTGACGTCGCCCTTGCGTCGACATCGGGCGGTCAGGTGAGCATCACAAACATCTCGACAGGGCGTTGGATCATGTTTATTTATCCACGGACGGGTGTCCCTGGCCAGGAGGAGCCAATCGGATGGGCGGACATTCCCGGAGCAAAAGGGTGCACCGCCGAAGCATGCAGCTTCCGCGATAGCTTGGTCGAGCTCCAGGAGGCCGGTGCCCACAGCGTGATCGGGCTCTCGGTGCAGAGTTCGGCTTACCAACGCGAGGCCGTCAAGCGGCTGCACCTTCCATACCCACTCCTCTCAGATCAGCAAGGACGATTGGCAGAGACGCTCAATCTGCCCACCTTTGCGGTCGCAGGCTTGACGCTTCTGAAGCGCATGACTCTTGTTATTGACGGCGAAACCATCAGGCACGTGTTTTATCCCGTCTTCCCTGCAGAGGATCATGCAGACCAAGTCCGTGACTGGCTACACGCAAATCCCGCGGTCTGATCACCCGAGAGTAATCACTACTTCCGAACGTGTTCTGGGCGATGGCTATCATCCGGACGACGCCGGCTACGAGCAGCTGACCGCGATCAACCGGGGCACACTTCTCAAACGGCTTAGCCCGGAGGAAATTGTCAGTCCCGAACTCTGTTCACTCCAAGTCCCGTGATGGTTCCGTAAAAGGAACCGCCTACGGGACGACGACGGGCGTCGCCGGAGTAGTGATGTCTATCGCTCGGACTCGCGCTCAAAGGTAGAAGGTGAAGAACTTGACCGCTTCGTCGGCGTCACCCCAGCGCACCAGGACCGGGGCAGAAATCTGGCTAAGGGACTCTGAGATCAGGAGCCTTCCGATGGCGGGCGCCAAGAGGATTCCAGCCCGGACACGCGCGTCGGTCAGGGACCGCGCGCCGGTTTCCGCCAACGAAGTCAACTCGGCATCGGAATACTTGCTGCGCAGCGTTTTGATCAAGTCTGGAAACTCCGGTACGTCCGGCGCAGGGATCTGTCCGTGAAACATTGCCTCCATGAGGTGTACATCGATTTTGCCGCCGAGCAGTGCGGTGACGGTGTAGCCGCCGAACGAGAACCCGGCCGCACCGACCCGCGTGATATCGATGTTCTGCTCGGCCACGAGATGGTCGATAAGGAAGGTGATGTCCCTTGCTCTTTCCCACGCGAACGCGAATCCTTCGGGGAGGTACTCGTCGTTGTAGCTGTTGCCGGGGTGATCGACCGAAGCAACGAGGAATCCCGCGTCATTCAGCGGTTTCGCGAGCCAGTCCAGGTCTTCTCCTGCGCCGCCAGTGCCGTGCGAGAGCACTACGACCGGTGCGGGCGTTGACCTGCTGGAGCGCCAAATGCGCGTTCTCAGTAAACGAGGTTCGGTCGGAACAGACCAGCTCGAACGCGAGTGGTCGAGCAGGTGTGTTGTCTCGGGGTTCATTCCCGAAGCCTAGTGCGACCGCTTTCGCACCCTGGTCAGCAAGAGGAACGACTACCGGACGATTAGCGTGAACGAAACCACGCCCTACCGCTGACTGGGCCTGAAGCAAGCCGACGAACGTCAATCAGCTTGCTTCCCGGAGGTTGGGGTTGCGCGCAGGTGGGTGCTACGCGACAGGGTGCCCTTCAACTTCAGTAAGCGATGCCCTTGGCCTCATCGCGTTCTCAAGGTCATTGAGTCTGCATCGGAGTGATGGTGAGATCGACTGAACCAAATGGGAACGGGTAGAAGAATGTGCCGCTGCCATTCCAATCGGTAATGGGGATCATCGCAAACCAAATCTGGCTAATCGCGACCGATGCGACAGCGAGGATCACGACCGTGACAGCGCCTCGATCGAGGTAGCGCAGCGCGGCGGGAACATCACTTGCCCGGCGGAGTACGAAGGTCAGCGCTCCGATCACGATCGCGAAGATGCCGATATAGATAAAGACACTCGGTTGGAGCGTCAGGTCGATGCAGCTCGGCGCCAGCTCGGTGACGTTTCCGGCTGCATCGATAAATGTGCCATCAGCGTTCACGCCACCTGGGCAGTAGCCTTTACTGGCCACAGTAAACGCGGTGTACCCCAGAGCAGCGAGCATGGCAAGCACAACGAGGCGCCGGATGCGCGCAACGATCGGCCGCAGCGGCAATGCGTCTGCGGCCTGCGCACCTTCGGGCTGAAGCGACAACGACATTTTGACCCCCCGATCGGCTACCAGCGGCCTTACTTGTAGCCTACCTACGGGCTCAGGGTACCGGCAAAGTCGCCCGTCGGGGCATTCCCGCCCCTGCCAGCGGAACGGCGGGCCGGGGATACGCCCACCGGAAAGCCCGCGCGCGCCGTCCGCTGGTGTTCGTCACGGCCGCGCCGTTGCCGCACGCGTTTGGGAAGTTGGCCCTGGTTCGGACACGTGCCAATGCACCGAACAGGGGCCACGAGCGCTGGTCACCGCGCGGACACGGACATCGCACGACCATGGCACCGTCCATGATGCCCTGACCCGACCTGAACGTGCCCGCAAGCCGGACGACCACCGGAACACCGATGGATGTGCGCCGTCTTTCGCGGCTCCGGGCGACGTCTGGAGGCGGCAGATCCGTGAGACTAGTCCGAGAAAATGCCTGGTCAAGGGGACTAACCGAGGCAAGAAATATCGCCCTCCGCTTCTGTTCCTCGACGCCTCCCGAGCCGATCGTGTATTCGCCATAAGAAGGGGGCGACACGCCCCAGGGACTCGGCGCCCGCTGCGCTGAGGAAGGTCGCCTCCGGCGTTCAGGCGCGGGTTCGCGCAGAAATATCCCAGGCTGCGGCAACCTCAAAATGGGCGGCCTGTGCCGACTCGAGCTAGATGGCGTGGTCGCCGGCGTCGAGGGTGGGGCCGATCCCGGCGCCCCGGGCGCCGGGGCAGGGGTATGAGGCCAGCCGTAGGCGTTCGGCGCGCGGGTCAGCCCTGACTGTCGGTGGCAGGGTGCATGGTGATGTCAGTCAGCAGCAATTCCGGCTCGTCGCCACCAATGACGGCGAGCCCTACGAGGTAAGGTCATGGGAACGCGTTCAGCGGATGAGACTGCAGCGGGCAAGAGACACCGCGTGCGTTACCGCAGACCCGGCCACAGCCAGACCGACAAACGTGGCTTCAAGACCAAGCGCTCCGCTCAGCTGTTCCTCGCCTGCACCGAGGTGTCCAAGAGTCGCTGGAGAGCCACCGAGATCGGCCGCATCCAGCACAGCGAGGTGCAGACCTGGGTGTCACAGCTCAGTGCCGGCACAGCAATAACTTTGCATCCCACGCCCGGTGTACGTAGCGCCACCCACGTCATCCGTGCCTACGGAGTGCTCGCGGCAATCCTCGACGTGGGGGTCATGGAGCGCCGCATACTGGTCAACAGCTCGTGCGGCGTGACTCTCCTTTGCAAAAGGAACAAACCGCACACGGATCTCTGGCACGAGTAGGTTGACCTGCTCGCAACCGCGGCGGCGGCGGCGCATGGAACGGTAGTGCTGACCCTCGCCTACACCGGCCTGCTGGGGTGAGGTGACCGGATTGCGGGTGCGAGACGTGGATCTCGTTCAGAGGCGTCTGGCAGTTCGCGAAAACGCCGTGCGGTTTGGCGGCAAGATTCTCATCGGCACGCCGAAGTCGCACGAGGCACGCCTGGTTCCGTTTCCCCCGTTCCTGTAGGAACGATTGGCGTTGCTCTGCGCCGATAGGACACCTGACCAGATCCTGTTCGGCAACGGGCTGTCGCATCAGTGCACGCCGTCGACTCAGGACGGCGGGCTGGTTTACGCCCTCAAGTGTGCCCGGGAGGTCGATCCGACCTTTCCGCGTGTCGTTCCCCACGACCTCAGGCACACCGCGGCCAGCCTGGTCGTGTCTGCCGGGGCGAACGTCAAAGTGCTGCAGCGGCTGCTCGCCTGCGCCTCGGCGGCGATGACCATGCACGTATACACAGATCTCTTCGACGACGACCTGGACAGCGTTGCAGTGGCCCTCGAACAGGCCCGCATAATTTCAAGTGTGGGCAAAATTTGGGCAAACGGTGCACCTGAGGAACCTGTTACGAATTTAAAAGCCAGATCAGCATAGAAAAATTCGTGGTGCCCCCACTGGGACTTGAACCCAGACTGTGACGATTTTAAGTCGTCTGCCTCTGCCAATTGGGCTATGGGGGCGTGCCCGCTGACGGGCGCTTAAAGCATAGGTGCTGCCGAGCGAGGTGATCGCCCGACAGCATCTACCGAAACAATTACTTCGAAGCCGAAGCCGATGCCTCCGCGGCCGCCTTCTCGGCGGCGGGCGCCGAGGTAGCCGCAGCCGCTGCAGCAGCCTTCACCGTGGGCTTGCGCGGCGCACGCGGCGCGCGAGGGGCTGCCGGAGTCTTGGCTGCCGGGGCCGCAGCAGGCGCCGGCGGCTTCGGACGCGAAGCGAACTCGACGAACGCGCCACGCGGGTGCTGTGTGGCGCTGAGCGAAACGTTGTCGCGACCGAGGAAGAAGTTGTTCACCCAACCCCAGACAACGCGCAGCTTGCGCTCCCAGCTCGGCATGGCGAGCCCGTGGTAGCCACGGTGCGCGAACCACGCCGGCAGGCCCGTCATCGCGAACTTGCTGTTCTGGAACACACCGATACCAATACCGAGACCGGCGACAGCGCCCAAGTTCTTGTGGAAGTACTGTACCGGAGCCTCGTCGCGCAGCACGGCGGCGATGTTCTTGGCGAGGAGCTTGCCCTGACGCACAGCGTGCTGGGCGTTCGGCACGCAGTTACCGCCGACGCCGCCACCGCTCAGGTCGGGAACGCAACTTACATCGCCGGCGCCCCAGGCATCAGCGATGATGTCGTCCTCGGTTCCGACGCGCAGGTCGGCACGAACCTGCAGACGACCGCGCTCTTCGATGGGAAGGTCGGTGTGGCGCACGATCGTCGGGTTCGCCATGACGCCGGCGGTCCAGACGATGAGGTCTGTTTCGAAGATCGCTCCGGTGGAGAGCTCGATCTTTCCGTCGACCGCACTGGTCAGCTGGGTGTCGAGGTAAATCTGGGCACCGCGACCGGCGAGGTTGTCGATGACCCAGAGGCTCGTCTTGAGCGAGACCTCGGGCATGATGCGGCCCATGGCTTCGATGAGGTGAAAGTTGGTGTCCTCGAAGCTGATCTCGGGGTACAGAGTGAGCAGCGAGGTCGCGAACGAGCGCAACTCGGCGAACACCTCGATGCCGGCGAAACCGCCACCGACCACGACGAAGGTGAGCAGACGCTCACGCTCTGGGCCGGCTGGAAGGGCGGCCGCCTTGTCGAAGTTGGTCAGCACGCGGTCGCGAATGGCGACGGCTTCTTCGATGGTCTTGAGGCCGATGGCCTGGTCGGCGACACCCGGAATCGGGAACGTGCGCGACACCGCCCCGGCGGTGACTACGACGATGTCGTACTTGAACTCGTACGGCTCGCCGGTCGGCGGGGTGATCGTGGCGGTCTTCTCAGCGTGGTTCACGTGCGTGACCTTGGCGGAGATGACGTTGGTCTTCTTGAGGTGGCGACGGTGCGACACGACCGCGTGACGCGGTTCGATAGAACCGGCGGCGACCTCCGGCAGGAAGGGCTGGTACGTCATGTACGGCAGCGGGTCAACCATGGTGACGTCGGCTTCACCGGATCGCAGCCACTTCTCGAGCTTCCACGCCGTGTAAAAACCGGCGTAGCCGCCACCAACAATGAGAATTTTGGGCACGATGAGAAGGCCTCCTACAGGATTATGATGGTGCGAAATCTTTGGGATTGCGCCGAATTCGCTTGATGTACCGAGTGGCCCCAATGCCCACCAGCGTTACTAGGATACCAAACCCTACGAGGACAGCGAGCGGCAGACTGATATAGGTCAGTGTCAGCTGGTTCGGAAGCCAGGCGGTGAGCAGGTTGGGGGTGGGCACTGCGGGGTCCTCGGTAACAGCAGCCGGGGCTTCGGCGACGGGAACCTCGCTCGGTACTACGTCAATTTGCGCCCGCCGGTGCAGAGTGATCCACTGCGTGAGCAACTCGCTAGGGGTCGCCCCGGTCGCCGGCGCAACATACTGCGTGACCGCGGCAGCGGCATCGATCAGACCATTGCCATAGATGGGGCTCGGCACCGCTCGCCCGTTGGCGTTCGCAGTCGCGATGACCCGGTTCATCACGCCCGCGGCGTCGAGGTTCGGATACGCCGCCCGCACCAGGGCAACGAGCCCGGACACGATCGGCGTCGCGGCACTCGTGCCGTCCCACTGCACATAGGTCGAGTCGGGCGTCACCCCGACGAGCTTCTCGCTCGGTGCGGCGACAGCGATAGTAATGCCCTGGGACGAGGCATCAAAACTCGCCGTTTTATTGCGATCAACGCCGGCGACCGTCAGTACACCGGGAATCGTCGCGGGAGCCCCGACCTCCGTGGTTCCGCTCCCCCGGTTGCCGGCGGCGGCCACGACGACGACATCGTTCTCGAAGGCATAGAGGAACGCTGCGTCCCAGGTCTCCGGCCAATACAGGGTGTTGCGGGTGAGGGACATGTTGATGACGTCGGCCCCGTTGTCGACGGCCCAACGGATGCCCTGCGCGATCTGGTCGTCATTGCTCACGGCGGAACGACTGCTACCAAACCCGACCGACACCGCCAAAATGGATGCCTCCGGCGCCACACCGATCAGTCCGGTGCCATCGCCGGTGCCGCGCCCGGCCAAAAGCGAAGCTACCAGGGTGCCATGTTCGCCATCGTCGTCGTCACCGGCGACCGGCGTTTGTCCATCGGTAGAGCCGAGCCCGGAGACATCCGTTCCCCCGATGACAGCGCCAGTCAGTTCGGCCACGCTGCCGTTGACTCCGGAGTCGATGACGGCGATCGTGACACCGGCACCGCGTGTGGTGTTCCAGGCTTCGGTGAAGCCATAGTCGGCGAGCCAATACTGCAGGTCGCGAATCTGGTCGCCGTGCGCGGCGGGCGTATCGAGCACCACGGAACCGATCACGGTGCCGCCGAACAGTGCCGTGGCCAGCGCGAGCCCGACGCCCGCGCTGACCCGTCGAGCACTAACCCGGTGCGCAGTCGCGGTCACGCCAGAGCCGCCCCGGACTCATCGATCGCCGCCGCAGAGTAGTCCAGACACTCGCAGACCGTGGGCGACCAGGTCGCACGCTCCACCGCGAGGTCGCCAATGGGG
Organism: Cryobacterium sp. Y50; assembly: GCF_002929805.1. Lineage (GTDB taxonomy): Bacteria > Actinomycetota > Actinomycetes > Actinomycetales > Microbacteriaceae > Cryobacterium. The sequence goes on along the minus strand of NZ_PJJM01000103.1, from coordinate 102,762 downwards.
TTGACGCCGGGCCCAGCGGCCAGCGCGTGGGCGGCGAGGGCGTGCAGGCATTTCACCCGGTTCGGCATGCCACCGGAGGAGATTCCAGCGATTTCCGGCACGCTGCCGAGCTGGTCGCGGTCAAACAGAAAGCTGTCGTGCGCAGCCTGGTAGGCGGCACGCATGTCCTCATCACCGGCGAGCAGATCGTTGTATTCGTTCATGACCTGGGTGGCTTCGAGGGAGGAGATCGCTGCGGTCGCCGCGGGGTGGCAGAGGTAGTACAGGGTAGGAAACGGGGTACCGTCGGCGAGCCGCGGTGCGGTGGCCACGACTGTCGGAGCGCCGCAGACGCAGCGAGCTGCGATGCCCACGACGTTGCGGGCCGGTCGCCCGAGCTGGGCCGAGACGAGGTCAATATCGGCCGCGGTGAACGGGTCGAATGGTGGCCGGGTCATGGCACCACCGGTGCGGGCGTGTCGGATTCGGGGGCTGCCTCTTGCGGGGCGAGGCCGGCGGTCATGGTGGAGGCGAACAAGGAACCCAACCAATCAATCTTGGTATTTTGGATATTACTGCTGACCGGGGAGACTTCCGCTTCGAGCGGGGCCACGACCGGCAGGTCGTTGATGACGAGAAAGCTGATATCGCCGGGCAGCACGTAGAACAACCGCTCGCGGGCCTGGGTTGTGACGTAGGTGCGATCATTCCAGCGTTCACGCTGGCCAGTCAGCCGGTCGACCTCGTCTTGCTGGTCGTCGACGGCGGCGCTCAACCGGCTGATCTGCTGCCGCTGCTCGGCGTAGGTGCGCAGGCTCGGCGCGAGAATCACCACCGCGAGCACAAGAATCACCATCATCACGAGCGAGAATCCCGAAAAGCGGATGCCGCGCAGCCAGCCGCCAGCGGGCGTTTCCGTCGTCGAGTCCACGGGTTGCCGCTGGGCTGGTTGCCGCTGGGCCTGCGGGCGCCTGGCAGGCTGGGGCAAGACCGGCTTGGGCTGCGGTGACGTCGGCTGAGGTCGCTTCGGCGCCATCACAACTCCTTTCGCCGGTTAGTAGTGTCTGTCAATAAAAAATGGTACCAAGCGCAAGCTGTGGGCCCCCGATCAACCGAAATATCGGTGATCGAGGGCCCGATGGTGCTGCTGGTGATTCTCGCTGACTACGCGGTGAAGCGGGGGAACGCGGTGCGACCGGCGTAAACCGCGCCCTCGCCGAGTTCCTCTTCGATGCGCAGCAACTGGTTGTACTTCGCGACGCGCTCGCTGCGGGCGGGGGCGCCGGTTTTGATCTGCCCGGCATCCGTTGCCACGGCGAGGTCGGCGATGAAGGTGTCCTCGGTCTCGCCGGAGCGGTGCGAGATAATCGCGGTGTAGCCGGCGCGCTGAGCGAGAGAGACGGCATCCATCGTCTCGGTCAGGGTGCCGATCTGGTTGACCTTGACCAGAATCGAGTTCGCGGCCTTGAGTTCAAGGCCCTTGGCCAGGCGCACGGGGTTGGTCACGAACAGATCGTCTCCGACGATCTGCACCTTGCCGCCGAGTTCGGTGGTGAGGTGCACCCAGCCAGCCCAGTCGTCTTCCTGCAGCGGGTCCTCGATCGATACCAGGGGGTAGTCGGTGACGAGCTTCGTGTAGTAAGAAACGAGTTCTTCGGCCGAGAGCTTCTTGCCCTCGAAGTTGTAGCTGCCGTCCTTGAAGAATTCGCTCGCGGCAACGTCGAGGGCGAGGGCGATGTCCTTGCCGGGAACGTAGCCGGCGTTGGTAATCGCTTCGACGATGAGGTCGAGCGCTGCCCGGTTGCTCGGCAGGTTGGGGGCGAAGCCGCCCTCGTCGCCCAGGCCGGTGGACAGGCCCTTGGACTGCAGCAGTGCTTTGAGCGAGTGGTAGACCTCGACGCCCCAGCGCAGGGCCTCGCTGAACGACTCAGCACCGAGCGGAACGATCATGAATTCCTGGATGTCGACATCGTTGTCGGCGTGCGATCCACCGTTGATGATGTTCATGAGCGGCACCGGCAGGGTGTGCGCGTTCGGACCGCCGAGGTAACGGAACAACGGCAGGCCGGCCGAGCTTGCGGCGGCCTTGGCAACGGCGAGGCTAACGCCGAGGATGGCGTTGGCACCGAGACGCTCCTTGTTATCTGTGCCGTCCGATTCGATCAGCACGAGGTCAACGACGCGCTGGTCGGTCGCGTCGATGTCTTCGACCGCGGGGCCGAGTTCGTCGATGACGGCTTCTACGGCCTTGAGCACGCCCTTGCCCTGGTAACGGGCCTTGTCGCCGTCGCGCAGTTCATAAGCCTCGAACACGCCGGTGGATGCGCCGGACGGCACAGCGGCACGACTGACCGTTCCGTCGCCGAGCAGGACCTCGATCTCAATGGTCGGGTTGCCTCGGGAATCGAGAATTTCGCGTGCATCTACTGCCTCAATTAGGGCCACAACTGTCTCCTGTTTCGTCGGAATTGACGCCTGGTTGGGCGTCGGATACTGGTCGGAATGAAAGTAGGGGTATGCCGGGTGATCCAGGCGAATTCAGTCTAACCAAAGCCGTCAGTCGATCCGTCGAACCCGCCAGAGCGGTCGGGTCAGGCGCCGAGCGGTTTGAAGTCGAGGTCTGCAGCCGTCTGCGTTTTGGCGGTCACGAACGCGAACCGTCCGTAGCCGGCCTCGCCGGCCCGGTCGAGCAGCGCCTTGAGGTTCTTGGTGCGGCGTTCGAGGCGTACGCGCAGACCATCGGCGACCAGGTCGCGCTTGAGAGCGACCAGGCGCGCCGGATCGGCATCTTTGTCGTGCACGAGCACGACCGCCAGGTCAGCGGATGCGGCATCCGCTTCAAGCAGGTCGACGATGCGCTCGAAGCCGATCGAGAATCCGCAGGCGGGAACGTCGGTGCCAAGGAACCGGCCGATCATGCCGTCATAGCGACCGCCGCCGCCGAGGGAATAGCCGAGGGAGGGGTGCGAGATCTCGAAGATGGTGCCGGTGTAGTAGCCCATGCCGCGCACCAGGGTGGGGTCGAACAACAGGTCGACGCCGGGCAGGGCGGCGCGCAGGGCGGTCAGGTCGGCGAAGGCGGTTGGGTCGAGCCAGGCAGGTGCGCTGCTGTCGAGAGCACCGCTTTCAAGAGCGCCGCCGAGGCTCCAGCCGCCGGTGCCGAGCTCGGTGAGCAGCGCGGCGAGGCCCGGCGCGTCGATGCCGAGGGCACCGAGTTCGGTGGCGACCCCGTCGACGCCGATCTTGTCGAGCTTGTCGATCACGATCAGCGCGCGCTCGGTCAACTCGGCGGCGACGCCCCAGTGGGCGAGCAGGGCGCTGAGGATGCGGCGGTCGTTGATGCGAATCGAGCAGCCCTGTAGGCCGAGGAGGTCAAGCGTTGCGGCGGTGGCGGTGATCAGTTCGATCTCGGCGAGAGTGCCGGCCTCGCCGATGATGTCGATGTCGCACTGCATGAACTGGCGATAGCGCCCCTTCTGCGGCCGTTCGGCGCGCCAGACCGGTGCGATCTGAATCGACCGGAACACGGTCGGCAGTGCGGCACGGTGGGTGGCATAAAAGCGGGCGAGCGGCACCGTCAGGTCGAACCGCAGGCCCAGGTCGGCCAGGGACAGGAGGTCGTCCTGCGCGGCCGCCGCCGCGACATCCGCTTGGCCGAGCCCGCGCTTGAGCACCGCGAAGCCGAGTTTCTCGTTGTCGCCGCCGAGCCCGGAGTGCAGGCGGGCCGAGTCTTCCATGACCGGGGTTTCGATCTCGTCGAAGCCGTGCGCACGAAAACTCTCGCGAATGATGCCGAGGGAACGTTCGCGGAGGGCCTTGTCGGCGGGGAGAAAATCGCGCATGCCGCGCGGCGGGGTCACTGCAATAGCCATGAAGTAATTCTCTCAGCATGCCGTGGACGCGATTCACCGCCCGCCTCTGAAAATGGCTGCACCTAGACTCGGGGGAACAGGTAGGGGTGTCAATGTCGGTCGCGACAGTTTCAGGCGGGGTGGGAGTGACGCCGAGCGGCATCGCGGTGACCGGAGTCAGTCGATCGTTTGGCAGTGTCCTGGCGGTGGTGAATGCGACGCTCGTCGTGCCGGCGGGGTCGGTGACGGCGCTGATCGGGCCGAACGGCGCGGGCAAGACGACCCTGCTGCTGATGCTTGCCACGCTGCTCACTCCGTCGACGGGCAGCATCCGCATTAACGGGCACGACCCGGTCGCCGAACCCGGACGGGTGCGGGCCGTCACTGGCTGGATGCCGGACGCCCTCGGATCGTGGCCGAGCCTGAGCGCCCGTGCCGCCCTACAGACCACCGGGCGCATGTACCGAATGACCCGCGAGCAGGCCGCCATGCGCGCTGACGAGCTGATCGCGCTGACCGACCTCGGTGATTTCGCCGACCGGCCGTCGCGGGTGCTGTCCCGCGGCCAGAAACAACGCCTGAGCCTGGCGCGGGCGCTCGTGCACTCCCCCGGCGTGCTGCTGCTCGACGAACCCGCGTCCGGTCTCGACCCGGCCGCGCGCGCATCACTGCGCCAGCTGCTGCGTCGCCTGGCCGGCGACGGCACCGCCATATTGGTGTCGAGTCACGTTCTCGCCGAACTCGACGAGATGGCGGATGCCGCGGTGTACCTCGCCGCCGGACGCACGGCGAGCCCGGAGCAGGTAGCCGCGGCGAGCGCGAGTGCCAGATCCTGGCGCATCCGCTCTTTGGACGAGGCGGCGCTGGAACGCGCCCTCGCCACTCCCGGAGTGGTCGGCGCGCTCGTTACTGTGCGCGGCGTCGACCAGCTCGGCACCCTGGTGCAGGTGGAGAACGAAGCCTCGGCGGCCGCTCTGCTGCACAATCTGGTGCTGAGCGGGGTGCCGATCTGCGATTTCGGACCGGCTGTCGGTAATCTCGAGCACACCTTTCAGGACCTTACGCGGTCGACCGATGCGGAGGTCTCCGAATGACGGACTCACGGGTGTTCCTTACCGGACTCTGGCTCATCGTCACCCTCGAACTTCGCCAGCGGGTGCGCGGCGCCTCCTGGTACGTGCTGCTCGGCGTGTTCATGCTGCTCGTTGGCGTGGTCACCTTTCTGCTCTGGCTGGCGACCTCGGCCTGGCTGTCCGGCGGCGGCGGGGTGTTCGGGGCCATCATCTTCTTCGTGCTGCTGCTCGGCACGCTGGTCTCACCGGCGCTGTCGGGTAACGCGATCAACGGCGATCGGGATGCTGGCACCCTCGCCACGACGCAGGTCACGCTGATCAGCACCGGGCAGCTCGTGCTCGGCAAGTTTCTCGCCGCGTGGATCACGGCGCTCGCCTTTCTCGCTGCAGCACTGCCGTTTCTCATCTTCGCTGTCGTTCTCGGCGAGGTCACTCTGGCCACGATTGCCGTGTCGGTGCTCGTGCTCGCGGCGGAACTCGGCGTTATCGCGGCCGTCGGGGTTGGGCTCTCGGGCATTCTCACCCGACCGCTGTTTTCGATCGTGCTGACCTATCTGGTTGTAGCGGCGCTCAGCCTCGGCACGCTCATCGCGTTCGCGCTGCTCGGGACCGCCACCCAACAGCAGGCGACGAGCGTGAATTATCAGGTCGTGTCGTCGACCTTCGACGAAGCCACCGGTAAGCAGTCTGACATCGTCTGCTCCACGGCCGAGACGACGACCTTCAACGTGCCGCGGTTCGACTACTACTGGTGGATCCTCGCCGGCAACCCCTATGTCGTGGTGGCGGATGCCGCCCCCGGCAGTTTCAACGACGCCGGCAACCCCACCGACCTGTTCGGGCAGATAGCCGTCGCCGTGCGCAGCGCCCAGGCACCGCCGGAGTTATACACCGAGTTCAACGGCTGCGACGTGGCCGCACAGAGCAGCCGCAACGACAACGGGACGTTCCCGGATCAGGCCTTCGACCGGGGGCCGACCGCGCAGCAGACCTATGACGACGCTGTGCCGAGCTGGTTCATCGGCCTCGCCATGCACCTGCTGCTCGGCGCCGGCGCGCTGGCCTGGGCCTGGCGACGCACCCGCACCCCCGCGACGCACCTCCCCACCGGAAGCCGCATTGCCTAACCCTCTGCTCTGTTCCGCAAGAGCGTTAGGCGGGGAGGGCGATTATTCCGGCGTCGAAGGCATCTGCGTTGCCGGCTGCCGAGCTCTCGGCTCCGCGAATCTCTCCCTGCAGGTCGCGCACGGCGGTACGCAGCGCGCGCTCAGCGTCGAGGCCCTGGGCGCGAGCGGAGGCCACGATCGCCAGCAGCAACGGGCCCAGATCGGCTTCGGATTCAACCGGCAGCGGGAAGCCGGCATCCGCTTCGATCAGGCCGATCTTTTCAGCGCGCCCGAGCACCTTGTCGGCCAGGGCGAGCGCCGGCATGCCGGTCGGAATTCCGTCGAGCACGCTCGTGCGGCTCGGCTTCTCCGCGGCCTTGAAACCGTCCCAGGCAGCCGACACCTCTTCAGCGGTATTGAGGGTGACATCGCCGAAAACGTGCGGATGCCGCCCCACCATCTTCTCGGTCAGACGAGCGGCGACATCCTGAATGTCGAAGTTTTCTGACGTTGTGTGCGCGGCCAGATCGGCGTGAAAAAGCACCTGGTAGAGCACATCGCCGAGTTCCTCGAGCAGGTCGTCGCGGCTGCCGTCCTCGATCGCCTCGATCAGTTCATGCGTCTCTTCGACCAGGTGCCGCACGAGCGACGCATGGGTCTGGTCGGCGTCCCACGCACAGCCGCCGGGCCCGCGCAGCCGCGCGACGGTGACGATCAGGGTATCGAGAGCACTGGGTTGCATCGTTGTTTGCCGAGCGGATGCTGCATCCCGGTCGATTTCGTCGGCCGGCGGAGTCGATCGAGTCGCGTCGGAGCCGGATGCGGAGCCGGAGGAAAACACGGGGTTGGTCATGGTCGGCACTCCTGGATCGGTTCCATCGTCTCTCCATCGTAGGCGGGCCACCTATGATCGCTCGGGTACATCGTGTATTCTGGTTCACGGTGAGCCGGGAAGTCTGGTCGGCACATGGATGTGCGCGCCCGAAAGACCAGAGGAATTTTAATGACCGAATCGTCCAGCCGGCCAGCTTCGAAGGCCAACCCGTCGACCGCCACCGTGCTTCGCCGCGGCAGCCACAACGAATTCGTGCGGATCTCGCGCATTCTCCGGAAGGAAACCGTCGGAGGCGCCATTTTGCTCGCCGCGACCGTGGCTGCGCTGATCATGGCCAACTCCGGCTTCTCCGATGCCTACTACGCCTTTCGCGACTTCAAAATCGGTTACGAGCCCTGGCACCTCGAGCTGAGCCTCGGCGCCTGGGCCGCCGACGGCCTGCTGGCAATCTTCTTCTTTCTGGCCGGCCTCGAGCTGAAACGTGAATTCGTAGCCGGCGACCTGCGCAGCGTGAACCGGGCCATCGTACCGGTGGCCGCAGCGGTTGGTGGCGTGATCGTTCCGGCGGTCATCTACACGCTGATCAACCTCGAATCCGGCGCCGAAACTCTTCGCGGTTGGGCAATTCCCACCGCGACCGACATTGCGTTCGCCGTCGCCGTTCTCGCCGTCATCGGATCGAAGCTTCCGCCCGCCCTACGCATTTTTCTGCTGACCCTTGCCGTGGTCGACGATCTACTCGCCATTGCGATCATCGCCTTCTTTTACACCACGGATATCGCCGTGCTGCCACTCATCCTGGCCCTGATGCTGCTCAGTCTCTTCTGGCTGTTGACCCATAAATTCTCCTACTTCTTTGGCACCAGAGGCTGGGCGGCATGGACGGTGCTGCTGCCTCTCGGCTTCATCGTCTGGGCGCTCGTGCACGGTTCCGGCGTGCACGCGACCGTGGCCGGCGTGCTCCTCGGTTTCGCCGTACCCGTGCTGCGCAGCAAGCGCGGCGGCGGGCCAGAGGCCGGGCCCGGCCTGGCCGAAACACTGGAACATCGCATTCGCCCGCTGTCGAGCGGTTTCGCTATTCCAGTCTTCGCATTCTTCTCCGCCGGCGTCACCCTCGGCGGCGCCCAGGGTCTGTACCAGGCCATCACCGACCCGGTAGCGGTCGGCATCGTCCTCGCGCTCGTGGTCGGCAAGCCGATCGGTGTGTTGCTGGCAACCTTCATCGTGACCAAGACCACCAAGGCAACCCTCGACCCCGACTTGGCCTGGGTCGACGTCATTGGCGTGTCCTTGCTGGCCGGCGTCGGCTTCACCGTGTCGCTATTGATCAGCGAGCTCGCCTTCGGCCAGGGCAGCCCGCACGACGACCACGCCAAGGTCGCCATCCTGTTCGGGTCTTTGCTCGCAGCCGTCCTGGCCACGGTCATCTTGCGCGCGCGTAACCGTCACTACGGTCGCATTGCCGAGAAGGAAGCCATCGACAGCGACAACGACGGCATCCCGGATGTCTACCAAACAGAGCAGACGTCGAAGAGCTAAGCATCCGCTGAATCAGACAGCACCGTCGTTTCCGCAACGTCGGTGCTGTCTGCGTTAAGGGTTAGGTGGCGGACAGAACGGCGGGCGGGAAGATCGCGGTCAGCAGCGACTTGGTCCACTCGATCAGGGCGTTGTCCTCGAGCGGCTCACCGTTCGGCCGCGGCATCGGCACGCTGAGCGCCCCGGTGGACGACACGTAACGTGAGCCGGGATACATCCGCTGCAAACGTATTTGAATCGAGTCGGCCAGGTCCGCGGGAGCCACTCGCAGGTTTGAACCCATAGCGACGACCTCGCTGAGGTTCGCCCGCTGGGCCTGCCAACGCAGTCGCGATACGGCCACGAGATTCTGCACCGGCACCGGCGGTTCGCCGTAACGATCGGTGAGCTCTTCGAGTACCAGGTCGATCTGGTCGTCGGTCGCCGTCGTCGAGCTCGCACTGGACAGCTTCTGGTAAGCCTCAAGGCGCAACCGTTCGCTGTCGACGAAGTCGTGCGGAATGTGCGCGTCGACCGGCAACTCGAGCCGCAGCTCGGTCTGGCCCTCTGCGACATCGCCACGGAACGTCGAAACGGCCTCACCGATCATGCGCAAGTACAAATCGAAGCCGACCCCCGCGATGTGCCCGGCCTGCTCGCCGCCGAGCAGGTTGCCGGCGCCACGAATCTCGAGGTCCTTCAGCGCCACCTGCATGCCGGCACCGAGCTCGTTGTTCGCCGCGATGGTAGCGAGCCGGTCGTGCGCTGTCTCTGACAGAGGCTTGTTCTCGTCATACAAAAAATAGGCGTACGCCCGCTCGCGCCCACGGCCGACCCGACCGCGCAGCTGATGCAGCTGACTCAGACCGAACTTATCGGCCCGGTCGATGATGATGGTGTTGGCGTTATTGATGTCGAGCCCGGTCTCGATAATCGTGGTGCAGACCAGAATGTCGAACTTGCGTTCCCAGAAATCACCAACAACCTGTTCCAGCTGAGCCTCGGGCAGCTGCCCGTGCGCAATCGCGATGCGCGCCTCCGGCACGAGTTCGGCGAGCTCCGACGCGATGCGATTGATGCTGGTGACTCGGTTGTGCACGAAAAAGATCTGGCCCTCACGCAACAGCTCGCGACGGATAGCCGCGGCCACCTGCCGCTGCGAGTACGGCCCAACAAAGGTCAGGATCGGGTGCCGGTCTTCGGGTGGGGTGGCCAGGGTCGACATTTCACGGATGCCGGTAACCGCCATTTCCAGCGACCGCGGTATCGGTGTCGCGCTCATCGCGAGAATATCGACGTTGGTCTTGAGCTTCTTCAGCGCGTCCTTGTGCTCGACGCCGAAGCGTTGCTCCTCGTCAATGATGACCAGGCCGAGATCCTTGAAAAGGATCGACGGTGACAACAGCCGATGGGTGCCAATGACAACATCAACCGTGCCGTCGAGCATTCCTGCGATCGTTTCACGCGACTCCTTCTCGGTCTGAAACCGTGACAGGGCACGCAGGTGAATGGGGAATCCGGCGAAGCGCTCCTTAAAAGTTTCTATATGCTGGCTGACCAGCAGCGTGGTTGGCACGAGCATGGCGACCTGTTTGCCGTCTTGCACGGCTTTGAACGCTGCACGAATGGCAACCTCGGTCTTACCGAAACCGACGTCACCGCTGAGCAGCCGGTCCATCGGAATGGGCCGTTCCATGTCGGCCTTGACCTCGTCGATCGTAGTGAGCTGGTCGGGTGTCTCCACGAAGGGAAAGGCCTCTTCGAGCTCGCGCTGCCAGGGGGTGTCCGGCCCGAAAGCATGACCCTTGCTGGCCATCCGCGCCGCATACAGTTTGACGAGCTCAACGGCGATGTCCCGCACCGCCCGGCGCGCCTTGGTCTTGGCACTCGACCAGTCGCTGCCGCCCATCTTGCTCAGCGTCGGTGCCTCGCCGCCGACATAGCGGGTCACCAGATCGAGTTGGTCGGTGGGAACGTACAGCCGATCGCCGGCATGCCCACGCTTCGACGGCGCATACTCCAGCACGAGGTATTCGCGGGTGGTCTTGACCGGGTTCCGCCCGCCGCTCGACACCTCACGCTGGGTCAGCTCGAGAAAACGGCCGATGCCGTGCGTCTGATGCACGACATGGTCGCCGGCGACGAGTTGCAGCGGGTCCACGACATTCTTGCGGCGACTGGCGAGCTTCTTGATCTGCCGTGCCGAGTAACCGACGGTGCGCCCGTAAAACTCTGACTCGCTGATTAGCGAAAGTTTGCTGGTCGGCAACTCAAAACCGTGATCGACGGATGCCTTCAGTAGGTAAGCGATACCCGGTTCCGGTTGCAGTGGCCAGACATCTACCACGCGCACCGGCAGCTCGCGCTCGGCCAATACCTGAGCGGCCCGCTCGACCAGCCCAGCGCCCTGGGCAACGATGCCGACGACCCAGCCGTCGTGCAGCCGGGAGGCGACGTGACCGATCGCGCCGTCGACGCTGCCGGCAAAGGTCGGGACGGCATCCGCTTCAATGCGAATTGTGAGCAGTTCGTCTATCTCAAGGTGTTCGGGCAAAACCGGTGCATCGGTCGGTGCGGCCTGGAACGTGCTCAGGGTCCACCAGTGGTGACCGCTCGCCGGGGCACCGGGAGCTGAGTACTTCACGCTGTCGCGCAGGCGACCGAGGGTAAGAAAGTCCCCCGATTCCAGGTCGATCGGGGCGTCAGCGCCGGCCGTGGCCGCGCTCCAGGCGGCCCCCAGAAATTCGCGGTTGGTTTCGGCGAGGCTGATCGCCCGGCTCGCGACCCGTTCCGGTGAGATCACGGCAACGGCGGCATTGGTCGGCAAGTAGTGGGTGACCGGCACGAGCCGGTCGACCAGGGCCGGCGCGAGACTTTCCATGCCCTCGACCGGGATACCTTCGGCGATTTTGGCGAGCAATCCGGCCAGGCTCGGAAACTCGTGCTGCATTTCTCGGGCGCGCTGCCGCACGGCGGGACTCAGCAGCAGTTCCCGGCTCGGCGGCAGACTGACGGATTCGACCGGTTCGGGCAGCGAGCGCTGGTCGGCGACGCTGAAGAGGCGAATCTGCTCGACCTCATCACCGAAGAACTCGACCCGGTACGGGTGGACGGCGACCGGCGGAAACACATCGAGGATGCCGCCGCGCACGGCGAACTCACCGCGCCGGGTGACCATGTCGACGCGGGCGTAGGCCACGTTTACCAGTTGCAGCACGATCGCCGAGAGGTCGTGGCCGCGCGCGCCGACAGTGAGCTCGATCGGTTCGTAGTCGGTGAGGTTGTCGGCGACCGGTTGCAGGGCTGCACGCACCGAGGCGACCACGATAAGCGGACGCCGTGCGCTTGCGTCTTTCTCTTGCCACTCACGCATGCGCCGCAGGGCGTGCAGGCGTTTGCCGACGATCTCGGCGCTCGGGCTCAGACGTTCGTGTGGCAAGGTTTCCCAGGCCGGAAAGTCTATGATTTCGGCGCTGGTGGCGAAGCAGCCGAGGTTCTCGCGCAGCGCCTCTGATTCGCGGCCGGTGGCGGTGATGACGAGCAGCGCCTGCGCATCATCGCGACGCAGGTCGAGCAGCGCGGCCAGCAGCGGGGCGCGCAGACCCTCGGTTAACGAGAAATCAGCATCCCGGCTGGCGTAGGCGAGGGCGTTATCGAACGTGGAGGCGCGCGCGAGCGCAGCGATTAAGCCCTGAAGGATCACTGAATGAGTCTACCTACGTGGGCGAGTGGAACTTCTGCTGCGCCGCCACGACGCCGTCGGTGGCGATCAGTTCGATCGCGTCGGCAGCATCCGCTATCAAATTGGGCAGAATGCTGCGCTCGGCGGATGCGAAGTCGTGTAGCACGAAATCGGCCGCATTCTGGCGGCCGGGCGGGCGACCGATGCCCATGCGAATGCGGACGAACTCGTTGGTACCGGAGGCGGCAATAATGTCGCGCAGGCCGTTGTGCCCGCCGTGACCGCCGCCGACCTTGATCTTGAGGGTGTCGAAGGGCAGGTCGAGGTCATCATGCACGACGATGAGTCGGGACACGGGCAGCGAATAGAACCGCAGCAGCGCGGCGACCGGGCTGCCGGAGACGTTCATAAACGTGGTGGGCTTGGCCAGCACCAGTTTTGGTCCACTGGGCGAGAGTCGCCCCTCGGCGACCAGCGCGGCGGTTTTGTGCCGTTTGAAATTGGACGGGAGACGGTCGGCAAGCTGCGCCGTGACCATCTGGCCGACATTGTGGCGATTGCCCGCGTAGTCGGGCCCGGGGTTACCGAGCCCGACGACGAGCCATTGGTTCGCATCCAGGGGAATCCTCCGTCGCAGTGTTGGAAAACCCCGTGTAAACCGAGTGAAAATAATTGTTACGCGGCGGGCGGCGTAGCGGCCGGGGTACCGGCCGTGATGACCTCGGTCTCTTCGGCCTCGTCCTCGCCACGCGGCGTGTGCACGTAGATGACCAAGGTGTCGGGGTCGGACACAAGCACGGCGCCTGCGGGCAGCGTGACGTCCTTGGCGTGAACCTGCGCGCCGTCTTCGAGGCCCTCGATCGACAGCTGGAGGTTCTCCGGAATGTCGGTAGCTTCGACCTCGAGCAGGAGCGACTTGGTGTCGAAGTCGGCCATGGTGCCGGGGAACGATTCGCCGGTGGTGTGTACGGGAACCTCAACCTGAACCTTTTCACCCTTGCGAACGACGATGAGGTCGATGTGCTCGATGATGGCCTTGACCGGGTCCTTCTGCACGTCCTTGACCAGAACGAGCTGCTTCGTGCCGGCGAGATCGAGCTCGAGAATCATGTTCTTGCGACGCAGCAGCAGGCCGATGCGGTGCGACGGCAGCGACACGTGCACCGGCTCGGTACCGTGGCCGTAGATGACGGCCGGGATCAGGCCGAGCACGCGTAGCTTGCGGGCCGCGCCCTTGCCAAAGTTTTCGCGCAGTTCAGCGACGACGGCATTTACTTCTTTTTTAGAAGCCATGGTATTTCTCCTAGCGGGTATGAGACCCAGATCGTGGTCTTCGGGCCGAGGCCCGGAGATGGGGGTACTGATTCAACTCGAACGCATGTCAGCGTGAGGAAAAGCCCAAAGTCTCGTCCGCCGCGTCGATAACGGATGCCGCCAGCCCAGTCACCCGGGTGACGATATCCCTCGCCGAAGTTCGATTCCCAATCTTACACAGTTCGGGCCGACCCCGCGGCCCGGGCGTGTCGCGCGCCGCGGTCTACCAGTCGTGGACGGTTCCGTCGGCCAGCCGGTTGAAGGGCAGATAGGCAGTCTGATATGGGTACTTTCCGGCTTCATCGACGTTGATTTCGACGCCCAGTCCGGGCTGGTTGCCCGGGTTCAGGTAGCCGTCGGAGAAGCTGAACGATTGTTCGAAGACACTGTTGGTGGCCTCGCCGTGCTGCATGTACTCCTGGATTCCGAAGTTGTGGACGGCCAGGTCGAGGTGTAATGCCGCCGCCATACCCACCGGTGAGATATCGGTAGGTCCGTGAATACCCGACTTGATCTGGTACTGCGCGGCGTAGTCGAGAATCTTCTTCATGGGCGAGATTCCGCCGGTGTGAGTGACCGCCGACCGCACGTAATCGATAAGTTGGTCCTTGATCAAGGTCTGGTAGTCCCAGACCGTGTTGAAGACTTCACCAATCGCGAGCGGGGTGGTGGTGTGGGAACGTACGAGACGCAGGGCCTCCTGATTTTCGGCCGGGGTGCAGTCTTCGAGCCAGAACAGATCATAGGGCTCGAGGGACTTACCGAGTTTCGCGGCCTGGATCGGCGTCATCCGATGATGACCGTCGTGCAGCAGGGGTAGTTCGGCTCCGAATTCGGCGCGCACTCCCTCGAAGACGGTCGGGAGGTGCCGCAGGTAGGCGCGGGTGTCCCACTTCTTCGGCGGGCCTGGCCGCTCGCTGGGCCGGTTCATAGTCATAACGCTTGCCACTGGTCTGGGTCTGGGCGGCGACTCCGTAGATGGCTTTGAGGCCGGGGATTGCGGTCTGCACCCGAATCGCCCGGTAGCCGAGGGCCTGATGTTTGCGGATGGAATCGAACAGTTCGGGAAGATCACGACCCGAGGCGTGGCCGTAGGCGAGAATCTTGTCCCGGCTGGCTCCGCCCAACAGCTGGTATAGGGGAAGGCCAGCGGCCTTCGCCTTGAGGTCCCACAGCGCAACGTCGACGGCGGCGATCGCGGCCATGGTGACCGGGCCTCGACGCCAATAGGCACTGCGGTAGAGAAACTGCCAGGTGTCTTCGATGCGATGCGCGTCGGAACCCAGCAGCAGCGGAACGACGTGCTCTTGCAGGTAGGCCACGACGGCCAGTTCCCGGCCGTTGAGGGTGGCGTCGCCCAGCCCGACGAGCCCGTCGTCGGTGGTGAGGCGCAGCGTCACGAAGTTGCGGTCGGGGCTGGTGACGATGACTTCTGCTCTGTCGATCTTCATGGATTCTCCTTGGTGGTCAACGTGATGAAATGAAGCGGATGCCGACGCTAGCGCAGCGTGACTCCGTCCGGGGCAGCCAGCAGCTTGAGTTCGGCGCGGGTCGGCGCGCCCTCCCAGTCTCCGATGGCGGCGACTGCGAAGGCTCCGGTGACGGTGCCGCGATGCAGCGCCTCGACCGGCCGGAGCCCGTCGAGCACGCCGGACAGATAGCCGGCAGTAAATGCATCTCCGGCACCGATGGTATCCACCACTGTGACAGGGAGGGCCGATGCGTGATCAACCTGCCCGTCGGTATAGACGCTCGCGCCATGCGCGCCGCGCTTGATGACGACAACGCGAACACCGCAAGCCGTGAGCTCGGCCGCCGCGGCCGCCTCCCCGGCCAGCGTCGCCGCGTCGCTGACGACCAGCGCGAGTTCGTCGTCGGAGGCGATGACGATATCCGCACTGCGGGCAAGGGGGGTGAGGCGCGCTCGGGCGGCGTCGATGCCCCACAGCTTGGAGCGATAGTTCACATCGATGCTCACGAGCGCACCCGCAGCGCGGGCGAGTCGCACAGCCTCGGTGACGGCCGCCGCGGCCGAGTCGGAGAGGGCAGGGGTGATGCCCGTGACGTGCAGGAGTCGGGGTGTTACGGCCAGGCAGGCCAAGGCATCCGTTTCGCTGAGCGCCGAGCCCGCCGATCCAGTGCGGTAGTAGCTCACCCGAGAGAGATCGTTGATGCGCCGCTCGGCGAGCATGAGGCCGGTGGCCCGGTGAAGGTCGATCGAAACGGTGTCAACCAGCACAGACTCGGCGCGCAAGGTTCGCAGCAGATAGGTGCCGACCTCGTCATCACCGACGCGGCCGCCCCAGCGCACGCTGTGACCGAGCCGAGCCAGGCCGATGGCGACATTCGATTCGGAGCCGGCCATGCTCATTTGCAGCGCACCGCCGAGACGCAAGGGGGTGCCGGTGCGCAGGCTGACCATCGTCTCACCGAGCGTCGCGACGTCGGTTTCGGTCATGGGCAAGTCGCGGTAGCCTGATCGACCCGGTCGCGCACCTGCAGAAAGGTGGCAGCGCGTGCGCGCAGGGCGTCGAGGGCCCCACCCTGCGCAGCATCGCCGAGCAGGGGGCTGCCGATGCCGACGGCGATGGCGCCGGCCGCGAAATACTCCGCGGCCCGCTCAGCGTCGACGCCGCCGACCGGAACGAACGGCACGTCCGGGAGCGGGTCGCGCAACGCCTTGAGGTAGGCCGGACCGCCGAATGATCCGGGAAAGAGCTTGACCACGGTCGCGCCGGCTCGGCGGGCCGCAACGACTTCGGTCGGGGTGAGCGCGCCCGCGCACACCGGCAGGCCGAGCAGAGCCGATTCAGCGACGGCCTCGGTCACGGCGGGGGTGACCATGAAGGTCGCGCCCGCGGCCGCTGAGCGGTGCACATCCTCGACGGTGAGCACCGTACCAGCGCCGACGACGCAGCCGCTCGGGGCCAGCCGAGCGAGCTCTGCGATGATGGCGAGGGAATCCGTTGTCACGAGCGACACTTCAAGAAAGCGGATGCCGCTGGCGAAGAGTGTGAGCGACGCGGCCAGCGCAGCGTCTGGATTGTTGCCGCGGACAATGGCGAGCAGACGTTCCCGCTGCAGCCGGGCCAGGAAATCGAATGCTGTCGTGGAGGTCGTCACGGCCGTCACCATTCCGCCAGCGCGCCATCGGCGTGCCGCCAGATCGGTGATCGCCAGGTGTGCCCGCGCGAATCGGCGGCTCGCACTGCGGCCTCGTCGACTTCAATGCCAAGACCGGGGCCGGCCAACAGTTCGATGTTGCCGTTCACGAATTTCAACGGTTGTTTGTCGAGCACGTAGTCGAGCACCTCGGCCCCCTGGTTGTAGTGAATACCAATGCTTTGCTCTTGAATCAGGTAATTTGGGGTTGCGAACCCCACCTGCAGGCAGGCGGCGAGCGCAATCGGACCGAGCGGGCAGTGCGGGGCCAGTTGCACGTCATAGATATCGGCCATCGCGGCGATACGCCGCACCTCCGAGATGCCGAAGGCGTGGGAGAGGTCCGGCTGGGCCACAGCGATTCCCGCCTCGAAAACCGGACGAAAGTCCTGCCGGGTATAGAGGCGTTCTCCGGTGGCGATCGGAATCGACGTGGCTTTGGTGAGCTGCCCGATCAGGTGCGAGTTCTCCGGAACGACCGGCTCCTCGATGAAAAACGGGCGCAACGGCTCCAGAAGTGGGGCAATCCGGCGGGCGTTGGCGAGCGTGAACCGGCCGTGGAAGTCTACGGCCACATCGCGGTCGGGGCCGAGCACGTCGCGTGCCGCGGCGACACGCTCCAGGACGCCGTCGATTTCGGCGACCGTGCCGACCCGGCTCATGATGCCGGAGGCGTTCATCTTGACAGCGGTCAACCCTACGGCGACCTGCGCCGCGACAGCATCGGTGATTCCGCTGGGATCGTCGCCGCCGACCCAGCCGTACATGCGGATTCGATCCCGCACTGCACCGCCGAGCAACTGGTAGACGGGCACTCCGAGAGCCTTGCCCTTGATATCCCACAAGGCCTGGTCGATGCCGGAGATCGCGCTGCCAAAAACCGGACCGCCGCGGTAGAACCCGCTCTTGGTCAAGACCTGCCAGTGATCTTCGATGCGAGCAGGGTCGGTACCGATGAGATACTCAGCGAACTGTTCGACCACCGCTCGCACGGCATCCGAATGTCCTTCCAGGCTGGCCTCTCCCCAGCCGACGACGCCATCGCTGGTCTCCAACCGCACAAACAACCAACGGGGTGCAACAAGAAAAATTTCTACTCGTTCAATGTGTGCCAAGGGCAACCTCACCACCTTCTGTTTCGGCGGCAAGAGCCGCGACGATCCGTTCGACGATGGTGCCGGGCGGTTCGACGATATCCACGGTCACGCCGCGTTCACCGTCTGTGCGTGCCTCGAGCGTGTCGAACTGTGATTGCAATAGCGCGGGAGGCATAAATTCGTGGGTTCGGGCGCGCAGTCGGGCCGCTATGAGGTCGATCGACCCCTCGGCATCGACGACGAAAAGATCAGCGGTGTGGCTGCGCAACAGGTCGCGGTAGCTGCGTTTGAGTGCCGAGCAGGCAATGACAATGCCGCTTGGCTCGTCCGCGGCCAGGCAGCGCCCGACTGCGTGCAGCCAAGGCAGCCGATGTTCATCCTGCAACGCGTAGCCGGCCGCCATGACCGCCTTGTTGACGGCTGGATGCAGGGTATCGCCGTCGAGAAATCGGGTGCCGAGTCGCTCAGCTAGAAGTTCACCGATGGTCGACTTGCCTGAGCCCTGAACACCCATGACGATGATCGGAGGGAAGGCCACGCTCAGCCCTTGGTCGCCCCGGCGGTGAGGCCGGACACGATGTATTTCTGGGTGAATAGTGCGATCACCATGATCGGAACGGTGACGACGACGGCCGCCGCCATCAAACTCCCCCAGTCGATGCTGGCATACGAGACGAAGTTGAAGATCGCCACCGGAAGGGTCTTGGTATTGGCCCCGGACAACACGAGAGCGAACATGAAGTTGTTCCAGGAAAAGATGAACGAGAGAATTCCGGCGGTCGCGAGTCCGGGAACCGACAGCGGCAGCGTGATGCGGAGGAACGCACCGATATGGGTGAGGCCGTCCACCTGCGCCTGCTCCTCCAGCTCAAGGGGAGTCGAGTCGAAGTAGCTGATCATGATGTAGACGATGAGTGGCAGCGCGACAAACATGTGAGACAGGATCAGAACGCCGAAGCCGCCGACCAGGCGCATATTAGCGAAGATGAAGTACCAGGGCACGAGCAGGCTGACGCCAGGGATAATGCGGGCCATCAGCACGACGAGCGCGGAACGGTGCATGGCGAACCGGCTCATCGCGTAGGCGGCCGGAACTCCGATGAGCAGGGAGAACAAGGTGGAGAGCAAGGCCACCCAGAAACTATTGAAGATGAATCCGAAATAGTTGTTGCGGCTGAGCACGTTGTCGTAGTTGTCGAAGGTCGGCGTGAAGAACAGGGTCTTGCTGGCGTCGTAGATATCGACGTTGGTCTTGAGCGACGCGACGAACATCCAGACCAGCGGTGCGACAAACAACAAGACCGTCAGGGCCAGTGCGACGACACGGAAGATCTTGTAGGCACGCGGCTTGCGACGCCGCCGCGCGGTCGCGATCGAGCGCGATGTCTCGGCAACGGGACGGGCTGACAGAGTCGTGGTCATGACCGGTTCGCCTTTCTGCGGTACGTGAGCACCCACATGATCGTGATGATGAGTAGGAAGAACAGGATCAACACGGTGGAGGCGATCCCGTAGTCGTTGTAATCGAAGCTCAAGCCGAAGGCGTAGATGTTGAGTGTCTCCACCTCGTGGAACGACCCGCCGCCCTTACCCTTGGTGGCATAGAGGATGTCGAACGTCTTCAGGGCGTCGATCCCCCGAAGCACGATCGTAACGATGACGGTGGCACGCAGCAGAGGCAAAGTCACGAACCAGAATCGCTGCCAGGAGTTGGCACCGTCGATGCGGGCCGCTTCATCGGGTTCGTCAGAGAGCGACGTGAGGCCGGCGAGCAGCATCAGCACGACCATCGGAGTCCACTGCCAGATGTCGACGAACATGAGCGTCGGTAAAGCGGTGTACTGGCCGGACAGCCAGGGCTGGGCTGGGATGCCGACCCAGTTCAATACCTGATTGGCGAAACCGATATTCGGGTCGAAGATGAGGCGCCACATCATGCCGACGGCGACCGGAGTCGCGACCAACGGCAGCAGGATCGCGACGCGAACCCATTTCTCGCCGCGGAATGGGCGCCAGAGGAGAAGAGCGATACACATTCCCAGGATGAGCTCAATGGCGAGCGCTCCTCCAGTGAAGACGAAGGTGCGCATCACGGCTGGCCAGAAGCGTTCCGTGTCGGTGAGCACTTCGAAATAGTTACTGAATCCCACCAGATTGGATGCGGCGCGCACCGAACCCTCGGAGTCGGTCACACTGAGATACAGGGTCCAGCCCAGCGGCACGGCTATGAGTAGCCCGACGAAGATCATCGCGGGAGCAGCGAAGAGCCACTTGCGATGCCGATTTGCCCAGGTGGAATAGTTTTTCCACCTCGAGGGCTTGGTGGTGACCATCGTGGTCATCGTTCACCTCACACTTGGTATTGCGCGTTCTGAAGAAGGAGGACTGGCGGGGCGAACGATCGTTGTCGACCATTCGCCCCGACTCGGTGGAGGTGGCTATTCCTCGTCGAGGATGTCCTGGAAGGCATCGCTCGCGGCATCCGCTGCTGCATCGGAATCTCCACCGGTTATAGCAATGACAATCGGGTCTCCGACGATCTCACGTGCTTCGGGCACCTTGATGACGAGCGGTCGGTCATGACCGACACCGTTCTTCGTGCTCGTGGCGATCGCCGCAGCGAGGTCAGCCGGGTAGGTCGATGTACCGGCCGGGTCTTCCCACACCGACTGACGTGCGCCGGGAACACCATCCTGCTGCACCACCAGGGTCAGTTCCGCACTCGTGGCCCATTCGATGAATGACCAGGCTTCGGCCGAGTTGGCGGATTCAGCATTGATGCCGAGCGCCCATGACGGAACGTTGTAGGCGACGGAACCGCCGGGACCGGCGGGCATCGGTGCGAAGCCGACCGTGTCGGACACCTTGGACGTCGCGGGGTCGGTGGCATTTTTGTAGAGGCTGTCGGCCTCGGTGTACAGACCAGCCTGGCCCTGGGTGAAGATGGCCATCGCCTCGGGCCAGCTCATGTCGGTGCTGACGTTCTCGGGGCCGTAGTCGCGAATCAGCCCGCCATAGAAGGCATAGGCTTCCTTGGCTTCGGAACTGTTGACAGCGGAGTCACCGTTTTCGTCGATGAAGTCGCCACCGAAGCTGTAGAGGAAGCTCGAGAACTGGGTGACGGCGGCGGACTTCCCGGTGCGAGCGACGAAGCCGGCAACGCCGGGGTTCTGTTCTGAGATAGCCTTGGCGGCGGCTTCGAGCTCGTCCATGGTGGTGGGCACCTCGAGGCCGGCGTTGGCGAGAAGGTCCTTACGGTAATACAGCACTTCCTGCTCGGTGATGATCGGTACCCCGACGACATTGCCATCGTAGGTCGTCGACTCGACCGGTCCGGATTGGAAGTCGCTCCAGTCCCAAACGGCATTCGACTCGACGTCATCGCTCAGGTCGCCCAGGTAACCGTTCTTGGCGAACAGTTTGCCTTCCTGGAGCGGGCGGTACATCATGACGTCGATCTCGTCTGTACCGGCATTCAGCTTGACGTTGTACTGGTCAGAGAGCTGATCCTCTCCGTACTGGCTGAGTTCCACGGTCAAGCCGGTGGCGGCCTCGAACTCGGGTAGCTTACTCTTGATAGTGTCAGTCCAGACGTGATTGGCCAGAGTGACCCGAAGGGTCTTCGAGCCCCCATCATCACCGGCACTGCACGCGGTGAGTGTGCCGGCGGCGAAAAATGTCGCTGCGACGATGGCCGCAACGCGAACAACTGAATGACGCTTCACTGTGTCTCCCATTCGCAGAACCGGCGCTGTGAGCCACGGTCCCCGACAGAATGCATCTTTACATCTGTCTCAAAAAGTCACGCTACCGAATAAAGCATACTTATTCAAGTTTCCCGGCGTACCGATATGATCAAGCATATGAAACACAATGTGATGGCCGGGTCCGGCGAGGCCTCGCTCGTCGACCCGACCTCTGGTCTCGACGACAGCGCCCCGGCAACCAGCCTGCACGCCCGCGTCGTCGACCTGCTCGGCCTGGCTGTTTGTGCTGGCGAACTCGCGAGTCGATCCGTCTTTCGTATCGAGGAACTCGAAGAACGGTTCGGCGTCTCCCGGTCAGTGGTGCGTGAGGCCATCCGGGTACTCGCCTCCATGGGCATGCTCGCGTCTCGCCGCCGAGTCGGCGTGCAGATTCTGCCGGCTTCGGAGTGGAATCTGTACGACCCCCAAGTAATCCGCTGGCGCCTCGCATCGCCGGCTCGTATCGCACAACTACGTTCCCTGACCGAATTGCGAACTGCCATCGAACCGCAGGCTGCTCGGCTGGCCGCTATTCGCGCGCCATTAGCAGACGCCAGCGAACTGATGGGACTGGCCGGAAAATTGTGGGCGGCCGGCCAGGCCGATGACCCCGAAGCCTTTCTCGTGCTTGACATCGAGTTTCACCGCCTGGTTTTGGCCAGTTCGGGCAACGAGATGTTCGCCAAGCTCAACAGCCTCGTTGCCGAGGTACTGACCGGCCGCACGAATTACGGGCTGATGCCGCGGCATCCGCATAACGAGGCGTTGCAATTACACGTCGACGTCGCTAGCGCTATTCAACGCGGTAATCCGGAAGCCGCTCACGAAGCCATGCTCGGCATCATGGAACGTGCTTTCAACGAGATGAGTTCCATCTGGGATGGTAACGCTGTCGTCTGAGTCGCGCTGCGCTCCACCTGACCCTCGAAGGTGAGACCGAACAGTCTCGTGGACTAGCCTTGACAGTGGCCTGTTCAATACAGCCCCAAAGGAGAAAACGTGTCAGAGTCTCGGCAAGCACAGGCAAATATTGGTGTCGTCGGACTGGCGGTGATGGGCTCGAACCTCGCCCGCAACCTCGCCGGCCGCGAGGGAAACACGGTCGCGGTGTACAACCGCTCTCCCGAGCGCACCCGCCTGCTCATGACCGAACACCCGGAAGCAAACTTCGTCGCTTCAGAGAACATCGCCGACTTCGTCGCCTCGCTCACCAAACCGCGCACCGCCCTCATCATGGTGCAGGCCGGCCGCGGAACGGATGCGGTCATCTCTCAGCTCTCCGAGCTGTTCGAACCCGGCGATATCATCGTCGATGGCGGCAACGCCGAATTCACCGACACCATCCGTCGGGAAAAGGAACAGAGTGCCAAGGGCATCAACTTCGTCGGCGCCGGCATCTCCGGTGGTGAAGAGGGCGCCCTCAATGGCCCGAGCATCATGCCCGGCGGTTCGGTGGAGGCCTACAAGACCCTCGGCCCGATCCTCGAATCTATCGCCGCGGTCGTCGACGGTGTGCCCTGCGTCACCCACATTGGCACCGACGGCGCCGGCCACTTCGTCAAGATGATCCACAATGGCATCGAATACGCCGACATGCAGCTCATCGCCGAGGCGTACGACCTGCTGCGTCGCGTCGGCGGCCACTCCCCCGCGGCGATCGCGGACACCTTCGCCGAGTGGAACACGGGCGAGCTGAACAGCTATCTCATCGAGATCACCGCGGAGATCCTGCGCCAGGTTGATGCTACGACCGGTAAGCCCTTCATCGACATCGTGCTCGACGAGGCCGGCTCCAAGGGAACCGGAGTCTGGACCGTTCAGAACTCCCTCGACCTCGGCGTTCCCGTCGGTGGCATCGCCGAAGCCGTCTTCGCCCGCGCGGTGTCGGCACACCCGGAGCAGCGCGGACCGGTGCGCGCCACCCTCGCTGCGCGTCCGGAGATTGCGATCGTGGGAGACACCTTCCAGGACGACGTGCGCCAGGCGCTGTACGCCTCGAAGATCGTCGCCTACGCCCAGGGTTTCGACGCCATCATCGCCGGAGCGAAGAAGTACGGCTGGAGCATCGACAAGGGCGCCATCGCCACCATCTGGCGCGGCGGCTGCATCATTCGCGCCCAGTTCCTCAACCGCATCGTCGATGCCTACAACAACGACCCGTCGATTCCGAGCCTACTCGTTGACCCGTACTTCGCCGAGGCCGTTGCTGCCGGTGAGGCCGCGTGGCGCCGCGTCGTCTCGACCGCCGCACTGTCGGGCATCCCGGTTCCCGGCTTCGGCTCGAGCCTGAGCTACTTCGACTCGCTCGCGAGCGAACGGCTGCCGGCCGCCCTCGTGCAGGGACAGCGCGACTTCTTCGGCGCGCACACCTACAACCGCGTCGACATGCCCGGCACCTTTCACACCCTGTGGTCGGGCGACCACAGTGAGATCGCCACTGAGGCGTCCACTCACTAGCCCCATCAGCTCTGCCGGCCGGCAGCATCCACTGATATAAAGGATGCTGCTGGTCGATTTGTCTATACGGGTCGCTTCACACTCACGTCTGGAATACTTGTTCTCCCCATGACTGACAATCACCCCGAGCTCTCCGGCTACGAGCCGAACGACAACTACCGGCCCCTGCGCGGGAAACACTTCACCTCGATCTTGCGGGTCGTTGTCGTGCTCGGGCTCATTGCCCTGGTGGTGCCGGGCGTGCTCACGACCATGCGGGTCGCCTCGGACACCGCTGCCAACGCCTGCTTGGCTGCAGTGGCCCGGTACTACCCGTTCGCCGTCGACTACGACGCCCGCTTTGACCTCGCCGGCCCCGGCGGGTTCGGCTGGCAGTGTTATGCGATCGACCAAAACGAGCGCGACACATTCGTCACGCCACTTGGCATCGTCCCCGCCGCGCCGCGCCAGCTCGAGCCGGCTACCCGAACCTAACCGAACTGCGCGGGACTTGCGCCGGTACGCAAAAGTTAGACGGTAGTTGTCAGGCTGGCCAGAACCCCCGCGCTGCGTGACACGGATGCCAACGCAACATGGTTGCCAGGCCGCGTGCCACAGGCGTCACGACGCGAGGAAGAAGGCAGGACGCGAGGCGACGCGGGAACGCGAGCAGGAGCATCCATACTTGGCGCAGTTAAAGAAGCGGAGGCGGCGGCCGCAGCCACCGCCTCCGCAGTACCATCTGTTGCCTACGCGGCACCGTCGAACATTGACGTGACCGAACCCTCGTCGAAGACCTCGTGGATCGCACGCGCGAGCAGCGGAGCGATCGGCAGCACGGTCAGGGTCGGGAAGCGCTTCTCCGGCGGGATCGGCAGCGTGTCGGTGACGACGACGGCGCTGATGGCCGGGTTCTGCAGCATGTCGACGGCCGGGTCGCTGAACACGGCGTGGGTCGCGGCAACAACAACACCGATGGCGCCGGCCTCGCGCAGGGCTTCCGCGGCCAGGGCGATCGTGCGTCCGGTGTCGATCATGTCGTCGACCAGCAGGCAGACGCGGCCCTCGACCTGGCCGACGATCTCGTGCACGGAGACGCGGTTGGGCACGAGCGGGTCGCGGCGCTTGTGGATGATCGCGAGCGGCACGCCGAGGCGGTCACTCCAGATATCGGCGACGCGTACGCGACCCATGTCGGGCGAGACGATGGTGAGGGTGGCGGGGTCGAGCTTCTCGCGGAAGTGCTCAAGCAGCACCGGCATGGCGAACAGGTGGTCGACGGGGCCGTCGAAGAAGCCCTGAATCTGGGCGGCGTGCAGGTCGATCGACATGATGCGATCGGCGCCGGCGACCTTGAACAGGTCGGCGACGAGGCGGGCCGAGATCGGTTCGCGACCGCGACCCTTCTTGTCCTGGCGAGCGTAGGGGTAGAACGGTGCAACCACGGTGATGCGCTTGGCGGAGGCTCGCTTGAGCGCGTCGACCATGATGAGCTGTTCCATTAGCCACTCGTTGATCGGAGCGGTGTGCGACTGGATGACGAAGGCATCAGAGCCGCGCACGCTCTCGTCGAACCGGGCGTACAGCTCACCGTTGGCGAAGGTGCGGGCATCCGTGTGGAGCAGCTCAGAACCAAGCTCCGTGGCGATGTCGAGTGCGAGCTGCGGGTGTGCCCGCCCCGAAACCAGTACAAGTCGTTTGTCGCCGCTGGTCTTGATTTCCGACACCTATTCTCCAGTCTTTTCGCTACTAATGCTCTCGGCCGCCGCCGTATCCGCGGCCGTGCCTGAACGGTGGGCGTGAACCCAGCCGTCCATGTTGCGTTGCGGGGCCACGCTGATGGCCAATGCGCCGGCCGAAACGCTCTTGCGAACGACCGTGCCAGCTCCCGTGTACGCACCGTCTCCAATTGTAATCGGCGCGACGAACACGTTGTGCGACCCGGTGCGCACATGCGACCCGATCGCGGAGTGGTGTTTGGCGACGCCGTCGTAGTTGGCGAATATTGTTCCAGCACCGATATTCGACTGGGCGCCGATCGTGGCGTCGCCCACATAGCTCAGGTGCGGCACCTTGCTGCCGGCGCCGATCTGGGCATTCTTGGTCTCGACGAAGGCGCCGATCTTGCCTTCTGCGCCGAGCACGGTCTTCGGGCGAAGATAGGAGAACGGGCCGACGGATGCCCCCGCTTCGATCACCGCGAGGGTCGCGTCTGTGCGGTTGACCCGGGCTCCGGCGCCGATCTCGCAGTCTCGCAGGGTCGTGTCCGGGCCAACGATGGCTCCGGTGGCTACAACGGTGGCTCCCTCGATCTGAGTGCCCGGCAGCAGAGTCACGTCGGGTTCCAGCACGACTTTCAGGTCGATCCAGGTCGTGGCGGGGTCTTGCACGGTCACACCGGCGAGTTGCCAGCCGCGCACGATGAGCGCGTTGAGCTTCTGGGCGGTGTCGCCGAGCTGGGCACGGTCATTGATGCCGGCGACGATCCAGGCGTCGGCAACGGGAACGGCGCTCACCTCGGAGCCGGCCCGGCGCAGCAGTTCGATTACATCGGTGAGGTACTTCTCACCCTGCGCGTTCGCGGTGGTGAGCTGGGCGAGCTGCTCGCGCAGCTCTGCCAGGCCGAACAGGTAGACACCGGCGTTGATCTCGGTGACGGCCAATTCTGCATCCGTTGCATCTTTTTGCTCGACGATGCGGTCAAAAACACCCTCAGCCGAGCGGATGATGCGGCCGTAGCCGGTCGCATCATCGGGGTAGGCGGAGAGCACGGTACTGGCGGCCGCGCCCTTACGGTGCGAGGAGATGAATGAGGCGAGGGTAGCGGCGTTCAGCAGCGGCACGTCACCGTTGATGACGAGCACGTCGCCGTCCCAGCCGACGGGAAGCGCGGCGACGGCCTGCTCGACGGCACGACCGGTGCCTGGGACCTCGTCCTGGTCGATGATCGTGCTCTCGGGGAGGTCTTCGGCCACGACTGCGGCCAGCAGGTCGCGCTCGTGTCGCACAACGGTGATGACGTGGGCGGCATCGAGGGCGCGCGCGGTCGCGAGCACATGGCTGACGATGGGAACCCCGGCAAGCGGATGCAGCAGCTTCGGCAGGCTGGACTTCATGCGGGTGCCCTGGCCGGCGGCCAACACAATGATGGCGAGGCGGGCGTCTGTCACAGGATTCCTAACGCGTGTGGAGAAAGAAAGTAGTGCTCCGCCACCAGGATTCGAACCTGGACCGAACAACTCCAAAGGTTGCCGTGCTGCCGTTACACTATGGCGGACCATGCTGACCGAGGTCAGCAACCTGTCAAGTCTGCCAGATTCTGGGGGCCAGCACGCGCACTCGAGTGCTGCGAACGCAGCTTGCGGCGAAGAAACCCCTCGGCAAGCGGGATAATGGAGCAATGCCTGGCCATGATGAAGTCGACCGAATCGTCGATTCGTGGCTGCGTGAACGCCCAGACCTCAACTTCGCGCCGCTGCAGGTGCTCAGCCGCGTTGCCCGACTGGCCAAGCACCTTGACCGGGCCCGCCGCTCAGCCTTCTCCCGCTCGGAACTCGCGTCGTGGGAGTTCGACGTGCTCTCTGCCCTCCGCCGCGCCGGAACACCCTACGAGCTCAGTCCGAAGGCCCTGTTGCAACAGACACTCGTCTCCAGCGGCACCATGACCAACCGCATCGACGGACTCGTCGATCGTGGGCTCGTGAAGCGACGCTCCGCGCCGAACGACGGCCGCGGCATCCTGGTGGGCATGACTCCCGCCGGGCTCAGTCGAGTGGATGCTGCCATCACCCGGCTTGTCGAGGCGGAAGCCGAGCTGCTCGCGACGCTCTCGTTGACCGACCAAGAGCGGCTGGCCGCTCTGCTCCGCAAGCTGAGCCTCGACTTCGACTGAGCGCTGGCGCCAGCGCGACCGTTTGCTGCATTCGCGGCCAGCTATTGCCCGCGCGCCGGCATCCGCTTGCCGCAGCCAGAATCCGGCTGGTTATCCAAACCGTCCGTTGACGTAGTCGGCGGTGCGGCTATCGGTCGGGCCACCGAACATGGCGTCGGTGGGACCGTGCTCCACGATGCCACCTGGCGTGCCCTGCGCAGCCAGAAAGAAGGCGCAATTCTGCGATACCCGCTGCGCCTGCTGCATATTGTGCGTCACGATCACGATCGTGACCTCCTGAGCGAGCTCCAACATGGTCTCTTCGATCACTCGGGTTGACGTCGGGTCGAGCGCGGAACACGGTTCATCCATCAGCAGGATGCGCGGGGTAACCGCAAGTGATCGGGCAATGCACAAGCGTTGCTGCTGTCCGCCGGACAACCCGCTTCCCGGCGAGCGGAGTCGGTCTCGCACCTCCTTCCATAACCCGGCCTTGGTGAGGCAACTTTCAACGAGATAGTCCTTTTCGGCGCTCGATGCCTTAGTACCGGTGAGGGTCAGGCCCGCAACCACGTTGTCGTAGATGGACATCGATGGGAACGGGTTTGGTTTCTGAAAGACCATACCGATGCTTTTCCTGGCATCAACGAGCTTGCGTTCTGCGTCGTAGATGTCCTCACCGTCGAGGAGAACCTCTCCGGCGAGGCTGGCCGATGGCACGAGCTCGTGCATCCGATTCAGGATGCGCAAAAACGTGGATTTTCCGCAGCCCGACGGACCGATCAACGAGGTAATGACGCCAGCCGACATGGTGAGTGAGACTCGGTCCAGCACTTGGCGTTCACCGAACCACGCTGAGACGTTGCGGCCTTCAAGGGTGGCCAGCGCCGGGACGTTTTTCCGATCGGGAGCGAATTCTCCCGCTGCTGCGACGCCCCGCGCTGATTCTGACGAGTCGACCGAACGTCGGCTCCAGGGCGCGCGCGAGCGTACTTGATACAAGGGCGCTTGCAGCCGCCCGGCCAGGCGCGGGCCTGACGTCTCCTGAATGGGCAAGGTGAGGGTTCGGTCATCGTCGCGGAACAGTGGAGTCATGACCACATCTTTTCTTTAGTGCCCCGTGACTCGGGACGATTTGAATAGTTGAAGGAAGAATACGGGTGGCAGAGCGAGTTAGAGCAGGTTGGGCAGCAGCCGGACGATCTGGTCAGCAACGACAAGACCGCTCAGCACTCCCACCGGGATGAAGACGATCCAGGTCTTCTGCGCGCCAACGCGAGGAATGGACCAGACTGCAGCAAACTCGACCAGCAGAAAGAATTGCAGGGCAAAGGCGAGCGCCCACACCGTAGAGAAATCACTGGCAAGTTCGCGCTCGGCCGGGCGGAGGGTAGCAAAAGTCGTTTGTCGCTGACCGGCGGGATACGTTTTACTGACTAGTTCGGCATCCACCCTGGCAATGCCATTGGGCACAAAGGCTAAACCGCGAGCCGTCTGCAGGATGAGACGACCCTGGTCAGCTCGCGGCGAGGCCGGAGCGGGATCGCCGGCATATCGAACCCCGATGACTGAGAAGGTCGACTTGCCCTGACCGGTCAGCACGGAGAATTTCTGTCCGGGGCGCAGCTCCTGAATTCGCGCGAATGGTGCACCGTAGGCCGCGGCACGCCCCATGACCACGCTGACTCCTGCCTGGCCGGGCAGCACCGTGTCGCGACGGTGACCCGGACCGTTTTGGGTCGTACCCGAGTCCGTTCCCTCCACGATGATCTCGTGAACGTCAAGGGCGGGGATGTCGATGAGCGCAACCGGGGCACCATCGGCGAGCAGTACCTTTTCTACCGTGCCCTCACTGACCGGGGCCGTTCCCTCGGCCAGCTGGAGGCGAAATGTGTCGGTGAGCTGTTGTTGGGCGACGGTGTGTTGGAGTTGTCCGACGACGGTCACCTGCGCCAAAAAGCCAAAGAGAAGCGCGGCGACCATGGCCAGGGAACTGCGAACGAGCCGTTCCCGCGCGGTCAGCACGATCCGCGGGCTCGTCACCGGCCCCGTCCACCGTGGTGGGCGGGTTGGAAGGGCCTGGCCGGGCTTCCAGCCACGTGGCGGCATGATCCGTGGGCGCGGCTGTGCTGGGCGCATCGACGACAGTAGGCGTCGGGTCGACGGCAGGCTGCGTCTGGCACTCATCATGTTGTGGCCTCGACCGAGGCGTCAGACACACCGATGATGGACGGCGTGTTCTGGCGCCGAGCCCGCTGCCGTGCCAGTAAAAAACGTACAGTGTAGAAGAGCACGCCAATGAGGCCCACAACAAGCATCACGAAGTAAGGGGGCAGGATCACCAAAGTGTCGCGGGTGACCGGAGTGAGAACGGCTCCGTTTACGGTCTCTGGCGGAGTGAAGGTCATATGGGCATTGAGAACGCCCCACTGGCCGATGTCAGGCAGTGTAACGCTGACGGTTTTCGTTTGCCCCGGCTCCAGGTCAATCACGCGACTGTCGAGGGGATGGGCAACGTCCATTCCGACTGAGTTTTCCAGCCAGAAACGCAGGTCAGCACGGAGCGGCCACGAGGTGACATTCTTCGCCGTGAACGCGAGGGTGATATCCCCACCCTCGGGGCCAACGGCCGACGCAGCGCTGCCGACCAAGCCGCTCAAGTAGAAGACGCCGCCCAAGTCAAATGGGTCTTCACCCAGCGCATCGGCTGCCTCAGCCGGAGTGTTCGCCACGACTTCACTCACGCCAACTAACGGGCTGCTGATGCTCGTGACTGACGGAATTACAGACGTTGCCGGGGTCGTCTCCGGCTGCGCGAGGAGTCCGTCGGCAGTGATCAGGAATTGCGAAATAGTCCAATTGGCTGCCGTCCCGTCTGCGCTAATTCCGGTCACCGATATGGTGTGATTGCCAGCTTCCAGCCCGGCCGGCAATGTGACAGAAACGGAGAATGCTCCAGCAGCGTCAGCGTGACCGCTGGCGACCAGGAGTGGCGTTGAGTGAACGAAAATTTCTAGGAACGAGCGGGGTTGGAGACCCGTGAGGGTGATCACCACCGGCGCGTTCGCCGCCGACGACCCAAAGGGCAGGGCCACCTTGGACTGGGGTTTTGCCGTCGACGATGAATCGACCACGGGAACGCTGATGCCGATTCCGTTCTCATCGTCGGCGGCCTGTGCAGCGAGGGCTCCGGTGCTCAGGCCGAGAAACACGGTAATGGCAAGAAATCCGACGACCCGAATTCGTTGGGCGCGGCGTAATTCGTTAACGTTCACTCTATTCCTCCCGAGCTTTGCGTCGAGCCTCGGCCTCGCTGTATTCGATCCAGGCAGCGGCACGTTGTGCGCCCCTCCGGCGGGTAAGCCGCACCATGAACCAGGCCAGGCCAGCGAGTAACAAGATGATGAGAGCGCCCCACGGAACGACGATCAGGTCGGTCTCGCGACTCGCGGTGGGAAGCACCCCGGGATTGATGGCTTGCGCGTCGATGGTTGCGGAGAGATTGATCTGCGCATTGAGGTACACCCACGGGCCGACACCCGGAACGGTCATGGTCAAGGTGCGGGTACTACCCGGCAGCATCTCCGGGATTTCTTCCCGACTCGTTGTGGAGAGCGGAATGCCGAAGATGCCACGTACGCGGGACACGGTCGTCGCGCCGAGCGCCACATTGCCGGTGTTGTTGAGCGTGACAGTAAGGGCTGTCGTGCCGGAAAACGGGTTCAGTTCGGCTTGGTAAGACGAGGCGATGCTGCTGATGGTCAGGCCAGCCTGAAGTTCGCCCTTGACGCGAACATACAGCCGAATTGCTACCCGTCGGTCCAGTGAAATTTGTCCGGACGGAGACAGCGCCGAAACAACTATTCCACCAGCGTGGTCACCAGGACTCGCGTCAGCGGGCGTCGTCACCGTGAACGGGATCACCTGAGATGCCCCGGGCTCCAGCGTCGCGGTGATCTGGGCAGCACCGTTGTCGAAGGTGACCCAGCGCCCGACGTCCTGCGGGGAAACACCCCCGTCCAGGAGTGAGAAAGCGCCGTCGCCGGCGTTGAAGGCGTCGGTAGCGTAGACGGTAACTGATTGGGCGGTCGTGCCGGTGTTCTGCACCAAGTACTCGTCGGAAACAACCTGTCCGGGATCCATCTGATAGCTGTACCGTGATCGGGATTGGTCGACCCCGCCATCGGCTGAGGGCGCACCCGCAATGCCGTCGGAATCGGCTGCCCAGACACTCATGGCTCCTCCCGCTGTCATCCCAACGGTCAAACCCATGGTGAGGAGAGCTCCTGTGGCAACCAAGCCGAGTGGGCGGATATAGCGATGGATGATCACGCTGGACTTTCTCTTTTCTGCACAAATTTTGACAAGTGACAGCAGGGGAAGAGGCGCCCCGCGCCACCTCTTCCCCGCTGTCTGATCTGACTTCTACCGAACAGGTTCTACTTCGAGACGACCGTGAGGGTCAGCGTCGAGACGTAGGTACCTGCAGGCTTGTTGGCCGGTGCCACGAAGGTGAGGTCGGCGTTGAGCACCGTGTTACCCACCGTGTTTGCCGCTGCGCCCGAGGCGAAAACCGACGAGTATGTTGCCGAACCGGCCACCTGGGCGGTGCCAGCGGTGACTCCGGTCGCTTCGGACGAGACGATCTTGGGGAGCAAACCGAGCTGCACCTTGCTGATCGTGTTTGTGGCGTCACTCGAGTTGACGAAATCGGCGACGCTGGCGTTTAGGTCCCACCCACTGCGGCTGAAGCCACGACCGTCGGCGACGGTGACGTTACCCAAGGTGCCCGTAGTGGTGGACTTGTTGTTGACCATTGTCGGGGAGGCGAATGCCGCCGCGGCTCCGACGGGAACGCTGAGGCTGAGCACTCCGTCGGTGCTGCCGACTGTCTGCGGCGCCAGCGCGACGCTGCCGGTGGTGCCGGCAGGTGCAGTCGGTGTCGGGGTAGGCTCAGCAGTTTCCGTCACTGCCGCCATCGTGTACGAGCCGGTACCGGCGGTCATGGTGATCGTTCGGTAGAACGCACCCACGACGGTGTTGCCGTTGTTGTTCGTGCACGCGATACCGAGGCTGTACGTTCCGCCGTTCGACTTGACCATGCCGGGGTTGCCAGCGGTCAGTGCCACGTCGGGGGTCAGGGTTGCCGCGATCACGTTTTTGGTTCCGGCGGCAAAACCGCTATCGCCAGATGCACTCCATGAGGCCTTGGTTCGCTCGTTTCCGGCCGCTGCCACGAAGATGTAAGCGTCATCGGCCGCGGTCGGACAGGTTGACGGCGCATCATACGAGATCTTGTTACCGGAGCCGAAGCTGTCGCCGGCCCAGGTGAAGGCCGTGGACGGATCGGTAACCAGCGCAGGAGTGAAACCGTTACCAGCGTTTCCACCGTCGTAGACATAGAGCGCCGCATCGGACCCGTTAGTCTGCACCACGGCCGAGGCGACCGCGGTTGCACCAGCCACGAGGGCCAGGGAGACAACCCCGACGGCGGCGAAACGCATTTTCTTGTTCATTTTCA
Organism: Cryobacterium sp. Y50; assembly: GCF_002929805.1. Taxonomy (GTDB): domain Bacteria; phylum Actinomycetota; class Actinomycetes; order Actinomycetales; family Microbacteriaceae; genus Cryobacterium. The sequence goes on along the minus strand of NZ_PJJM01000103.1, from coordinate 69,571 downwards.
TTTTTTGACCTTCCCGTTGTCAGTCGCGATGAATTAGGCGGTCTTGGCGACGCGGTAGGCGACGACACCGGAGGTGGGCGCGAGGAAGCCAAACTTCTTCTTGACGGCTCCCGCACGCGAGACAACGGATGACACGTTGGTGAGGGCTGTGGAATTGGCTGAGTTCAGCAGCGCGGCCAGGCCGGCATCGTACTTGGGATCTGTCGAGTCAACCCGAGCATTCTCTACGACCAGAAAAGTGTCGCGGCCCCAGGTGGTGTCTGCGTAGTAGGGAGCGTTTGGAACCATCGTCGAACCAGTTCCAGTGACCGGATCAACGCCGGACACGAGGGAACCGAGTGAGCCGGTGCCACGCTTGTCGTAGCTGGCGCCGGTGTTCATGGCAACCCAGCGCGACACGGCCATGGGCATAACGGACTCGGCGGTGAGCGTCGTCGCGTCGTGCTCCTGACCTTCAACGACACAGCCCGCTTCGCCGATGGTCTTCATCAGCGCTTCGGTCGAGCCTATCTTGGCCAAAAAGTCCTTGCGGGTACCGGACCCAGCCTGCGGGATGATCGGAGTGACGGTGACGCCACCGATTTGGAAGCCAGGGGAGCATTCGTACAGGCTCTTCATCTGTGACGCAGTCAGCCCGTCGAGACCCGTCGCCAAGCCCTTATAGGCATAGGCGATCGCGTCGCGGCCAAACGGGACGTAGAGCAGTTCGCCGGCGTTGTTGACGGTGCCACCGCTGGATGACCGGGCGATGTCAACCAGACCGGTGATGACCACGTTTGCCGGGCCGCCGGCGGTGGCGGATGTGTAGGCGGCACCGTCACTCGAGCGGCTGAGCGCTTTGACGCCGTCGCTGGAGCCGTTGGGTCGGCCAAACCGGGTTCCGGAAGACTTCGTGATGATATATGGAGAACCAGTGGCATCAAACGAGCCAATAGTGGTGTTATTGACCGTGGAACGAACGCTCGAGCCGGTGATGAGTGTTCCATTGGCGAGTGCGTTGACGACATCTTCGAGGGTGTCAGAACCCACGATGGAATAGCTGTTGGAAACGGGCTCGGCGTGGGCCGGAGCGGTGATGGCAAAGCCTGAAACGGCAACGCCGACTGTTGCGCAAAGAGCAATAGCCTTCTTCGAAATCACTGTGATGCCTTTCGGTTTCTTACATTGAAATGAACCCGATTGAGTCCATTTTTCCTAACCGATTCGACCTGAACTACGAATCAGGTCGAATGGTCAAGCCTGAACGCCTCAGAATCGTCTCTTGAAGCGCGAAATCATGGGGACTGCGCCAGCAGCCGCTAGGCCAGAAAGCAAGCCGGCCGGAATGGCCAATCCGGCTGGCCCTGTTTGCGGGTCCAGAGGAGTGGCCAGGCCGAACAACGGTCCGGCGGCGGCACCACTGACCACCGGGTCCGTCACCACCGGCACAGTCACGGATGCGCCGGACGACTGGGCCGTGCCGGTTCCTGCTGCGGTGGTTACGGCTGTCGTTGTCGGGGTGACGTTCATGACGGGCGCCGCTAGGGGGCTAATGCCTTGCTCAATGGCGGTGGCTGCGGCCTGTGCCTGCGTTACCCAGCTGGCCGGCAGCGGCGCGTACCCCTCGGGCAGTTGCCCGAGCTCCGGCCCCGATACCTGTCCGGCACCGGCGGCGTAGCGAATCATATTGGCGTACTTTGCACGGAGAACGGAATCGGTCTGCAACGGGTTGAGCGCAGCGTAGACGGGCATAGCCAGGGGATAAGCATTCGATGCCGCAATCGCAGCGGAAGAATCCGGATCAAGTTCCAGAACCTTCGGTTGAGCGGCAGATGGAGTCATCGCCGAAGCTGCGGCGGTCAGCGATGCCTCCGTCGGCGCAACGTACTCGCCGGCCGAATTCAGCAGGGACGCGGTGACATTCTGGTAGCGGGCGGCCGCGGCCGTCGTCGTCAACCCCAGAACACCCTGTTCGCCGACCAGGCTGCGAGCGGTCTTGGCATATTTGGGCGGGGTGTACGTCGTATCCCAACCGCCGAGCAGCTGGCCATCACCCCGAAGGGTCAGGTAGGCGCCATTCTCAAAGGCCGAGGTGTACGGGCGCCAGGTCACGAGATTGACCGGGCCCTCCCCGTTGGACCCCATCGTCCCGGCCTTCTCAACCGGGTCCGCCTTGGGAAAATTGTCTCGCGGCAGACTCAGGCCGATTGTGCTGGGGTTCAGCGTTGCACTCGTGGAAAACCACGGGTTCACGACCATGCCCCAGGGATCGGGTGTTCCGGCGAGGAAGGCGACGGCGTCTGGATCACTCAAAACGTAGCGCCACAGGGCAACAGCCAGGTCTGATCGGCCGGAGGGAACCAGCAGATCAGCTAACGACGTGCTGTTCAAGTCTTGTGAAGCCCATTCCTCATCGTTGATCGTGAGGAAGTCTCGATCCCGCGTGAGGTTTGCGGCATTTTTACCTTGGTCCAGATAGCCGTTGTAATTCACGTGGCCGAGGTCAGCCCCGGGGGGCAGGGAAGAAATATACGACGAGGTCAACAGCTTGGCCACGAGGCGCGGGGTGAGCTTGAGACTCGTAAATGCCTGGGTCTCCCGGTCTTTGTATTCTTGTTTGATGCCGTCTATCGGGGTGACGCGCCGGTCGACGGCAAACGAGATCGACAATCCCGAGATTCCGACGGGGGCGTATTGCAGCGGGTCGGGGGCCCCGTTCAGGGTCTCGGTGCTCAACGGCCGCGACGTGAGCGCCAGCGGACTGGGCGCGGTCTTGCTGGCCTTCACTGCGGCATCCGCTTCATTGCCCGTGCTCAAGACGAAGGCAGAGTTCGTGGCGCCCGCGCACAGGTTGGGCTGCCACGACGCGATCGCTCCGCTGATTAGTTCGCTACCAGAGAGTGCGGCCTCGGCCCCACCGATTTCACAACGGATGCCCACCGGCTTGAAATCCAATTTGACGGCAACATGGTGCTGCCAAGCGTCCCAAAACAGCCCGGGTCTGATGATGCTCGTCACTCCAGAGTCGCCCGTTCCACGCGGTATCACGACCAACCAGCAGGATTTCCCGACAATGGGCTGACCGCTCACAATGATCGGTTGGCCGCATCCCAGCCCCGGGGACTCCATCGACGTTTGCACCTCGAACTTCACGGAACCGGCTCCGGTGTCATCGGCGCAAGCCCACTTAATTTCATTCGACGTGAACTGGGTGAAGAATTCGTTGGTGTTCACGTCAATGGACGTATCGTGCTTGAGTACGCCCTGGGCGTTAGGTACCACTGACGCAACCGTTTCACCGCTGGCGGCCCGGAATGGAATGGACGTATACGTTGGCGACAATCCCCCGGTGCCCTTCGCGGCGTACTGCACATCCTCGGGCGCGATGCTCTTGAGATTGAACTCCTCGTCGCTGGGGTCAGTGACGTTATCGAGCACGTTGGAGTCGCGCCCCGCATTGGGGAAGGCGCCATACTGGCACGTCGTTCGGTCGGGATGTCCAGAGTTCAGCGGGTCGTCGCCCCAGCACTGGGCGATCTGCATGAAGTTTTCGCCGCCAACATTCCCCTGCGGTCGCACCGATTTCTTGCCACCAGTCCAACTCACTAAAATCCCCTGTGAAACCAGGTCGGTGGTCTTTGACACCGTCACCGCGAGGTCGGGGAACGGCGCATTGTCGTAGTCGAGGTCGAAACTCCGGGCAGCGACGGTGACAGCACTCGAGGTGGAGGCCTCGGCCGGTGTCGGTACCAATACCGACATCAACGACACTCCCAGGCCGACGATCAATCCAACGACCATTCCGGTGGCAGCAGCACGAGTCGCCGTGGACCGCCCTAAAAACAGACGCCGTTGGCCAGACTTCAGCGCGCTCATTTGACCGCTCCCGGTGCCGACTTGCGTTTCAATCGCGGCCAGATGAGCGGCGGCAGCAATGCGGCCGCCAGGAGAAGAACAGCCGCAAAGAGCATGGTCGACTGTCCAGCGCCCCAGGCGGAAGACGCCAGGGTGAACGGTGCGGCCACCGCAGCCCCTGAGATACCGGTTCCGCTGATCAGGGTGCCGTTTTCGTCGTAGCTGGCCGTCACTCCGGTGGTCGCACTGGCGGGCGCGGCGGTTGAAGCAACTGAACCGGCCACGGCGTTGGAGGCGCTGCCGCCAGTACCGGCACCCGAGATGAGCGTCTCGGCCAGGGACCCGCCAGTGCCAGTGGTGCACTGGTTTGCGCCCACCTTGTCGCATTCAGCCGGCTGCGGCGCGGTCAGTGCGAGCTGGTTGCTCGATGGGGAGTCGCCGGGCTTGAAGGTGGGGTTGTTGCAGGCTGCGGGGTCCGGTGCTGGCGCGGAACCGGGAATGCGTCCGATCTGTGCGAAGCCGGCGAGCACCAGGTTCATCGGCAGCGGCGAGTAGCCGAGGGCCTCAGCCTGCTGCTGGCCCTCACACAGCAGGTAGCTGGCGAACGCACCGAGCGTTGCACCCTTATTGGCCGTGAAGACTCCGCCGGCAACCACCTCGGTGGGCACAATCATGTAGGAGTAACTCGAGAGTGGGTAGGTGCGCGGGTCCGTGTTGTTATACACGCCATCCAGAATCTGGGTGAGGTAGTCGGGGCCGGGCGTGCTGTTGATCTGAGCCTGCATAAGGGCGACGGCTACGCTCGGGGCGGTCGGCTCGACATAATATCCGGCGGTATTGAGTACCTTGGCCACCGGAAATCCCGATTCGAGGGCATAGGAGTATTCGACATAGGTGATGGCGCCTTCGCCGTAGTCCTGGCTGACATAGCCGGCGACGCCGGAAGAACCACTCTGGCCCTTCATGTTTCCGGTGAGTGGATACTGCGAGGTGAGTCCGCACGGGGTTGCCTTGCCAACGGATGCGCAGTACGAGTTCCACAGGTCAGTGTGCTGCTTCGACATCCATAGGGTGAACTGCGCCGTTGAACCGGAGCCGTCTGAGCGCACCACCGGCACGATGCCCTTGTCCGGCATGGACAGGCCCGGATTGTCGGTGGCGATGGCCGGATCGTTCCAGTTAGTGATGACTCCGGTAAAGATCTTGGTGATCGTTTCACCGCTTAGGCGCAGGTTAGATACCCGTACGCCGCCAATCTTCAAGTTGTACATAAAAGACGAACCACCGGCCACAATCGGCATGTATGCAAAACCTCGGGTGGGCACCTCTGGTGCCGATCCGTCTTCGGGCTTCGACTGAAAGGGAATCTCACTGACCGCGTAGTCCACAGTGCCAGCGGCGAAGTCTCGACGTCCGGCCGATGACCCCACCCCCGAATAGTTCACTTTCATTCCATAGTTGGCGGCGACATTTGAGCGCCACTGATCGAGGGCGTTCTGCGACCAGGTGGAACCGGTACCGGTGATCGGATCGTAGGTGACAGCCTGGGCGGGAACCACGTTCGCCACACTCGCTGCGACGATGAACGCAATGCTCACCGTGCGGGCTACGCGCGCCCAGAAATTTTTTCGCGTCACGATGACGACTCCTCTTTTGGTAATGCAGGACGATCTGGTGCTGCGGGAAGGTCGGAAACTGGGTCCGCGTCCGAAGCAGGCGCCGAGGTCAGCAACAAACGACGATCCGCCGCAATCGTGATGCGCTGCTCGTCGCGAGCGGATGCCGCCAGCATCCGGCGCTGCTGGCCGTGGGACAGTTCTCCCGGCCCACGGCCACCGATCAGTCGGGCCGCTGCGAATAGGGCCAGCACGAGCAGGATCAGAACGGCCGCGGTACCGAAACCGCGCGCAATCATGTTCGGTTCTGGCGACTTGACGAAGTCAAAGACCTGCAACGGCAACGAGATCATGGGGCCAGAGAACGGGTTGAGATTTGTCATCGCGGTGACTCCGGAGGTCAGCAGCACCGGCGACGTCTCGCCAATGCCGCGCGCCGTGCCGAGGATGACGGCCGTCGCCAACCCTGGTCGAGCCGTGGGCAGCACGATATGCCAGACCGTGCGCCAACGGGTAGCGCCCAAAGCGTAGGCCGCTTCGCGCAGGTTCCCAGCGACCAGTCGCAGCACAATGTCGGAGGCGCGAATGACGATGGGCAACATCATGACGGTGATGGCCATGGCCGCCGCAAATCCAGAACGCTGGTGCGTGATCAACACGATGATCGCCGAATACACGAACAGACCAGCCACAATCGATGGCAACGCCGTCATGGCGTCAGCAACGGTTCGAACGAACTTCGCGAAGCGCCCACCGATCTCGTTCAAGAACAACGCGGTGAGAATGCCCAGCGGAATAGTGATCGTCAGGGCGATGCTGATCTGTATCAAAGTACCGAGAACAGCGTGCAGGATTCCGCCCACGGAGAGCGGATCGAGCGGACCAGCCAATTCCATATTCTCGATGAAGAAGTTGAGGTGCGGCAACGCGTTTTGCCCACGTACCAGGGTGTAGGCGACGACGAAGATCAGGGCGCCGAATAGGACCACGCCGGCGCTGGCTAAGAGCACCGAAACTACCCGGTCCTTGATTTCCTCGCGGTCCGCCTTCATCCCCACCAACACGGCGTAGAAAGTGATGAAGAGGATGAATGACACGATGGTCCAACCCACTCCGCCAGACAGCGGGGTAAACCAGCCGAAGAGCAACGTTCCCACAGCGATGCCGGCTACGGCAGCGCCAATGAGATCGAAGCGATCGTCGAGGCGCACGGCTCGAACCCGTCGACGCGGCCCGATCTCAATCCCCTCCGATGCGGGAATAATTGTGGTCGTCCTGGTTGGTGCCGTGCGGGGAGTGAGCGTGTCAGTGAGCATGCTTAGGCCTCACTATCGGCGCCGGAACGCGAACGGGCCACGATAGACGAAGCGGTGTAGTTGACCATCAGGGTAATCAAAAAGAGCACGAGGCCCGCCGCCATGAGCGCCGAGAGACCAAACTCACTCGACTCGCCGTAGCGCAGCGCGATGAGCGCAGACACCGAGTTACTGCCGGTCTTGAGCACCTGCCAGTTGATCGTGAAGATGGGCGAAATGATCATGTAGACGGCAATGGTCTCCCCGAGTGCTCGGCCGAGGCCAAGCATCGTTCCACCGATGATTCCACCGCGGCCAAACGGCAGAACAACGGAGCGGACCATACCCCAGCGGGTCGACCCGAGGGCGAAGGCAGCCTCACGCTCGCCGTTCGGGGCCTGCGAAAAGGCCTCACGCATAACGGATGTCTGGGTCGGTACGACCATCAGGCCCACGACGATTCCGGCGATGACGGCCGATGACGTGAAGGCGCTGGCTTCGGTCAAGACCTGACCGGAGGCATCCGTCACTTGAAAGAAGGGAATCCAACCGAAGTAGGTCGAGATCCAGGAAGCCACCGGAATGACGTTGGCCTGCAGGAAGAAGACGCCCCAGAGTCCAAAAACAACGCTGGGCACGGCCGCCATCAGGTCGACCAGCGTGATGAGGGTCTTGCGCAGCTGGCCCTGGGCAATCTCGGAGATGAGTAGTGCCGTGCCGAGGGCGAGCGGTACGGCAACGCACATCGCAATCAGGGCGATAGTGATGGTGCCAAAGAGGATCGACGCGATTCCGAAGACCTGGGTTTCCGGTGACCACTGCTGTTCGACCAGAAAGGAGAACCCTGACACCTGCAGGGCGCTGCTCGCCCGGAGCGAGAGGAACAGCCCGACGGCAAGCATGATACCCACCGTGGTCGCACCAGCTGTGACTGCGACCGACTTGAACACGGAGTCCGAGCCCGATGGCCGCGGAAGCAGAGACCGGCGCGGAGCATCGTCGAAACCGGGTGTCCAGCCCACCGACGTGGTCGGCTGGCCGAGCGGCTCAGTGGGGTTAGTCGTGGTCACGATGCGTCCTCAGTCAGTCTCGGAAAGTGGCTGAAACAGTAGGAGCTTCGTGGCCTGAGGTCGATTTTGATTTTGGAAAGTGAACAGCAGGTGTCAACTGGGTGATCCACTGGTGATCTACTGGTGATCTACTGGTGATCTACTGGTGATCTACTGGTGATGGGAATACGTGCAGCGTCCGCTGAAGGTGAGAGACTCAGCCCGTGAACATTGTGGGTGTCGGAGTAGTGGTCTGCGTCGGGATTGGCGTGGGCGTTGGCGTGACCTCGGGGGTGTGAATGGGGGTCGGTTCCGGACCTGTTGACACCACTATCGTGACGATCTCGCCCAGTCGATGCACGATCCCCTCGCCGGGTTCGCTCGTCACAACCGTGCCAGGAAATGCAGCTGCGTTGGCCCGAAAATCGATCTGTGTGAGGAATCCCGCAGCCTGTAGCACGGTCATGGCGCCATCGGGCGAGCGGTTTGGAAGGGAGGGAATCAGGTTGAACCCCGAGGCGATTGTCAAGTCGATGGCCCCGCCGGAAACCACGCGAGTGCCCGCTACCGGTGCGAGCGCCAGCACGCTGTCACCTGGATTCGCTGAATTCTCCAGGGTGAGTGTTCCCACTCGCAGCCCCGCAGCTTCGAGCACAGCTTTAGCCGCCGCAAGGCTGAGGGACTCCAGCTCCGGGACGACGATCGAGGCAGCAACTGGGACCACAGCCTGCTGCACCGGGGCAGCCACTGGCGGTGACACGCTGGGGGAAGCAACCGGGGCCTGGCTCGCGAAGTCATTTCCTGGCTGTCCCTGTCCTTGGGCAGCCAGCACCCAGCCCCCCGCCACGCAGGAGATGACGAGCAGAAGCGCAAGCCAACCAGCGAAACCGGGATGAGGCTGTCTCTGGCGCGAAAGCGCCCGCACGCCCGGCTCGTTGCCCCGAGCTGTCGCCGTCGCCGAGGTCAGCTGCTGCGCAAGAACAGAGGTGATCTGGTCGGCAGTGCCCAGTGCTGGCCCGGTGAGAATTCTGGTTCTCGCCTCCGTGCGGGAAATGCCCGTCGTTGCGAGCGATTCGATCGCCGAGAGCATGTCGCCGGCACTCGCAAACCGGCTTCCGCGATCCTTGAGCAGCGCCTTGACGACGATGCCATCGAGCGCGCGGGACACGCCCGACCTCACCACGGAAGGGACCGGGGGCGGAGACTGCGCGTGCGCGCGCAAGACTGCGGCAACCGTCTCTCGCGCAAACGGCGGCCGGCCGGTCAGGGCGAAGTAGAGCACCCCGCCCATCTGATAGATGTCGCCGCGTTCGTCGACCGCTAGTCCCTGCGCCTGTTCTGGTGAGAGGTAGTTCATCGTGCCGAGAACCCCCATCGGCTCGCCGTGTACGTCATTCGGCGCAGCCATTTCTGCGCTTACGATGACGGTGCTGCGCCCCGCAACGTCCGCCAGCCCGAAGTCGAGCAACACAACCCGTTCGGCCGATAGGGAACCGTCTGGTTCAGGCGCCACCATGATGTTGGCCGGCGACACGTCACGGTGGATGAGCCCCACGGAATGTACCGCGATAAGCGCCTGCAGCACTCCTCGAGCCATGGCAAGGGCATTACTGACAGATAGCGGACCATCTCTTTCCACTATCTCGGCCAGACTCGATCCAGAAGCAAGCGCCAGCGCAATCCAGGCTTGGGGTACGTCGCAAGGTTCCCCCGCGCTGTCCAGGTCACCGGCATCACAGTGCCGCACGTCGTCATCTCCCCCGATGTCGAGAACATTGATGACGTTCGGATGGCGTACCTCGGACGTCGCACGGGCCTCGGCGAAGAACGCCGCCCGGGACTCAATCGATCCGGACAGGTGTGGATGCAGAATCTTCAAAGCCACAGGCAGCCCCGAGACGACCTCGACGGCCGAGAAGACCGACGCTGTCCCGCCCGTGCCGAGCAGATCTCCGAGGCGATACCGGCCAGCGATAAGACCGACAACGGAGGCATCCGTCATCGACGTTACCTACTCGAACGTCGCCGGGTCACCACGACAAGATTTTCGTCGCTTCTGCCTGCTTGCGTGGGCCGCCATTCTGTGGAACGGGCGCATCGGCTATGACCACCGCTTCGCCCAATGCCGCGATGGTTGCCGCCGCAGCTTCGAGGCTCGCGGCGGCAGCAGCAAACCAGCGACCGTTGGTCATCACGACTGTTTCGCCCAGCAATATGCAGAAACCGTGGGTTCCCGACGAGGGACCAATCACCGACGTAGCTCGCATTTCCGCCACGAGGCCCTGCAGTCGCAGAACGTGTGCCCGGGCACTCCCCAGCGAACTGTAGACCGACGCGCTGCGCCCGAGTTCTCGATTGTTGGGGGCGAGAAGGCGCCATAGTCCGGCCTGAACGGCGGCAACGTCCGGGCAATTGCCGGGCGAGAGACGGGCGTGACCGACGGCGAACCGGCGCTGATTTGACCACGAAGAGTCGCCCAGCCCTGAAGTCGCGGATCAGCCAGTGTGCTAAATGCCGAGAACACGATGTGACTTTTGCCTGGCATGCTGGCTCCCGTTGACAATGAGCACACACCTTGTCCGTCTATGTGGTGCGACGACTGGAGTGAACCCGGCTAGACGAGAACTTTCCGTCGCAAAGGTTGCGATTAGTTGGCTGACAGGTTGCCGGACGATGAACGACGGGTGACTAATCGGAGCACCAGGGTCGTGTGGTCTCGGCAGCTACCGGCGCAGGGCTTTGCGCGCGAGGTAGTTCCCTAAGAATTGGACGAGCTGAACCAGCACAATGATCAGCAACACGGCGGCCCAGGTCACGATGGGGTTGAACTGCCGGTAGCCGTAGAGTAGGGAGAAGCTTCCCAAACCGCCGCCGCCGACGTAGCCGGCGACCGCTGACATGTCCACGAGCGCGACAAAGATGAACGTGTAGCCAAGGATCAGCGGTCCGAGCGCTTCGGGCAGCAATACCGTGAAGATGATGCGAATCGGCCCAGCTCCGACACTGCGCGCTGCGTCGATCACCCCGGGCGTCACCGTGAGCAGGTTCTGCTCCACGATGCGGGCCATGGCGAAGGACGCCGCGAGCGCGATGGTGAAGATGATCGCGTTATTGCCGATACCGCTGCCGGTGACAGCCCGAGCAAGCGGCTGCGCTGCGGCGAGAAATATAATGAACGGAATCGGGCGAACAAAGTTCACTAGCAGGTTGAGCACAAAAAACAGCGGTTTGTTCTCCAGGATGCTGCCAGCTCGGGTGAGATAGAGCCCGAGCCCGATCAGCAGTCCGCCGAGGCCGCCAAAAAACAGGGTGAGTGCGACGATGTAGAGCGTCTCGTAGGTGGCAGTCCAGAGTTCAGGCAGCAGATCGATCAGGGCATCCATGTCAGCGCACCTCCGTGACGGTCGTGAGCGTTCGAATATGCGCGAGCACGGTGTCGATAACCGGATCAGCTCCCGTGAGGGCGAGGGTCAGATGCCCGAACGGGCGCCCCTGAATCTCATTGATGCCGCCGTACACGACCTCAAATGCCACGCCCGCCCTCGACAGCTCGCCGAAGACGGCCGTCTGATCGACCGCGCTGTCGCGAAAAGCGAGGGTGACGAGGCGTCCACTGTGCCGCGCGCGCAGCACCGCGAGCTCGTCGGGCGAGGGAACCCCCTTCACCACCGTCGAAACGAATCGAGCGGATGCCGCCTGTTGCGGATCCGAGAACACATCGAAGACGGGTCCGCGCTCGATAACCCGACCCTGGTCCATCACTGCGACCTTGGTCGCGATGGTTTGGATGACATCCATTTCGTGAGTGATCACGATGATGGTGACCCCGAATTCTGCGTTCACGCGTTTGAGCAGCGCGAGCACCTCATGCGTGGTTTCCGGGTCGAGGGCGCTTGTCGCCTCGTCGGCGAGCAGAATGCTCGGCTGCGTGGCGAGGGCGCGGGCGATGCCCACCCGCTGCTTTTGACCACCGGAGAGCTGGTCCGGAAATGACCCTGCCTTATCGGCGAGGCCGACGAAGTCGAGCAATTCGGCCACGCGGGCGGCGCGCTGCTCCTTGGGATGACCAGCCACTTCAAGCGGATAGGCCACGTTGCGGGCTACCGTGCGGGAACCGAGCAGGTTGAACTGTTGAAAGATCATGCCAATGCCGAGGCGCACCTGGCGCAGCTCACGCTCCCGCAGGGCCGCGATGTTTTGCCCGTTCACCCAAATCTCGCCGGAGGTGGAGTGTTCGAGCGCGTTGACGAGCCGCACCAGGGTACTCTTGCCCGCACCGGAATAGCCGATGATGCCGTAAATATCGCCAGCCTCAACATCAAGGCTGACACCGTCGATCGCCGTGACGCTCTCGCCGTCTTTGGTCGTGGGCGGGTATACCTTGCCCACGTTGCGCAGACTAACTACAGCCATCCGTTTGCCTCGCTCATTTCATACTTATAGCGCTGAACACAACAGCGCAGTCCGGGCCTCAAGCTCCCCGCGGACTGCGCTGTTCCCAGAACTGATGTCTATATTTGGAGGCTGTCTACTTGGCGGCCTTGATATCGGCCTGAACCGTCGCGAGCGACGCTGCCAGGTCGGCCGCCGGAGTGGTCACCATCTCGGCGGTGTCACCGGAGACAGCCATTACGCCGTCCTGTACGTCCTGGGAGTTCTGGTAGATCTCGATGAGCTTCAGGAACGTCTCGTTATTCTTGTCTACGTCACGCGAGACGAAGATGTTGATGTAAGGCAGTGCCTGGGGGTCGGTTGCGTCGTCGGTCGCGATGGCATCCTCGAATTTGAGTCCACCCTTCTCGGCGAAGTCATTGTTGATGACCGCGGCGGCGACGTCGGGCAGCGAGGCTACAGTGAGCGACGCTTCGAGGGCTGTGACCTTGACCTTTGAGGCCGCTTCGTCGATGTCGTCGAGGCCCGAGAAAATCGAGCCGCCGTCTTTCAGCACGATAAGACCGTTGGACTGAAGAACGACGAGCGCGCGAGCCTGGTTGCTATCGTCGTCGGGCACTGCGACGGTGTCGCCCTTGACGATGTCGTCAATACTGCCGTACTGCGTCGAGTACAGACCGAGCGGGTAGATCGCCGTGGCACCGATCGGGGCGAGGTTCTCGTTGCTCGCCTCGTTGTACTCGGCGAGGTAGACGATATGTTGAAACTGATTGATGTCAATCTCGCCAGCGGCGAGGGCCGGGTTCAGCTGTGGGTACTGCGCAAAGTCGACGATCTCGATCTCAATGCCCTCGGCCGCGGCGGCCGCGGTGTAAACCTCCCAGTACGGGTCGCTTGCTCCGACGACGCCGATCTTGATGGCGTCGCCGTCGGTGCCGGCGGCCGGCCCTTCGGAGGCCCCGGCGCAGCCGGCCAGCAGGGCGACTAGCGGTACGACGGCGAGTGCGGCGAGCACGCTCTTAATAGTGGCAGTCTTCTTCACGATGATTCCTTCAGGCGAGTTCAGTTTCAGATGGCATGGGTATTGCCTGCAGCGGATGCCCCCGCAAACGAAATAACGCATCATTTCGACTGTTTGCGGGCATGTAAAACCCACCAGTCAAACAAGGGGATGTGCCCACGCGGGGCGATGTACCGCGGCTGCGCAGGTACCCCTTAACGATACGTGCCGAAGCTGCGACGCGTGGGCTGCTTCGACACACTGCGTCACAGCTTCTGCGACATCAACCCTCGATCAACTCGGTAAGTTCGACCCAGCGGGTTTCGAGCGCTGCGATGGTCTCTTCGAGTTCGGTCAATTTCATGCCGAGGGTACCGAGACCGGCAAAGTCCGACTGATCATGTGCGGCCAACTTCTCGTGCTTCTGTGCAATACGTTCCTGCAGCTTGACCATCTTTCGGTCGATCGAGCCAAGCTCCTTCTGGGCGTTGCGCAGTTCGGCCCCACTCAAGGTGGGAACATTCTTGGTCTTGCTCGAAGCATCCGTCGGCGAACCAGCTGCCGGACCGGCAACGGCCTGACGGCGCACCTCGAGGTACTGGTCGACGCCGCCGGGCAGGTGACGAAAGTCGCCATCCATGACCGCGTACTGATTGTCGGTGACGCGCTCGATCAGGTACCGGTCGTGCGAGACGACGAGAAGGGTGCCGGGGAAGGAATCCAGCAGGTCTTCCATGGCGGCGAGCATGTCTGTGTCGAGGTCGTTGGTGGGCTCGTCGAGAATGAGCACGTTGGGCTCGTCGAGCACGATCAGCAGCAGTTGCAAACGACGCTTCTGGCCACCGGAGAGGTCCTTGACCTGGGTGGTGAGCTGGGCACTGAGAAAGCCCATGCGTTCGAGCATCTGACCGGGTGTGATCTCCTTGCCGCCGGCCATGTAGCTCGTCTTCTGGCGGCCGATGACGTCGCTCACGCGGTCGTTGCGAATCTCATCGAGTTCGAACAGCTGCTGGGTGAGCACGGCGACTTTGATGGTCTTGCCGCGCTTCACGTGGCCGGCCGTGGGTTGCAGGGTGCCGGCGACCAAGTTCAGCAGGGTGGACTTACCGGCACCGTTGACGCCCATGATGCCGGTGCGCTCACCCGGCGCGATGCGCCAGGTGATGTCGTTCAGCACGGTCTTGTCGCCGAACTTCACACCGATGTCGATGAGGTCGACGACGTCCTTGCCGAGACGCTGCATGGCCATCGACTGCATCGAGACAGTGTCGCGGGGCGGCGGCTCGTTTTCAATCAGCACGTTGGCAGCATCGATGCGGAACTTGGGCTTCGCTGTGCGGGCCGGGGCGCCGCGGCGCAGCCAGGCAAGCTCCTTCTTCATGAGGTTCTGGCGTTTGGATTCGACCACGCTACTCATGCGGTCACGCTCGACGCGCTGCAGAATATAGGCGGCGTAGCCTCCCTCGAAAGGCTCGATCAGGCGGTCGTGCACCTCCCAGGTGATGTTGCAGACCTCGTCGAGGAACCACCGATCGTGGGTGACGACCACGAGTCCGCCGCTCTGAGCGGCCCAGCGGGTCTTGAGATGGCCGGCGAGCCAGGAGATACCCTCCACGTCGAGATGGTTGGTGGGCTCATCGAGAAAGATCACGTCGTAGTCGCCGATGAGCACGGCGGCGAGGGCTACCCGTCGGCGCTGGCCACCGGAGAGGTCGTCGACGAGGGCGTCCCACGGGATATCTCGAACCAAGCCGCCGATGACGTCGCGCACCTTGGCGTCGCCCGCCCAAACATGTTCTTCGATGCCGCCGACTATGGTGTGTCCGACGGTCTGACCGGAGGCAAGATCGTCGGACTGGTCGAGCATGCCGATGGTGACGCCGCGCCGACGGGTGACCCGGCCCTCGTCGGGCTCCATCCGGCCGGCCAAGAGGCGCATAAGAGTGGACTTGCCGTCGCCGTTCTTGCCGACGACGCCGATACGGTCGCCTTCGTTGAGGCCGGCGGTAACGCTGTCAAAGATGACGCGGGTGGGAAATTCGAGGTGCAGGGACTCAGCCCCGAGAAGATGTGCCATAGCCTCCGAGTTTACGGCACGCCGCAGCCCTCAAATCAGCCAGCACGACTTCTGTACCTTGCCACCATGCTTCGCAGCTCCCCCGGAATGACGCGGGCGTTTCGCAACTGTCCAGCAGATTGCAGGAGTTATGCCGGGAGGGGCTAGTCATTGATCAAGCGAGCGCCATGCACGGGACCAGTGGCTCGCACGACGCGCAAGCGGCTGGCGGAGAGCGCGACCTGCAATTCGAGCGCGCTGTCGGCGTCCGCTACCAGAAAGGCAACCGTTGGGCCGGACCCGGACAGGATGCCGGCGAGCGCGCCATTCTCTTCACCGAGCTGTAATACCTTGCCCAGGCCCGGCGCGAGGTGCAGCGCGGGGGCCTGCAGGTCGTTGTGCAGAACGTCAGCGAGCATGTGCGGGTCGCCGGCCCGCAGTGCCTGTAGCACATTCGCGTCGACAGACGGCTGATGCTGGGCCGGGAAGATGTCTTGTGCGTGGCGGTCGCGGTGCCGATCGAGTTCCTGATAGACACCGGGCGTGGACATGCCGAAATCCGCCAAGGCGAGGACCCACTGAAACTTCCCCTTGGCCAGGGCCGGGCTGAGCTGGTCGCCGCGGCCGGTGCCGATGGCGGTGCCGCCGGTGAAGGAGAACGGCACATCGGCGCCGAGTGTAGCCGCGATGGTGAGCAGTTCATCCTTGGTGGCGGTGGTGCCCCAGAGCGCGTCGCAGGCGAGCAGGGTGGCCGCGGCATCGGCCGATCCGCCGCCCATTCCGCCAGCGATCGGCACGTTCTTTTCAATCTCGAGGTGCACACCGCCGCGGTAGCCAGCCTTGCGAGCGAGGGCCCGAGCTGCCTTAATAGCCAGATTCGTTCCGCCAGTGGCGAGCCCGGAGGTGTCGATGCTGCCGCTGAATTCGACCGAGAAGTCGGTAGCGGGGCTGGCACGCACCTCTTCGAACAGGGAGACTGCTTGATAGGCGGTCGCGAGGTCGTGGTAACCGTCTTCCATGACGGCACCGACCTTGAGAAAGACGTTGATTTTGCCGGGGGCCCGCGCGTGCACAACAGGGGCCCCCACAGTCGTCGTCATGCGTTAAACCTAGCCCAGCTGCATGGCCGCTATCGACGCAGCGACCACCAGCCGCGCCTGCAGCGCCACCTTGGCCGGAACAACATCGGCGGAGTCGCCCAGCCGCTGGTGGGTGAGCAAAACGGATGTTCGGTCCGCTTTGCTCGGGCTAGCCGTCGCCAGCACCGTCTGTCCGCCGTCCAACGCCCACCGGGCAGTCAGGTCATTCATGGCCCGACTTTCCGATTGCGCAGCCCGCAGCGGTGTATCTGACACACCGAAACGCTATCAAGCTGCCCCGTTCGGCGCAAAACTTCGAGTCAACGGGTTTCTAAAGTTGGTGCACCGTGCCGTGCAAGTCTTCTAGTTCTCGGTCCAGACGCGGGCGATGGCGAGAAAGTCGTGCACGGTCAGCTGCTCGCCGCGCGTCGTCGGGTCGATTCCAGCGGCCGTCATGACAGCGGATGCCGCACTCGAATCCCCGAGAACGACAGAGAGTGACTGCCGCAGCATCTTGCGACGCTGCTGAAAGGCCGCGTCGACGAGCGCGAAGGTCTTGAGGCGCAGTGCTTCGGATTCGAGGGGAGCCTCGCGGCGTTCAAAGGCGATCAGGATCGAGTCGACATTGGGTACCGGCCAGAACACCTGACGGCTTACCTTGCCCGCGGTGCGAAAATGGCCATACCAGGCAGCCTTCACGCTCGGGCTACCGTAAACCTTGCTGCCGGGCGGGGCTGCGAGACGCTCACCAACCTCGGCCTGCACCATGACAACACCGGCCCGAATAGATGCGAAGCTCTCCAGCAGGTAGAGCAACACCGGCACCGAGACGTTGTATGGCAAATTCGCGACGAGCCGGGTGGGGTCTCCGGGCAGCTTGGTGATCTTCAGTGCGTCCGCGCGGATCACCGTGAGCTGGGCATCCGGCTGCATCAATTCGACGGTGAGCGGCAGCTGCTCGGCCAGTCGGTCGTCGATTTCGACGGCGACGACGCTGGCGCCGATTTCGAGCATGCCGAGGGTGAGCGAACCGAGTCCGGGCCCAACCTCGACGACGGTGTCGCCGGGTGCTACGGCGGCGACCTTAACGATTCGCCGAACGGTGTTGCCGTCGATGACGAAGTTTTGGCCGAGCTTCTTGGTGGGGTTGACGCCGAGCATCTCGGCGAGGTCGCGAATCTCGGCCGGGCCGAGGAGGGTCTTCGTCGGCTTCTTCAGGATGGCCGGGTCAGCCGGCAGCTGCGGCGTCGGAGCGGGTTCGGCCGCTGCCACCGTGACGCGCGGGGCGACGGGAATGTGCTCCGCGGAGTGACGGCCGGTCATGCCAGGCCGCCGAGCGGAGGCGGGGCGGAGTTCTGCTCGTCGATGCGACCGGTTCCGGGCACGACCGACCGGGCGGCAAAGGCTGCGGTGACGGGCTCCGCATCCCAGCGGCCGTAGACCAGCTCGGTGTTGGCGGTGATTTGCGCGGCGAGCAGGGATACATCCGTTTCAAGGTGGGCAGCCATGCCACGCAACGTGTTGGGCAGTAGATACGGCGCGTTGGGCCGGCCCCGGTAGGGCAGCGGTGTGAGGAAGGGCGCATCCGTTTCAACCAGCAGCAGGTTGCGCGGCGCGGTGATCAGGGCGGCGCGCAGGTTATCGGCGTTTTTGAACGTGACGTTGCCAGCGAAAGACATGTACCAGCCTTGCGCGGCACACAGCCGAGCCATGTCGGCGTCACCCGAGAAGCAGTGAAAGACGGTGCGTTCGGGAGCGCCGACCCGAAGCAGCGTTTCGATCACGGCCTCATGGGCATCACGGTCGTGAATCTGCAGCGCCAGGTTGTTCTCCTTAGCGATACGAATGTGCTCTTCAAAGGAGCGAAACTGGGCGGCGCGGCCTTCTTCAGGCGTGCGAAAGAAGTCGAGTCCGGTCTCGCCGATGGCGACGACACGCGGCTGGCTGGCGAGTTGGTTGATCACCGCGAGGGCGTCGTCGAGGGTACCGGCTTCTTCAAGTGCAGGGGCCTCGTTGGGGTGGATGGCAACGGCAGCGAGCATGCGCGGCTCGATTAGCGCCGCGGCGGCCGACCAGCGTGACGTTTCCACGTCGCCGCCAACCTGGATCACGCCCCGCACTCCAACGCTCGACGCGCGGTCGAGCTGTTCCCGATAGCTGAGCGGATACTCACCGTCTGCGATTTCGAGATGGGTGTGGTTGTCGTAGATGGGAATCGTGAGCGGCTCGGGAAGCGGCGGGTAGCTCAGGTCACGGCCGGCAGTGTTTTCGCGGCGGCGAATGGCACTGCCGTAACCGTCGATGCCTCCGTCAAGCCCAGGCAAGTCATTAGGCATCGGTCGGCTCCACGATCGATTCGATGCGCGGGAACAGCGGTTCAAGGGCGCTGACCTGGGCGCCGCCAGTCCACTCCCAGGCCCGATCGAGGCGCTGGTCGGCGAGGGCGCCGTCGCCGCCGAGGGCGGTCCACAGCTTGCCGGTGGCGATGGGAATGACCGGCGAGAGCAACACGGTGAGGGTGCCGAGACCGCGCACGGCGGTGTGCAGCACTGTCTCCAGGCGGGCCCGGGTTTCCGGGTTCTTGGCCAGTGCCCACGGCTCCTGCAGGGTGATGTAGCCGTTGAGCTCGTCGACGAGTTCCCACACACTGGCGAGGGCGTCGTGGATGGCGAGGGTCTCGATGAAGGCACCGGCGGCATCCGTCACCCGTTTTTCCGTCGCCGCAATCGCGAGGTCGTCGCCGGCGAGCTCGCGGGCGACAGGCACGATGCCGTCGCAGTAGCGCACGACCATGGCGATCACGCGGGAGGCGAGGTTGCCAAAGCCGTTGGCCAGCTCGGACTGGTAGCGGGCCGAAAGGTCTTCCCAGCTAAACGATCCGTCCTGACCGAAGCTGATAGCGCGCATGAAGTAGTACCGAAAAGCGTCGGAGCCGAAGGTGTCTGTGATCTGGCTCGGGGCAATACCGGTGAGCTTGGACTTGCTCATCTTCTCGCCACCGACCAGCAGCCAGCCGTGGCCGAAAACCTGCTTGGGCACCTCAATTCCGGCGGCCATGAGCATGGCCGGCCAGATGACGGCGTGAAAACGCAGAATGTCCTTGCCGACGATGTGGGTGGCGGGCCAGCGGCTTGCAAATTTCTCATCATTCTGGCCGTAGCCGGCCGCGGTGATGTAGTTGAGCAGTGCGTCGAACCAGACGTAGACAACGTGGGACTCGTCCCACGGCACCTTGATGCCCCAGTCGAAGCTAGAGCGGGAGATGGAGAGGTCGCTCAGGCCGCGCTTGACGAAGGACATGACCTCGTTGCGGGCCGCTTCCGGCTGCACGAAGTTGGGGTTCTCTTCGTAGAGGGCGAGCAGCCGCGCGGCGAAGGCACTCATCTTGAAGAAGTAGTTCTTCTCGTGCAGCAGTTCGACCGGCTTGGAGTGGATCGCGCAGACCAGCTGACCGGCGTACTCGCCGGTGCCGTCGACGAGATCGGTGGTCTGCTTGTATTCCTCACAGCCGACGCAGTAGTAGCCCTCATACTCGCCGGTATAGATGTAGCCCTCGTCGTGCAGGTGTTGCAGAAACTTCTGCGCGTTCACCTCGTGGCGCTCGTCGGTGGTGCGGATGAAGTCGTCGTTGGCAATGTTGACGGTCTCCAGCAGCGGCTTCCACGCGGTCTCGACCAGACGATCGGCCCATTCCTTTGGTGTGACGCCGTTGGCGGTGGCGGTGCGCAGAATCTTCTGGCCGTGTTCGTCGGTGCCGGTGAGCAGCCAGGCGTCCCAACCCGACTGCCGGTGCCAGCGTGCAAGCACGTCGGCGGCGACTTCGGTGTAGGCGTGCCCGATGTGCGGCACATCATTCACGTAGAAAATGGGCGTGGTGATGTAAAAAGAGCCTGCGGACATGCGTTCATCTTATGCGGGGAGGGGCGAGCGTCTCGCCCCGTTACTCCCTGATCAACCCAGCGGAAAGGCCGATCGGTCGGGTTTCGGCGTGATCGCGCCGGTTTTGGCCTGCAGCGCGTGCTCGTAGAGTTCGCGTTTGCCGAGCCCGCTGGCCGCCGAAACGTCTGCTGCGGCCTCCTTCAAGCGGATGCCGCCTGCCACCAGTTCGAGCACCTCGGTCACTCCCATGGCCAGGTCCAGGACCCGCACTGAGGCTCCCGCAACGACGATGCAGATCTCGCCGCGCACCCCCGCCGCCGCCCACTCGGCCAGTTCGCTCGCCGTACCGCGTTTGACCTCTTCGAAGAATTTGGTCAGTTCGCGGCAGACCACGACGCGGCGGTCAGGGCCGAGGGTAGCGGCGAGGTCTAGCAGCGAGTCCGCCAAGCGATTGGGCGATTCGAAGAACACCATGGTACGGCGTTCGGCGCTGAGATCGCGCAGCAGTTTGACCCGTTCGCCGTGTTTGCGCGGCAGGAACCCCTCGAAAGTGAACCGGTCGGTCGGCAGCCCGGACACGGCGAGGGCTGTCAGCACGGCGGACGGACCGGGCAGCGCCGTGACCTGCACGCCGGCGGCGACCGCGGCATCCACTAAATGAAAGCCGGGATCGGAGACGGTGGGCATGCCTGCATCGCTGAGCACCAGAATGTCCGTGTCGCGGGCGAGTTCGACCAGTTCGACCGCCTTGCTTCGTTCGTTGTGGTCGTGCAGAGCAATGAGTCTGGGCCGATTCTCGATGCCGAGGGCCTTAAGCAGGTGCACGGTGACGCGGGTATCTTCGGCCGCCACGATGGTGATGGTGCTTAGTGTCTCGATCAGGCGCCGGGAAGCGTCGCCGAGGTTTCCGATCGGGGTGGCAGCAAGAATGATCATGCTGCAATTCTCGCAGCCTGCGCGGAGCATCCGTTCTTCCCTCGCTCTGTACGATGGTCAGGTGCTCGCAACTAGTCGATGGGTTCGCTGGGGCACCCACCTCGCCGTGGTTCTGTTGGCTGCCGTGTTACGGCTGTGGAATCTTGGCTCACCGCACGCGCTCGTCTTCGACGAGACCTTCTATGTCAAGGACGCCTGGAGCCTGTTCAATAACGGCTACGAGTCCACCTGGCCGGAAGACGCCAACGTTCAGTTCGAAGCCGGCCACACCGACATCTTCACGACCGACCCGTCCTTTGTCGTGCATCCGCCGATCGGAAAATGGCTCATCGGGCTCGGCATGAATCTGCTTGGCCCCGACAACCCGTGGGGCTGGCGGCTGGCGACGGTCGTGGTGGGGGTGCTCGCGGTCGTATTCATCATGCTCGTGGCGCAGAAGCTGTTTCAGTCCCGCCTGCTCGCCCTGATCGCCGGTTTTCTGCTCGCGATCGACGGGCACGCCATCGTCATGAGCCGCGTTGCGTTACTCGACAACTTCGTGATGTTCTTCGCCCTGCTCGGTTTCGGGGCAATTCTGCTGGACCGCGAATGGCACGCGACTCGACTCGCCAGCCGGCTGGCCGGGCTCCGCGAGCAGGGCTGGGGTCCGGCGCTGTGGTGGCGGCCGTGGCTGCTCACCGCCGGCCTTGCCTTCGGTCTGGCCAGCTCGGTGAAATGGTCCGGCGTCTATTTTCTCGCCGCGTTCGGCATTTACCTCGTCGTCGTCGACGCGCTGGCCCGTCGCCGCAATGGCGTGGCGTTCTGGCTTAGCGCCGCCATTCTCAAACAGGCTCCGGTCACGTTTCTGCTGCTGGTTCCGATTGCCGTCACGACGTTCCTGGTTTCCTGGACCGGCTGGTTTGTCACGCGCGGGGGATATTACCGTGACTGGGCAGACGGGGCGGGGGCCGCCTGGACCGGTCCGTTCGCCTGGGTTCCGAATACCCTGCAAAGCTTTTGGCACTACCAGGCGGCTGCGTACACCTATCACGTGGGACTCGCCACACCGCATCCGTACCAGGCAAACCCGTTGACCTGGCTGTTCATGATTCGACCGACCAGTATGTACTACCGCGGTTCCAGCTCGGGTGAATTCGGCTGCCAGCTGCAGAGCTGCTCTGAGGCCATCACTTCCGTCGGCAACCCTCTCATCTGGTGGGCGGCGACAGCAGCACTGTTCTACCTCGTCTACCGGCTGGCTCGGTATCGGGAATGGCGGGTCGGCTTCATACTGATGGGCATGGTCGCCGGCTACCTCCCATGGTTGATGTACCTGAACCGCACGGTTTTTCAGTTTTATACGATCGCCTTCGAACCGTACCTGCTGCTCGGGCTCACCTTCGTCATTGGGCTGGTGCTGAAGCAAATTCCCGACCAGGCGCGGCCAGAACGGAGGCATTCAGCACATTCGCAGGTACCGGAATACGACCCCAAACCGCGGCCTGGGGCTCTTCGGGCGGTCCTCGTCGGCCTCGGCGTCGGCCTGCTGCTCACGGCGTTCTTCTTCCCGGTGTGGACCGGAATGCAGACGTCACTGGAGTTTTGGCAACTTCACATTTGGATGCCAAGTTGGCGATAGATCGGTCGAATACATTCTATTTTTGGCATATGCTGTCTGGGAATGCTGTGTGAATGAAGCGCAAACCGGGGTCGGACGAACGTAGAATAACCATTATCTGCACGACGAGTAATTGCTCACGTCCCGACTGAGAAGTCCCGATCCACTAAGGCCTCATGTCGGAATCACTAGCCGCACCCTCGGTCCGTATCATCAGGACCCGCCCGGGTGGAGACACCAAGAACCCCACAACCGAATATTCCGCACTGCTGCACACCGTGCGTAATCTGGGCCTGCTCGGCCGTCGCACCGGTTTCTACTGGACGGTATTCTCCATCCTCGTCGTCGCCACGGGCGGTGCTGTTGCCGGTTTCGTTCTGCTCGGTGACACCTGGTACCAGCTGATTATCGCCGCAGCCCTCGGCCTCATTTTCACCCAGTTCGCCTTCCTGGCGCACGAAGCTTCGCACCGCGCCGTGTTCACCTCCGGCAAAGCCAACGACCGCGCCGGTCGCATCTTGGCCAACCTGTTCGTCGGCATCAGCTACGCCTGGTGGATGACCAAGCACAGCCGTCACCACGCTCAGCCGAACGTCATCGGTAAGGACCCCGACATAGAGCCTGACTTCATCGTGTTCCGCGAGGAAGACGCCAAGAAGGTCAGCCGCATCGGCGCACTCGTCACCCGCAAGCAGGGCTACTTCTTCTTTCCGCTGTTGATGTTCGAAGGCATCAACCTGCACATTCAGGGCTTCAAGACCGTCTTCGGTAAGCACAAGGTCGACCAGCGCTGGATCGAGATCACGATGCTCGTCACCCGCATCTCGCTCTACCTCGCCGTCATCTTCTACTTTCTGCCGCTCGGCATAGCCTTCGCCTTCGTCGGCGTGCAGATGGCCGTGTTCGGCGTCTACATGGGTGCATCCTTTGCCCCCAACCACAAGGGGATGCCGCAGCTTCCGGCCGAAAGCAAGGTCGATTTTCTTCGCCGCCAGGTGCTCACCAGCCGCAACATTCGCGGTGGCACCTTCATCGATACCTACATGGGCGGACTCAACTACCAGATTGAGCACCACCTGTTTCCGAACATGGCCCGCCCGCACCTGCGCAAGGCGCAGGAAATCGCCAAGGAATACTGCCAGTCGCACGACGTGAAGTACACCGAGACCGGCGTCTTCGAAAGCTACGGCATCGTCATCGCCTACCTCAACAAGGTCGGCTTGGCCGCTCGTGACCCGTTCGACTGCCCAATGACCGCACGGTTCCGCACGCACTAGTCTCACAGCACCGCATGCACGAAGGCCGTCTCTCCGGAGGCGGCCTTCGTGCATGCGGTGCTGGTTCACTTTGATTGGCACCGTGTGGCCACGCTCTTTGGTGCGCTCGCACCCGTACCATCCAGAGGCCACACCATGCACGGTCTTGTCAGAGACATCGGCATCATCGCTACCACCGGCGTGCCGCTCGATCTGGCACTCTCCCCCGCATACGCTGCCGACAGCGACACGGTTGACGCCACCATCAGCGCCGGACTCCTGACCTTCGAGGCCAGTGCGCCCAACGCGATGACCGCTGTCATGCACTACGGCAGCTCCAGCGAGTCCTCGACCGGCACGACCCCGCAGTGGAAGGTCGTCAACGCTCGCGGCACCGCAGCCGCCCCGACCAGGTCTTGAATCTGCATTGTTGCCGCAAGGGAGGCTTGAGATTTAAACCGCACACCCACCGGCTACTGGCATCCGGTCTGCGACCCACTGACGGCTTTCCCGGCCGAAAGACTTAGCATGGGAGTGTGACAGCGTACGTCTCGGCCCTCGACCTCTTCTCCATCGGCATTGGTCCATCCAGTTCCCACACCGTGGGACCGATGCGCGCTGCGCGCGTTTTCGCCGAACACCTGGTCGCGACCGGCCGATTGGCGGAGGTCACCCGCATCCGCTGTTCACTTTTTGGTTCGCTTGGTTCCACGGGACTCGGCCACGGAACCCCCAATGCCGTCCTGGCCGGCCTCCGGGGACTGCGACCCGAAACCTGCGATCCGAGCGACGTGCGCGCGGCCTGGTCCGGCCTGGACACCGGCGCGACCATCACGCTGCTCGGCGGGCACACGATCCCGATCCGCCAGAGCGATGTGCACTTCGAACCGCGCACCCGGCTCCCCGGGCATCCGAACGCGCTGACCATTTCCGTTTTTGGCACCGACGACTCGATGGCCCTGTTCGAGGAGACGTTCTATTCCATCGGCGGTGGGTTTATTCGGCACGATGGCGACCAGGTTTTAGTGGCCGCTCCCCAGCAGCCGCTCCCCTTCGAGTCCAGTGCCGAATTGCTCGCGCTGTGCGACGCGCACGATCTAAGCATCTGCGAGATCGCGCGCCGCAATGAAGAAGCAATCCACGGCAGCGCCGTGCTCGATGCCGGACTCGACGCCATCTGGCATGCCATGCACGTCTGTGTCGAAGCCGGACTGGTCGCCGAGGGCACCCTGCCGGGCGGTCTCAAGGTCAAGCGTCGCGCCGCAGCGGTACGTATGCGCTTAGAAGAATATGACCGCGTGCCCACACACGACCGGGACACCTCGACTGAGTGGCTGCATGCCTTCGCGCTCGCGGTCAACGAAGAGAATGCGGCCGGTGGCCGCGTCGTCACCGCGCCCACCAACGGGGCGGCTGGTATCATTCCGGCGGTCGGCCATTACTACCTGCGCTTCGTTCCGAAAGCGGATGCTGCCGGCATCCGTCGGTATCTGCTCACCGCAGTGGCCATCGGGTCCCTGGTCAAGGCCAACGCCTCAATTTCCGGTGCCGAAGGCGGCTGCCAGGCCGAGGTCGGAGCTGCGTGCGCAATGGCGTCCGGTGCGCTCTGTGCCGTGCTCGGCGGCACACCTCGCCAGGTCGAGAATGCGGCCGAGATCGCCATGGAGCATCACCTCGGACTGACCTGCGACCCGGTCGGTGGCCTGGTGCAGGTGCCCTGCATCGAACGCAACGCCATCGCCTCGTCGACGGCCGTTTCGGCGGCCCGGCTGGCACTGCACGGCGACGGAACCCACCTGGTCTCTCTCGACACTGTGATCGAAACCATGCGCCAGACCGGACTCGATATGATGACGAAGTATAAGGAAACCAGTGAGGGTGGCCTCGCAGTTAACGTGATCGAGTGCTGATCTGATCCCCAAATGGGGGTGGTCCAACCTGTCCAACCGGACCGATCTCCCCCTAAGCTGGCTGAACGCGTGGGTCGGCCGGGCCGCACCGTCTTTCTTTGAAGGGTCCTACCATTCGCACCGTTTTCGCACGTCGCCCCCTGGGCAGCGCCGTCGCTGCCCTCCTGCTCGTTGCTCTGGCCGGCTGCGCCGGTGAACCGGCACCTGCGGTGACGGTGACCATCACGCCGAGCGTCACACCGACACCATCGCCCACCCCGACGCCGACGCCCACTCCGATCCCCACGGAGGAAGCGGCATTGATTCCCAACCCGGAAGTACCCGATCTCGTGCCCAACGCTGAACCCGTGCCGCTGCCCCAGGGTCCGGCCGTCGACCACGGCAGCACGCCCGGTGCGCGCGGCGCAACCACATCGAATGGCAGCGGGGCGTTGCTCACCTATACGGTCATCGAGGGAGACGCTTTTTTCGATATCGCCCAACGATTCAATATTCCAGTGCAGTTGTTGCTCACGATGAATCCTTCGGTGCCGGGACTCGGCGAGAACATCTATATCAAACAGACAATCAACCTCGACTGGACCACAACGCTGTAGTTGTATGTCTCTGCATGACCTGAACCAACTCCGGTTCCGGCCGGTGTCGGCGGCCACCGTTAGCCTTGGATCATGACTTCACCCGTGCCGTCCTCGCTCGTTGTATCCAGCCCCGTTGTGTCCACGCAATGGCTGGCCGACCATCTCGGTTCCGACAATTTGGTCATTCTCGACGCCACCGTATTCGCTGTCCCCGCAGCTAACGACGGGCCGCATTACCTCAGTGGGCGCGATGACTATCTCACCAAGGGGCACATCCCCGGTGCCGTGTTCGCTGACCTGTTCGACGTTTTCTCTGACCCAGCCGGTGAATTCGACTTCTCGCGGCCGAGTGCCGAAATGTTTGAAGCGGCCGCGGTATCCGTCGGCATTGACAATGAGACCACGGTGGTCGTCTACGACGCCGTCGTCGGTCAGTGGGCGGCGCGCATCTGGTGGCTGTTCCGAGCCTTCGGCTACGACGATGTCGCCGTGCTTGACGGCGGCCTGGCGAAGTGGCACGCCGAAACGCGCCCGTACGCCACCGGCGGCACGCACCCAAGATTCGCCAGCGGCTTTGTAGCAACGCCGCGGCCCGAACTGTGGGTCGACAAGAGCTTCGTCGAGTCGATCGTCGCAGGCAAAGCCGATGCCGCCCTCGTCTGCTCAGTGCCGCCGGCGGAGTTCGCCGGTACGGCCGGAACCCGTCCGCGCGCCGGGCACATTCCGGGCAGCATCAGCTTGCCCGCCGCGAAGCTCGTCGACCCCGGCACGAACGCCTTCTTGAGTGGTGACGCGCTCAGGGCAGCTCTCGCACCGACCGTGACCTCGAGCGCTCACCTCGTGACCTACTGCGGCGGCGGAATCGCCGCGGCGGCCAGTGCTCTCGCGCTCATCCGCGCCGGCAACGAGCACGTCTCGATCTACGACGGGTCGCTCAACGAGTGGACGGCCGACGCGGCCGCGCCGCTGAACGCTCCCGGCGCGTAACGGCCGGGAGGGCAGCGCACCAACACCGGGTGAGCGCGCCCAATCTGGGTAGCCGCTTCGCCCGTTACCATAGCGGCTACCCAGTGTCGGGCACGGTGACGGACATGGCCGTGGCGGAGTCGGGTTACAACCGGTTGACCCCGGTGACCCGCACGACGGCTTCGCCGAGCTCGTCGGAGTCGGCGAGATTCACGCTCGCGCTGATGCCCCAATCGTGATCCCCGGCCGGGTCATCAAGAATTTGACGCACGGTCCACTCCTCAGCACCCTCTTCGATCATGAGCAGGTCGGAGCTGCGGGCGTTGCCGCCAGTGAGCAGCTCATCGTGGTCGGCGAAGTAGCCGTCCATCGCCTCGGCCCAGACGTCACTTGAGTAACCGTGTTCGCGGTCGAGTTCGCCGAGCTCGTCGTAGTGCTCGAGTGCGGCCAGCTGTACCCGGCGGAACAGCTCGTTCCGCACCAGAATGCGAAATGCCCGCGTGTTAGTGGTGAGGCGGCGCGGCGGCGGCGGCAGAATCGCGTGCGATTCGGCGGCGTGCACGGCGAGGTCGGGGTGCAGCAGTTCCTCCCACTCGTCGAGCAGGCTCGAGTCGACCTGACGCACGAGTTCGCCGAGCCACTCGATCAGGTCGAGCAGGTCTTCGTTCTTGGCCTCGTCGGGGATGGTCTGCCGGGCCGCCCGGTAAGCGTCAGACAGGTAGCGCAGTACGACGCCCTCGCTACGAGCGAGCTTGTAGAACGCGATGAACTCTCCAAAAGACATGGCCCGCTCATACATGTCGCGTACGACGGTCTTCGGTCGCAGCTCGAAGTCGGCGATCCACGGCTGGGAGGCCTTGTAGGTCTCGAAGGTGTAATTCAGCAGCTCCTCGAGAGGCTTGGGGTAGGTGATCTCTTCGAGCAGCGCCATCCGCTCGTCATATTCGATGCCTTCCCGCTTCATCGCGTTCACTGCCTCACCTCGGGCTGCGAATTGCTGCCCCATGAGCACCGGCCGCGGGTCGTCCAGGGTTGACTCCAGAATGGAGATCATGTCGAGCGAGTAGGTGGGTGCTTCGGGATCGAGCAGCTCGAACGCTGCCAGCGCGAACGGTGAGAGCGGCTGGTTGAGCGCGAAGTTCGCCTGCAGGTCGACGGTCAAGCGAATACTGCCGCTCGCGCTCTGCTCCACGATGCCGGCTTCGCGCAGGGTCTTGTAAATGCCCAGAGCGCGTCGGGCCAGCACGAGCTGTCGCCGCCACGGCTCGTGGTTGTCAAAAACCAGCGAGTACACGTGCGCGAAAGCGTCGCCGCCGCGACCGATCACGTTGATGAGCATCGCCGCGGTCATCTGCATGCTCGATGACAGGGTCTCGGGTTCGGCGTCGACCAGCCGACGAAAACTCGGTTCGCCCCAGGACACAAAACCGTCCGGCGCCTTCTTGCGCACGATCTTGCGCTTCTTCTTCGGGTCGTCGCCAGCTTTTTCGATGGCCTTGAGGTTATCGCTCTCGTGCTCCGGCGCCTGGATGACGACCGTGCCGGCTGTGTCATAGCCGGCCCGCCCGGCCCGCCCGGCGATCTGGTGGAACTCGCGTACGTTGACCTGGCGCATTTTCACACCGTCGTACTTGGTGAGGGCGGTGAACAGCACGGTGCGGATAGGCACGTTGATGCCGACGCCGAGGGTGTCGGTGCCGCAGATCACGCGCAGGTAGCCGCGTTGGGCGAGCTGCTCGACCAATCGGCGGTATTTCGGCAGCATGCCGGCGTGGTGCACGCCGATTCCCATGCGAATGAGCCGCGACAGGGTCTTGCCGAAACTGGTGGTGAACCGAAACTCACCGATCAGTTCGGCGATCACATCGCGCTGCTCACGAGAGGCGACCTTGGCACTCGCGAGGGCCTGGGCGCGTTCAAGGGCGGCCGCCTGGGAGAAGTGCACGATATACACCGGGGCCTTGTCGGTGTGCAGCAGTTCTTCGACGGTTTCGTGCACCGGCGTCTGCTCGTAGTAGTAGCTCAGCGGGACCGGGCGTTCCACCCCGGTGACAACGGCCGTGTCACGTCCGGTACGCCGGGTCAGGTCGTCGCTGATGAATTTGACGTCACCGAGCGTGGCCGACATGAGGATGAACTGCACCCGCGGCAGCAACAGCAGCGGCACCTGCCAGGCCCAGCCGCGCTCCGGGTCACCATAGAAGTGAAATTCGTCCATCACGACGAGGTCGACCTCGGTGTCCTCGCCGTTGCGCAACGCTAGGTTGGCTAGGATCTCCGCCGTGCAGCAGATGATCGGGGCGTCGGCGTTGACGCTCGAGTCACCGGTCATCATTCCGACATTCTCAGCCCCGAAGGTCTCCACCAGGGAGAAGAACTTCTCGCTCACGAGGGCCTTGATCGGCGCGGTGTAGAAGCTGCGCTTGCCGGCCGAGAGCGCGGCGAAGTGGGCCCCGACAGCCACGAGCGACTTGCCGGTACCGGTCGGTGTGCTCAAAATGAGGTTGGCACCGGACACGATCTCGATGACCGCTTCCTCCTGCGCCGAGTACAGGGTGAGGCCCTGCTCGATCGCCCAGCTTTCGAACGCCTCAAAGAGAACGTTGGGGTCGGTTTCGTTGGGGAGGCTCTTGAGCAATGACATGGTCTATTAAGACTGCCCTACTTCGGCTGCCCCTGCCTGCCGAACGGAGCCCGCACCGGCCTCCCCCGTGGCCAATTCAGGAAGATCGGCCAGGATCACCCTCTGCAGAACGAAACCGGGGCGATTTCGCCGCGATCTCCTGAATTAGCCACGACGAACGGCACCAGTCCTCGCCCAGGCCGGCAAATCATAACGGATGTCTGACGAAACTGAGCCTGCGCCCGCGCTGGGTGGTAATCACAGCCGCCCGTTCTAGGCTGGCGACATGGTCTACGTCACCCCGGGCACCGCGGCTGCTGCCACGCCCAGCCGTGCCCGGGTGCTCTGGCGCCCGGCAGCTGTCGGTCTCGCCGCCGCGCTGGCCGGCCTCGGTCTGGCCGAACTGACCGCGACCTGGCTCGCTCCCGGCGCGAGCCCGGTGCTCACGGTTGGTGCGCTCGCCATCGACATTGTTCCGGCGGAAGTCAAAGACCTCGTGATCGGCTTGTTCGGCACAGCCGACAAGATCGTGCTGATCGTCACCATCGTGCTCGTGCTGCTGGTACTCGCCGCCCTCGCCGGCATCCTGGAGAGTCGGCGCCCGCCGTTCGGCCGGCTGCTCGTCGTGCTCATCGGCGGGATCGCCCTGTTTGCGGTGTTGTCCCGCTCGAGCGCCTCCACCCTTGACGCGGTGCCCGCCGTGGTCGCCATGGGGGGCTCGGCCATCGCGCTGACCCTTCTCACGACCCGGTTGCCACGGCCCGCTCCCGCAGTGGAACCAGCCGGCATCGTCGCACCCCTCGAACCGAACGGCCCCGATCGTCGCCGCTTCCTCGTCTACACCGGCGTGACCGCCGGCATCGGGCTCCTTACCCTGGCCGGCGCCCAGATCAGCGCCGTAGGGACCCGGGCAGCGGATGCCGCACGCGCGCTGTTCACACTGCCAGCGGCATCCGTTCGCCAGGCCGCCATTCCGGCGGGGGCGAGCCTCGACGTGGCAGGCATCACCCCACTGATCACCCCGAACGCCGACTTTTACCGCATTGATACCGCCCTGAGCGTGCCGCGCATCGACCCGACCACGTGGCGGCTGAAGATCACCGGAATGGTCGAGAATGAGGTCGAGATCGACTTCGCCGAACTGCTCGCCCTGCCGCTCGAGGAGAGCATGACGACACTCGCCTGCGTCTCCAACTACGTCGGCGGCGACCTGATCGGCAGCGCCACCTGGCTCGGCTATCCGATTCGAGAGCTGCTGGCCCGGGCGAAACCACAGAGCGGCGCCGACATGGTGCTCTCCCGAAGCCAGGACGGTTTCACCGCCGGCACCCCCATCGAGGCGCTGACCGACGGGCGCAACGCTATTCTTGCGGTCGGCATGAACGGCGAACCGCTGCCGCTCGAACACGGCTACCCGGTGCGCATGGTGGTGCCGGGCTTATATGGCTACGTGTCAGCGACGAAGTGGGTCATTGAACTCAAGCTCACGCGCTTCGCCGATGAGCAGGGTTACTGGACGCCGCGCGGCTGGTCCGCCCTCGGGCCGGTCAAACTCTCCTCGCGCATCGACGTACCGCGCGGCGGAACGTCCGTTCCGGCCGGGTCGGTCGTCATTGCCGGTGTCGCCTGGTCCCAGCACGTGGGCGTGAGCGCCGTCGCGGTACAGATCGACAACAGCCCGTGGCAGGACGCGACGCTCGCCGACGCCATTTCGGTCGACACGTGGCGGCAGTGGGCATACACCTGGACCGACGCCGGCATCGGTAATCACTCCATCAAGGTGCGGGCAACGGATGCCGCCAACCTCGTTCAAACGTCGGCAACGGCCGACGTCGCCCCCGACGGCGCCACCGGACTGCACGAAGTCACGGTGTCCGTCTCGGCCTGACGGGGAGGTTGTCGATCATCGGCTGGGTAGCAGCATCCATGGCACCGGTAAAACATCGATCCAACGGATGCCGACAGTGCTGGCGCGCAGAAACCCCGCGAATCCCTGGTCGGCTTCATACAAGGATTCGCGGGGCTGCGGGGTGAGCTAGCCGTTGGCCCCACTCGTGTTGATCACGCCGTTGACTCCGGCCGGGAAGAATCCGCCCGAACGCACCGGAGCCGCGTTGAGATAGGTGATGTTGAGCACCTGGGCGGCGCTGCGGCTGTAGGCGAGGCCGTTCGCGTCGGTCGGCGCGAGGTTGGCCTTCGACGCGTTGCCGATGCCCTGGTCGAGGTCGGCCCTGCCATCGACGGCATCGCGCACATCGGAGATCGCCTGCGCCGTCGTGTACACCGAGGGAACGGCGATACCGAGAGCGTAGAGCGTGCTGCGAATAACACCGGCGTGATAGGCCTCGACCGCGAGCAGCCCAGCGGCGGCCTCCAGGAAGGTCTTGTTCGAGATCAAGGGAGCTGCACCCTTGTACGCGGTCACTCCGACGTCCTCAAAGATGAACGCACCGAACAGAAAGTTCGCCTCATTGGCGTAGACGTCGAACTTCTGCCCCGGCTTGACCAGCCCGGCCGCCTGGGCGGCCGCGGTGAAGCTCGCATCGAGATTGATCCTGGGGCGGGACACTGCGACACTGCCCAGCGCGGAGCGCAGGAAGGCAACGTGCGCCTTCTCGTCGGCAGCGATCTCGTCGGCGTACTTCTTGATGATCCCGGTCTTGAAATTCACCATGCGGCCGCCGGTCACCCCGCCACGGGCTCCTGTTCCCGTGGTCAGGCTGTCGGGCAGCCCGCTACCGGTCGTGGCGCGCAGGTAAAACTCGGCCTCGAGGTACTCCAGATTGAGCGCGAAGTTCAAAATGGCGGCATCGCTCGGTGCGGCTGCCGGCGCCGCGGCCGCTTCCGAAGCGAGTGCCGGACCACCGGTGGCGAGCACCGCCGCGCCCACCCCGAAACCGGCCACACCGGCGGCGCGCAGAAAGTTTCGGCGGTCGGTGGAATTCTCTGCACTGCGGTTAATGGCGTTGGTAATGAAACCCTGATCGAACATTCCAGTTCTCCTGACGTTGTGTGAATGTGCCGAGCGTGTCTGAACAGACTTCGTCAACCTACCCGCGCAAAGTATTTCCTCGCGGGGCTGGACACGGCATGTAAGCAAACGATAAGGAGTGAGTGTGCTTTGAACGGATGCCGATCCACGGATCAGAGCAGCAGTCCGTCCGCTCCGACCGGGGGCAGGCGCCGGGCGGCTCGGCGGTCGTGCAGCACGGCGATGCCGTAGGCGGTGAAATAGAGCGCGACCATGGGCACGGCGAGCAGGAACATCGATACGACGTCTGCGGCCGGGGTCGCGATCGCCGTGAACAGCACGATGACCAGAATGGCCACTCGCCAGGATTTGATGATGGAACGGGCGCTGATCACCCCGGCGAAGTTGAGCAGCACAATGAACACCGGCAGCACGAATGCGATACCGATGGCGATCATGAGTTTGAGCACGAAATCGAAATAGTTTTGCGCGTTGATGAGCGCCGCGTCCTGCTGCGGCGCGAAACTCGTCATGAGCTCGACCACGTGCGGCAGTACGTACCAGCCGGCCGCGCAGCCGAGAAGAAACAGCGGAACGGCCGAGAAGAAGAATCCGAAGGTGTACTGCTTCTCACGACGGGTCAGCCCGGGTACCAGAAAGGCGAAGATCTGGTACAGCCAGACGGGGCTCGAGACGATCAACCCGACGTAGAAGGAGATGCGCAGCTTTAGGTCGAAGGCACTCGTGATATCGGGGTAGTTGATCTGCGCGTTGCGGTTCTGCGCCCGAACGATGGCGTAGATCGGCTCGCGCAGACCGTCCCAGACAAATCCGGACAGCAGCCAGCCCGCAATTGCACCGACCAGGATTCCGGCAGCGGCGAGAAAGAGTCGCTTGCGTAACTCCAGCAGATGCTGCCCGAGCGACATTTTGCTCTTGTCGGGAGTGCTGCGCACCCCCTCAACCACCATCAGGCTTTCGGGTGTGGTGCGCCGCGGGAGTCGGGGCTCGTGCTGCTCTCGGCGCTCGTGCTGTCGTCGGTGTGGTCGGCCGGCCGGGTTTCGTTGGCGCGGTCCGGTGTGATCTCGCTCTTGAAGATCTTCATCGACTGGCCGAGACTGCGGGCGAGCCCCGGCAGCTTCGGAGCGCCGAACAACAACAAAATTACAACGAGAATGATCAGAAAATGCCATCCGGTCAGGTTGCCCAGCATACGAATTCTCCCTCGAATTGAGTCGGTCGATCAGCAGTGTAATCGCCGCGGCACCGACACATCCGGGAAAAGCTCAGCATTTCCGACGGCCGTAAGGTTTCCGCAAGCCGGTTGTCATCAGGTCGCTGATGCGGCCGTCGCCGCGGCGAAGCGCTCGAGAACGTCCCCGATCCGCGCTGTACAGCCGCCGCATCCAGTGCCGGCGCGCGTTACCGCACCGATGCAGGCGACGGTGGTGCTGCCCGCTTCGGCCGAGTCGACAATGGTGCCGCCGGTGACTTCGTTGCACCAGCACACGGTCACATCACGCGCGAACGCGCTGCCGGCCTCTGGCTCGTAGTCCGGTCCGTCGTAGCGCAGCAGCACGGAGCGATCGAAAGGCAGCTCACTGCCCCGCTCGAACAACAGGGTCAGCTCGACGGCCGTGCGCGGCATCTCGACGTAAACGAAGCCCCCGAGAATGCCGTCGCGGGTGACCATTTTCACGTAGCGGCCGGCTTCCCGGTCAGCCCATTGCGACGCGCGCAGCGGAGAGGATGCGCACCCGGCAGCATGGTCATCGACCGAAAGGTCCCACGGGTCGGCGGAGGTGTTGCCGACCGAGACGACGTCGATTCCGTCGGCTTTGAGCATGACGACGGCTGAAACGGATGCCGCGAGCGCCGCCGTCTCGGGCCGGCCCAGCACCTCGGCGATGAATCGTGCGGCGAGCCAGTCGGCCTGGCGCCAGCCCGGACCGATCAGGCCGCTCGGCCCGCCGGCCGGCAGCGCCGTCAAATCGCCGACGCGTGGCGCGGCTGCCACCTGGGCACAGTCGCCGATGGCGTAGATGCGCTCATCGGTCCAGCACTGCAGATTCTCATCAACCAGGATTCCAGTCGATACCGGCAGACCGGCCAGCTGGGCCAGTTCGGTGCGGGCGCCGACACCGCAGGAGAGCAGCAGCAGATCACCGTGTACCTGCTTGCCGTCGGCACAGATCAGTGCGTCGAAGCGGTCGACGCCGTCGTCGTCCTGATGAAACAGCAGGCTTTCGGCGCGGGAGTGGTTGACCATGGTGACGCCGGCCCGCCGGGCGCTCTGGGCGAGCACGCT
Organism: Cryobacterium sp. Y50; assembly: GCF_002929805.1. GTDB lineage: Bacteria > Actinomycetota > Actinomycetes > Actinomycetales > Microbacteriaceae > Cryobacterium. The sequence goes on along the minus strand of NZ_PJJM01000103.1, from coordinate 34,226 downwards.
GTCGCCACCCCGGTCGAGGTTGGGCGCCATCGGAATCTCCCCGTGATAGACGACGCAGGCCTCTCCCCTGGCGGCGGTAGCGGCGAGCGCGATCTCCATACCGAGCACGCCGGCGCCAAGCACGACGATGCGTTTGCCCGCCGCCACAGCCGCGAGCACCCGTTCCGCTTCGTCGAGGTCGCGCAACACGGTGACCCCGCGCGGGAGCGGGGCGTTGCTCGTGTCGAGGGTGGCGGCATGCGCTGTGGGTATCTGGCGGTCTCGGCGCACCCGGGTGACGCCATCGAGCGTGGGAATGTTGGCGCGGGCACCGGTGGCGAGCACGAGCCGGTCGTAGGGCAGCAGGGTGCCGTCACTCAGGGACACCGCGCGGCGGCTGCGCAGAATGGCAGAGACACTCACGCTGCGGTGCAGGTGCACGCCTGCCGCGCGGGTGCCGAGGGCATCGGTGATTTCGAAGCTCTCCCGGTCGGCATTGCCGACGGTGTGGGCGAAGCGATCCAGAAATAACCGCGGCGTTCCGGTGGACCAAACCGGATAGGGTCAGAAGGCCGGTTCCTCGGAGTCGAGCAGGGTATAGCTCAGGCCGGAGTAATGGGTCAGCCCAAGGAGCAGCCCGAGGTCGCTGCCCGAGGTCGGCTGCACGTGCATGCCGGCACCGTCTGCGGTGAGGCGAGCGGTCGCGGTGCGTCGCGGGTCGACGACCACGAGGCCGCCGGCGGCGCGGACTCCGTCGAGGTGGCCGATAAACGGCGGCATGGTCTGGGCCACGTTGGAACCGAGAATGAGGATGGTATCGGCCGCATCGAGCTCGTCCACCCGAAACGGCAGGCCCCGATCGAGTCCGAAGGCCCGGTTGCCGGCCGCGGCGGCGCTCGACATGCAGAACCGGCCGTTATAGTCGATGCGGCTGGAGCGAAGCGCCACCCGGGTGAATTTACCGAGCTGGTAGGCCTTCTCGTTGGTCAGGCCGCCGCCGCCAAACACGTCGGCCCCGAACTCGGCACGGGTCTCGCGCAGCTTGGCCGCGACCAGGTCGAGCGCGTAGCCCTTCTGGCTCTGCGGGTAGAAGTAGGTGATGTTCGACATGGTGCTGGCGAAGTTGCCGACGCTGAAGCCGAGGGCGACCGAGGGGATCAACAGCAGGCCCGCCGAAATGATGGTCCAGTTGCGGTCGCCGAACTTCGGCACCAGAAAGGTGTAGGGAAAACGCAGGGTGGCGCCGACCAGGCTCGGCATCGAGATGAGCCAGAACACGTCGGTGGTCGAGAAGGTGAAGCCGGCCGTTGGCAGCGAAACGACGACGATGCTCCACAGCTGCCAAACCACGAAGCCGAGAAACTCGGCGAAGATCGACCACTTGAGGTTGCGGGCGGCGATGAGTTTGCCGCCCTGTTCCCGCTGCTTCGTGTTTTCGGGGTTCCAGTTGTCGATCCACCGGCCGGGACGGTGCACGAGCACGGCGTCATCGATATCGATCAGGTTGGGCGCTGTTACCTGACGGACACAATATGGGCAGCGGATGCTGTGGATGGCAGACTGAGACAATCCGCGCTCGCGTATCACGCTGTTTGAAAGGCCCACCCATGACGATCACCGCTGCCGCCGACGGTTCTGCCCTCGGCAACCCCGGACCGGCCGGTTGGGCCTGGTACGTTGACGATTCGTCGTGGGCGGCCGGCGGTTGGAAGCACGCGACCAACAACCAGGGTGAGCTGAGGGCGGTGCTCGAACTGTTTCGGGCGACCGCGCACATCGACGACGACCTGCTCGTACTCTGCGATAGCCAGTACGTGATCAACTCCGTCACGAAATGGATGAAGGGCTGGAAAGCGAAGGGCTGGCGCAAGAGCGACGGCAAACCGGTCATGAACCTCGACCTGCTCATGGAGATCGACGAGGCCATCGCCGGGCGTCGCTACCGGTTTGAGTGGGTCAAGGGGCACGTCGGGCATCCGCTCAACGAGGCCGCCGACGAGCGTGCCCGCGGCGCAGCCGAGGCGTTTCAGCGTGGCCGTCCGGCACCGGCCGGGCCGGGTTTTCGTGGAACCGAAGCGGCGGGTGAGCCGGCGTTCGCGGCGAAGGCCACGGCCTTCGTCCGACAGGGCTCGCCGAGCGTGCCGATTCCCAGCGCCGAGCGAGCTACGGCCGACGCGCACGACGAGCTATTTTCCCTCGACGACCTCGGCGCAGAGATTGGCGAAGACTTTCGCGACCTGATCGACCCGCACGGTCTCGACACGATGCGCAGCGGTGGCGAGCTACAGTGGGTGTCGCTGTCGCTCAGCACCGATGAGCACCGGCGGCTGGTGCAGCGAGCCAATGCCCGCGGAGTGACAATCGAGGAGTACCTGCGCGGCCAGATCTGAGCGTGCGACCATGGAACATGACCGGTTCACCCTTTAACCCCGCACAACTACGCACCTTCCAGTCCGATCTTGACGAGCGCCGGCTCGAGCTGACCGAGAAGTCCCAGCGCCTAGCCGACACCTTCGCCGGCGTGCAAAGTTCACGCAGCGACGGCTCGCACGACCCGGAGGCCTCCTCGCTGCGCACAGAATGGTCGCGCATGTCCGGGTTTCGGGACGAGGCCGTCGAAGAACTCGCGGCCATCGACCGCGCCTTGCAGCGCATAGTCGACGGCAGCTATGGCCTGTGCGTGCGCGGCGGGGAGCGTATTCCAATGGGTCGATTGCAGGTCAAGCCTGCTGCCGACCTCTGCATCGCCTGCGCCGAGAAGGCCGCTCCGCGTCGCCGCTAGCAGCTAGCGGCCAGCTGTTAGGTCCAGACTCGACCGCACTTCCACGCTGCGCGGGAGGCCGAACTCCCGCGCAGTGACGCAAGTCCCGCGCGCCAAGTGACGCGGGACTTCTGGTCCGGCCGGCACAGGTCCCGAGTAACGGACTCGGTTGGCTAAACCCGGTGGCCATGCCCGGTTGCCATGCCGGACGCATGCACTCAGTAGTCACCACATGAGCGGATGCCGGCCGGTCCGGTTCAGCCGATGCCGCGTCAGTGCACGCCGATGAGCGAGCGCAGCCCGAACTCGGAAACGATCGGGATGCCGTAGTCGCGGGCCTTGCCGGTCTTGCCGGTGAACGATTCCGGGTTGGCGGCGACCAGCAGGCGAGTACGCATCGTGACCGCGGCGCCCAGGGACAGTCCGCGGGCGACCAATTCCTTACCCCAATCGGCGCGGGCGCGGGCCATGTCACCGGTCAGCACGACGATATCGCCCCGTTCCAACAACACCTCATCGATCGAGGCGACCGGCTGACGCGCCGCCACTGCGGGCGTAGCCAGCGCGGTAGCGACGACCTCCGGGGCAACGTCGAGCATGCGGGCGACCGCGATCAGCTCTGCGGAATCAGCAATGTTGAGCGCGCCGTTCGACCATGCTACGCGTACCAGATCTTCGAAGTAGCTGCGGTGCAGCGCGGTGCAGTCGGTCGGGCTGATGTCGCTGAATTGAGCCAGTACCCGCAACTCGCGCGTTTCGCGAGGCAAGAGCACGCGATCGATCAGGCACAAATCGAGCAGAGCGAGATAGTCGAGGTGCTTCTCAGGGCCGGTGTAGTCGGGAAGTTTCACTGTCACCCGGGCGAGAAAGCTCGGCGTTGCCAGAACATCCGTGCGTGTCGGGTCGCGGTGCACCCAGACCGGCTCGGTTCCGACCAGCGCCGTGCCGACCAGCGCCGTGCCGACCAGCGCCGTGCCGACCGGAGCAGGGCCTGTGGTGGCACGCGGGATGGCCGGCCAGACATTCAGCGCGGCCCGGTCGAGGGCATCGGTCCAGGGTGCGGCGCTCGGCGAGCCGTGCACGTACGCGGCCAGCAAGCTCGCGCAGGCGACCGCCTGCACGAGTGCACCAGGGCCGGGCCCGATCTCAATGTCGTAGGCCGCACAGCAATCCACGAGCAGTCGACCGGCCCCCGGCAGGTAGCGACGAGCCAGTTGCATGGTACAGACCGCTTCGAGTCCGCGCCCGGGGGCGTAGCCGATCTGCTCGAATTCGCTCATCAGAAATCCGGTGACGAACTGGGCGTTGTGGGTGACCAGCACCCGTCCGCTGAGCAGGTTGACCAGGCGCGGAGCGATCTGGGCAAACGTCGGTGCACGCAGCAACTCGGCCGTGCTGATGCTATGGTTCGCCGACCCACCGACGTTACTTTCCGGGTTGACGACAGTCTCCCACCGCGCAGTAATGTGACCACCCTCGTCGAGGTGCACGACGGCGACCTCGACGACCCGGTCCCGTTGGTACGGGAACAGTCCGGTGGTGTTCAAACTTATAACGGCGTATCCACGTTCGGGCATGGTCACACTCCACAATCTTGTGTTGTGAAAGTATCGACAAACCGCCGACTAAGCGACGGCCCCTTCGGGGGCTTGACGTATCGGCTGTACGACTGTTTTTATGCGTGTCGGGGCTCTTTTAGCGCCCGAAAACCTGCCGGTGCGTTAGGTTCGACCCGCCCGTCGCGCGGCCCACAGCTGCAAGCGCACATGCATGCTACTCACTGCCCTGCAGGCCAGGCGCGCGAGTAACTTTCGGGCACGCAGTCACACATTACGGCCCACAACGGCGTACCGCGCCCGGGCTACTTGGCCGCGCGGCCGGTCGCCTTCCTGGCCGAATTCTTCGGTGGCAGCAGGGTATCAGCCTCTTCGAGTGACATACCGTTCGTCTCGGGTACCTTGCGCAGCACGAACCAGAACGACAGCCCGGCGAACACGGCATAGAGTCCGTAGGTGATTGGAAGCGAGGCATCCGCCATCGGGGGAAAGCTGACCGTGATCAGGAAATTCGCGATCCATTGGGCAGCCGCCGCGAGACCCAGCGCCTTCGCCCGAATCGAGTTTGGGAACATCTCCCCGAGCAATACCCAGACCACGGGGCCCCAGGACGCGCCGAACGAGATGACGAATAGGTTGGCCGCGACGAGTGCGATCGGCGCCCCTGCCCCCGGCAGGCTTAGCTCGCCGCCCACCGTTACCGACTGGCTGAAGGCGATAGCCATGGTGGCAAGCGACACCGTCATGCCGATAGAACCGGTGAGTAGAATCGGTCGCCGTCCGATCCGGTCGACCAGGGCGATCGCGACCAGGGTGACCAGGATGTTGGTCACCGAGGTGATCACCGAGATGGTCAACGAGTTGGATTCTTTGAACCCGACGGCCTCCCACAGGGTGGTCGAATAGTAGAAGATCACGTTGATGCCGACGAACTGCTGGAACACCGACAGGACGATCCCGACCCAGACGATCGGCTTCAACCCGAAGGCGCTCCCCCGCAGTGACCCTGACTTCTGCGACCGGGCGTCGACCTCGATCGACCGGCGCATGTCGCGAATCTCGCGATCGACGTCGCCGCTCGGCCAGAGCCGGGTGAAGACGGCGCGGGCATCCGCTTCTTTATCTTTCAGAATGAGAAAACGCGGGGATTCCGGCAGGATGAACGCGATTCCGCCATAGACGATGGCCGGAACCGCGCCGGCCAGAAACATCCAACGCCAGGCTTCGAGGCCGAACCAGAACTCGCTGCCGGCACCGCCGGCACTCTGGGCGAACATGGCGTCGGAGAGCAGGGCGGTGAAGATGCCGAGAGTGATCGCGAGCTGCTGCAACGAGCCGAGGCGCCCGCGCATCTGCCGCGGCGAGATCTCGGCGATATAGGCCGGTGCCACAACGGATGCGAGACCAATGCCCAGTCCGCCCACCACCCGCCAAATGATCAGGTCGACCACGCCGAAGGCGAGGCCGGAGCCGATCGAGCTGACCAGGAACACGACGCCGCCGAGCACCATCATGGGAATTCGGCCATAACGGTCGGCGAAACGCCCACCGAAGAATGCTCCGGCCGCGGCGCCGAGCAGCGCACAGGCCACGGCGAACCCGGTCAGGCTGGCGTTCAGCCCGAATTCCTGCTGTATCGCGTTGACGGCCCCGTTGATGACCGAGGAATCGAAACCGAACAGAAAACCTCCGAGGGCACCGGCGACGGCCAGTGCGATGACCTTTCGGTTCGTGCTCGGCGTGCCGCGATCGGTCGCCTTCGTGGATGTGTTCATCGTGCTGTGTCGGTCAAAAGTGCCGCCCCCTGGGTCACGTGGCCCGCGCTGTGCAGCGTGGGTCTGGAGCAACGTGTGCGACCCAAGCGGGTCTGGAGCACGTGTGCAACCTGACTAGCCTACTTCCGGTGCCATTCATTTTTGACGAGGTGCCCTGGGGCACGGAGCTCCGCACTCGCGGCGGGTGTCCAGCGGGGCAGGGCTACCATCCGAAGATGAGCACATTCTTAGACAGTTGGCGCTCGCACCTGCTGGTGACGCTGTCAGGTAACAGCGAAGGCCGGCCGAAATGGGTCGGCCAGATCGCGACGGGCGACGACGCCGGATATTTCGGACCGGGGAGCGCGGCCTGGGTGGTGCACGGCGGAATGGCGACCATGGTCGCCGGCATCCGGGCCTTGCTCATGCAGACGCTGCACCCGGGCGCGATGGCCGGCGTCCACGACTGGTCCCGTTATCACGAAGATCCGCTCGGCCGTCTGGCGGGAACGATTCAGTGGCTCATCACCGTGACCTTCGCGGACACGGTGGTGGCTCAGCGCGAATCGAGCCGGGTGGGTCACTTTCACGATCGCGTCGCCGGGACCTACCTCGATGCGCGGGGCAAGAAACAGCCATACACCGCGGGTGACCCTGAGCTTCTGTCATGGGTGCACCTGGTTTTCACGGACGCCTTCCTGCAGACCCACCTGCTCTGGGGTGACGCGATTCCCGGCGGTGCCGACGGCTACGTCAATGAATGGGCCACGGCCGGCGAGCTGATCGGCGTGCAGAATGCTCCACATTCGGCCAGCGAACTCGCCACTCAGCTCGAGGCCTTTCGCAGCGCCGGAACCCTGAAAAGCGACGCCCGCGTGGCCGAGGCTGTGCGGTTCATCCGCTACCCACCGCTGAGCCGTGGCATGCTTCCCTTTTACCGCATCATGTTCGCCGGGGCCGTCGCATCGATCCCCCGCGAGTATCGCGACATGCTCGGTCTTAAGCGGTCGCGCCTGCCCGTGGTCTGGGCCACCGGCCTCGTTCTCGGCGTCGTGAGCCGCCTGCTCGGCCCCTCATCGACATCAGAGGATGCTGCCCGCGCGCGTCTGGCGCGCATCGTGCGCACCCACAACCTCGCTCCCGAGGCGTAGTTTCAGCCCGCGCCTCGATCAGATCTTTCTCGGTCAGATCAAACCGTGGCGACGGAAGGCATTCCAGACACCGTCGTCAAGCACTGCGGTGGTGACTTCATCGGCGTGCATCTTGACCTCGTCGGTCGCGTTGCCCATGGCGACGCCTACTCCACAGACCTGCAACATTTCGAGGTCATTGGTACTGTCCCCGATACCGATCGCGGATTCTGCCTGGATGCCAAGGTGTTCGAGAAGTAGCAGGATCGTACTGCCCTTGTTCACCCCGCCGTAGGTCACCTCGCCGCTGCCCGTGCCCATGTGCGGGATGGTGCCGGTGATCACGTGGAAATCCGAGCTGAGGGCCTCGGCCACGCGGTCGTACGCCGTCGGGTCGGCGGCGAGGAAGACCGACTTTGCGATCCCGGTATAGCTGAGCGGGCGCACGTTCGCGAAGGCTTTTAGCGCCGCGTGTTCGTTTCGGTCGGTGACAGAGAGCAGTTCAGTACGGGTTTCGCCGCGGCGTTCTAGGTCGTCCGCGAGGTAGGTCGCGAAACGCGCGCGCACTCCTGGACTCGGGTACAGCTGGTCGAGGGACTGCAGGTAGAAGTCGAATCCGGACTCCTGATAGAAGCTGACCATGCGCGCCACCGCTGCCTCGGGCATCGTGCGGGCGATCACGAGCTCGTCCCCGACTTCGGCGAACCCGCCGCCGGCGCTGATCGTGCCGTCGAATCCGATCTCACGAATGGCGGGGTAGATCTCGACCGATGCTCGCCCGGTGCTGAGGTAAACGAGGTGCCCGTTTTTGCGGGCGGTGCGTACCGCCTCGATGGTGGACGGGGCGATGACCTCTCCGGAATCGATGAGGGTGCCGTCCACGTCGAGGAACGCGATGCGCGGGGAGTTCATGTGTTACTCCAAACGAGGTGGTCTCTGACACGAAAACACGTACCGCAGGCCACCCACAAAGTTTAAACGATTGTCTCGACGCTGGCGAGTGAGGCGCGCGACGTTCGACGAGATAACCTCGTATACCAGTCGAAGGACTTCTTTCTTGTACCGGTCGAGAATGAAAATGCCGTCGGCGATGACTTCACCGACCTGAACGAGGTGCTCGTTGAAGTAGGCGATGCGATGGCCGAGTCGACCGTATCGGTCGGTTGCAGCTGGAGCCCTAGCCCGCGCCCCATCAGCAACCGCTCCTGACCCAACTTGTCGATGGAGATGGCGACATTGTTGTTGCGCACTTTATGCGCGACTGCGGCCTGAGCGTGTGCCACCTTGAGTTTCGTCGCCAATGAAAAATTCGAGAGCGGATGCCTGTCCAACGACCGGTTACATCTCGGGCACGAAGAACGCAGCTATGGCCGCGCTGAGCGCCTGTGGATCGTTGACGTGGCAGAGTTCCCGCGCGGAGTGCATCGACAGCAACGGCACTCCAACGTCGACGACGCGAATTCCGAGGCGGGTCGCGGTCAGTGGTCCGATGGTCGAACCACAGGGAACCGTGTTGTTGGAGACGAATTCCTGGTACTCGACGTTGGCCTGGGCGCAGGTACGCGCCCACAGTGCCGCACCATGGGCATCCGTCGCGTAACGCTGGTTGGCATTGATTTTGAGCAGCGGGCCGCCGCCGAGAATGGGCGTGTTGGCCGGGTCGTGGCGCTCGGGGTAGTTGGGATGCACGGCATGACCGGCATCGGCCGAGAGGCACCACGACTCGGCGTAAGCCTGCAGTCGCTCCGAGACGGATGCGCCCAGGCCAGCGCCGATCCGGGTGAGAATGTCATCGAGCAGTGGGCCGCTCGCGCCGGAGCGCGACTGCGAGCCGAGCTCTTCGTGGTCGAAAGCAGCGAGCACGCTGATCGGGCCGGTGGTTTGTTCACTGGTCGCGATCAGGGCGCGCAGGCCCGCGTACACCGAGGAGAGATTGTCTAGGCGCCCGGCGGCGAACAACTCATTGCCGAGACCGAAGATGGCCGGCGCGTTGGTGTCGGCGGTGAGGATGTCGTAGCCGGCGACATCCGCTGCCGCGATATCGACCAGACCGGCCAGGTGCGCAACCAAGTCGGCCTCGGAAGCATCGCCGACGCCGAAGACCGGCGTAAGGTGGCGTTGCCGATCGAGGGTGAGGCCGTTGTTGACCTCGCGGTCCAGGTGCACGGCGAGCTGCGGGATGCGCAGGAATGGCCCGGTGCGCACCAAATGTTCGGTGCCATCGCGGGTGACCAGTCGGCCGGCGAGTTCAAGCTCGCGGTCGAGCCAGGAGTTTTGCAGTGGCCCGCCGTAAACCTCGACTCCGGCCTGCAGCCAGCCGTGCGAGCCGATCGTGGGCTTCGGTTTGAGCTTGAACCCCGGGGAGTCGGTATGCGCGCCGAGAATGCGAAACGGGGCAGTTCGACCGGCGCTGGTCGGCCCGGCGTCGGCGGGTAGGGACCAGGCGATCACGGCGCCGTCACGCAAGACGTAGAAGCCAGTGCTTTCGGCAGCATCGGTCCAGTTATCTGACTCACTCAGCTGGGTGAAGCCGACCGCGTCGAGGCGCCGGGCCACTTCGGCGGCGGCGTGATACGACGACGGCGACGCTTGGAGAAAGGCAGAGAAATCGGCGATGTAGTCAGGCGTTGCATCCATTCCTCCATCCAACCACTCAGGTCGGGCAGCGGATGCCGCGGGCATGATCTACCCGGCGGCCGGCGCCTCGGACTGCAGAGCGGCTCGGGCGAAGGCCGCGCCGCCAACGGTGACAGCGCTACGGTCACCGTGCCAGGCATCGGTCTGTTCGAAGACGCTGAGCCGGTTGAGCAGGCGCCATTTGGTGTCGACGAGGTGCCAGACCGACTCCGTCGTCGGTTCCTGACCATCGGACTGCACCCAGCCAAGCGAGCCGAGTGCACGCGCGAGGGTCACCAGATAGTCTTCGCGTCGGGTGAGGCCGCGGGTCGCGACGAACAGCAGCAGCAGTCGGGTGGCATCGCTCACGGCGGCAGTCCGACTGTGGTGAATAGTGCGGGCGAGGTGCCACCAAAGCTCGCGCGGATTCCCGGTGAGGGCGCGACCCTTTTTGGTGAGCACGAGCATCCCCTTGTGAACGCGCAACAGCCCGATGTCGCGCAGATGCCCGCGCAGTTCCTGCAAAGGTCGCAAGTGCACTTCGCGGTTGACGCTGATCGGCCAGCCCCAGTCGAGCTCGGCAGCCGCCTCCACGACGACGGCCGGCGGCAGGTGTCCGGCCTGAGTCAAACGGATGCCGTCGGTGCCGACCCGGTTTAAAATCCACTGCGCCTGCACGACCATGCGCGCCATTGCCCGTTCCTGCAGCAGGATCGGGTCACCCACCCGAGCCTGGCCGAGGAGTCGGCGAAAACCGACGACCGCTTGTTCCGGCAGTCGGGTCTCGATCTCCTGAATCACGTTCACCCACCGAGCCTACTGAGCGATTCCGCTGAAAGGCGACGGATACCCCGTGACACGCGCTGTGACCCGCTCACAAACCGACCATCCGCGCGGAAGTCTCGCCTGCCAGCGCCAAGGCAGGGCAACCCCTTTACGTGCGCCGGGGTGGTTCGGGGGTGAGTGTGTTGGTTCGGTGGGTGTGTTGCACAGCGTCGGGCGATTCCCTCAGCATCCGCTACGGGCGCTCGGGTCGTCGTCATGAGCAAGCTCTACCCGCATGGATCACCGACCAGCACAATGACCGAACACACGCCCACGGTAACCACCGAATCCAAAGGACTGATTCGCCAGGACGAATGAGCGAAGATGCGTGCCGCACATGATGCTGGCGGCATCCGTGCCGTCGAGGTGCGAGATAGCGAAACTCGCCACGATATAAGCGAGTGCCATGATGAATACTGAGACTGCCGCCAAAGCGTAAAACTGCCGATACTGACGCAGATAATTTGCGCTCACTGCGGGGTTGTCAGTGTCACCGAAACCGAGAACCGGCCCCATGAGCTCAAACATGAACATCGCGTTGTCTGCAAGCCCGGCGTTGACGACAGCCAGACCACCTGCATGCAGAGCTATTCGATTGAGATACCCGGCCGCGATCTAGCGATACCAGAACAGTACGCGCGCGGACGCCGACCGGAATGGACTCTCCACGCGATTTTGTGTGAGTCGAGCAGCTGACAGGCGTCGCTGTCCGCGCATACCCAGAGCCGAAGGCGGACCGCACTGTCGGTGGTATCTGGCACCCTTGAAGGATGACCGACACCCGCGCGTCCGCTCTGGCCATTCTGCGCACCCTGGTGGGTCGGGAGGACGCCGACTTTCACGACGGACAGTACGAGGCGATCGAGAGCCTGGTGGACCAGCGGCGCCGGGCACTCGTCGTGCAGCGCACCGGGTGGGGTAAATCAGCCGTATATTTTGTGGCGACTCTGCTGCTGCGACGCAGGGGGGCCGGCCCCACCATTCTGGTCTCGCCGCTGCTCGCCCTGATGCGCGACCAGGTTGCCGCGGCGGCTCGGGCCGGGGTACGAGCGGTGTCGATCAACTCGTCGAACGCGCACGAGTGGACCGACGTTTTGCGTCAGCTCGACGCCGACGAGGTCGACGTGCTGCTGGTGTCGCCCGAACGGCTGAACAACCCGTCCTTCCGCGATGAGCAGCTGCCAGCTTTGATCGCCCGCGTCGGGCTGCTCGTGGTCGATGAAGCACACTGTATCTCCGACTGGGGCCACGACTTTCGCCCGGACTACCGTCGCCTGCGCGACCTGATCGCCCAGATGCCGAAAGGCGTTCCGGTGCTCGCCACGACGGCGACCGCCAACAGCCGGGTCGTGCAGGATGTCGCGGAGCAGGTGGGCAGGGTCGCCGCTGGTTTCGACAAAGCCAGCACCGGTGTCGGCACGGCGGCGGAAACCGCAGAAGTCGTCACGATTCGCGGCCCGCTCGCCCGTTCGTCGCTGCGCCTCGGCGTGCTGCGCCTGCCCGACTCACGTGCGCGGCTGGCCTGGCTACTCAGCCATCTCGGAGATCTGCCGGGTAGCGGCATCATCTACACCCTCACCGTGGCGGCGGCAGAAGACACCGCCCGGTTGCTGCGGGAGGCCGGCCATGCGGTGCGCGCCTACACCGGGCAAACCGACACGGTTGAACGTGAGGAATCCGAAGGGTTGCTCAAGACCAACCAAGTCAAGGCGCTCATCGCCACGAGCGCCCTGGGCATGGGCTTCGACAAGCCCGACCTGGGCTTCGTGCTGCACCTGGGGGCGCCCTCCTCCCCCGTTGCGTATTACCAGCAGGTAGGACGCGCCGGCCGGGCTACCGCCTCGGCCGACGTGCTGCTGCTACCCGGCGCCGAAGACGAGGCCATCTGGCACTATTTCGCGACCGCTTCGATGCCCAACCAGGCGAAAGCCCTCGCCGTGATCGGCGCGCTTGAAGCCGCCGGCGCCCCGCTGTCGACGCCGGCCCTCGAGGCCAGGGTCGACCTTCGGCGTACCCCGCTCGAACTGCTGCTCAAGGTGCTCGACGTCGACGGCGCCGCGCACCGGGTCAAGGGCGGCTGGCAGTCCACCGGGCAGCCTTGGGTCTACGACTCCGAACGCTACGAGCGCATCGCCACTGCCCGACTCGGCGAACAGCGGTCCATGCTCGAATTCGAGAACACCACCGGCTGTCGCATGGAGTTTCTGCAGCGCGCCCTCGACGACGATACCGCCGTGCCCTGCGGCCGCTGCGACAATTGCCGGGGCCCCTGGTATCCGGTCGATCTGGCCGAGGGAGCAGCGGCCACGGCGGCGCGCACGCTCGACCGGGTGGGCGTCGCCATCGATGCGCGCGCCCAATGGCCCACCGGCATGAGCAGCCTCGGCGTTTTGGCCACCGGCAAGATTCCGCTCACCGAACACGCCGAGCCTGGCCGCGCGCTGGCTCGGTTGACCGACCTCGGCTGGGGCGGCCCCTTGCGCGACGTTTTCGCCACCGGTGCAGCGGATGTCGCAGCCCCGCCCGCCATGCTGGCCGCCTGTGTGCGCGTACTCGCCGAGTGGGGATGGGCGAAGCGGCCGGCGGCCATTGTCTCGATACCGTCGCGGCGGCATCCACTTCTGATCGATTCGGTGTCCCAATCGCTGTCTGAGGTCGGCCGATTGCCGTGGCTGGGCGCCCTGAATTGGGCGAACGGCGGCCCGACCGGCGAGCCGGGCGGTAACAGCGCCTACCGGTTATCAGGGGTCTGGGAGAAGTTCACGGTGGGGCCTGACCTCGCCGAGGCCCTCGCACCGTTCACCGGGCGCCCCATTCTGCTCATCGATGACTTGGCCGACAGCCGGTGGACCGTGACCGTGGCCGCCCGCCTGCTGCGCCAGCACGGTGCCTCGGCAGTGCTGCCCTTTACCCTGGCCTTGCGCTCGTAGTCTGATATCGGGCGTATCCGGAATAATTGGAGCTTGCGGCTCCTTGTTATTCTGAGTAGAGCGCTATCCGCGGCCTCCGCACCATTCGGGTGCAACACGACCCCAACCTAGTTCGATAGGCGTTCCTTTTCATGAAGTTCAAATTCATTCCGGCCGCTTTGCTCAGCGTCGTCGCTCTCACCCTCACCGGTTGCTCCGCCTCAAGCGCCACCGACGATTCACTGACCAGCGTGCTCGACTCCGGCACCCTCACGATCGGCACAGAGGGCACCTACCGGCCGTTCTCGTTCCACGAAGGCGGCTCGGGCGAACTGACCGGCTACGACGTTGAGGTCGCCCGTGCTGTAGCAGCCGAGCTGGGCGTCGACGTCGCGTTCGAAGAAACCCAGTGGGACGGCATCTTTGCCGGCCTCACCGCCGGCCGCTGGGACACCATCGCCAACCAAGTGTCGATCACCCCGGAGCGCCTAGATGCGTACGCGTTCTCGACGCCATACACTTACTCCACCGGTGTCATCGTGGTTCCCGCCGACAACACGTCGATCACCTCGTTTTCGAGCCTTGACGGCCTGACCACGGCGCAGTCACTGAGTAGCAACTGGTACACCCTGGCCACCGAGAGCGGCGCAAACGTTCAGTCCATCGAAGGCTGGGCCCAGTCTGTCGCCCTGGTCGAACAGGGCCGGGTGGATGCCACGGTCAACGACAAGCTGACCTTTCTGGACTACCAGAAGACCAACGGTGCCGACAACCTGAAGATCGCGGCCGAGACCGAGGAGCGCTCCGAGAGTGCGTTCGCCTTCGCGAAGGATGGCACCGCCCTGGCTGACGCCGTGAGTGAAGCGCTGGCGACCCTCAGCAATGATGGAACGCTCGCCGAGCTCTCTGATAAGTACTTCGGCGCCGACGTCAGCCAGTAACCGAACTAATCTATGATCGAGCCTTATTGGGAGTTGTTCGTCAGTTCGCTCTGGCCGTTGCTTGACGGTGCAGTGCGCGGAACGATTCCGCTCGCTCTCACGTCGTTTGCGATCGGACTCGTGCTTGCGCTCGTACTGGCTCTTATGCGCTTGTCGTCGAAGCGCGCGCTCTCCAGCATTGCCCGCGGCTACATTTCGATCGTGCGCGGCACTCCCCTGCTGGTGCAACTGTTCGTGATCTTCTATGGGCTGCCGTCGATCGGAGTGCTCATCGACCCGTGGCCGAGCGCTATCGTGGCGTTCTCGATCAATGTCGGCGGATACGCCGCCGAGGTCATCCGGGCCGCGATTCTCTCGGTGCCGAAAGGCCAGTGGGAGGCCGCCTACATGATCGGCATGTCGCGTAATCGGGCTCTCACCCGTATCATTTTGCCGCAGGCTGCCCGCGTGTCGGTGCCGCCGCTGTCGAATACGTTCATCAGTCTGGTCAAAGACACGTCACTAGCCTCCGTGATCCTTGTCACCGAGCTCTTTCGCGAGGCGCAGCAGATCGCATCCTTCAGCAATGAGTTCATGCTGGTCTACCTCGAAGCTGCATTGATTTACTGGGTAATCTGCCTGGTCCTCTCGACCGGTCAGGGTTTTCTTGAGAAGCGATTGGACCGCTATGTCGCCCGCTGACCTGTCCGCCAGTGTGAGTTCCGGCACAACGGATGCCACCCCCCTGCTGCGCGTGCGCGGCCTGCAGAAGAGTTTCGGCAGCAACCGGGTCCTGAAGTCGGTGGACCTCACTGTCGGTCGCGGTCGGGTGCTAGCTCTGATCGGCCCGTCCGGCTCGGGCAAGACCACGATCTTGCGCTGCCTGAACGGGCTGGAACTGCCCGACGGCGGCACGATCGACGTCGCTGCCGCCAGCACGAGTGACCGGGGTCCGGGCGGTTCAGCTGCGGGTCGGGGCGAGCGCTCGGCCGCCCCGATGACCATTGATTTTGCGGCGAAAACCTCACCGAAAGACCTGGCCGGCCTGCGCGACCGGTCGGCGATGGTCTTCCAGCACTACAACCTGTTCCCGCACAAAACGGTGTTGCAGAACGTAATCGAGGGGCCGGTGGTAGTGCAACGACGCCCGGCCGCCGAGGTGACCGCTGAGGCGCTCGCCCTGCTCGATCGGGTCGGTCTGACCGACAAACGGCATAGCTTTCCGTTCGAGCTCTCCGGCGGCCAACAACAGCGGGTCGGAATCGTTCGGGCACTCGCCCTGCGGCCGCAGGTTCTGTTATTCGACGAGCCGACATCCGCTCTCGATCCGGAGCTGGTCGGCGACGTGCTGCGCCTGATCAAGGAGCTCGCCGACGAGGGGTGGACCATGGTTATCGTCACCCACGAACTCGAATTCGCCCGCGAGGTCGCCCACGAGATCGCATTCGTCGACGGCGGAACGATCGTCGAGCACGGCGACCCTAAACAGGTGCTGCGGCGCCCGCAGCACGAACGCACCCGTCAGTTTCTGCACCGGCTGCTCAACCCGTTCTAAGCTGCGGGCACCGAGCTGCCGACCGAGGAGCAGGCACCGAGCAGAGCGCGGTGCGAGCAGGCTCCTGCGTCTGAGCGGCTGGCGCGGCATCCGCTGCCCGCATGACCGCGCCCGATATCGGTAGCCGCTGCGCCGGTTACCGTAGCGCGCCCCCACCTCGGGTGCACCCGCGCACCCACCCCGTTCGGGCGAGGGTAGGCGCGGGCGGGCGGCGCTATGGATGGGGCGTTATGATCACGACGGTGATGCGGTCGAGTCCTGGGCCATAGTGCCAGTAGATGCGACCGGCCGTTGGCGTGCGGTGCTCAATGTAGGAGTCCCAGACGGCTTCGCCCTTCTTGCCCGCGAGCGACACGTACTTGTGCGAGCGCAGGGCCGGATCTTCGGGGTTTAGCTGCAGCCGACCGAGCGCGGTTCGCACGCGCTTCAGTCGGCCGACCAGTTGTGGTTTCGCTTCCAGAATGGAGAGTCCTGATGCCGCTTCCCGCGTGAGGAGGAGCGTAAAGCTCATGACCGGGGCTCGGCGGAGGCGTTCTCGTCCTCAAGCGAGTGCTCCTCCTCGGCGTACCGGGTGAAGTCACCGCCCTCACTCGTTTCGTCCTTGGAACTGTGCTCAAGGCCACGCACCAGAGCCGCACGAATGCCCTCGTCGTCCCAGACCAGAAGTTCCCGGCGGGGAATCGACACGAGCGGCGTCAGAAGAATCTCACCCTCAGCATTGACCGCGACGGCGTACCGATCATCACGGTGCACGCCGGCCTTACCAAAGGCCATTCTGGAGCGCTCATCGGCGCTTACTTCGCCCACCGGAACGAAATCCGACTTCAGTTCCACCATGTCGTCACCCAATCATCTGGTGGCATTGACTCGCGAGGGGAAAACTCCCTGCCAGGTCATTGCCCGTCTGGAAAATGAGATTACCCCAGATTTACATGTGGGTAAACCCCTGGTCAAGACTTTCAGAAGATGTATACTCCGCACCGACAAGGTTCTATCAGGATTGGTCGCGGTGCACGCAGGCGTTGACCGCAGACACCTCGCACCGTGAAATCCTGTCGCACACAAAGAGATCAGTCCGGCCGGTAAGGCGATCGGACGATTCAGACAGCGTTAACATACAACGACGCGGGCACTCGCTCAAGCACCAAAACTCCTAATGTCTCACTGTTACTTGCGGAAGAATCACCGAGCCGGGGACACCACGGTCTGCAGAGTGCTCGAGCGCAGCGACCGGGCTTCCCGCTTGGAGCGTGGCTCTGAACGTGGCGACCTTTCGGCCCGCTCCAGCAGGTAGCGTGTAACGGTGTGCCAGTCCGGAAACTTCGGTGCCAGAAACTTGATGAGCTCCCCCTCGAATCGGTTAGCGCCGGCGGCCAAACCGTCGTCGACCAGAAAGTCTCCGCGATTCAAATGCTTGTGGTGCGAGAGGATCAGCCGCTTGTATGCCGGCCCGGTCACATCCGCTCCTAAATGTTCCTGCACCCACTCCAATTTGTGTTGCCAGGCGCTCGCGTTGCCCCACGGCGCCATCGACAAGATGTAAGTGTCAAACGATTTTGCCAAGGTGTGAAACGCCTCGATCGCTCCGCTGATCGGTTCCATTCGTGCGAAAACGCCTGGCACCTCATCGAGTCGTTTTTCGTAGCGGCTGTATTCCGCGTTGGTCAAACGGTCGATTCCCGATTGCACGTTGACGAGGGTGTTGTCGAGGTCGATATAGAGGATTTTTTCATTCGGGCTCCCTAACGCGGCTCGCATCATTGCGGCAACGCTCCGATGGTGACAGGGTCACCCCAGATCGGCAATGCCTGCAGGCACCCCCGAACGATTGGCCCGCCCAGCGATACCCGTCACTCGGTGCGGTCACCGCCCTCAATCTCGCTATACCCCCGGTCGGTTACCACGATGCGCAGAGTTGCGGGGATTTGCTCCTTCATGGAGTCGACGTGACTGATCAGCCCAATGGTGCGACCGCCGGCACGCAAGGAATCGAGGGTACTCATGGCCGTCTCGAGGGTTTCACCGTCGAGAGAGCCGAAGCCCTCATCAACGAAGAGAGTGTCGAGGGTGACGCCGCCGGCCTGCCCGGTGACGACCTCGGCGAGCCCGAGGGCGAGGGCCAGGGAGGCGAGAAAGGTCTCACCGCCCGACAGCGAGTGCGTTGGACGGGCCCGACCGGTGTATTCGTCGCGAATGGCGAGCCCCAGCCCCGACCGTGCCCCGCCGAAAGCCAGGGAGTCATCGTGTTCGAGGGTGTAGCGGCCGCTCGTCATGGTGCGCAGCCGAATGTTGGCAGCCGCCACGATCTCCTCAAGCTGTGCGGCCAGTACGTAATTTTCCAGTCGCATGCGTTTGGTGTTGGGTTCGTCGCCGTGTACGACGTCGGCCAGCTGACGCACCTGCTGCTGCATCTCGTGCATCTGAGCGGATGCCGCGAACAGCGCGCCAACCCGGCCGACAATCACGGAGAGGGTCGCGGTGCGGTCGACCAAGGAGCTTTGCACTGTCAATGCGGTATCGCGTGCCGTGCTCGCGGCGGCAGCTGCGGCTGCGGCTGGTGCGACGTCGACGGGCTCGGTGGGTAGATCCGCGAGGTCGGGCTGGGTGAGGGTCGCGCGGGCTGCCGCCAGGGAGTCGTCGTGCACGCGCAGCGCTTTCGAGAGTCGTTCAATCTCGGGCTGGTCGAGTCGCGCGGCGAGCACCGCAGTCTCATCGGTAAAGGCTTCCTCGGCCAGCTGCGCGCGCAGGCGGCAGTGCGCGGCGTCTTCGGCTGCGCCGCACTCGTCGACCAGGCTCAGCGCAGTGGCGAGCGTGCGCGCCTGGGTTAGCGCGTTGTGCAGGTGAGTGGCCTGGCCGCGTACGCTGTCGAACTCGCCGCGTTGCGCGGCGATCCGGCCGAAGATGGCCTCCCGCTGGCTGACCCGAGCGGCATGTGCCGTGCTGGCCTGATCGCGTTGGCCGCACAGTTCCTCAACGCTGGCGGTCGCCTGGGTCATCGTGGACTGCATCCGAGCGAGCCGGGCTTGCAAATCGGGCAGGGTCGAAGTGGCTCGATCGGCCAGCCGGTGCGCTTCGGTTGCTGCGTCGTGCTCGGCCGTGATCGTGGCCGCGCCGCGCCCCCTGGTGAGGGCGCGGGCTTCAGCCAGGCGGAGATCGACCGATTGCACTGTGTTCTGGGCCACGACGAGCTGACCCTGCCGGTCGGTGACCATGCTGCGCGCGACGTTCAGATCGTGAGTGGTGACCGGCTCATCGTGACCGAGGGCTGGCTGAGGGTGTGCTGTTGACCCGCACACCGCGCAGGCGTCCCCGGTGATCAGCCGGGTGGCGAGCTCGGCGGCGAATCCTGAAAAGCGACGGGCGAGCACGCTCTCGTAGTGCGCGGCCGCGTCGGCGTTGTCGCCGCTCGCGGTCAACTCGGCCTGCTGTGCGGTGAGCAGGACGCTACCGAGCCGCGTGACGGTCTGCGCGGCCGCCAGGGTAAGGGCGGCACGGTAGAGGGCGATCGTCGCGTCGGGCTGACGAGCAGCCGCGAGCTGTGCCGCGGAGTACTCAGCGGTGATCGCCTCGATTTGTTCGGGCAAAGCATCGACCTCGGCGCGGGCAACGTCGAGAGCGCGAGTGCCTTCCAGCTGTTCGATCAGCAGCTCGGCGATCTCGTTGTCGAGCTCAGGGAGGGCGACCTCATCGGCGAGGGCGTCTTCGAGCGCACCGAGGCGACCGAGCAGCCCGTCAATGATTGGCTGAAGCTGCCCGAGCGTTTCCACGGATGCCGCACACGTTCGCGAACGACCGGCAGCACCAGCAGCACCTGACGTCTCAGCCGGGCGATCGCCCTCGCGCTGCGCCTGTGCTGCAGCCAGTGCGCTCTCGGCCGCCGCCAGTGCGCTGGCTGCCTCGTGGCGCGCCCGAACCTGCGGCCAGACTCTGGCAGCGCGCGCGGCGTTCTGCAGATCGGCTCGCTCCCGAACGATGTCGTCCTGCCGGGAGTCGAGCACAGCCAGGTCACTAGCGGCAGCGGATCGACGAAGCTGACGCTGCTCGGTCTGCAGCAGGGACTGGTGCTGGTCGGTCGCGGTGGCCAATTCGACGATGGTACGAGCTTGCTCAACGGTCGCAGCATCGAGTTGCCCGGCGAGATCGTGCTGGGCAGCGGCAAACCACCCCGCGGTCGGTGCGGCGAGCGGCCCGTCGTGGCGAAGCAGCTGCGCGGCAACGGTCTGGTTTTGCTCGAGGTCGCGCTGGCTCGTCGCCAGTTGCTCGTCCAATCCCTTACGGCGCAGAATCAGCGCGGCTTCCAGCTGTTCGAAGCGGCCGGTGTTGAACAGGGTGCGCAGAACAGCGCGGCGCTCCTCGGTCTTGGCGAGCAGGAATCGTTGGAATCGATTCTGCGCGAGCAGGATCACCTGCAGAAACTGGTCGACCTTGAGCGGCAGAATGGCATCGAGTTCGTGACCGACGGCACCGGGCTTGGCCGCGATGCCGCGCCAGCCGCCTTCATCGGAACCGTCGGCGTCGTCCAGAACCTGCAGCACGGCGGTCGCCGCGGCCATGGTGACCCCGGTTTGGTTCTTCTTGGGTCGTTCGTACGCCGGGCTGCGGCGCAGCCGATACCGGGACTGGTTGACGCTGAAGTCGAGTTCGACAAACGTCGGGTCGCCGGCCACGCAGTGGTCGCTGCGCAGCTTCAGCTCGCTGCCATCGAAACGCGGCACCTGGTTGTAAAGGGCGAAACAAATGGCGTCGAGAATGCTCGACTTGCCAGCCCCGGTCTTGCCGGAGATCAGAAAGATTCCGTCATTGTCGAAGCGCTCGAAGTCCACGAGTTGTTCGTCTTTATAGGGGCCGAACCCGGCGAGCCGCAACCGCAGTATCTTCACGAGTTCACCGCCCGGGTGGACTGCTCGGTGAGCAGTTCGGCTACAAGCGCACTCTCAAATTCGGTCGGTCCGACGCCGTTGCGCACGAAGGAGAGGAAGCCGGCCACGATCTCGGGGTCACTCGTCGCCGCACGAATGCGCTCGGCGTAGCTGTTATCGCCGGGGTCGACCCGAATCGCCGGGCGATGCTCGAGCGCCACCGCGTGCGCAAACCGAGCTTGCAGCGCACGCATAGCATCGAGCGGGCGCACCTGATCGGTGAGGATGGCCTTCACCCAGTCGCTCTCGTTGTCGGCGTAGCTAGAGTTTTCGAGCAGATCGGCGAGCTCGCCGGTGAGCACTGCCAACCGCCGCGGCACCGGCAGGTCGGCCCAATCGACCGCGCCGAGGCCGGAGGCATCGAGTTCGACCAGCCAGGCTCCCCGCGGTTTACTCACCTCGGAGAAGGAATAGTGCAGCGGCGCCCCGGAATAACGCACGCGGTCGGTGAGGGTGGCCCGGCCGTGGATGTGCCCTAGCGCTACGTAGTCACAACTATCGAAGACGCTCAGCGGGACGACGTCGAGTCCGCCGGCCGTGATGTCGCGCTCCACATCACTCGCCGCGGTAGCCGGGGCGACGCCGGCGGCGAAGCAGTGCGACAGCACGACGCTGCGCCCGCCGCGCACGCCCATGTCGGTCCGAATCTGGGTCATGACGAACCGGAGCACCTGCTCATGCGTCTTCAGCAGCTCAGCGGGATGCAGATGTCGAATGAGTACGGGCTCGAGAAAGGGAATGCCATAGAAGTGCACCGGTCCGTGCTCATCACTGATGGTGATCGGCTCGAGGTATTGCTCCGGACGGGTCACCACGTGGATGCCGGCCAGCGCCGCCCACTCGGCCTGAAAGCCCAGCCGGGTGGCCGAATCGTGGTTTCCGCTGGTCATCACAACGGATGCCCCGGCCTCTTTCAGACGCCGCAAGACACGAGTCAGCAGCGCGTAGCTCTCTTTCGAGGGCATGGCGGAATCAAACACGTCACCCGCCACGGCGACCACGTCGACGCCTCGCTCGCCCACCACCGCAACGAGGGCGTCGAACACGACCGCCAGGTGTTCGAGGGTCGAATGGGTGTGGAAGGTGCGCCCGATGTGCCAGTCCGAGGTGTGCAAAATCTTCATACCATTCACGCTACCGCCGGCCACCGACAGGACTAACCGACAGCAACCGTTAAACCCGATCCAGACAATTTCTTTGTTTATCTTGTTTTTTCTTGACAAACAAAAATAAACACAGCTAAAGTCAATGAAAACAACTTCTTGTGGCCCGTGTCACTCATCGTCGAGGAGGCAATTCGTGTTCGCCGAAGAACGTCAACTCTTAATCGCCGCACTCGTGGCAACCGAGGGGCGAGTCACCGTGACCGACCTCGCCGCGCGTTTCACCATCACGGCCGAAACCGTGCGCCGTGACCTCGACACCCTCGAGGCCGCTCGCCAGTTGCGCCGAGTGCACGGCGGCGCCGTCGGCATAGATCGCCTGAGCCTGTCGGAGCCGAGCCTCGACGAGCGTCAGACCCAGCGCCTCGACGAGAAGTCCCGCATTGTCGATGCGGCCATGCGCATGATTCCGGTGAGTCGAACCGGCTCGATCGTGCTCGATGCCGGCAGCACCACCGAGCGCCTCGCCGAGCGCCTCGCCGGCTGGGCGCCCGCAGTCTCCGGCGACCAGCTGCTAGTGATCACCAACGCCGTTCCGATCGCCGCCAAGCTCTCCCGCAACGACGCCATCAACCTGCACATTCTCGGCGGTCGGGTGCGCGGGCTGACCAGCGCGATCGTCGGCGCTGGCACCGTCGCCCAGCTCGCCGCGCTGCGCCCCGACATCGCCTTCATCGGCACCAACGGCATCAGCGCGACCTTTGGCCTCAGTACCCCCGACTCGGTCGAAGCCGCCGTCAAATCCGCGATCGTCCGCACGGCCCGGCGCGTCGTCGTTCTCGCCGATTCCAGCAAGCTCGGCCAGGAGACGCTCGTCTCCTTCGCCGCCCTCGCATCAATCGACACCCTGATAACGGATGCCGCGCCATCCGCCGATCTTGCCGCAGCCCTGGCCGCAGCCGACGTCGACGTCGTGATCGCATGATTGTCACCCTGACCCCGAACCCAAGCCTCGACCGCACCATCGAGCTGTCCGGCCCGCTCGCCCGCGGCGAGGTGCAACGCGCCGTCGCTGCCCACGGCGAACCCGGCGGCAAGGGCGTCAACATTTGCCGTGCCCTCGAAGCGAGCGGCATCAGCAGCCTGGCCATCCTTCCCGGCGACGCGGACGACCCGGTGCTGCTCGCCCTCACCAGCCACGGCATTCCACACCTCGGCCTGCCAATCGGCAAACTGCTCCGCAGCAACATCGCGATCACCGAACCCGATGGCACGACCACCAAGCTCAACGAGCCCGGACCGGAGCTGAGCTCGGACCAGCAGAACGCCCTCATAGACCTAGTGCTCGAGCAGTCGGTCGGCGCCAGCTGGCTCGTGCTGGCCGGGTCGGTGCCACCCGGCGTTCCCGACGATTTCTACGCCCGTATCATCCGCGAACTACGCGAACGGCTCGGCTCGGCGGCACCAAAAGTGGCCGTAGATTCGTCGGGCGGCCCACTGGTGAAAGCGGCCCTGGCACACCCCGATCTGCTCAAACCCAACGGTGAGGAACTCGCGGAACTGAGCGGTCTGTGCGACGGCGACACGCTCGAGGCGAACCCCGCGCTTGTTGTCGATGCGGCCCGCGTGCTCATCGCCGGCGGCGTCGGTGCCGTGCTGGCCACGCTCGGAGCAAAGGGCGCCGTGCTCGTCACCGCCGAGGGCAGTTGGCTCGCGACCACGCCGCCGATGATCGCCGTGAGCACCGTCGGTGCCGGCGACTCGGCCCTAGCCGGCTACCTGCTGCAAAGCAACCTCGGCGCGAGCGCCCCCGACCGCCTGCGCCAGGCCGCCGCCCACGGCGCCGCTGCGGCCTCCCTACCCGGTTCTACTGTTCCCGCCCTGCACCAAACCAACCCCAGCGCCGTCACAGTGACGGACCTTGCCCCAGAATCGGTCCCCCGGCCGGTCCTGGCCACACATCCAAAGGAGGATGACCAGTGAGTGCACTGATTACCCCGGAGCTCGTTGCTCTGGACACCCATCTCGGCAGCGAGCCGAAGGACGTCATTCGGCGCCTGGCCGAGCTCGTCGTCGAGTCAGGTCGCGCCACCGAGATCGAGGCGCTGTACGCGGATGCCCTCGCTCGCGAAGCGAAAACCGCCACCGGCATTCCGGGCGGCCTCGCCATTCCGCATTGCCGTTCCTCGGCCGTGCTGGAGCCCACCCTCGCGCTGGCACGCCTGTCGACCCCGGTCGATTTCGGGTCGAAAGACGGCCCCGCCGACCTGGTCTTTCTCATCGCAGCCCCGGAGGGTGCCGACCAGGAACACCTGAAGATTTTGGCCAAGCTCGCCCGGTCGCTCATGAAGAAGGACTTCACCACCGCCCTGCGGGACGCGTCGACCGCGCAGCAGATCGTCGAACTCGTGGGCAATGTCGTCGCCCCGGTTCCGGTTGCCGCTGGCGCTGGCGCACATACTGCCAGTGCCGCTGAGAACTCAAACGCCGGCACCGGTCCGGCTCAGATCGGCGTGAAGCGCCTCGTCGCCGTCACCGCCTGCCCGACCGGCATCGCGCACACCTATATGACCGCCGACTCACTCGTGGCCGCTGCCAAGGCCGTCGGCGTTGACCTGCAGGTAGAAACCCAGGGTTCGGCTGGCGTCACCCCGCTCGACCCGGCGGTCATCGCTGCCGCCGACGCCGTAATCTTCGCTGTCGACGTCGACGTTCGCGGCCGCGAACGCTTCGCCGGCAAGCCCGTCATCAACGCCCCGGTCAAGCGCGGCATCGACGAACCCGGCCGACTGATCGAGGAAGCCCTCGCAGCCGCACTCAACCCGAATGCACGTCGCGTCAGCGGCACCGTCGACCTCGGCGGCGCCTCCGAGGAAAGGAGCGAGCACCTGGGCCAGAAGCTCAAGCGCGCGCTGCTCACCGGTGTCAGCTACATGATTCCCTTCGTCGCTGGCGGAGGCCTGCTCATCGCCCTCGGCTTTCTGCTCGGCGGCTACGAGATCACCGAAGTCGCCGATGACGTCGTGCTCAACAACAGCCTGTTCAACCTGCCAGACGGCGGAATGCTCATCTACCTCGGCGCGGTCTTCTTCAAGATCGGCGCCCTGTCGATGGGGTTCCTGGTTCCCGCGCTGGCCGGATACATCGCCTTCGCGATCGCTGACCGACCCGGTATCGCACCAGGCTTCGTCGCGGGTGCCGTCGCCGGATTCATGGGTGCTGGCTTCCTCGGCGGTATCGTCGGCGGTCTGCTCGCCGGTGTCGTGGCCGCGAGCTTCGCCAAGCTGAACGTTCCGCGCTGGCTGCGCAGCCTGATGCCCGTCGTGATCATTCCGCTGATCGCGTCGATCGTCGCCTCCGGTTTGATGTTCGTCATTCTCGGCGGGCCGATTGCGCTGCTGACCGTGGGGTTGGGCGACTGGCTGAACGGCATGACCGGGGCATCCGCTGTGATTCTCGGTGTCATCCTGGGCCTCATGATGGCCTTCGACCTCGGCGGACCGGTCAACAAGGTCGCCTACGCCTTCGCCGTCGCCGGCCTCGGTGCGGCAAGCCTCGCCAACCAGGCGCCGTGGCAGATCATGGCCGCTGTCATGGCCGCTGGCATGGTTCCGCCGCTCGCAATGGCCTTAGCCACCTCGATCGACAAGAAACTGTTCAGCTTGTCTGAGCGCGAGAACGGCAAGGCTGCCTGGCTGCTCGGTGCCTCGTTCATCTCCGAAGGCGCCATTCCGTTCGCCGCCGCTGACGTGTTCCGGGTTATTCCGGCCGCCATGCTCGGCGCCGCGGTCACCGGTGGCCTGTCCATGGCCTGGAACATCACGAGCAAGGCGCCACACGGAGGAATGTTCGTGTTCTTTGCCATCGACAACTTCTTGCTGTTCGTACTCGCCATTGCGATCGGTACTGTTGTATCAGCGTTCGCCGTGGTCGGGCTCAAGCGCTACGCGGTACGCAAGCCCGCAGTCTCGGAAGCTATCCCGGTCAACGCCTGACCCGGTAAGAACCCCGTGGGAACTACCCGCGAAGAATGCCACGCAGTACAGTGACGCCCAGCCGCAGGCTGGGGATCAAGGAATTGAGGACGATCGTGCAGACGCTTTCAGGCAAGGCGAGTACCGACCAAGCCGAAACCGGCCGCACCTTCACCGGAGTCGGCGTCAGCCCCGGCCGTATCGTCGGCTCCATCCTGTTGATGCCCCAGCCTGTGAGGGAACCCGGTGCGGGCGAACGTCTGGCCGAGGGAACCACGCCGGAGGAGGCATCTGCTGCCCTGCGGGTCGCAGCAAAGGCCGCGCAAACCAATCTCACAGCTCGCTCGGTCGGCGCTTCGGGCGCCGGCCGGGAGGTGCTGGAGGCGACGGCGCTGATGGCGAACGACCCGATGCTGGTCAAGGCTGCCGTCAAGCTCATCACCAACGGTTCCTCAGCGGAACGGGCGATCTGGGACGCCGCCGCCTCGGTGGCCGAAATGCTCCACAACCTCGGCGGCTACATGGCCGAACGGGCGACCGACGTGCTCGATGTGCGCGGCCGGATCGTGGCCGAGCTGCGCGGCGTTCCGGCCCCCGGAATCCCGTACTCGGACACGCCGTTCATTCTGGTCGGCGAGGATCTCGCACCGGCCGACACCGCCACTCTCGACCCGTCGAGGGTACTCGCCCTCGTTACCTCGAGCGGCGGACCCCAGTCGCACACGGCCATCATCGCTCGCGCCCTGGGGCTGCCGGCCGTGGTTGCCGCCCTCGGCGTCGATGGCTTGACCGACGGCACCATCGTCTTCGTTGACGGCGCGGCCGGAACGATTCTGGTCGACCCCGGCGCCGACGAGGTCGACCTGGCCAAGGAATGGGAGACCACCACCGCCGCTCTCGCCGTGTTCGACGGCACCGGGCGCCTGAAAGACGGCCACCTGGTTCCACTGCTCTCCAACGTCGGCGGGGCCACGGATGCGGTCAAAGCCGCAGCCGCCGGCGCCCAGGGTGTCGGCCTGCTGCGCACCGAGTTCTGCTTTCTGGAACGAGACATCGAGCCCAGCATCGCCGAACAGGTCGAGGCCTACCGCGGCGTGTTCGACGCGTTCCCCGGCAAGAAGGTCGTCGTGCGCACTCTCGACGCCGGCGCCGACAAACCGCTGCCGTTTCTGACAGATGCCTCCGAGCCGAATCCTGCCCTCGGCGTGCGCGGCTACCGCACCGATTTCACCTCCCCCGGAGTACTCGAGCGTCAGCTCCAGGCCATCGCGCAGGCCGCCGACGGCACTAAGGCCCAGGTCTGGGTGATGGCACCGATGATAGCCACCGCCGAGGAAGCCGAGCACTTCGCTGGCCTTTGCGCCGCAGCCGGCCTGAAGACGTCCGGCGTCATGGTCGAGGTCCCCTCTGCGGCACTCACCGCCGCGAGCATTCTCGAACACGTTGACTTCGTCAGCTTAGGCACCAACGACCTCACCCAGTACGCCATGGCCGCCGACCGCCAGCTCGGCCCGCTCGCAGCCCTCAACACGCCGTGGCAGCCAGCGGTGCTGCAGTTGATCCGCCTGACCGTGGCCGGTTCGCGCGACGAGGGCAACGACAAGCCGGTTGGTGTCTGTGGCGAGGCTGCGGCCGACCCCGCGCTCGCGGTCGTGCTGGTCGGACTCGGCGTCTCGACGCTGTCCATGACCGCACGTGCCCTCTCTGCAGTCGCCGCCGTGCTCGCGAGCGTGACGCTCCCCGAGGCACAGCAATTGGCCACCCTGGCCCTCAAATCACATTCAGCAACGGATGCCCGTCGAATCGTTCGCGAGAAACTCCCCATACTTAATACGCTGGGTTTGTAATCTGCACTCGCTCTTTTTCAACACTGCTTACCTTGGAGGACCCCGTGTCTGAACGAACTGCTGTCATCGCAAGCCGCGTTGGCCTGCACGCCCGCCCCGCCGGAATCTTTGTCGCCGCGGTCGGTGAGCTGCCCCTCGAGGTCACCATCGCGATGGCCGGCGAGCCGGCCGAAGATGCACTGGACGCATCGAGCATCCTCTCCATCATGAGCCTCGGCGCCTCCAACGGCGATACCGTCGTGCTGCGCGCCGACGGTGACGGCGCCGACGAGGCTCTCGACTCCCTGGTCAGGATTCTTGAGACGGATCTCGACGCCGAATAATACCCGTTCCCCGTTTAGGGACAATCCTTTACCGCACGCAACTAGGTAACTAGGCTAGGTAAATCTCAAGGGTACTGTGTCCTTGCGAGACCGGCGCACCTGTCGGTACCTGCACCACTATCTGTGCGAGCGAAAAGGAACTTAACGTGACTGAACGACAGACGTACCTGGGCAATGTCGAGACCACCGCCGACTCCGAAGAGCACACCATCAAGGACTGGGCCGACCTCGGCCAGGAAATGTGGTCCTATCTCACCGGCAAGGGCGCAGCCATTAATTATAGTTTCATCGATATGGTCGTTGAGGTTCCCCGCGATATCGGCCCCGACGCCCCACGAGCCATCTGGAAGCTCAACGGCACCCTGCGGGTCACCACGAGCGACGAGAAGTCGCTCGGTTCCGATCCGTTTCGGGGCTGATCGTGAGCTCCTCGGCGAGCTCATCACGGGCCGGCTCCCCGGTGAGTCTGCACATCGATCTCGCCTTCTCCCTGGTCGAACCAACGGGTGCAGTCGGTGCGTCGAAGGCTGACTCCAGTGCGGATTCGACCGGGGCGGAATTCGGCGATTCCTTTGGGTCAGCGGATGCAATGCAGGGCACGGTGACCGCCAACGGCACGGAGATCACCGTCTTTACGAGCAACCCGGAAATGTTCGTGCAGGGGCGTGCGCTCAACTTGGAACCGCTGCGCGCACTGGCTGCCGAATTGGCCTCCCGCGGCCTGACCGTCTCCATCACGGGCCCGGTCGGGCTGATTGCGCGTCTCGGCGACGTGCAGGCCTCCGTTTCGCAACGCCTCCTGACGCGGTCACCGCACATCGTGCTCGGGGCCCGAAACGCCCTTGGGCCGCTCGTGCAGGCACGCATGCGCGGACGTGCGCGCATGCCGGTTGCCATTCCGCTGCCGCCATCGACGGTGTTTCCGCTTGCACCCACATTTGATCGACACCGCCGGCGAAAGATCACCACAACGCATTACACGCCGGGAAGCGGGCGGCCCCGCCTCATCTTCGTTGTGGGATCGGAGAACTGGAACGGGAAGATGCCCCGGGAATTCAACCTGCTGCCGGGCGTGACGACGATCGGCTCGTCCGCCGACGCGGACCTGCAACTGCCCGGATTGAAACCGCTGCACGCCGAAATTCGCCACGATGACGACGATGAGTACGTTCTGTATGCGATGGGTGACGTCTCGGGCAGCTCTCGGCCGGTCGAAGGACGCATCGGGAACAGCCAGATTCTGCGCACCGGCTCGCGGCTCGAAATGGGGCCGTGGCGCATGGGATACTTTCGCGAGGAGTTTGCCGACCACGGTCGGCCGTTCGGCGGGCGCGTCGGCGGCGAGCTGGCATTCCAGAAGCCGCAGCCGCCCAGGCCGCGGGCCTGACCAGGCTCGCGAGGGTGTCGCACGTTCGGTGCGGCGCCTTCACGAGATGAACAGGTCGGTCCAAACCGCTCGAGAACCCGATTCCCCGATCAGGGCGACCGTGACGACCGATCCAAGAGCGCTGACCAGAACAAGGAGATCAAGAACAACGGTGGCCACGAGGCATCGGGTGTGGTTCGGCAGAGCGGATGCGAAACGGGCGCCCTCGACGGTCGCATAGCGATACCAGAACCACTGCAGTGCCGTCATAAAGAACAGGGCAATTACCCACGGCAGCATCGTCTTGCCGAGCGAGGTGTGCGCGCCGAGCAGTGGGGTCACGCTGACCAGCCGGGATTGCAACCACTCCCCCGCTTGCACGGCGAGCGGAACCAGCAGGAGCGCGGCGAGGGCCACCATAGGCGTCACGATGCCCAGTCGTCGCCGAGCGGCCGGCCAGAAGGCGGTGAGCAGTGCACACAAGGCGGCCAGCGGCACCACGATCACGATCGCATGCACGATCAGCACGTGTATCGGCAGTCCGTTGAATTCCCAATCAATGTTCATGGCGTGTCTCCATTTCAACGTCTCTGGCAGGCGGGGAACTCAGAATAGACGGAAGCACGTGCCGGAGGCAAAATACCACTGTTCGGCGTTTCGTGCTGTCCCCATGACGGGGGAGGACATCACGCTGTCTGTCCCCACTAGATTGGAATTATCGAACCGATTACCCCGAGTCGGCGATGGAACGGACAATCGTGAAAATGTTGCAGACAGAGTGCCCCGAATGCCAACAAATGGTGTGGATCACGTCGGATACCCGCTTCGCGACCTATCATTCCCTGGCCAATTCCACCAAGGATTGCCCGGGCTCCCGAATGATCGTTCCGGTTCCCCCCAAACAGACCGCTGCGAGCCGTAAGCGGGCGCAGGCCGAACTACTCGCCTGGAGCCACTCAACGAGCGCCGTCAGTACCGCCAAGCACCAGGCCGCCTGACGCAGAGCCGACTCATGCATCCGAGGCGGTGTCGACTCCCTACCCGGGTCGACACCGCCTCGTTTTGTGGAACGGCGACCGCGGTTCAGTTTAGTCGGCCGACCGTTGCGCGCGCGGCGATTGCAACGGATACGTAACAAACCGGTCGACCGGGAGATCCCAATTCTGGCGCGGGGTATACTTCCTTTTTGGTTTTTATCAGCCTCTTCTCAGGCCATGCCCCGTACGGTTACACACGGAGTTCCCCCACTCCACGTGAAGCCCCGGCATATTTCTCACCTCCCCCCAGGCGAGAAGTGCCGGGGCTTTTTCGGTTCCGCGAACAACGCGCGGTACCGCCGCGCTGACACGCCCCGCCGGCACCGGGGCTCAGGCACCAGGGCTCTGGCACAAGGGCTCTGGCACGGGGCTGGCGTCGCGATCCGCGATCCTTTTTCTTCCCGGGCCCGCTTTCCGAACATGGACCCGGCAACGATCCCGCGTGCATGGGGCGTTCAACGAATGCTGATGGCTCAGCTGAAGGACTGGTCAAGCAGCGAGCGCGATGGCGATGCCGCGCAACGAGCGAGTCTCGTGCTGTGCGGCCAGACCGGCCAGGAGCAGGGTGAGCTGATCGACCGGAGAGTCGGGCGCTTCGGGGTGCCACTGCACACCAGTAATCGGAGCGCTCTCGTGCTCGAGGGCTTCGATCAGGCCGTCGGGGGCATGGGCGACGGCAACGAGGCCGGCGCCGAGGCGGTCGACGATCTGGTGGTGGGCGCTCTGCACCGAGAGGTCGATGCGGCCGAGGCTCACGGCCAGGGTGCTGTCGGCGGCGAGGACGACGTCGTGGGTAGAAAGAATCTGGTCGATCGGCACGTCGATGTTTTTGTGAATGCCGTTCTCAATGTGCTGCACGAGGTTGCCGCCGAGGGCGACGTTGATGATCTGCAGGCCGCGGCAAATGCCCAGCAGTGGGGTACCGAGTAGGAGGGCACGCTGCACCAGGGCAATCTGGCCCGCGTCGGCGACCGCGAAGTGTGCCGTCTCACCCTCGTAGCCGTCAGCACCGCCGTAGAAGTGGGGCGTGATGTCTTCGCCGCCGACGATGACGAGGGCGTCGGCATCCGCTGTAATGTGCAGCAGGTCGACGGGCGTCACGTCGGCAGCGGCCACCCGGATGACGACCCAGCCGGCAGCGGCAGCATCGGTGGCCAGGCGCGAATTGAGTACCTGCACCTTGGCGTGGTACGAGGGACGGTCGGGGCGCGCTCCGGTGACCTCGACGACGGCGAGCATCCGCTTCGTGAATTCTTCGTTCATGCCGGGCTCCCGTCGGTGTCGATTGTGCTGCGCTCCTACCAGTGTGCGTGGCGCGCAGGTCGCGGGTGAGCGCCCCTGTAACACGGGGCAACCTGCCGGGCACAGAAAAATGGATGCCACCCCGACCGAAACCGAGGCGGCATCCGCTCACGCGTGCCGGCTACACCTGCCTGTTGGCCTTGCGGCGGTACAGGCGCACCCCGGCGCGCGCTGCGCCAGCGGCGACCAGGAGGGCAGCGAGGCCGACCAACCAGCCGTTGCTGAATCCGGCGCTGGCTAGAGCCGCCCTCGAGACGACCGGAGTGACGACTGGATCGGTGCTGGAGATGCGCAACAGCACGCCATTGGCATCGATCTCAAATCAGACCATGGCCTGCGCGTACGTCAGATCGGCTAAGGTGCCGTCCAGGGTCAGCGAGTGCCAACAGGCTTCGAGGCCGGCGGGCAGGTTGGCCGTTGTGGCCAGCTGACCGTTGGCGCCGACGATTCCGAAGGCAATAACGGTCGGGGTGGACCGCGCCGTGAGCGTCCAGGCGCTGTCGGGCACCAGGCCGGATGCGTAGACGTGTGCCGGAGCATCCGTCACCTGCTCACCCACTGCGAGATCGAGAGCCAGCGACAGGTTGTGAGCGGGAGCGGCAACGACCAGGTTGCCCAGGGCCTCAGCCGAGACACCTGCGGCATTGGCATTGAACGTGAGCGTCGACGTTCCGCTGTAGCTGGGGGTGCCGAAAATACAAACGCTCGGACCCTCGACGCCGCCCAGAACCGCATAGTCCAGGCCGTCGGGAAGGCCGGACAGTGTGAGCTCCCACCCGCCAGAGAAATCCCATTCGTCGGTGAAATCCAACGCGAGGGCCTGATCAATGGCGAGGGCCTGATCAATGACGACACCCTGGGCGGCCGTCAAGTCAGTGACGGAAAATCCGGGTCAATCGCCGCCGATCAGGTCTGTGTTGAGGTAGCTGTCGAAGTTGGCCGCGACAACCTGCGCGTTCGCCACGGCGTCGGCCTGCGACGAGCAGTAGTCGATGACGCCGATGGAGTAGACGAATGACGAACCACCGGTGACCCCCGCAGTCAGGCTGTCGTCATTGTGGCCGGTGTACGTTCGGCCGCTGCCCCGGAGTCGGTGCACGAGGACCGGGTCAGACTCCCGTCGGCCATCGGTCGAAATCCAGACCCCCCGAGTCGGTCTGGGTCCACGTGGTGTCCTCGTCGGAGCCGAGGTCGCCCTCGAGGCTGACGTCGACTGCGGCGGGCGTCGAAGTTCCGGCTTCGAAAACATTGACGTTCCACGTGACGAACGACCCGATCATGGTGACCGTCACGGTCACATCGACGTTACCGTCGCGTCCCGGAATATCGATGTCGTCGTCGTTCAGGGTCAGTACGCCAGCGTCGTCGCTGTAGTCCGCATCCGTCACGGCGTAGTACCAGCCTTCGCCGTAGAGCCAAACTGTGCCGATGGTGTCGAAGGCGTCATCGACGTGGGCGGTCTGGCCGTCGTCCACTGCTCCATCGGTCAGGCAGATGTCGGTCCAGGCGACCGAGTTGGTGGCGAAGTTAGCTCCTTCTCCATAATCCCAGCCGCAGACCAGCTCGTTCACGGTTTCCGACGGCAGGTCGGCCACCGGAAGTGTTCCGATGATGAACGAACCGCTGGCTGTGGGTCTGCCCAGCACAGTTGAGTCACCGCTGGCGCAGGTATTTTCGTCCATGTCGTAGTAATAGCTGAGGCCGAACACGTCGCCCGGAGTGAGATCGTAGTTTTGGAGCAGGTCCGCGAAGCTCGACGTCCACGAGATAGCTCCGCCGCCGTCACGATAGGTGCGAGCGTCCACGGGAACCCCGCCCGTGACGGTGACGATTTCACAGCCAACAAAACCACTGACAGACGAAACACCCCCTGAGTTGTGGATTGTCGATATGTTGCCTTCACCCGGGTAGAACAGGTGCGAGCTGAACGCAACGTGTTGAAGAACGCCGGTCACCGAGGCCGGTACCGCGGCGAGCGTGATGCTGCCAACGAGGGCTGCGGCGGCAATGCCGGCGACGAGACGCAGAGCGCCCCAGCCGGATGCACGCGATGCTGTGGCTCGAGAGGCGGTACACCGAAAAGACCGATGCCTTCTGGTTGACTGGTATAATTCAAGGCTGCTTCTGGTGTGAGAAGTGGCCGGCAGCGAGACAAACAACCCCGGTCGGAAACGGACGACGTCCCCGGGAAATTTCGTGTTGCCGTGGAGAATTTCCTGATAAGTCCCTGTCAGGGTAGGAGCGGAAGACCCCCATAATAGGCACATCTCACCCCCGTTACCTTGTTTGTAACCTCGGATGGTGTGAGTATCTGAGGGAGTTGGCCTGTCGGGTCCGGCATGATTGTTGC
>NZ_PJJM01000096.1 GCF_002929805.1 Cryobacterium sp. Y50 | reverse complement strand
GTTAGACCGATCTGGTCACCACTAACTATACCGATCGGTCTGGTAATATCAAAGTATGCATTCGTCGACCATTACCCCGATCGTGAGCGCCAAGGAGCGCCTACTCGCGTCCGCGGGCCGCCTGTTCCACGAACACGGCATCAATGCCACGGGAATCGATCTCGTCGTGCGTAACGCGGGTGTTGCCAAAGCCAGCCTCTATAACAACTTCGCCAACAAAGAAGCTCTCGTCGTGGCTTACCTGGAACAGGAGCTAGACGGCTGGATCAGAAACGCCCACGCACTGGACAATCCGCTCTCGCCGCGCTGGGAGCGGATCGCAGCCCTATTTGAGGCCCTCGCCCGTTCAGTCGAATTGAACACGTTCCACGGCTGCCCATTCACTAATGCCGTGATTGAACTGCCGGAATGCGCGGCAGTCGGCGCAGTCGCACAACGCTACCGCGCCGTCGTTCGCACACACCTGGCCAACCTCATAGGTGCGGGCACTGCCGCCACGGTGACATCCCGCCTGGCTTTGCTCTACGACGCGGCCATCACAGCAGCGAAAGTCGGCCGCGACGCTGCTCTCGTCCGCGAAGCAAGCACCATGGCCCAAGAGCTCGTCGAGGCTCGCAGACCGGAGGATGTGAAACCAAGCCGATAGAGACGGTCTCTACGGGTGGTTTGAGACTTCGTCGAATATTCGACGCTCAGGTCTGTGACGGGTGGCGTTTGGTAACGATCCTTCGCAAGACACTTCGGGGGAGGGCAGTAGTAGCCATTGTTTGAACACTCTGCGCATCTACCTCCAGCGCCTCCTGTACCCCGAATGTCGCTAGAGGAAAGCTAGCCAGCTGACACCAGTGACGAACGGGCCGGTGGCGCCGCGCCATTTTGGCCCGGCCATACACCGACTTTCGTCTGAATGCCTTCTAATATGGAAAGTGAACTTTCCATATTCGGTCATTCAGCAAAGGAGTTCAGCATGAAGGTGCGGTTCATTTACATCGCAATCGGTGTTGTCGTGTGCGGCACCTTGGGGGGTTTTCTCGGCGCCGCTCAAGAAGCCGGTGCAGCTTCGTGGGTCATTACTGCCCTTACCGCGGCGGTCTTCGCTTCCCTGATGTCGGTGTCGATCGGAACGAGGATCTTCCGCCGGCGCACGGAGCGCCGTGAGCTGACGGCCAGACCCGACAGCCTGGAACGCCATCTGGCCGTGGAAGCTCAGTCCAAAACGTTCCTGGATATGGTGCTTCTCACTGTCATCACGGGATGCCTTTTCATCATCTTTCCCACTCAGACGAATCCCGCCTGGGTGCTGATCGGCCTCGCCGTTGTTCTCATCGTTGATTTCTGGGTACGCCATGCCGTGATCAGGAAAGCAGCCACCAGGGCCACAGCATGAGGAACGACGTCGAGGCCCTCCGGCAGGCGCGGAAATGGTCCCAAGAAACCTTGGCCACGAACGTCGGGGTCTCTAGACAGACCATCAACGCCATAGAGGCCGGTCGGTTCAACCCCAGCCTTCCCCTCGTCCTTCGGCTGGCCCGACTGTTCGGCAGGCCTGTAGAAAGCATCTTCTTCGACGACTATGAGGCGGATCACACGATGTGACGAAGGTTTTCACCCCGGTGGCTCGGCTGCTCGCTGTCGTGGGGATACTGGGCTGAAGTGCAACTTCACTGACATGAGAGCCTCCTCCGGTCCCTCGTCGGTGCGATCGTGGTTCCTTGGCCGGCCGGAATGGTCAAGAACTTGAATCAATAGCAGCGCAGTGCCCGCGGGGTGGTCTGCCGGAAGACCTAGTTCAGCTGTCCGCTATATGACCCACCGCGTCGGGGATCTACACCGCGTCGGAGAGGGCAAGTAGCCTTGCGGGGACGCCCTGCACAAGCTCAGGCGAGAACGGAACGCGATGACGATGGGTGCCCTTCGGCGCAGTGCCTTTCGACTGCGTACCTATCAGCCGAGCCGGTGGATGTGGCTGGCCTGGATCGTGCCTGTCCTGCTCGTGGTCGCGGCCATCGTGGTACTCGCGGCGAACGGGATGCGTGCCCTTCCCTCGGTCGACGACTTCACACGCAGTTACCCCGGTGTGTCGACCCATCCGGCCGCGACACCGGTCGGAGTGCCGGCCTGGTTGGCTTGGCAGCACGGGCTCAACGCCTTTTTCATTCTGTTCGTCATTAGGACCGGCTGGCAGGTGCGTACGACCAAACGCCCGTCCATTTTCTGGACGCGCACCAATACCGGCTGGTTGCGCACCAAGAATCCGCCGATCCGCATGACCCTCGATTTATGGCAGCACATCGTGTTCGACACGCTGTGGCTGGTGAACGGGATCGTCTTCTATGTTCTGTTGTTCGCGACCGGGCAATGGCTCAAAATTGTGCCCACCAACTGGGACGTCATTCCCAACGCCGTGTCGGCCAGCCTGCAATATGCCTCGCTGAACTGGCCGACGGATAACGGCTGGGCGCACTACAACGCCCTTCAACTGCTCAGTTACTTCACGGTCGTATTCGTGGCAGCACCGATCGCGCTCGTTACCGGCCTACGCATGTCCCCCGGCTTCTCTGCCCGGTTTCGGCGACTTGATCGGGTCTTTCCCTTGCCCGTCGCGCGCAAGCTGCACTTTGCGGTGCTTGTCTTCTTCGTGGCGTTCATTGTCGTGCACGTTCTGCTCGTACTCACGACCGGCGCCCGGGCCAACCTGAACCACATGTATGCGGCGCGGAATGACGACGGCTGGCTCGGTGTCTGGATCTTCGTCGGCTCGATCCTGCTCATGGCTACGATCTGGATCGGGGCGCGCCCGGTCGTGGTTCGCGCCATCGCGGCGCGCGGCGGGAGAATCATTCACCGTCAGCGCTGATCGCTCGGTTTCGTCGCTTCGAGCACGTCCCGGCTGAGCAAGGCTGCGCCCGCGACAGCGGCGGGCATCACGATGACCGCCGCGCCCGGAATCAGGAACAGCAGGTAGGTGAGCACACCGAAACCGAGGCTGCGGGATTGGCGGGCGCGCAGCATCCGTCGTCGCTGGGTGAGGGTGAAGCCGCGGGCGTCGAAGGCGAAGCCGGTGAGTTCGAGGGTGAGGATCCAGCCGCCCAAAACAGCCCCGAGAACGAGCGCGATCAGCTGGCCGAGTCCGGGAACCAGGCCGCAGAGGAGAAGCAAGAGAGCGGCCAGCACAGCGAGGGCGACCAACCGCAGGGCGTCCGCGATCGGGCGCAACAGGCCGCGCTTAGCTTCGACTGGCGCATCGCCGAGGTCGGTCTCGACCGCACGCCAGATGCGCTCGTAGAAGGGGTCCCCGATCATCAGCGTCACGGCCACAAAGGTGTAAGCAAGCAAGAGGATGCCGGCCGCTGCGGCCGCCGCGCCGGCCAGGACTCGCACGCCCGTGCGCCACGGCTCGTCCCAGCCGTTCGCGAACGGGCTGATCGTGACGGCGATGGTCTCGACGTTGACGAGCAGTACCACGATGCCGACCAGATAGAGAATGCCGACGATGAGAGCCGGCAGGGCGCCGAGCAGCATGAGACGGGGTGAGGTTATCCACATTTTGAGGCCGCGACCGAGAAATGCGGTCCCGGCGACGAACTCGTGCGTGGCGGTGGGCTGGGCTGAAGACGGCACCTCCACACCCTAGCCCCGCCAGGAAACGTCTGCGGGTCCCCGAGGGGACCCGCGCGGATTTACGCCAACTGGGGAAAGCCGAGGTTGATCTCGGAGGTGGCAGGGTCGGGCCAGCGGGTCGTGACGACCTTGGCGCGGGTGTAGAAACGGATGCTGTCCGGTCCGTACATGTGTGCGTCGCCGAACAGCGAGTTCTTCCAGCCGCCGAAGGAGAACGACCCGACCGGCACCGGAATAGGCACGTTGATGCCGACCATGCCAGCCTCAATTTCACACTCGAACTGCCGAGCCGCCCCGCCGTCGCGGGTGAACAAGGCCACGCCGTTGCCAAACTCGTGCTCGTTGACGAGCTTTACCGCCTCGTCGAAGGTGTCGACGCGCACGACCGAGAGTACCGGGCCGAAGATTTCATCGGTGTAGACCTTCATGCCGGGCGTGACGTGGTCGATCAGGCTGACGCCGAGGAAGAAGCCGCCGCTGGCGAAGTTCTGCGCCCGACCGTCGACGACCATCGTGGCGCCGGCGGACTCAGCGCCGGCCAGGTAGGACGCGACTCGGTCGCGATGATCGCCGGTGATGAGTGGGCCCATCTGTGAGGTCGGATCGGTTCCGGGGCCGATGATGAGTTTTTTCATGCGCTTCTCGATTGCGGCGACGAGGTCGTCGGCGATGCCGCCGACGGCCACGAGCACGCTCACGGCCATGCAGCGTTCCCCGGCGGATCCGTAGGCGGCGTTGATGGCGGCATCCGCTGTCATCTCGAGGTCGGCATCTGGCAGCACGACCATGTGGTTTTTCGCTCCGCCGAGGGCCTGCACGCGCTTGCCGTTTGCGGCGGCACGGCTGTAGATGGACTTGGCGATCGGAGTGGACCCGACGAAGCTGATCGCCTTGACGGCAGGGTTGTCGAGGAGCTCGTCGACGGCCTCCTTATCGCCCTGCACGACGTTGAGCACGCCGGCGGGCAGACCGGCCTCCGTGAAGATCTCAGCGATGAAGATCGCCGACGACGGGTCCTTCTCGCTTGGCTTGAGCAGCACGGTGTTGCCGCAGGCGAGGGCGCTGCCGATCATCCACAGCGGCACCATGGCTGGAAAGTTGAACGGAGTGACGCAGGCAACGACGCCGACGGCCTGGCGCACCGAGTGCACGTCGATTCCGTGGGAGACCTGCTGCGAGAAGTCGCCCTTGAGCATGTGGGCGAGGCCGGTCGCGAACTCGATGTTCTCGAGCCCACGGGTGATCTCGCCGGCCGCGTCAGAGAGCACCTTGCCGTGCTCGCTCGTGAGGATCGCCGCCAGTTCTGCAGTGCGCTCGGCGAGCAATTCGCGCACCTTGAAGAAGATGGCGGTGCGCTTGGCCAGGGTGCTGGTTTGCCACTCGGGAAGGGCCGCCTTGGCGGACTCGATCGCGTCGATGACGACTGCGCGGGAAGCTAGGACGACCTGTTTCTCCTGCACACCGGTGGCCGGGTTGAATACCGGGCCAAACCGCTCGGCCGACTCGACGCGCTGGCCGTTAATGTAGTGGGGAATTGTTTGCATAGGAGTTCTCTTTCTCGTTGATGACATGGTTCAGCTGTGCGACTGCAGGGTGCCGTCGACGAGTTTGACGATCATCGAGCAGTCTTTGCCGCCCTCGCCCTCGTCGATCAGCCGCTGAAACAGCTTGGCGACGTGCTCGCCGATTTCGAGCGGAGTGTCGGTGGCGCGGGCCGCCGCGATGGCGAGGCCGATGTCCTTGCTGGCCAGGTCGGTAGTGAAGGTCGGGGCGAAGTCCCGGTTCGCGGCGGCCGTGGCGACCACATCCTTGATCGGGTACCAGGTGCGCAGCGCCCAGCTATCGCCCGATGAAACGGATGCGATATCCCAGAACACCTGCTTGTCCAGTCCCAGCCGCTCGGCCAGCACGGCGCCCTCGGCGGTTGCGGCGAGGTTGATGAACAGCATGAGGTTGTTGCAGATCTTTGCAGCCTGGCCGGTCGTCGCGCCTCCGGTCGGGATGATATTCGCTGCCATCGGCTGGATGAACGCTGTAGCGTCGGCAACCGCGCCGATTTCGCCGCCGATCATGAAGGTCAATGTTGCCGCCGTTGCGCCGCTGATACCGCCGGAGACCGGGGCGTCGACGAAGCGAAAGCCCGCCGTGGCCGCCGCGTCGTGCAGGGCTTGAGCGGTGTCGATGTCGATAGTGGAGGAATCTACCAGCAGCGCTGTCGTGTCGGTGTTGGCCAGCACCCCGTCGGCGCCGAAGTAGACCGACCGGGCATGCTCACCCTTGGGCAGCATGGTGAAGACGACATCGGCTCCGGCCACGGCCGCCGCGATGCTGGACACGGCGGTGACCCCCGCCTCGGCAGCGGCGGCGACGGCATCCGGATTCAGGTCGAACCCGCGCACCTCGTGGCCGGCAGCCACCATGTTGGCAGACATGGGACCGCCCATGTTCCCCAATCCGATCCATGCGACTACAGACATTTGAAGCTCCTTTGCTTGTGTCCCTCCACCCTCGCAGCCGGATAGAGTGCAATCAAGGCAATAATTCACAGAGGCTATGTGCGCAAATGCACACACTGGAAGGGGCTGATTCGTGAATGCACATCAACTTCCGAGCCCGAACGATCTGCTCGTGTTGCTCACCGTGGCCAGGTTAGGCCGGTTCAATGCGGTCGCCGAGGCACTCGGCACCACGCACACGACAATTTCGCGACGCATCCGCTCACTTGATCAGGAGTTGGGTGGCCGCACTCTCGAACGCAGCCCGCACGGCTGGGAGCTCACCGAATTAGGCCGGCACGCGGTCAGTGCTGCCGAAGCGATCGAAGACCGACTCGGGGTGCTCAGCGCAGCGATCAGCCAGAAGGACCCGCTGTCGGGACTGCTGCGCATCAGCACGATCGACGGCTTCGGGGCCGAGATCGTGACGCCGGCGCTCGTGAAGCTGCAGCAGGGGCACCCGAGCATCAATATCGAAATGTTCAGCGCCACCCGCAAGGTGAGTCAGAACCGGTCGGGTGTCGACCTGGAGATCGTGGCTGGACGCAACGACGTCAACAACGCGCAGGCCATGTTTCTCACCAACTATTTTCTGCGGCTCTATGCCAGCCGCGAGTACCTGCGGGAGCGCGGAGTGCCGCAGTCGCTCGACGATATTGCGTTGCACAGTTTCGTGTCGTACGTCGAGAGCGCCTTGCTCGTGACCGACCTGGGCTACCGATCGTCGCAGCTGCCGGAAGCCGCCACGACCTTTCAGTCGACCAGCCTGTTCGCGCAGCTGGAGGCCGTGCAGGCCGGCGCCGGAATCGGACTGCTGCCCAATTTCCTTGTGCACGATCGGCCGGAATTCGTTCCGGTGCTGCCCGACGATTTTCAGCGCCAGCTGCCGATTTGGGCGGTGGTGCGGGCCGAATCGTTGCGTTCGCCTGTGGTGCGCGCCGCGATCGAGGCGATCACCCTCGAGATCGCGAGTCGGGCTGCCGCGTTCACCGACTGATTCGGCAAGCGGATGCTCTCCAACCGCACCAAGAATGGGGTGGCAGCGCATCGACGGCGGCTCGATCGCCCCTGAACCGAGCCCCCGGTGAAGCCGCGCTATCGACCGCTGCTGGTCCCGGCCAAATCGGCGGCAGAGGCGGCGCGATCGGCCAAATCGGCGGCATCCGCTGCATCAATGTCGTGCAGCGACAGGCCGCGGGTCTCCTTAAGGGTCAGCACGACGAGGGCCGTCACGAGGCATGCCGCCGCGAGGTAGATGGCCACGGGCACTGAGGACTCGAAGGTGGAGAGCAGGCTCACGGCGATGATCGGGGCGATGGACCCCGCGATTACCGAGGTGACCTGGTAACCGAGGGAGACACCGGAGTAGCGCATGCGGGTGGGGAACATTTCGGCCATAATGGCTG
The DNA here is from genome assembly GCF_002929805.1 of Cryobacterium sp. Y50. Lineage (GTDB taxonomy): Bacteria > Actinomycetota > Actinomycetes > Actinomycetales > Microbacteriaceae > Cryobacterium. The sequence continues at coordinate 123,034 of NZ_PJJM01000096.1, read as the reverse complement.
GTTGGCCGGCATACATGAGCGCGTGGAACAGCAGGCCCATCATGATCGCAACGATGATGATGAAGTCGTTCGCGGTGTCCATCATGGGGAAGGCGAAGAAACCCCAGGTGCCGGCGAGCACGGCGCCGACGAAGTAGATCGGGCGGCGGCCAACGCGGTCGGAGAGGTGGCCGACGAGCGGAATGACAATGAAGTGAATCGCGTGGGCGATGAGTAGGAGCAGCAGAACGCGAGAGGTGTCCATTTCTACGATGATCTTCAGATACGTGATCGAGAACACCACGACCAGGTAATAAAGAATGTTCTCGGCGAAGCGCAGTCCCATCGCGGTGAACACTCCACGCGGGTAGCGGCGGAAGACCTCGACGATGCCGAAGCCCTTATCACCGTCCAAGACCTCCTTCTGCGCCTTGAGAAAGATCGGAGCATCGCTAACCTTGGTGCGAATGTAATAGCCGATGAGCACGATCACCGCGGAGAGCCAGAAGGCGACGCGCCAGCCCCAGCTGAGGAAGGCCTCGTCGGACAGCGTCGAGGCGAGCACGAACAGAACAGCGGTGGCTAGCAGGTTTCCCATGGGTACGGCAGCCTGGGGCCAGCTGGCCCAGAATCCGCGCGACTTCTCCGGGCTGTGCTCGGCGACGAGCAGCACGGCGCCGCCCCATTCACCGCCGACGGCGAAGCCCTGAATGAAGCGCAGTAGCACGAGCAGAATCGGTGCGAGGTAGCCGATCTGCTGGAATGTTGGCAGGCAGCCCATCAGGAAGGTGGCGACGCCGACGAGCACGAGGCTGAACTGGAGCAGGCGTTTACGGCCGAACTTGTCACCGAAGTGTCCGAACACGATGCCGCCGATCGGGCGAGCCAAGAAGCCGACGGCGTAGGTCGCGAACGCCGCGATGATGCCCTCAAGTTCGCTGCCCGCGTTCGGAAAGAACAGGGTACCGAATACGAGCGTTGCGGCCGAGGCATAGAGAAAGAATTCGTACCACTCGACGACCGTGCCGGCCATGGAGGCTGCGACGACCTTTTTCAGTCCGGACGTATGTACGTCCTGTCGGATATTGGATCTAGTCGTGCTCATGGGTCTCCCCCGTGTCGTCATTGACACAACGCGCTCATTCACACGTCGTCTGGCTCGTCTTAGCTTGCGCTTCGCACTGGTGACTGTCAAAGTGCGATTTGCACAGGGGTGCCGTGCAGAAATGCACACGTGATTTTTCGGGAACGAACTCGGCACCGGTATTCTCGAAAGAACAATCCGTGAGATGGGAGCAATCGTGACGCATGCGCATCCGCTGTACGCCGACCTCGAGGTACCCTGCCTGTGCTGCCTCGCGCCGCAGCCCTTCCACTTCACCTCATCGAGCGACCAGGTCGTCTGTGCGCTCTGCGTGCACCACATCGGGGCCGAGAAGAGTGAACGCCGCGACCTCGAGCACGTACGGTTGTGGACGACGCGCTGGGCGGCTTCCGAGACGGCCCACGGCGAGTACATTGCCGAAACGGATGCCCTGCTCGTCGCCCGCGACACGGATCTGACCGCACTGCGCGACCAGGTCGCCGAGCTCAGTACGCTCGTGGCTGGCCAATTCGCGGCCGGTATCGACGGGGTGCGCGACCTGTTGCAGAACGATTTGGTCAAGCGTGCCGAACGCAACACCGAGCTTGCCCGGCGGCAGATCGACTGGGCGATGGCCGCCCTGTGGCGCGTGGCGCAGTTGCACCACGATGGTACGGCCGCGAAGTGCTCCTGCGGCCGCACCATCAGCTCCTGCGCGGAGAGCGCCGCCATCGACTCGCTCCGGCAGGCGCTCGGCGACTGGGAGAAGAAGAATCTGGCGATGCTGCAGAATGGTCGGCGGCATGGACTGCCGACCGAGCATCCTGCGGTGCTGGCCCAGCGCATCCGCTGAACTGGACCTTGACCGGTCAGTGCCCGATCGACACAGAATCGCCGAGCGGCGGACGCCGCACCAGGAATGCGGCGGGAATGGCGAACAGCGAGATGATCGCGCCGCACAGGAACGCGCCGCGAATTCCGGAGGCCGTGGCCGAGATTTCCGACACGCCCTGCGCCATGAGCGCGGCCGACTGCGAGGTCATCACGGCGATGAACAGGGCCGTTCCGGTGGCACCGGCCAATTGCTGTACGGTACCGACGACGGCGCTGCCGTGGGAGTACAGGCGGGGATTGAGCGAGCCGAGGCCCGACGTGAAGAGCGGTGTGAACAGCAGCGACAGGCCGGCGCTCATGCCGATGTGGGTGACCATGAGCATCCACGGCTCGGTCGTTTCACCCATCATTGTCATGGTCCAGAAGGCGGCGCTAACAATGATCGATCCGGGCACCAGCAGAATAGTCGGCCCGCGACGGTCGTAAATTCGGCCGACGAATGGCGCGAGCAGCCCCATGGTCAGGCCACCCGGCAGCAGCAGCAGCCCGGTGGCGAGGGCGGTCATGCCGAGCACGTCCTGCATGTACAGCGGCAGCAGAATGATCGTGCCGAACAGGGCCAGCATGCTGATGCTGAGCATCGAAATCGAGAGGGTGAAGGTGCGCGAGCTGAACACGCGCAGGTCGAGCAGGGCGCGATCGGTGCGCTGCAGCTGCACCTGGCGCAGCACGAACAGGGCGAGGGCGACCAGGCCGATGCCCAGTGGCACCCAGCCGGAAGCGGTTGCGCCGCCGAGGTTGCTCAGACCGTAGACGAACCCGCCGAAGCCGAAGGCCGAGAGGATGACCGAGAGCACGTCGATCGGAATCTCGCGCGGCGTGGTCACGTTCTGGATGCGTGAGGCGCCGAGAACGAGGGCGCCGATGGCGATCGGCAGCACGATAATGAACATCCAGCGCCAGTCGAGCACGCTGAGGATGATGCCCGAGATGGTCGGGCCGATCGCCGGGGCGACCGAGATGACGATGGAGATATTACCCATCGTCTTGCCGCGTGAGGCGGGGGCGACGAGGGTCATGACGGTGGTCATGAGCAGCGGCATCATGATGGCCGTTCCGCTGGCCTGCACGATGCGGCCGAGCAGCAGCACCTCAAAGCCAGGAGCGAGCGCGGCGATCAGGGTGCCGGTGCTGAACAGCGTCATTGCCGCGATGAATACCGGACGGGTGTTGAAACGCTGAATGAGAAAACCGGTGATCGGAATGACCACGGCCATCGTGAGCATGAACGCGGTGGTCAGCCACTGCGCGGCGGTCGCCGTGATGCTGAGGTCCTTCATGAGGTGCGGCAGGGCCACGCCCATGATGGTCTCGTTCAAAATGACCACGAACGCGGAGACCAGCAGCAGCCGGATCACCAACTGGTTGCGCTTGGCGTCCGGGTGGAGCTTGGCCTCGGTCGTGGGCGCGCTGGCTGTTGCAGTCATAGCTGGTCCTGACGGTCGTGCGAAAAGGGAAGTGCAAAAACGAGCGGCCGCGCGCCCCCGGGGCGGCATGCTGTGTGCGCCTCTAGGTGCAGCGTTTTGCAGGGTGTGAATTATTCCTCTGCACTCAGATTCGCCGGAAAGTTACAACCCCATGTGGCGGGCCTGGTCTTGGGGGCTAATTCAGGAAAATCGGCGGCTGGCCCGGTGTCTGCCCCACAATCTCGGGCTGGGCTTGCTGCCGGTGCCTAGTTCTCCTGAATTAGCCACCAAGAACCGGGATGAGGCGGGAATTTTAGGCGAGGCGGAGCTTGAGATAGGGCGCGGTGCGGCTCGTGGGATGCGCAGCCACCGTGGCGGGGGTGCCGACAGCGATAATTTGGCCGCCTTGGTCGCCACCGGAGGGGCCGAGGTCGATTACCCAGTCGGCCGCGGCGACCACGTCCATCTCGTGTTCGACAACGACCACGGTGTTGCCGGCGTCGACTAGCCGCCCGAGCTGCTGCAGGAGCAGCTCGACGTCGGCCGGATGCAGCCCCGTCGTCGGCTCGTCGAGCAGATAGAGGGTGTGGCCGCGCCGGGCGCGCTGCAACTCGGTTGCGAGCTTGATGCGCTGAGCCTCGCCGCCGGAAAGTTCGGTGGCCGGCTGCCCGAGTCTTAGATAGCCAAGGCCCACCTCGCGCAGGGTTTCTAGACTGCGCGCGGCGACGGTGACGTCGGTGAGAAAGTCGAGTGCGGCATCCACTGTCAGGCCGAGTATCTGGGCGATGTTCTTGCCGTGGTAGTTCACCTCGAGGGTGCCGGGGCTGTAACGCGAACCCCCGCAGTCCGGGCAGAGTGCGTAGCTGCCCGGCAGAAAGAGCAGTCCGACGGCCACGAAACCCTCACCGAGGCAGGTCTCGCAGCGACCGCCGGCTACGTTGAACGAGAACCGGGACGCGGTGAAGCCGCGCGCTCGGGCCTCGTCGGTGGCGGCAAAGGTGGCCCGCACGGCATCGAACAGGCCGGTGTAGGTGGCGAGGTTGGAGCGCGGGGTGCGGCCGATCGGCTTCTGGTCGACCTGCACCAGGCGATCCACGGCTTCGAGGCCGGTGACCGCGGCGACCGGGCTCGAGTCGAACTCAACCTCGGCATCGGGGTCGCCCAGATCGAGCACCGGAACATCATCGGGGTCGGGGTGCAGGTGTCGACCGACGGCCTCGGCGAGCACCTGGCTGATCAGCGTGGATTTGCCCGAGCCACTGACGCCGGTGACGGCCGTCAACACCCCGAGCGGAATCTGCGCATCGAGACCCTGTAGGTTGTGCCGGGTCACGTCGTGCAGGCCCAACCAGCCAAGCGGCTGCCGCAGCTCGCCCCGTGTCACGCGCTCGCGCTCCGCAGCAAACAGGTACTGCCGCGTGACGGACGTCTCGACCTCGGCCAGCCCGGCGGTCGGCCCGCTGTAGAGCACTTCGCCGCCACCCTCGCCGGCCCGAGGACCGACGTCGACGACCCAATCGGCTCGCCCGACGACGTCCATATTGTGTTCGACCACGAAGACGGAGTTGCCCGAGAGCTTGAGCTGCTCGAGCACCAGCAGCAGTGGCTCGGCGTCGGCCGGGTGCAGGCCGGCCGAGGGCTCATCCAGCACGTAGATGACCCCGAACAGGCCAGAGCGCAGCTGGGTCGCAATGCGCAGCCGTTGCATCTCGCCCGGCGAGAGCGTGGGGGTCGACCGGCCGAGGGCCAGATAGCCGAGGCCCAGTTCGAGCAGCACATCGATGCGGCGTAGAAGGTCGCCGGCCAGGGTGACGGCCACCTCTGACGCAGAGTCGTTTGACATGATCGGCCGAAGGACCTCGGCCAGGGCCGTCATTGGCAGGGCGTTGAGTACGGCGATCGAGTGCCCGGCCACGGTGACGGCGAGGGCTTCGGGCTTCAGACCGCTGCCACTGCAGTCCGGGCACGGGCCGGTGTCGACGTAACGCAACACCCGCTGCCGCACATTCGGGCTCTTACTGTCAGCGAGGGTGTGCAGCACGAAACTTTTCGCGCTCCAGAAGCGCCCCTGGTAGGGCTTGGCGATGCGGTCGCGCTGTGGCACGACCTCGACCACCGGCTGCTCCTCGGTAAACAGAATCCAGTCCCGGTCGGCGCGGGACAGGTCCTGCCAAGGCAGGTCGATGTCGTAGCCGAGCACCGCGACGATATCGCGCAGGTTTTTGCCCTGCCAGGCACCGGGCCAGGCCGCGATGGCGCCGTCGCGAATGCTGAGGGTGGCGTCTAGCACCATCGACGCTTCACTGACCGTGTGCGCCATGCCCAAGCCATGGCAGCGGGGGCAGGCGCCCATCGCGGTGTTCGGCGAAAAGGAGTCGGATTCGAGGCGACCGGCAGTATCCGCTGGATATATGCCGGCACGGGAATACATCATTCGCAGTGAATTGGAGAGGGTGGTGACCGTGCCGACGCTCGATCGGGAACTTGGTGTTCCACGGCGTTGCTGCAGGGCGACCGCTGGCGGCAGTCCGGTGATCTCGTCGACGTGCGGGGTATGTCCCTGTTGAATGAGTCGACGCGCGTAGGGCGCTACCGACTCGAAGAAGCGGCGCTGGGCCTCGGCAAAGATCGTGCCGAAGGCGAGCGAGGACTTGCCGGAGCCCGAGACGCCGGTGAACGCCACGATGGCGTCCCGGGGCACATCGACGTTCACATTGCGCAGGTTGTTCTCGCGGGCACCGCGCACCCGCACGAAACCCTCGGATTGATTTTCGCTAAGCATCCAAATGAGTGTAGTTGGCTCGATTGCGAGCCGCCAGGTCAGATCGAGGTGGCGTCCTCGACCTGACCGACGAGTTCTTCGATGATGTCCTCAAGAAAGAGCACACCGGTCACGGTTCCGTTCGCGTTGAACGACGTTGCTACGTGCGCTCCAAGGCGACGCATCGACGCGAGCGCGTCTTCCAATTCGCTGTTACACGAAACGGATGCGAGACGTCGCAGGCGTTTGCTCGGCACCGGCTGAGTGAAGGTGTCGCCGCTGGTGAGATCCATGACGTCCTTGAGGTGCAGGTAGCCGCTCGGCTGACCGTCGTCGTCGGTCAGGATGTACCGCGAGAAACCGTGCTGGCTGACGGCCCGCTGAATGTCGGCCGGTGAGGCCGTCGACGGCAGGCAGACCATCGATTCGATCGGGACCTGCACGTCGGACACCTTTTTCGCCGTGAACTCGAACGCCGCGGTGAGCGTGCCGGAGGCATCCTGCAGCATGCCTTCCCGGGTGGACTGCCGGGCGATGCTCGCGACCTCGTCGAGCGTGAACGCGCTCGTCGCCTCGTTTTTCGGCTCGACCTTGAACAGTCGTAGTACGCCGTTGGCCAGCCAGTTCAGGCTGAAAATGATCGGGTTGAACACCCGAGCTACGAACACGAGCGGCGGTGCCAAAATAAGGGCGGCCTTTTCGGGAACGGAGAACGAGATGTTCTTGGGGATCATCTCGCCGAAGACAACGTGCAGAAAGGTCACCAGAATCAACGTGAAGCTGAAAGCGATTGTGCTGATCATTCCCTCGGAGAGCCCGGTGCCCGCGAGCGGGTATTCGAGCAGACCGTGAATGGCCGGCTCCGAGACGTTCAGGATGAGCAGCGAACACACCGTGATGCCCAGCTGGCTGGTGGCGAGCATGAGCGTGGCGTGTTCCATGGCCCACAGGGTGGTCTTAGCGGCCTTGTTGCCTTGGGCGGCCAGCGGTTCAATCTGGGAGCGGCGGGCCGAAATGACAGCGAATTCGGCGCCGACGAAGAACGCGTTCACCACCAGCAGCACGACGAGCCAGATCAGGCCGGGTAAGTACGCGGTTAAATCGGCGCTACTCATGGATCAGATCTTTCTGAATTTTGTTGACGATGCGGTCGTGTGGGGTGGCGAGGCTCGGATCAGTCTCGGGGTCGAGGGGCGTGTAGCGAACGCGGTGCACGCGCACGCCGTCGACGTGGTCGATGCGCAGTACGCCGCCCTCGATGGCGACCTCGTCGCCGAGTTCGGGAATGCGATCGAGCTGGTCGGCGAGGAATCCGCCGACCGTGTCGTAGTCGCCGTTGTCGGGCACGGAGACGCCGGCGCGGTCGAGCAGCTCATCGGGGCGCCAGGCCGCGTCGAACACGACGGACCGACCGGAGCGGATGACGCCGGTCTTGGCCCGGTCATGCTCGTCCTCCAACTCGCCGACGAGTTCTTCGACGAGGTCTTCGAGGGTGACGATGCCGGCGGTTCCGCCGTATTCATCGGCGACCACGGCAATCTGGAACCCCTGCTGGCGCAGGGCGGCGAGCAGGGAATCCACGCCCATGGTCTCGGGAACGCGTAGCGCGGGGGCCTTCAGGTCGGCGGCGGTTACCGTCGCCCGCTCATCCAGCGTGACGGCGAAGGCTTGTTTTACGTGCAACACGCCGACGATGTCGTCGGAGTTCTTGTCGATCACGGGAAACCGTGAGTAACCAGTGCTGGTCGCGAGGCGCACGATGCTATCGGCGGTGTCGGTAATGTGCACCGAAGCCATGCGCACCCGGGGGGTCATGACATCCGCTGCTGAGTGGTCGGAGAATCGCAGCGTGCGGTGCAGCATCGCGGCGTGGTCGTCGTCCAACACGCCCTCGAGGGCCGATCGGCGCACCAGAAAGCTCAGTTCTTCGGCGCTGCGGGCGCCCGACAGCTCTTCTTTAGGTTCAATTCCAAACAGGCGAATGATCGAGTTGGCCGTGTTGTTGAACAATAGAATGACCGGTTTAAACACGGTCGTGAACACGGTTTGAGCCGGCACGACGATCTTCGCGGTTGCCAGCGGCACGGCGAGGGCGAAGTTCTTCGGAACGAGCTCGCCGATCACCATTGAGAACAGCGTCGCGAGCGAGATTGCGATGATCGTTCCCAGCAGTGGCACAATGCCGGCGGGCACGCCGACGCTGGTCAGCGGCCCGCTGAGTAGGGAGCGGATGGCAGGCTCGAAGGTGAATCCGGTCAGCAGCGTAGTGAGGGTAATGCCCAGTTGCGCGCTCGACAGGTGCGTCGAGGTGATCTTGAGCGCCTTGATGGTCGGACCGAGCCGCTTCTCGCCGCGATCCCGCCGAGTCTCGAGCTCATTGCGGTCGAGCGTGACGAGCGCGAACTCGGAGGCTACGAAAATGCCCGTTCCGACGGTGAGAACGAGTCCTACGCCCACCATGATCCACTCATACATGTTGTGCTCCTCTCAGATTGAAAGGCATGTCGGTGGTGGCGGGCGAGGGTTTATGCGAGGGAGGGTCTTCCATTGTGCTTATAAACCTATAGACGGATGCTGACAAAGCGCCGGTCTCTTGCGTTTCGGCCGTACAAGGACCGGGGTACCGGGGTGGGCGTACAGACCTGCGGAGCTTGTCGAAAGTGGTCCCCGTTAGGTCTTCACCGGGCAGATTTGCGGTTCTGAACGACATGGCCGACAGAAAGGTTAGGAGACGGCGGGCTCAGCGACCTCCTCGGGCAGTTCGCGCAGCACGACCTTCATGATCTTGCCGGTGGCCGTGCGCGGCAGGGCATCGACGAACGTAACGTAATCGGGAACCTTGAAGGCGGCGATCAGGTACCGGGTGTGGGCGAGCAGGTCGACCTCGGTCACCAGGGAGTCCGGACGCAACACGACGTAGGCCTTGGGCCGCTCGCCCCATTTCGGGTGCGGAATGCCGACCACGGCAACGTCGAGCACGGTCGGGTGGGTGAGCATCGCATTTTCCACCTCGATGGTGGAGATGTTCTCGCCGCCGGAGATGATGATGTCCTTTGCTCGGTCTTTGATCTCAATATATCCATCCGGATGCATGACGCCGAGATCGCCTGTGTGGAACCAGCCGCCGCGAAAGGCATCCGCCGTCGCCGTGGCGTCTTTGAAGTAGCCGAGCATCACGTTGTTGCCGCGCAGCACGATCTCGCCGATTGTCTGCGCATCCGCGGGAACGTCGCGCATGGCGGAGTCGACGATGCGGGCTGATTCGGCTTGCACCATGCCGACGCCCTGGCGGGAGATCTTGCGGGCACGCTCGTCGACAGGCAGGTCGTCCCACTTGCGCTGGTATTCGCAGATCGTGTACGGGCCGTAGACCTCGGTCAGTCCGTAGACGTGCACGACCGTGATCCCGAGCGCGTCGAGCTGCTCGATCACGCTCGGCGACGGCGGTGCACCCGCTGTGGTGATGGAGAGCGGCGTCTCGAGCACGTGCTTCATCGGCGCGTTCGCGATGACGCCGCACACAGTGGGGGCGCCGCACAGGTTGGTCACGCCCAGGGTGTCAATGGCCGACCAGACCGATTCGGCCCGCACCGTGCGCAGGCAGACGTGGGTGGCGCCGGCGGCAGTGACCGCCCACGGTGTGCACCAGCCGTTGCAGTGGAACATGGGCAGGGTCCACAGATAGACCGAATCACTGGTGAACTTGTTATGGAACACCTCGCCGAAGGAATTGAGGTAGGCCCCGCGGTGCGAGTACATCACGCCCTTGGGCTTGCCGGTCGTACCCGAGGTGTAGTTGATTGAGATCACCGCGCGTTCGTCGGAGACCTCCCAGGCCAGCGGTTCGGCGGTGTCATTGTCGGCTTCGACCAGAAATGACTCAAGGGTCTGCTGGCCGACGCTCCGGTCGCTTTCGGTCAGACCAAACTCGCCGTCGACGATTTCGATCACACCCTTTAGCGAAGCGGATGCCGCGATCGCGTCACAGACACCGTTGACCAGCTCGGCGTCAATGAAGAGCAGGGTCGCCTCGGAGTGCTCGAGCACGTAGCGAACTTCGGGCCCGGCCAGCCGAGAATTCAACGCGACCAGCACCCCACCGGCCAGTGGAACGGCGTAGTGGGCGATCAGCATCTCGGGTATATTCGGCGCAAGGAATATAACGCGGTCGCCCGGTGTGATGCGCGAACGGATGGCGTGGGCCAGCTCCTCGGCGGCCTGCGCGAACTGTTGGTAACTGTACCGACGAGCGCCGTAAACGATCGCATTCTTGTCCGGGAATACTTCCGCGCTGCGCTGCAGAAACCGCATCGGGGTTAGCGGTGAATCGTTGGGCGAGCCGATCGGGGTTATATTCATCGTTTCAATCACGCGGGACTCCTTTGTCCGGAAAGATGTAGCGAAGTGGGTTTAGTGGAAGGCGCTGACCCCGGTGAGGTCCCGGCCGATGAGCAGCGACTGGATGCTTTCGGTACCCTCGTAGGTGTGGATTGACTCGATGTCGGCGAGGTGCCGAATAACGTGGTTTTCGAGCAGGATGCCATTGCCACCGAGCATGTCGCGGGCCAGCGACGCGAGCGACCGCGCGGCCCGGGTGTTGTGGAATTTGGCCAGGCTGGCCTGGATCGGGCGCAGCGATCCGGCGGCGTCGAGTTCGGCCAGGCGCATGCAGTGCAACTGCATCGAGGTGAGCTCGGAGAGCATGAGGGTGAGACGTTCCTGCACGATCTGAAAACCGGCAATCGGCTTGCCGAACTGTACCCGCTGCTGGGCATAGTTGAGGGCTGCTTCGAACACCGCGGTGGCGTGTCCGAGTGCTGACCAGGCCACACCGAGCCGGGTTGCGAACAGCACGGCCGCGGTGTCCTTGAAGGTGTGGGCGCCGGGCAGCACGGCGTCGAGTGGTACCCGCACGTCGGTCAGGGTGATGCGGGCCTGGTGCACGGCGCGCAGCGAGCCCTTGCCCGTCATGGTCTCGCCGTGGTATCCCGCCAGCGACTGGTCGACCAGAAACCCACGCACGTTGCCGCCGTCGTCGCGGGCCCAGACCACGGTCACATCGCCGACCGAGCCGTTGCCGATCCACTTCTTTTCTCCGTTGATCACCAATTCGTCACCGTCGCGGTGGGCGGTGGTCTCAAGCGCGACCGAGTCCGAGCCGTGGTCGGGTTCGGTCAGGGCGAAGGCGCCGAGCTTCTCGGCCCGGGCCAGCGGCACCAGCCACGTCGCCTTTTGCTCGTCGCTGCCGAACATGGCGATGCTGCGCAGGGCCAGACCACCCTGAACGCCCACCACGGTGCCCATCGATCCGTCGCCGCGGGAGATCTCCATGTTCACGAGACCGGCCGCGAGCGGTGACATGGGGGTGAGGCCGGGGCCGGCCACGCCGTCGGTGAGCAGATCTAGCTCGCCGAGGCGGCGAGCTAGATGCAGTGGGTATTCCGCCTTGTCCCAGGCCTCGCTCAGCTCGTCGAGCGTCTCCAGGGCAAAGGTGCGTGCCCGGTTCCAGAACGCTCGATCCGTCTCGGGAACATCGGCGAAGATGCCGTAATAGTCGGTGTCAAGCGGGGCGGACACATCATAATCGGGCATCATTGCCTTTCACAGCAGCGGGTATAACTACAGTTCTACCTGACACTGCGTTTCAGGTCAAGTGACACTTGGTGTCACACTGCTCGATAGGAAGCGACTCGCGATTGCCCGAGCCACATCGTCGGGCAGGGCGGAGGCAGGAAACACCGCGACCAGCAGCTCGCTGGCGGGGGTGGCCGCGGCAACGCCGCCAGGGGCAAAGCGGGTGCGTACCGCCTGCAGGTGGGCGGCCAGTCCTGCCGAATCGAGCATCCGTTCCGTTTCGGCAGCGCGAATCATGCGGCGCAGCTCATAGTTGTGCGTGGCCGTCACCGCCGCAGCGAATTGAATGGCCAAGACCGGGTCGACGCCTGGCAATCGTCTCCGCAGATAGGCGGAGAAGGTCTTCTCGTAGCGCGAGACCATCACGGTTTCCCGGTCACGCAGAACGGATGTCTGGCGCACGACCCGGTCGCGTACCCGCACAATCTCGAGGCGCTCCCGAAACCGCTCGAACACGAGCGCGGCTGCCTCGCAGACGGCGAGCCACGGGTCATCGTGCTCGGCGGCGAAATACTCGCCAATCTGCTCGAGCAGCTCGTCGTGGTCGGCGAAGATCACGTCATCTTTCGAGTGGAACTGTCGAAAGAAGGTGCTGCGGGACACCCCGGCTGCGGCGGCGATCTGGGCCGCACTTGTGGCCTCATACCCCTGGGTGTGAAACAAGCCGACAGCGATGTCTCCGACGGCGACGCGGCTGCGGAGATCCGCTGGTCGCGAGCTGGAAACTGCGCTGAGGGCGGCTGGTGCAGACGGATCAGACATTGTCTGGTGAAACTAGCACGGAATGAGGTTGGCGCCCGTAGCGAGTGCCCGGCGAAAGGCGACCGGGCCAGGAAAGCAGGGGTGGGGGCGGAGGGTGCACAAGGTTTCCATAAGGCCCGCACAGCACTCTTGCAGCGTTCGCTCATCCTGAAGAGATAGGTGCGTCATGAGCAGGTTCGAAGGCAAAGGAATCGTTCGCAGCAACAGCAATTCCAGCGGAATGCGAGGTAATCCACGTTCCCAGGACAGTGCAAGACCCAAGCGGGTTTTCGGCAAGCCCATGCGCATACTCGCCGCCGGCATGGCCGCAGTGCTCTACGCCGGACTCGGCCTGTCGGCCGCCCTCCCGGCCCAGGCCGCCTTCGCCCCGGTCGGCCAGGGATTCGCCGTCACGGCCTCCGACCTCGCCTACATTCTCAAGCAGATCAAGATTGCTGAAGCCCACGTGGCCAACACTACTTCGACCACCGGACCCTGTGGCGCCCTGGTCGGAACGGGCCCCAACCAAATCGCCAGCCCGTTGCTCTCGCTCGGCCTGCGCACCGTCGACGGTTCCTGCAACAACCTGCAGCCCGGCCAGGATCAGTTCGGCGCCGCCGACCAAGTCTTCCCGCGAATGGCCGCTCCGGTCTTCTCCGACGCGGACGTCACGCCGGCCGGATTCGGCCCACCGAACGGTACCTCCTACATCCAGAAAAAGGGCCTGGTTTTCGATTCGGAGCCGCGCACGGTGAGCAACCTGATCGTTGATCAGACCTCCACCAACCCGGCCGCCATCGCCGCCGCCGGAAACCCGGTGCGCACCCAAGGCAACGAGGGCGTCATGGCGTGCACGACCGACCCGAGCACCTCCGTGCCATTCGGCGTCCCGGGTGGCTGTATCCCCTCCCACGAGACGCTGTTCATGCCGAACGTGACGACCGACGTCGGCCTCTCGCCGCCGTACAACTCGATGTTCACCCTGTTCGGCCAGTTCTTCGACCATGGCATTGACCAGACGGTCAAGGGTGGCGGCACCGTCTTCGTGCCGCTTCAGGCCGACGACCCACTGGTCGCGGGGCCGGACCACGTGTTCGGCAACGCTGACGACCTCGACCCGAACCTGCGCTTCATGGTGCTCACCCGTGGACAGAACCAGCCCGGAGCCGACGGCGTCGCCGGCGACGACCCGGCCACGACGACCGATGAGAGCGCCGACGACGTTCAGGACGCCCTCAACACCGACTCGCCGTGGGTCGACCAGAGCCAGACTTACGCGTCACACGCCTCGCATCAGGTTTTCTTGCGTGAGTACGCGACCGTGGGCGATCGACCCGTTGCCACCGGCAAGCTGCTCGGCGGACCGACCGGATCGACTGCTGGCGGCATGGCGACTTGGGCCACCACCAAGGCCCAGGCCGCGAACGTGCTCGGGCTTCTCCTGACGGACAAGGATGTGCTCAACGTTCCGATGCTCGCAACGGATGCCTACGGCAAGTTCATCCCCGGAACCCTGCGCGGAATGCCCCAGTATGCCACTACGACCGGCCTGGTCGAGGGCGACACCGGAAGCCCCGTGCCTGTTCCGAGCAATGTGCTCTCCTTTAAGACCCCGTTCCTAACCGACATCGCGCACAACGCGGAGCCGAAGCCCGGACTCGAGCCGGATGCGAATGGGTCGGCATCCGCTGACTTCGCCAGCCAGCCGGCCGGAACCTACGACGATGAGATGCTCAATGCGCACTTCATCGCTGGAGACGGTCGCGTCAACGAGAACATCGGCCTCACCGCCATTCACCAGGTGTTCCACTCCGAGCACGATCGCCTGATCGAGACCATCGAAAACACGCTGACCAACGACACGACCACCAAGGGCATTGCCGCCCTGGCCGAGTGGAAGCTGGCCAGCGGAGCCGCCGGCTGGAACGGTGAACGCCTGTTCCAGGCGGCCCGTTTCGTCACCGAGATGGAGTACCAGCACCTCGTGTTCGAGGAATTTGCGCGCAAGGTGCAGCCTGGTATCAACCCGTTCGAACCGTTCGCGTTCACCCAGACCGAGATCAACCCGGCGGTCAAGGCGGAGTTCGCCCACGCCGTGTACCGCTTCGGTCACTCCATGCTGACCGAGACGATTTCGCGTCGCAACGAGGACAAGCCCGGCGTTGACGGCCTGTTCGGTACTGGTGATGACGTTCTGGGCAGCCAGAACGACATCTCTCTGCTCGACGGGTTCCTCAACCCGCCCGCGTATACCGACGGCGGACCGGAGGGACGGTTGACCTCGGAGGAAGCCGCCGGCAGCATCATCATGGGCATGAGTGACCAGGTCGGCAACGAGCTCGACGAATTCGTTACCGATACCCTGCGCAACAACCTGCTGGGCCTACCGCTCGACCTGGCAGCGATCAACATGACCCGTGCGCGTTCGGAAGGCGTGCCGCGGTTGAACGTGTTCCGCCGCGACCTGTTCAACAAGACCAACGACGGGGCACTCAAGCCCTACACAAACTGGATCAACTTCGGGGAGAACCTCAAGCACCCGGAATCGCTGATCAACTTCGTGGCCGCCTATGGTCAGTTCCCCACCATCACGGGAGCAACCACGCTCGACGGCAAGCGCGACGCCGCGCGACTGATCGTGAGCCCCGATGCCCTGGCCTTGGAAGTTTCTCCGGACGGGGCCATGGACTTCATGAACAGCACGGGAGCGTGGGCCAACTCGAGCACGCACTCGATCACCGGGCTCGACGAGGTCGATCTCTGGATCGGTGGCTTGGCGGAGATGACCACCCCGTTCGGTGGTCTGCTCGGCACGACGTTCAACTATGTGTTCGAAAACCAGATGACCGACCTGCAAAACGGAGACCGGTTGTACTACCTGGCCCGCACGCCCGGCATGAACCTCCGCACCCAGCTGGAGGGCAACTCCTTTGCCGAGCTCATGATGCGCAATACCAACGCGCACACCCTGAAGGCTGATCCCTTCGCCACAGCTGACTGCAGGTTCGAGCTGAAAAACCTGGCTGGAACCGTTGCAGGCTTCGCGGCTTCGGGCAATGCCGTCGCGAACGATACGCAGTCCGAGTGTGATGAGTCGGCGTTGTTGATTCGCATGCCCGACGGCACGATCAAGTACCGTGCCCGCAACGCGGTCGACCCCACCGGCATCAACGGACAGGCTGTCTACAACGGCACCGGAAACATGGACCGGATGTACGGCGGCAACGACAACGACACCTTCTGGGGCGGCCTCGGCAACGACGTCATTGACGGCGGTGGCGGTGCGGACGTTGCTCTCGGTGGTGAAGGTGACGACATCATCACCGACTTCGCCGGAGACGACGTGCCCAAGGGCGGCCCAGGCAACGACGCGATCGATGCCGGGACCGGCCTGGACATCATCATGGGTGGCGAAGGCAAGGACTTCACGAACGGTGGAGCCAACGCCAATGAAACCTTCGGCGGCGCCGATGATGACTTCATCATGCTCGGTGAAAGCCTCGACGCAGCTTTCGGTGACGGTGGCGACGACTGGGAAGAGGGCGGCAACCAGCCCGACCTCATGATTGGAGACAGCAGCAACCTGTTCTTCCTGGACGACTCGCAGAAGCCTGGTAGCGACTTCATGATCGGCCAGGGCGGCGACGACGACTACGACATGGAGGGTGGCGACGACATTGGCGTCGGTGGCCCTGGCATTGAAAAGGTCGCCGGCGGTTCTGGCTATGACTGGTCCACTGGCCAGGGTGACCCCCAGGCTCAGGACTCCGACCTGGCGCTTCCGATCGCGCCACTCAATATTCTGCAGGTGGGAGTGCGCGACAAGTACAACGAAGTCGAGGCGCTCTCCGGCTGGAAGCTGAACGACATCCTCCGCGGTGACGACATCGTTCCCAGCGCTGTCGGTGGTGGCGGCTTCATCGGCTGTGACGTGGTAGACCAGGCCGGAGTAGACCGCATCGCGGGCTTGGATGCGCTGATTCCGGAATTCACAACCACGCTGGCATCCGTTGTCGCACTGTCGGCACAGGGCGACTGCCCGATCCTGACCGGCCCGAACGTCTGGGGTGCCGGCAACGTGCTCCTCGGCGGCGGCGGCAGCGACCTGATCGAGGGACGCGGCGCCGACGACATCATCGACGGTGACGCATACCTCAGCCTTCGCCTGAGCGTTCGCACCAACGCGAACGACCCCGCGACGGAGATCGGCAGTGCCAGCCTCAACGGCTCGAACCAGAGCGCGATGGCCAGCCAATACCTGTCCGACGGCGCTGGTGGACTCACCGGACCGACCCTGCAGGAAGCCGTCTTCGCCGGCACGGTGAACCCGGGCAGTATTGTGGCGGTTCGCGAGATCCTGTACGGATCTAGCGGAACCGACTCGGCCCTGTTCTCCGGTCTGACCAAGGATTACGAAGTCACCACTACCGGTGGCGACGGCACGCTCGGATCTGCCGGATCGACCACCACTGTGCTCGACAACCGTGGTACCGACGGAACAGACACCGTGCGCAACATCGAACGCCTGCAGTTCAGCGACACCGTGGCTCCGGGAACCCCGATCATCGGTGCTGCCATTGCCGGAAACGGGCAGGCAACCGTGGCCTGGACGGCGTCGCCGACCGGCATCGCCACCAGCTTCTCGGTGAAGGTGCTCGACTCGTTCGGAGACCAGGTGGGTGCACTGCGCACCGCAGTCGGAACCGCGTTCAACCTGATTGTCACCGGGCTGACCAACGGGTCCAGTTACACCTTCCAGGTATCGGCGACCAACGCAGAGGGGACAAGCGCATTCTCGGCTTCGACCAACGCGGTGACTCCGTCGGCCCCGGTGGTCGCCGAAGCTCCAACGATCGGAACCCCGGTCGCCGGCAACGCTCGCGTGGACGTGAACTGGACGCCGCCGGCAGCGGTGGCCAACCAGACGACGATTACGGGCTATCGGGTTCGCACCTATGAAGGAGCAAGCGCGACGGTGTTACGCACTTCCTTTGCGGGAGTCACCTCCACTATCGGGATCACTGTGCTGACCAACGGCACCGGGTACAGCTTCGATGTCGCCGCGATCAACTCGGTCGGCACCGGAGCGGCCTCGGCTCGTTCGACGGTTGTCACACCGACCGCCCCTGTTGTGCAGGTGGTAGCCGGCGCTCCTGTAATCGGAACCTCGGTCGCCGGGAACGCGTCGGTGACCGTGAACTGGGCCGCCCCGGCGGCTGTGACCAACGCCGCGGCCATCACGGGCTACCGCGTTCGCACCTACGTCGGGGCGGCCACCGGGGTAACCCGCACGACGACGGTGGCGAACGTCACGACGTCGGTGATCGCAACGCTGATCAACGGAACCGGGTACACCTTTGATGTTGCGGCGATCAACTCGGTCGGCACCGGAGCGGCATCCGCTCGTTCGGTCGTGGTCACACCGCGCACGGAGTTCGTGCTGCCGACGGTGATCACACGTACACCGGCGTCCGGTGCGCGTTCGGTCAGTCAGACTGAAAACCTGACGGCAACGTTCAGTGAACCGGTCACCGGGGTTAGCGGTGCGACGTTCGTGCTGCGGCGCGGTGCCACGGTGATCGCAGCAGCGGTCGGCTACAACGCCACGACGCGAGTCGCGACGTTTAACCCGAGCGTGACCCTGCTCGCCGACCGTACGTACACGGCTACGCTCTCGGGTATCCGTGACGCGGCTGGCAACACGATGGTGACGAGCACCTGGTCGTTCATCACCGGTCCGGCTCCGACGATCACCACGAGAACTCCCGCGGCAGGAGCCACCGCAGTTGGACGGCTGGTGAGCCCGACCGCGACCTTCAGCGAAGCCATCATTGGATTCACCGCAACGTCGGTGACTGTTACCCGTCCCGGCTCGACGATCGCTGCGACCCTGTCGTTCAACGCGACTACCCGCGTACTAACGATCAACCCGAATGCCACACTCCTGGCCAACACGACGTACACGGTGACCATCACCGGTGGCACGGGTGCCGTGCGAGACCTGGTCGGCAACCCGGTCGTCACCCGTTCGTGGTCGTACACGACGGGGGCTGTGAACTAAGACAATCAACCGAATAACCCGGCTGGCGATTCTCGTATGAGTCACCAGCCGGTCACCAAAACATCCTCAACTAAGCAGTGTGTTCCAGAAAATCAGCAGGAGACGGCATGACATCACGCAGGGAAGTATTACAACTCGGTGCATTCGGTGCATTCGGTGCTCTCGGCGTCATCGGAATGAGTGGAGAAGACGCGCCGGTTTCCACCGCCCCACTCCTGACGAAAAGCCAACTCGCACCTGCCAATATGCCGGTGCCCTACGATGGCGTGTTCTGTCGTCCCCCCGAATTAGTGCCGTACCAGACAGGCTTCGATGACGGCGATCCGTCGCGTCCCTTTGCCCGCTACGCTCTCACCCAGAAGCTCGGCCAGGCCCAGTTTGTTCCCGGGCTAGCCACGACGGTCGCTGGCTATAACGGGATTTTCCCCGGCCCGACCATCCGGCTGACCCAGGGAACTCGGAGCGAGGTGCGTATTCGCAACGCTCTGCCGGCCAACGGTCTGCTTCACCCGAGTGCGTTTCGCACCGTCACTCACCTGCACGGCTCGGCGTCGCTACCGCAGTACGACGGGTACGCCAACGATTTTACCGCCGTTGGCAAGGTCAAAAACTATCAGTATCCCAACTGGCAGCCGGCGCGTACCCTGTGGTACCACGATCACAACATGCACCTGACCGCGCAGAACGTGTACTCGGGGTTGGCCGGCATCTATCCCCTGCACGACCCGTTCGAACTGGCGCAGCTGCCGCAGGGTGAATTCGACGTGCCGCTTATGATATCCGACGTCATGTTCAAAGCCGACGGCTCCCTCGGCTACAACGACAACGAGCACAAGGGGTTGTGGGGCGATATCATCATGGTCAACGGGGTGCCGTGGCCCACGATGAAGGTCAGGCCCCGCATTTACCGCTTTCGGGTGCTGATCGCCTCTATTTCACGCTCCTACCGGCCGACCCTCTCGACCGGTGAGCCGATTTATATAGTCGGCACGGACGGCGGCATGACTCCCGTCGTTCAAGCAGTGAAATCCTGGCGCCAAGGTACGGCCGAACGCTACGAGATTTTGATCGATTTTCGCAGGTACCGGCCCGGGCAATCAGTCGAGCTTCGCAACTTGAGCAACAAGAACAACATGGACTTCGCCAACACCGGCAAGATTATGAAATTCACAGTCGTAGCCGACTCTGGTTCGAGCGCTGGGTCGATCTCGGCCATTCCTACTTCCCTCGATGACGGCGGTGCGACCCATCCCGATTTGGGCGGCCTGGCAACCATGAGCCTCACGCCGGACATGGCCAAGGTGAAACGGAAAATGGTGGTGGAGCGAGGCAACGGCCTGTGGAAGATCAACGGGACGACCTGGGCCGACGTTGAGCAGTCGAATTTCACTAAACTGTTCGGCAATCCGCAGCCCTACGACGTGGAGCAGTGGACCATTACCAACGCCTCGGGCGGCTGGTTCCACCCGGTCCACATCCACCTGATTGACGGAAAGATCATCGGGCGAAACACCAATGGCGGTAAACCGTTTGCTTGGGAGAAGGGCCCAAAGGATGTCTTTTATATCGGTGAGAATGAATCTGTCACGGTGCTGATGCAGTTTGATACCGGCAAGGCTGCCGGCGGTCGCTACATGATCCACTGTCACAACCTCGTGCACGAGGACCACGACATGATGATTCAGTTTGCCGTGGGCGATTATCGAGTGAACGATCCGATCACCTCGGACGTTCCCGTGCTTGACAGCACGCCGATGGGCTCATACCCGCCGGTCTACCAGCCGGGATTACCGGCGGGTACCTGATGTTTTACGTGAATCGACTGGCTCCGGCGATGTTGTTGGTGCTCATTCTGAGCGGCTGCACTGCCGGGGTAGTTGCTCCGGATATTCTGCCAAAATCGACTATTGCGCGGGAGCCTGGCGCCGACCTCGGCAATGACCGGCCCGATGTGACTTTTGACGGCCTCATGGTACGTCGGAGAGTGGCTCTCGCTGTGCAGGCCAACGAAAACGCCGACCTCTCGGGTCTGCGCGCCGAGCTCGAGCGGCGGGCGACGGATGCCAACCTGACGTTGTCGGACATCCCTCCCGACGTACTCCCAGCGGGCCTCCTCGACCAGACTGTGCCGATGCTGACGATGCTGCTGCCGGCCGGCACGACGACTGCCCAAACGCGCGCTTTGGTTGGGCCGGAAGCATCCGTCTCGTCGCTGTCAGCGAGCCAGGACTCGACCTTCTTCGTGGTCGATGTGCTCGTGCACGATCTTCGATTCGAGGTCGCGGCGGCCGACCCGGCGCAGGTGGCCGATTCGATGGCGACGGAAGGCATAGTTGCTGACGCGATCGGCAACTACAGCACGACTTTTAGCACTGGCTTGCTCGCGGTTGACTATGTCGGACCACTGCTCAGCGACTCCGTGGTGGAGTCTGTGCGCGTTGGAATCGCTCGTGGGGTCGGCGCGGCACCGGCGGAGGTAGCGGTGCGGCCCGAGTCGGTGACCGGGGTTGGTGTGGACATGGCGATCGAGCCGTTGCCAGCTCCCGCAGTCATCGCCCAGGCCATAATGGATCACTCCGTCGACGAGGCGGCCCCGGTGCCCGCTTCGCCCGGCCCGTGGATCGGCTATTGGGTTGGAATCACAGTGCTGCTGTGTGCGAACTTGGCGATCATGTTATGGGGCGGGTTCCAGCGGCGGCGCCGGCTTCTGGCTAACGCGTTTGAACGGGAACAACCCGATTCAGGGTCGCCATGACCGAGGTGCCACCGCCGATCCAGGAGCGTACCTCGAGCGAGCCGCCGGCGACCTCGATGGTGTCGCGCATGATGCGCAGGCCCAAGTGATTTTCGGGGGCGTCTGCGGCCATGTCGAAGCCGCAGCCGTTGTCATGGATGAGGAGGATGGTGCGATCCGCATCTTGCATGAGCGTCAGTTCGAGGGTGCCGGCTTTGGCATGCTTCACAGTGTTGGCGAGAACCTCGCGGGCCACCCGATAGAACATCGCCGCGCGGTCTCGGTCGAGATCACAGTCGGGGGGGATGTGCAGTTTGACCTCGATGCCGCGCTCAAGCAGCGGGGCGGCCAGCCGGGTGAGCGCGGCCGGCAGCCCAAGTTCGGCCAGATCGGGCGGGTAGAGCTCGGTGGTCATGGCGCGCAGCGTGCGCACGTTCTTTTGCAGGATGGCCTTGGCCTGCGCGAAGAGCGCCCGATTCTCGTCGGTGGAGTGCCTTTCTTCGGCTTCGAGGGCGTAGGACAGCCCGGCCAGGTCCTGGATGACCTCGTCGTGCAGATCACGCGCAATGCGCTGGCGTTCCAGGTCGGAGGCGTCGATCGCGTGCTGCAGCAGGCGGCGTTTGGTTGACTGGTGGCCTTGGATGCGCCGGGCCAGCTGGATCGCTGGAATGAGCTGTGCCAGTTGCAGGGCGCCGAGGGACAGTAAAAAGGTTGGGATCAGCCCGAGGACGAGGGCATTTTGCTCGTCACGCACCCCGTCGTCGTTGAAATACGCCTCGACGATCAGCGCCTGACCGTTGGTCGCAGTGGTGCGCACGTGCACCTCGACCAATTCACCGGACTGGGATTCGTGCAAGTCGTCGGCGGCGTCCTGCACGCCAAGACTCGCATACCCCTCGCCGCCGGCGAAGAGTTCTGGTGCAAAGCTGGGAAGGTCGAAGACCTGGCCGATCAGGGAGGGAACGTCGGAGTATACGATTCTTCCCCCGGAGTTCCAGACCTTGATGCGCACCATCGATCCGTCGGAGATACGCGGAGCCAGACGATCGTCCAGCCGACGGGTAGACCCGGGCAATCCCGCGAGGAGATCATTGGAGATGAGCGGCCCGATGGAGTAGTCGGCGAGGCGCTGAGCCTGCTGGATAGCGTTGTCCATGGCGTTGCTCTTGGATTCAGCGCGGACCCAGAGTGCAGCGGGCAGGGCGATGACGACCATGGCGATGACGCCGACAGTAATAAACCGACTCACCGCTGAGCGCACCTCTGAGCGTTCGTCCGACTGGGTTCGGTCGAGGCTGCTCGTCTTTGCCGGATTAGACATGCTGGGCGGGAACCAGGCCCAGACGTGTGGCGATCACGACCGCCTCCAATTGGGAGTGCGCTCCGAGCTTTCCCAGGATGGATTTCACGTAACCACGGCAGGTGTTCTCCGAGATGCCCAGGGTCTTAGCGTTGGCACGCACATCGGAACCCTCGCCCATGAGGCGGAGTACGGCCAGCTCGCGCTTGGTCAGTTCGGGAAACGGAATCTCCTCGTTGCGTTGACGGCGTCGTGCGCCGAGCAGACCCACGAGCGACGGGTGCACGATGAAGCCGCCCAAACGTGCATGCCGGAGAGTGTCGAGCACAGTGGCGAGCGAACCATCCTTGGGCAGAAAGGCGCAGACGCCGATCGCCGCGGCCTGTTCGAGGGCCTCCAGGGCCGGGTCGCCGGTGAGGATGACGATGCGGGTCTGCGGGGCGCGGGCCAGGATAGCGGCGGCCGCGACGAGGCCGCTGCCGTCGGGCAGGTGGTAGTCCATAACTACGACGTCGGGGAGCAGCTCCAGACATGCTTCAACGCCGCTCGCAACACTGTTCGCTGAGCCGACGCTCTGCAGGTCGGGCTCGCGATCGAGGGAGCCGGTGAACAACTCCGCAAAAGTTGTGTGGTCATCGACGATGAGAATGCGAATCGGGGCGGTCGGCGTGGATTGGACGGCCGTCTCCTGCAAGCGCGGTTCGAGGGGGGACATTTGCGTGGTCATCTGCGGCAACCTCTCTGCCCGGTCGCGTGCTGCGGTAGCCCGGCCGACGAAAATATTATCTGCAGAACCTGAAGTTCTGTCGAGTCCTGTTGTTTTTGTCCCCCATATGGTAGGGCTCGGAGATCAGGCGCGAGCGACGACGCGGCGCAAAAATGAGGTAATGACATCAGTGGCCTCTCGGAGGGAAGCCGCGACCGGCTCTGGTCGCGGCGCAGTCGTGGTGCAGGGAAGAAAATCGGATGCTGGGACTCTGAGTTGTTCGTGCAACACCAGGAAGGCCGAGAGCACATCGGCCAGATCGCCGTCTTCGGCGGCCGTTGCGTGCAGCAGCCGGAGCTGGGCTGATCGCAGAACGTGGCCGGGCGCACAGCCCAGTTCGCTTCGCATGGCGTGGCGGCAACGGTCGTAGGCCTGCAGCCCCTGGGCGTGGCGCCCGGCAGCCTCCAGCCCGAGGATAAGGGCCGTCCAGGCTCGTTCATTGAGCGGATCGTCGGCAATCGCGAGGTTGGCGAGATCGACGGAATCGTCGACGCGGTGCAGAGCGGCAGCGGTTTCGGACGCCAGAACGCGGGTTGCGGTCAGCCGGGACGCGTGCAGGTCGCGTGCCTCCGATGCCCAGGCTGCGACCAACTCATCGCCGAGCAATGGGGCTTCGGCGATGTCGAGGGCGCGAAGTAAGAGTGGGTATGCCAGCTCGAGATTGGATTTCTGGGCGCGTTGTAGCAAATCGTCAAACTGGTCAAGGTCGACATTGACCAGGTCGTGGTCCAACACGTAACCGCCGGTTGTGGTTTGCAGCGGCCCGAACTTTCCCGCACCGGGCTGTAGGTGGCGGCGCAGCACGCTGACATAACTTTCCAGGGTTGGTAGGGCCTCGACCGGCGGGTTCGCTCCCCAGAGCAATTCGATCAGGTGGTCTTTCGATACTGGGAGGCCAACGTGCACGAGGAGAATCTCCAGAATCTGGCGCGGTTTCGGGCCACCGAGTTGGTGAGCGTGCAGAACTACGGATCCGCGTCGAATGGTCAAATTACCGAAGAGCTGAACGCTGAGACGCGCGGCGGGTGCACTGGCTGGATTCACTCGGGTGTCGGATTCCATTGTCATGACGACCTCCACTGTTGGAATGCGACAATGGTGCCTGTTTGCCTACGCTCGAGGTAAGCCGCGGGTGGGCTAGAGAATTACCCCCAATTTCGGGGACCAATTCAGAAGCCGGTATGGTGCCCAGTGCCGAGGGACAGGTGGGCCGCCTGCGGCCCCTCCAGAACGAGGGCAATGGCCTGATTGGGGATCTCGAAAACGAGGGTCGCTTGAACGGATGCTCCGGCCCGCTCGGTCGTGTCGACCCAGAGTGCGGTGGACCGCGCGCCGAGTCCGGACAGGGAATAGTCGGTAGCGCGGAAGACTAGACCGGCAGCATCCGTTTCGGCCAGTTCGAGCAGAATGCGCACGCGATGGGCCCCCGGCTGCACCGGACCGGAGAGCAGATCGGCGTCGGTTGGCGGCACCCAGCCATCGGTTTCGAGCGGGATGATCGCGCTGATGCGGGCGAGCCCGCCGGGCACGGCGGCCGTGTCACCGAATGGGGTGCTCGGCTTCGCACCGGTGAGCAGCAGCACGCCAGCCAGAGTAGCCATCATGAGCCAGACGATGGCCAGTGGAATCAGAATTTTGTGGCGCCGCTGTAACAGGGTGCGAGGTCGGGGACGCGTGTGCTGCGTCGCGCCCGGATGCTTCTCGTCGTCGGGACGCATCAGGCGCAGGGTCATGTTCGCGGGAGTCATGTGCGGAATTCTGGCCGCGGGACCATGGGAAAACCCTGCTCCGGTGGCGCGGCGGTTTGGGAGTTATCGAGTCTCTACCCGATCCAGAAAACGATGGGTACGTTGGTGCCGAAGCTCGCTAAAAATCTGGACAGCGCAACCTTGTTCTCTGATCCTGCCCGCATCCATAAATGCAACGTAGTCAGCCACCGCACGGGCGATACGCATTTCGTGCGTAACGATGACCATGGTGAGACCTTCAGACGCAAGTTCCACCATCACCGCCATCACCGCCAGAACTTCGTCGACGAGTTCTACGACCTTGTCGACTTCGAGATCATGGTCCCCGAAGCCGACCCCGCAGTGGTGGCCTACCCGGAGATCCGACGTTTTACCTTCGGACAACACCACGCCTGCAGTGAGGCTGCCGTGACGCCGATTGGCGAATGGGAATTGCTTGACCATGTTGCCGCCGAAGGCCTTTCCGTCGCTCCGGACGTTGAATTCGCTGTCGCCTGGGCGAACAAGCACATCGGCAGCCTGCGTTTAGTCGGTGACTCTCTTCTCTGATCAGAATCGTTTTCTTGGTCTAAGGTGCCGTTGGCTCGAAGAACGGATGCGGGTGCTCGCCGGGCTCAGCGGGCGAGGGCGGCCAGCTCGGCGCGGGTTGAGGCGCCCACCTTGCGCAGCAGGTTGGCCACGTGAAACTTTACGGTGTTCTCGCTGATGGTCAGCGCCTCGGCGATCGCCTTGTTGCGGGCTCCCGAGGCGACGAGTTCGAGCACGCCGCGTTCGCGTGGGCTGAGGCCCCAAGCTGCCGCGGCAGTGACGGAGGCCGTCGGCGCGTCGAGCGGCAGCGACACGGCCATTTCGGAGCCCCAGCCCGCCGTCGCCTCGACGTTGAGGGTGCCGCTGAGCGCAACGACGCGGGCGGCGAGCTGGCGCACGCTCGGAACCTCGGCGTCGAGGTCGCCCGGCCCATCATCGCGAATGCGGATGAGCAGGTTGCTGCCATCGCAGTCCCACTGCACGCGCACCCGGGCGACTCCGGTCTGCTCGACCAGGGCGAGCACGGCGCCGCGCACGATGGCACGGGCCTCGTGCGCGACCTCGCCGGGCAATGCCCGACCGTTTACGGGCGGCTCGATGAACTGCACGTCGAGGTCGCCGAAACGCACCAGCGGGCGCAGGTCGTTCCTGAGGCGTTCGAAGGCGCGGGCGACGGGTTCTTCGGTGAGGCTGCGATCCAGATCACTCACCGCGCGCAGGGCGACCATCGCAGCCGCGGCGAGCTCGGTGGCCTTTTGCCGGGCGGCGGTATCGCTCGTGTCACTCGAGCGAAGCACGGCGAGCAGGGATTCCAGCGTGGTGGCGTGCGCGTCGGTGAGATCAGCGATGAGTTTGGAGCGTTCGGCGGCTGCGCTGCGCGCGGTTTGAATGGCGGAGTCCGTGGGGAGCGTCGAGCGTTTTGCGGCCGTGGTCGCGGGGGATGACGCGGTGCATGCGGCCGGTTCGGCGGCTCCGGTATTCGCATCAGGCCGGAGGGACGCCGCTGTGCTGCGCGCGACGGCCTCAGTGGCGGTGGCGCGCACGTTGGGGGTAGATGGAGCGAAAGTCATGCCCTTAGCCTACCCGGGTCATCCTTAGGACTCGCCCAGAGCTATCCGTTTGGATAGGAAAACCGTTCGTTTGGCGGGCCGCAGTCCCACTCAAAGGAGTGGATCATTGAGCTATGCCCGAAACAACAACCACCCCGCCGACAGCGGATGCCCTCGGCCTCATTTTCGCGGAAAACAGCCGTGTCGTCGACGCGTTGCGATCGACATCCGGTTCAGTAATGGATGCGGCGGCAACTCTGCTCGCCGCGGCGCCCCGAGTGTTCGTGCTCGGTGCTGGCCGCTCTGGGCTTGCGCTGAAGATGACCGCGATGCGGCTCATGCACCTCGGTCTTGAGGTGCACGTGGTTGGCGAGGTGACCAGCCCGGCGATTGCGTCGGATGATGTGCTGCTCGTCGCGAGCGGGTCCGGAACGACGGGCGCCATTGTGCGTGCCGCCGAGACGGCTCACGGTGTGGGCGCGAGTATTCTCGCGCTGACGACGGCGCCCGACTCGCCGCTCGGGCGACTCTCTGAGGTGACCGTGGTCATTCCGGCAGCCGCCAAGCAGGACCATGCCGGGCAGGTGTCGGCCCAGTATTCGGGCGGCCTGTTCGAGCAGTCGGTGTTGCTCGTCGGTGACGCCCTGTTTCACACGCTCTGGAAGGCGAGCGGTTCCACGGCCGAGCAGCTTTGGCCACGCCACGCCAACCTCGAATAAAACCGACCGGGCCCGGTCGCAAAATCACTTACCCCAACAGAAAGTAGAACCCCATGAAGCTTCAGGTAGCAATGGACGTACTGACCACCGAAGCGGCACTCACGCTGGCTGCCCAAGTCGCCCCGCACGTCGACATTATCGAGCTCGGCACCCCGCTGATCAAGGCCGAAGGCCTGCGCGCCGTCACCGCGATCAAGGCTGCGCACCCCGACAAGATCGTCTTCGCCGACCTTAAGACGATGGATGCCGGCGAGCTCGAAGCCGACATCGCTTTCGCCGCCGGCGCCGACCTTGTGACCGTGCTCGGCACGGCCGGGGACAGCACCATCATCGGTGCCGTCGCCGCAGCGACCAAGCACGGCAAGGGTATCGTTGTTGACCTGATCGGCGTCGCCGACAAGGTCACCCGCGCCCGCGAGGTCACCGCGCTCGGGGCCCAGTTCGTCGAAATGCACGCTGGACTCGACGAGCAGGCCGAGCCCGGCTTCTCACTCGCGACATTGCTCAACCAGGGTGAAACCGCGAAGGTTCCGTTCTCGCTCGCCGGTGGCGTGAACCTCACGACGATCGCCTCGGTGCAGCGCGCCGGGGCGTCCGTCGCCGTCGCCGGCGGAGCAATCTACGGCGCCGGGGACCCGGCCGCCGCCGCTGCGGCCCTGCGCGCCGCGATCATCTAGTCGCAGAGCTTGAACTCAGTGCCGTCCCGTTTTTGCGGGGCGGCACTTTTGCGTAAGCGAATGCCCGCGCTACCGCGAATAGAAAGCGTTTCGAGGCCCGGACCCGGTGGTTCGCGCGGTGTCACACTTGGTACCCAGACCACGGATGCCCGGGCCCGGTGCATGCACGTCGGTACACGCACGCACGCACGCACGCGCGCCGCCGTGTCGGTGGGCGCCGCTAGGCTGGTGGCGCCGAGAACAGTTGGCGGCACTGTCGCCGCGAGAGGACGCCACCCATGAAGAACAGCCACGCGTGAGCAGCACCATTTTCGACCGAGCCAAGCCAGCAGCATCCGTTGTCGCCGCCTCGCTCACCGGAACCCGTCAGGGCTCCTTCTGGCTCGACGACCTCGAGCCGCGCACCGGGTACCCCGCACTCACGGGCGATCTACGCTGCGACCTCGCGATTGTCGGCGGCGGCTACCTCGGCCTGTGGAGCGCGGTACTGGCCAAGCAGCAGAATCCGGCGGCTCGGGTGGTATTGCTGGAGGCGCGCACGGTCGGCTGGGCGGCATCCGGTCGCAACGGCGGTTTCTGCGAGGCGAGCCTCACTCACGGTGAAGACAACGGGCGCAGTCGCTGGCCGAAAGAGATCGCCCGACTGACCGAACTCGGCAACGAAAACCTCGACGAGATCGAACGAGCTGTCGCAGCCCTCGAGCTAGACTGCGATTTTAAACGCACCGGAGCCATCGACCTCGCGGTCGAAGAGCACCAGATTGAGTGGCTGCGGGAGCAGACGAGCGACGAGAACACCGTGTTTCTTGACGAGTCCGCGGTGCAAGCCGAGGTCACGTCACCGACCTATCTCGCTGGCGTCTGGCACCGGCGCAGCAATGCCCTCGTGCATCCGGGCAAGCTTGCCGCCGAACTAGCTCGCGTGGCGGCCGAACTCGGGGTCGAGATCTTCGAGCACTCCCTCGTGCACAGCATCGACACGGCCGGTCGCCGGCCGGCCCAGGGCGCCCGGGTGGTTACCACGGGCGGCACGGTGACGGCCGACAAAACGGCACTCGCGACGAATGTGTTTCCCTCCCTGCTCAAACGCAACAAACTCGCAACGGTGCCGGTCTACGACTACGTGTTGATGACCGAACCGCTCGAGCCGAGCCAGCTCGCCGCCATCGGCTGGCAGAACCGGCAGGGGCTGAGCGACCTGGCTAACCAGTTTCACTACTATCGGCTGAGCGCCGACAACCGCATTCTGTTCGGCGGCTACGACGCCGTCTACCACTACGGTGGCCGCGTGCGCAGCGGATACGAGAATCGGCCGGAGACTTTCGAGAAGCTGAGCCGCCACTTTTTCACGACGTTTCCGCAGCTGGCCGGGGTGCGTTTCAGCCACAAATGGGCTGGCGCGATCGACACGTCCACGCAGTTCTGCGCCTTTTTCGGCCAGGCACGCCAAGGTCGCATCAGCTACGCGGCGGGGTTCACCGGGCTCGGCGTCGGCGCGACCCATTTTGCCGCCAAGGTCATGCTGGACCAGCTCGCCGGCCGCACCACGGAGCGCACTGAACTGGCCATGGTGCGCGGGTCGCCGCTGTCGTTCCCGCCTGAGCCGATCGCATCCCTTGGAATTCAGGCCACACGCTGGGCGCTGAACCGTGCCGATCATAACCGCGGGAAGCGCAATGTCTTGCTCAAGACCCTCGATGCGCTCGGGCTCGGTTTCGACTCCTAAAAACTAGCCGAGCAGTAGTTTGCCCAGTTGGTCGGTCGAGTGCACGACCGCGGTTGCCGCCTCGGCCTCAGCCGGCGAGCCGTAGCCCCACTCCACCAGAATCGCCGGAATCCCATTGGCCTGGGCGCCAATGGCGTCGTAGCTGCGGTCGCCGACCAGGACTGCTCCGCTGGTGTCGACGCCGGTCGTGGCGAGGCGCGCGAGGGCTTCAGCGACGATGTCGGCCTTCTTACTGCGGGATTCGTCAGCGGAGGCGCCGACGGTGGCCGTGAAGTACTGGGCGAGGTTGAAGTGCGTGAGAATGGCAATCGCACTGAGCTCGGGCTTGCTGGTGGCGAGAGCGAGGGGAATTCCCGCGGCATGGATGCGCGCGAGCAAGCCGGCAACGCCGGGAAAAACGGCCGTGTCGAGCGCGGCGGCGCCCTGGTACTCGGCGCGGTAGACCGCGATGGCTTCCACGGCCTCGTCGGGAGTCATCCCGGCGTATTCCTGAAAGGCATCGAGCAGGGGCGGACCGACGTAGGCAAGAAGTTCCGCTGCGGAGGGAACCGGGCGGCCAAGCAGCGTAAAGGTGCGGGCCAATGAGCTGGTGATGGCTGGTGCGGAATCGGTTATGGTTCCGTCGAGGTCAAAGAGAATGGCGCTCCAGGTGCGCGTCAATGTTGCGTTCATTCGGCATAGCCTAAGCGGTTAGTCATCCAAATGTCCCATTTGCCCATTTACTCAGCTTTCCCACGGTTTGGGGCTCGTCGACCAGTGCTCCAGCGCTAGAACAGTTTCGATGCCGTGTCGTCGAGGCCGCGCATGGCGTCGTAGTCCAGCAGCAGGCAGCGGATGCCGCGATCCTCCGCCAACTTGCGAGCCTGCGGTTTGATCGTCTGCGCGGCAAAAACCCCACTGACCGGCGCCAAGTGCGGGTCGCGGTTCATGAGTTCGAGGTAGCGCGTGAGCTGCTCCACCCCGTCGATGTCACCATTTCGCTTGAGTTCTACCGCGACGGATCGGCCAGCGGCATCCTGCGCGAGGATATCGACCGGCCCGATGGCGGTCATGTACTCGCGGCGCACGAAGGTGAAACCCTCGCCGAGCAGGTGAATGTGCTCGGCCAACAGCTTCTGCAGGTGCGACTCCGCGCCGTCCTTGATCAGGCCGGGGTCGAAGCCGAGCTCGTGCGCCGAGTCGTTGAAAACCTCGAAGATGCTCACCACGAGTCGATCCAGGGTTTTCAGGTGAGTGACCGTCCAGAGAGCGGTGATGCCGGCATCCGCTTGATCGCTGTCAGGATCGGAGATGGTGATGGAGCAGGGCGGGCTCATCCAATTCAGCGGTTTGTAGGAGCCGCCGTCGGAGTGCACGAGCACGCTGCCATCGGATTTGATCATCAGCAGACGGTTGGCCAGCGGCAGGTGCGCGCTGAGACGCCCGGCATAGTCAACGGAGCATTTCGCAATTACAAGGCGCACCGATCGAGCTTAACCGATAAGTGGCGCACAGCCGGCATGCCTCCAACTCCCAGATTGTGAGCGCAAACTGGAATTAACGAGCCCAGACGGGGGCGAAATCTCCTGGGTGTTAGAAGCTCGCGATTCAATCTAAAGGAGAGAGTCCTTGAAGGCACTCGTATATAACGGCCCGGGCAACATGTCCTGGACAGACGTTCCAAATCCACAGATTACTCAGCCCACCGACGTGATCGTTCAGGTAGACACGACCACTATTTGCGGTTCTGATCTGCATATTCTCAAGGGTGATGTGCCCGCCGTCACGAAGGGTCGAATTCTCGGCCACGAAGGTGTTGGCACCATCACCGAAATCGGCTCATCCGTGAGCACCCTGGCCGTCGGCGACCGGGTCATCATTTCCTGCGTGAAGTCCTGTGGACACTGCGCCAACTGTAAGACCGGCCTGTACTCGCACTGCCTCGGTGACGAGGGAACGAGTGGCATCGGCTGGATCTTCGGCCACCTGATCGACGGCACCCAGGCCGAATTCGTGCGCGTTCCTTATGCCGAGAACTCGCTCTACAAGGTGCCGGAGGGCGTCACCGAAGATCAGGCCGTCATGCTGTCTGACATCTTGCCGACCGGTTTCGAAATCGGCGTGCAGAACGGACAGATCAAGCCGGGCGACGTTGTCGCCGTGATCGGCGCCGGGCCGGTTGGCTTGTCGGCCATGGCCACCGCCGGACTCTACGGAGCCGCAACCATTATCGCGATAGACCTCGACGTGAACCGCCTCGAGCGGGCCAGGGAATTCGGTGCGACCAACGCGGTCGTGTCGTCCGCCGCCGACTGGAAGGCACAAATTCTCGCGCTCACCGATGGCGCCGGAGTCGATGTGGCCATTGAGGCCGTCGGAATTCCGCAGACCTTCGCCATGGCGACCGATATCGTTCGCCCCGGCGGCCACGTCGCCAACGTTGGAGTGCACGGCAAGCCGGTCGAGCTCCACCTCGAAGAGCTCTGGATCAAGAACATCAACATCAGCATGGGGCTGGTCAACACCAACACGACCCCGATGCTGCTGAAGCTCGTCGCCCAGGGCAAGCTGCCCGCCGAGAAGTTCGCCACCCACCACTTCAGCTTCGATCAGATGCTGGAGGCGTACGACACCTTCGGTCGCGCCGCCGAAACCAACGCGCTCAAGGTTGTCATCAGCCGATAGCTCGATGTCGGGGCCCTGCGGTCGCAGGGCCCTTTTCGCGCTAGCGACGAGCGGATACCGCCGGCCGCGCCGCCGGGGCGGCCAGCCCGGCCAAGACCATCAGCACTAAAACCAGGTACAGCGCGTTGAGAATGCCCCCGGCTTCGCCGAGCAGTCCGAGCACGGGCGGTCCGACGAGAAATGCGCCATAGCCGATGATCGCGACGGCGCTCACCCGCGCCGCAGCGTTCTTGGTGTCGTCGGCGGCCGCCGACATGCCCACCGGAAACCCAAGCGAGGCGCCGATGCCCCAAAGAATGGCGCCGACGTAAACCAACGGAGTGTTCGGCGCGAGGATAAACAGTACGAGCCCCGCGATGCCGATTGCAGCGCACGCCCGCAGCACCAGCACCCGGCCGAACCGGTCGAGCAGGGGTCCGCCAATCACGCGCCCCACGGTCATCGCGGCCACGAACACCCCGAACACGATGGCGCCGTCGGTGTTGCTGAGGCCATGTCCATCGACCGAGGCGAGGGCGAGCCAGTCGTTCGCCGAGCCCTCGGCGAAGGTCATACCGAGCACAATCAGGCCGATCAGCAGCAGTTTACGGTCGCGCCAAACGGCGAGGCTGTCGCGCAGGCGCTCGCGCCAAGGGACGCGCGGGGCATCCGCTTTAGTATCGATTTCGATGGCGGCCGGAAGGAATCGCACGGCCACGAAAATGGTGCCCAGAGCGAGCGCCGCCATGACCAGTAGATGCCAGAACACTGCGATCTCTAAAGCGGATGCCGCGGCGCCGCCGAGCGCGCCGACTACCGTGCCGAGGCTGAAGCAGGCGTGCATGAGTGGCATGAGCGTGCGGCCGATGGCTCGTTCGGCGGCTGCGCCCTCGACGTTCATCATGACGTCGAGGGATCCCATGCCCACGCCGAACACGGCGAGGGCCGCGAACACAAACGGCGCCGAGGGCGTGAGGCTGACGCCGACGCCCATGAACACGAGTCCGGTCGCCGACAGTGAGATGCTGACCAACATGGCGCGGCGTGCGCCGAAGCGGGCGAGCAGGCCAGCCGCGATCAGCAGTCCGACAACCGAACCGGCGGAGAGCCCGAAGATGAGGATGCCGACCTGCGCGGTGTCGAGCCCCAGACCGTCGCGCACGGTGGGAACCCGCGACATCCAGCTGGCCAGGCCAAGTCCGGAAACGAAGAACGCGGCGAACACGGCGTTGCGCCAGCCGATCAAGCCCGCCCGTGCGGTCGCACGACCGACGGTGACAAAGGTATCGGCAGTGGACTTCGCGGGGGTGTTCACAATGGGCAGACGGTTCCTGTAGGGGTGGCGCGCTTCGATTCGAGACGGGCAGATTCGTCAACGGTACAACGAAAACCGCCCGAATGACCGGCCTAGATGCTGCGGTGGTCTCTGACTGCAGATTCCAGATTCGCCAGTCCGGGGGCCATCGCGGCGTCGACGGCCATGGGGTCGGAGATGTTCAGTAATTGCATTTCTCGGCGTCCTTTCGGGGCCGTGTTGATTTCGTGGTCGTCAGCCTCGAGACCGGCCAGTAGATCGGTGATCACGTCGTCGAGGGATCGACGTTCCCAGCCTAAATCGGCGCCGGCGTTCTGAGATGACATCATGGCCGTATCCGTCGCACCCGGGTAGACGGTCGCCACGTGCACGCCCGTTCCGGTCAGTTCGCGCCGCAGGGATTCTCCGAAACGAGCAAGGCCGGCCTTGGTGGCGGCATAGACAGAATAGAAGGGCATGCCGACGAGGGCGATTCCGCTGGAAATGTTCAGGACAATGCTGTCTCGGTCACCACCGGCCCGAAGTCGCGGCAGCAGTGCCCTGGTGAGCAGCACTGGGGCGACGAGATTGAGGTCGATCATCGATCGAATGTCCGCTTCGCTGGTCAGTTCCAGCCTGCCGGCACGCACATTACCCGCGTTGTTCACCAGGAGGTCGACGGTGGGCCACGGCTCGACGGCTTCGGCTACTCGGTCAACGCTGCCGGGACGGGTGAGGTCCTGGGTCAGGATTTGTGCAGTGCCGCCTGCCGCTTCGACCAGCCGCGCCGTCGCAGTGAGCGTTGAGTCCTTACGGCCCACGAGAAGCAGCTGTGCGCCCCGAGATCCAAATTCTACGGCTAGAGCCCGCCCTATTCCTTGCCCTGCTCCGGTGATGATGCCGTGTCGGTTGCTGAGATCCAAAATAGTCATTCCTCTGATTCGGGCAAGACGGGCCGCGAGTTCGCGGTTCATGGAAAATAACGGACTGCTGGCGAGGGCTATTCCCCCGCACGCCGTTTGCCTAATATTCGGCGCATCAGCTGGTGCGGCTTGCGACTGTTGGGCTAACGCACATGATTCGCCCCAGTCAGCGTGTTAGCGTAGCCTTACCTTAGCAATCGTTCGCCACGTCTTTGGAGTTTCATGCGCATCCCTCTTTCTGTCGCCGCCCTCGTTGCCGGCGCCACCGTTTTTGCCCTCTCTGGTTGCACGCAGGCCGCTGAGCCGGCAGTGACCGGCACCGAAACCAGCGATAACGCCTTCACTCTCTATTCGGGGCGGGACGAAGCGCTCATCCAGCCGCTGATTGACCAGTTTGAAGAGACGAGCGGCATCAGTGTCGAGGTGCGTTACGGCAACACCGCCGAGCTCGGCGCGCTGCTGCTTGAGGAGGGCAACGCCACGCCCGCCCAGGTCTTCCTCGCGCAGGACGCCGGGGCGCTGGGCGCCCTCGCTAACGCCGACCTGTTTGCCACGCTTCCGGCTGAGACGACGGACGCGGTCCCGGCTGGATTCACCTCGACCGACGACCGCTGGGTCGGCGTCACCGGCCGGGCTCGCGTGATCACCTACGACAGCGAGGCGATGAGCGCGGCCGACGTGCCAACATCCGTTGATGCCTTCACCGACCCGTCCTGGTCAGGAAAGTTTGGCATCGCGCCGACGAACGCTAGCTTCCAGGCCTTCGTCACCGCCTACCGGGTGCTGAACGGCGAAGAGGCCGCCGACGAGTGGGTAGCCGCGGTTGCCGCGAACAGCCCGGTCATCTTCGACAACAACCGGGCCATTCTGGCCGCCGTCAATGAAGGGGTCATCCGGGCCGGACTCATTAACCACTACTACTGGTTCGCCCAGGCTGCCGAAACCGGCGAGGCGAACATGCGCGCCCAGCTCTCCTATCCCGATGCCGGTGACGCCGGCTCCATCGTCAACGTGACCGGTGCTGGCCTGCTCAGCGGCGCCGCCGAAGACGCCGACGCCCTCGAGTTCATCGCTTATCTGGTCGGCGCCGAGGCGCAGCAGTACTTCGTCGACGAGACCTACGAGTACCCGCTTGTGGCTGGAATCGACGCCCCGGCCGGACTGCCAGAGCTCGACTCGCTGGTCAACCCCGACCTCGACCTGGCCGACCTCGACACCCTCGCGGACACTCAGGCACTGCTCGGCAAGCACGGCCTGATCTAACATTGAAGCAGTGAAGGCGCGGTTGCGGGCTCAAGTCGGCAGCCGCGCCATACCCTTTACCGAAGCGGATGCCCCGGCGCCCGTTCGGTCTCGGAGCGCTACCCGCTGCGGAGAGCTGCGCCCGACCAATCCGTTGGTCGCTCCGCGAGCCGCCCGATCGCCCGGGTCGCGCGCGTGACCGAACTACTGATCCCGCCGCCGGAAACGGCCGCACCTCGCGCGCCAGCCCGTTACCGCTTCGGCGCCCCGCCCTGGCTCGTGCTGATAGCCGCGCTCTGCGCCGCAACCGCCGCCATTCCCCTGGTCTACCTCGTCGTGCGCACGACCGAGGCGGGCCTGGCCGAACTGCTCGCGACCCTGGTGCGCCCCCGGGTGCTGCAACTCACGGTCAACACGGTGCTGCTCGCCGCCGCCGTTACCCTGACTTGTCTCGTGCTCGGCACGATCTGCGCCTGGATTCTCACCCGCATCCGCCTGCCGTTTCAGCGCACGTTGCTGCTGGTCTCGGCGCTGCCGCTCGCGGTTCCGAGCTACCTGGCCGCCTACGGTTGGCTGGTCTGGTTTCCGAACATTAACGGATTCTGGGCCAGTTGGTTCGTCATGACCATGGTCTGCACTCCCTATGTGACGCTGCCGGTTGCGGCGGCGCTGCGCGGGGCATCCGCTGATCTGGAATCAGTGGCCCGCACCCTCGGTCGCGGCCCGCTGCGTGCCTTTGCAGCTGCCACCTGGCCGCAGATTCGCCCGGCCGCGATCGCCGGCGCGCTGCTGGTCTGCCTCTACTCGCTGAGCGATTTCGGGCTGGTCTCGATGCTGCGTTTTCAGACGCTCACCTGGGGAATCAACGCCGCCTACGGTGCGAGCTTCGACCGCAACCAGGCTGCCCTGCTCGCCCTCGTGCTCGTCGTGCTCGCGCTCGTGGTCGTTGCCGGCGAACGCCGCAGTCGCCGTCAGGTCCCCAGCGTTCCCGGTCGCAGCACCATGCCGGCCCGCGCGCCCGGCCGTACCTGGCCCGTCTATATCGCAGTGCTGCTCGCGGCGCCGGTCGCCGGGGTCGTGGTTCCGGTAGTCGGACTACTCAGCCGCCTGCTCGAGGCCGAAACCCTGCGCGCCATCGACGTGCCTCGGCTGTTCGAAGCGATCGGCGCGACCCTCGGACTCGCCCTCGCCGCCGCCGTGGTTGCCGTGCTCGTGGCGCTGCCGATCGCCGCCCTCGCTGCCCGCTACTCTGGTCGCTTAGTCGCCGTGATCGAGGCCGTCGGGTTTCTCGGCCACGCCCTGCCCGGCATCGTCGTGGGCCTCGCGCTCGTATTCTTCGCGCTCGCCGCGGTGCCGATGTTCTACCAAACATCCGTCGTGCTGGTCTTTGCCTACGTCGTTCTGTTCATGCCGCGGGCGATCGGCAGCGTGCGCAGCGGCATCGCTGCGGTACCGACGAGCCTCGGCGACGTCTCCCGCATGCTCGGTTTGTCGCCGCTTCAGGCCTGGTGGCGGGTCACCGCGCGTCTCGCCCTGCCCGGCATCGCGATCGGTGCACTGCTCGTGGCCATCTCGGCCATGAAAGAATTACCAGCGACGCTGCTGCTGCGGCCGACGGGCGTGTCCACGCTCGCGACCGAGTTGTGGAGTCGTACGGCCCTGTTCGAGTTCGGCGCAGCGGCGCCGTACGCTGCGGCGCTCGTGCTCGTGGCGATGGTGCCCGCGGTGCTGCTCTCCGGCATACGCGGCACAGCAAGGGAGAACTAGTGGGCTGGGTAGCAATCGAGGCGCTTCGAGTCGCGTACGGTGAAACGCGGGTCCTCGACGACATCAGCTTGCGCATTCCGCGCGGCTCGCTGGTGGCGGTTCTCGGCCCAAGCGGATGCGGCAAGACCACGCTTCTGCGCGCCGTCGCGGGTTTGTTGCCGGTCACCTCCGGCACCATCACGGTTGGTGGACGCCTCGTCACCGGCCCCGGTGTGCAGCGGGCGCCGGAGAAACGCGGAATGGGCTGGGTTCCGCAAGATGCCTCGCTGTTTCCGCACCTCACTGTCGGAGAGAACATCGGCTTCGGCCTGCCGCGCACGAAGCAGAGCGACGATCTGTACTGCGAGCCCGGCGAGGCTTCTGGGGGAGTTGCGGGCCTGCTGTCCGGCCTCACCCGAAGTGGGCGAGCAGCACGACGCACCCCCGTGCGGGTGAGTGCGCATGCGAGCCCGTTGGCGCCCGCGCCGATCAGCCCCGACCGGAGTAACCAAAACAGCCGCGCGAGCCGCATAGCGGAGCTCGCCACCCTGGTCGGCCTGTCCGAACTCGTCGATCGCGCCCCGTCGCAACTCTCCGGCGGCCAGGCTCAACGGGTCTCGCTGGCCCGCGCACTCGCTCCGCGGCCCGACCTCATGTTGCTCGATGAACCGTTCGCCGCCCTCGACCCCCTGCTGCGTTCGGCCCTGCGCACCGACGTAGCTGCGCTGCTGCGCGACCAGCACAACACGAGCTTGCTCGTGACCCACGACCAGGAAGAAGCTCTCTCCCTCGCCGACTTCGTCGCCGTGATGCGCTGCGGTGAGATTTTGCAATTCGGCACGCCAGCGGATGTCTACGAACGCCCGGTCAACTCGTGGGTCGCCGGCTTCGTCGGCGACACCGTCGAGCTCGACGGGGTCTGGCGCGGTGGCCGCGTCGAGTGTGCCCTAGGCTCACTCCCGGCGGACTGGACGGGTGCGCTGTCTGCGGGGAGGGCATCCGCTCCCGTTGACGGAACGCCGGTGCTCGTGCTGCTTCGTCCGGAATGGCTGACCCTCGCGGAGCCAACCACCGAGCACGGAACGGATGCCGTCGCCACGGCCATCGCCTACGCCGGCCACGACGCCCTGGTCACCTTCGCCCTCGCCGACGCAGCGAAGACTGAGGTGCGCGCTCGCGTCGCCGCACCCGACCTGCCGCAGCGCGGCGCGCGGGTGAAGCTCGGGGTGCGCCAGAACGCCCTCGCCTACCCGCAGGGGTAGACGCGACTGGCGGTTCCGGCCCGCGCGCCGCGCTTCGCGCTGCAGATTGTTGCTGACGCTCGCGGCCCGCCTTTGGCGGGAGCAGTTTTCTGTCGCGTCAGCACCAGAGGCGCGGGCAGGAAACAGGTGCGGGCGGGGACCCTCGGTCCTCGCGCCCGTGCACCGCAGCTGACTAGAGTGAGCTTGCTAGCCGTTTGAGGGCGAGTACAACAGTGAAACGAGGCGCCCGTGGCCGGTCATACATCAGCTCCCGGGCAGTCGGTGACCAGCCGTGTGCTGAGCCTCCTGGCGGCATTCGAACACAGCGCATCCGCTCGTTCGCTGTCGGAAATCAGTCGCGAAAGCGGGCTGCCGCAGAGCACCGCGCACCGGCTGCTCGGCGAACTCGAGACTTGGGGCGCCGTGCAGCGGGACGCCCAGGGCCGCTACCAAATAGGATTGCGCCTGTGGGAACTCGGCCAGCACGCCGGTCGCAAGCTGCGCGATGTGGCCCGGCCCTACCTGCAAGACCTGTTCGGACTCACCCAGGAGACCGTACACCTCGCCATTCGTGATGGCGCCGAGGTGCTCTATATCGACCGCGTTTATGGCAGTCGGCGTGTGCCGCAGGCCAGTCGGGTCGGCGGTCGCCTTCCGCTGCACGCTACCGCCGTTGGTCGCGCCATTCTCGCCTTCGAGGAGGAATGGGTGCAAAACGCGGTACTCGATGGCGAACTCGTGCGCCGCACTCCGCTGACGAAGACCGATCCGGCCGAGCTGTGCCGGGAGCTGGCCAAGATTCACGAGCTCGGCTTCGCTCTCGCCTCCGAAGAGGTGCGGCAGGGATCGTGTTCGCTGGCTGTGCCGGTATTTCAGCCGCCCGGTCAGATTTTCGGTGCACTCGGAATCGTGCTGCCGACCTCGCGCGCCCACCAGCTAGGGCGCTACCTCCCGGTGCTGCAGGGCACTGCGCAGCGAATTGAGGCCGGAATTGCGCACCTGCCAACCGCCACCCTGCGCCCGTCGGCCAGCGTGACGCAACTCACGCATCCGTGAAGCCACTTCCACCCAGTGGGACACTGCGGCGTTTGAAGCTGCCGTCGTGCCTTAGATAGATCTCGTCGACCTCAAAGTTGAGAAAAGCAAACCAAGGAGCAATCGTGACCGCTCAGCCCGCACTCGCCCACCCGGCGGCTTCCGCCCGAGCAGGCCAATGCCCCGTTACCCACGGCACTTCAGATGCCAACGCTCACGGCTTCGCCCCCTTCGCGATGACCGACCCGTTCCCCTCTTATACCGCCCTGCGCGAGAACGAACCGGTCATGTTTGACGAAGAGATCGGCTATTTCGTCGTCTCCCGCTACGACGACGTGAAGGCCATCTTCGACAACTGGAAGTTCTTCAGCAGCGAGAACGCCCAGGCCCCGGTGCGAGCCCGCGGCGCGGCTGCCACGAAGATCATGAACGACGGCGGCTTCACCGCCTACTCCGGCCTCAGCGCCCGCATCCCCCCTGAGCACACCCGCATGCGCGCCATCGTGCAGAAGGAATTCACGCCCCGCCGCTACAAGGCCCTCGAACCGACCATTCGCGAGAACACCGCGCGCCTGTTGCAGCAAATGCTGGCCCACCTTACTGGACGGGGCGACTTTCTGCAGGACGTTGCGGTAGATATCCCCACGATCACCATCCTCGGCCTGCTCGGAGTGGGGCCGGAGATGGTCTCGACCTACAAGAAGTGGTCCGATTCCCGCGCGGCGATGACCTGGGGCGACCTGAGCGACGACGAGCAGATTCCGCACGCGCACAACCTCGTCGACTACTGGACCGAGTGCCTGCGCCTGGTCTCGAACGCCCACGAGCAGCTCACCGCTGACCTGAATGGCGACAACCTCGTCTTCGACCTCGTGCAGGCGCAGTCCACTGGTTCGGACATCTCGGACCACGAGATCGCCTCGGTCTATTATAGCTTGCTCTTTGCCGGCCACGAGACCACCACGACGCTCATCTCCAATACCATTCGCGAGCTCCTCGCGCATCCGACAGAGTGGCAGAAGCTGCTGGATGACCCGAGCCGCATCCCGGCCGCGATCGACGAGACCCTTCGTTTCTCGCCGAGCATCGTCGGGTGGCGGCGCAAGGCCCTGGTCGACACCGAGATCGGCGGAGTGCAGATTCCGGCCGGGGCGAACATCCTCTTGCTGATGGGGTCGGCCAACCGCGACCCTGGCACCTTTGAACAGCCTGAAACCTTCGACATCAACCGGGTCAACGCCCGCAACCACCTGTCATTCGGCTTCGGCATTCACTACTGCCTCGGCAATATGCTCGCCAAGATGCAAGACAAGATCGTCGTCGAAGAGACCCTCAAGGCGGCACCGACGCTGCGCCTGATCGACGCCGAAAAGATCGCGTTCGGAGACAACCTGTCGTTCAGGGCGCCCACCGCGGTGCCC
Source organism: Cryobacterium sp. Y50 (assembly GCF_002929805.1). Lineage (GTDB taxonomy): Bacteria > Actinomycetota > Actinomycetes > Actinomycetales > Microbacteriaceae > Cryobacterium. Next base: position 81,682 of record NZ_PJJM01000096.1, on the reverse strand, counting down.
GTTACCTGGGGAGAAACGAAATGACTACCGCACCGTACATTCAGTTCTTTGACGGAGCGGATGCGCCCCGCCACGACCTGCTCGGCGGCAAGTGTGCCTCGCTCGTCGCCCTCACCCAGGCCGGCATGCCGGTGCCCCCCGGATTCGCCATCACCACCGCCTCCTACGACGCGTTCATCGCGGCCGCCGGGATCGAACAGGACATCCACTCGATGCTGGCCCACCTCGACGCCGACGACGTGGCCGAGGTCGACCGGGTCTCGGCCCAGCTGCGCTACGAGATCGAGAGCCGCCCGGTGCCCGCTGCCGTGCGCGCCGACTTCGTTGCCGCCTACCACGCCCTTCAGGCGCGGTTCAGCGAACCGGTTCCGGTGGCCGTGCGCTCCTCCGCGACTGCCGAGGACCTGCCAGACGCGAGCTTTGCCGGCCAGCAAGACACCTATCTATGGCTGAACGGTATCGACGACGTTACCGAGCACATCCGTCGCTGCTGGGCCTCCTTGTTCACCTCCCGCGCGATCACCTACCGGCTCAAGAACAACATTCCCAACGAGGGACTCTCCATGGCCGTTGCCGTACAGAAGATGGTCAATGCCCGCGCCGCCGGTGTGGCCATCACCATGGATCCCACCACCGGCGACCGCTCCAAAATCGTCATGGAGGCCTCCTACGGCCTCGGCGAACTCGTTGTCTCCGGCCTGGTCACCCCCGACAACGTCACCGTCGACAAGATCATGCTCATGGTCGTCAAACGCGTAATCGGCGACAAGCACGCCGAACTCGTGCCAGACCCGGCCAACACCGGCTTGGTCGAACTGGAGGTTTCGGCCGCGCGCCGCGCCGTGCTCTCGATCAGCGAGACCGAGATCACTGCCATCGCGACCATCGCCAAGAAGGCCGAGAAGCATTTCACCTGCCCGCAGGACATCGAGTGGGCCCTTGACCGTGACCTGCCCAACGGGCAGAACCTGCTGCTCCTGCAGTCCCGCCCCGAGACCGTGCATTCTTCGCGCACGAAAACGGATGCTGCCGGCCCCGCCCGCACCACCGGCTACGGAATCGAGAGCATCACCCGATCACTCCTGGTTCAGGCCGGCAAAGCCACGGATTAAACCCGACCCGCAACATCCGTTTGAAAAACAACCACTCACCCGCGCACCACCTTCGAGAACGGTTTTCTTATGACAGAGAAGTCATTTCCCAGCCCCTATGACCAGGCTCCCGCCGACGGCGCCGAGGGGTGGAAAGAGCTGTACGCCTACAACCTGGTATTTCAACAGAACCGCCGCGAGGTCGAAGAGGCCAAGTTCTGGTTCTGCGACAGCCAGCACTGGCCCACAGTGACCAAGCCGTTCGAGACGATCGGTTTCGAATTCGCCGTGTCGTGCCTCGGCCAGTACAACACCCGCCACCTGCTCATTCCGCCGGCCAACGGCATCGAATTTCGCATTCACAACGGCTACGTCTTCATGTCACCGGTGGGCGTACCGGAGTCGGAGATCGCCGCCCGTGTGCCAGAGTTCATGGCGCGGGCCGGCCACTATTTTCAGAACTGGGACGGGCTGCTCGAACAGTGGCAGGGCAAGATCCGCGGCACGATCGACGAGCTCGGCGCCCTGAATTTCGACGCGCTGCCCGACAAGGTCAACATCAACGATGTCACGAGCGGCAAGGGTACCGGCCCGAACAACGACCTGCTGGCCCAGTACGACGCGTTGATCGCACTGACCTACCGCGCCTGGCAGTACCACTTCGAGTTTCTCAACCTCGGCTACGTCGCCTATCTTGACTTCTTCAGCTTCTGCAAGGAGGTCTTTCCCGGTATCCCCGACCAGGCCGTCGCCAAGATGGTGCAGGGCGTCGACATGGAGCTGTTCCGACCCGATGACGAACTCAAGAAGCTCGCCAAGCTCGCCATTGAACTGGGCCTGACCGGCCTGTTCGGCAACACCGCCAACCCGGAACAGACGCTGGCCGGCATCACGGCCGTCACCGGTGGCCCCGAGTGGATCGCCGCCTTCAACGACGCCAAGGACCCGTGGTTCAACTTCACCGTCGGCAACGGCTTCTACGCCCACGACAAGTACTGGCTCGACCACCTCGAACTGCCGCTAGGTTACATCAGCGACTACATCGGGCGCTTGCAGGCCGGCCAGACCATCGACCGCCCGGTCGCCGAACTCGTCGCCGAACGCGACCGCATCACCGAGGAATACTCGGAGCTGCTCAGCCCCGAGCAGCTCGCCGCCTTCGAAGGCAAGCTCGGCCTGGCCCGTCAGGTCTACCCCTACGTCGAGAACCACAACTTCTACATCGAGCACTGGACCATGGGCGTCTTCTGGCGCAAGGCTCGCCAGCTCTCGGCGATGCTGCAGGAGCAGGGCTTCTGGCCCGATGCCGACGGCATGTTCTTTCTGCGCCGCGACGAGGTGCGCGAGGCCCTGTTCGACTACGTCACCGGCTGGGCCGTTGGCGCCCCGGCGATCGGCCCGTCGTACTGGCCCGAGGAGGTCGAGCGTCGCCGCGTCATCGTCGACGCGCTGCAGAAGCAACGCCCGCAGCCGGCTCTCAACACCCCGCCGGCCGTCATCACCGAACCGTTCACCCTCATGCTCTGGGGCATCACGAGCGACCAGATCAAGAACTGGCTCGGCGACTCCGACGCCCCCGAAGGAGAATTCCGTGGCATGGCGGCCTCGAGCGGCGTGGCCGAAGGCCCGGCCCGCGTGATCAGCAGCTCCGACCAGCTCTCCGAGGTGCAGGAGGGCGACATTCTCGTCGCCCCCGTGACGGCACCGTCGTGGGGACCGATCTTCGGCAAGATTCGCGCCACGGTCACCGACATCGGCGGCATGATGAGCCACGCAGCCATCGTCTGCCGGGAATACGGCATGCCGGCCGTCACCGGAACCGGCACCGCATCGTCGCAGATCGTGACCGGCCAGTGGCTGCGCGTCGACGGCAACAACGGCACGGTCACCATCGTGCTTGATCATGCGGACGCGGATCACGCACACGACCTCAGCCTGGCCCACGAAGCTGTCATTCAATTGGAGCAGGCGCTTGACGGCCCCGTTCTCGAAGGCAGCCATGCCTGATGAGTGCACGGACCAGCCCGCTCTTAGACCTGTTCGAACGGTGCTGATCACCGGCGCCGCCGGCGGGCTGGGCCGTGCCTTTGCCGTGAGCTTCGCGGCCCAGGGTGACCGGGTGGTTGTCGCCGACACCAACGTGGAGGGCGCCCAGCAGACCGTGGCGCTCCTCGAGGCGGCCGGCGGCACCGCCCTCGCCCTGCAGGCCAACGTGACGCAGCTCGACTCCGTCACCCAGCTCGCAGCGGATGCCTCAGCCTTCGCGAGCGACGGCAAGATCGACGTCATCATCAACAACGCGGCGATCTACGCCACCGTCACCCGGTCGCCGTTCGAAGAGATCGACGTCGACGAGTGGGACCGCGTGATGGCCGTCAATCTCAAGGGACCCTGGCTGGTCACCCGCGCGTGTTCCTCCTACCTCTCCGACGGAGCCGCGGTGATCAATCTGTCGAGTGCGACCGTGCTTAGCGGATCCGCCCAATGGGCGCACTACGTGGCCTCGAAAGGTGGCGTGATCGCGCTCACCCGGGTGCTCGCCAAGGAACTCGGGGAGCGCAACGTCACCGTGAACGCGATCGCCCCCGGCTTCACCCTCACCGAGGCCAGCTACGGCCTCATCGAGGGCGCCGCCGATTACGGCGTCGACCGCGGCTCGATCAAACGGGCCAGCGAGCCCGACGACATCGTCGGGGCGGCCCTGTTTCTGGCTGGCCCCGGCTCGCGCTACATCACCGGTCAGACCCTCGTGGTCGACGGTGGTCGACAGTTTTTGTAAGGAGATCTGAATGCCTTCTGTAACCTATATTTCTGCCGCCGGCAGTGAAACGGCCGTCGCGGGATTCGCCGGCGATTCCGTGATGGAGACCGCCGTGCGCAACGGCGTTCCCGGCATCGTCGCCGAGTGCGGCGGCAGCCTCTCCTGCGCCACGTGCCACGTCTTCGTCTGCGCCGACAGCGTCTTTCCGCCCATGGAAGACCTTGAGGACGACATGCTCGATGGCACCGCCGTCGACCGCGAGTCCAACTCCCGGCTGTCCTGCCAGCTCAAGCTGCGCGACACCGATATTCGCGTCACTACTCCCGAAACACAGGTGTAGACCATGCGAACCGGGACTCTCATCATTGGCGCCTGCCAGGCCGGCGTACAGCTCGCCTGCAGCCTGCGTGAACTCGGCGACACCGATCCGATCGTGCTCGTCGGCGAAGAGCCGCACGCCCCGTACCAACGGCCGCCGCTGTCAAAGGCGTTTCTCAAGGGCGAGGCCACGGCCGACTCGCTCACCTTTCGCACCCACGAGTTCTATACCGAGCACAACATCGAACTCGTCACCAGGGAGCGCATCGTTTCGATACAACGCGATGCCGACGGCGGGGAAGCGACGGCCGAATCCGGCCGACGGTTCGAATTCGCCCGGCTCGCCCTCACCACCGGTGCCGTTCCGCGCCAGATCCCGTTCGAGGGCAGCGAACTAGAGGGAGTCAGCTACCTGCGCAGCATAACGGATGCCGCCCTGTTCGAACGGAGAGTGCACACGGCTCAAAACGTGGTCGTCGTTGGCGGTGGGTTCATCGGACTCGAAGTGGCCGCCGGAACCTGCGTCGTCGGCAAGACCGTGACCGTATTGGAGGCCGCGCCCCGACTGGTCGGGCGGGCGGTCTCCGAGGCAACGAGCGCGTTCTACCTGGCCGCGCACCGGCGCCGAGGCACCCGGGTGGTGTTGAACGCCCAGGTCAGCCGTTTTCTCGGGCAGCACGACCGGGTCACCGGGGTTGAATTGGCCAGCGGCGATGTGATCCCGGCCGACGTCGTTCTGATCGGCGTCGGCGTGATCGCCCGCACCGAACTGGCCGATCAGCTCGGCCTCGCCGTCGACAACGGCGTCGTCGTCGACGCGAGCGCCCTTTGCTCCGACGGGCTCACCGTCGCCGCAGGGGACTGCACCAACCTGCCCAACCCCACGCCGAAATCTTCGGCGACGCCCGGTGGCATCGAACGACTCCGACTGGAAAGCGTGCAGAACGCGGTCGAACAGGCCAAGGTCGCCGCCGCGACGCTGCTCGGCCTGCCCGCTGAATACTCCACGGTTCCATGGTTCTGGAGCGACCAGGCCGACCTCAAACTGCAGATCGCCGGCCTCAGCGGCGGACACGACCAGATCGTGCTGCGCGGCGACCCCGAGACCGAGAAGTTCTCGGTGCTCTACTACCGCGCTGGGCAGCTCATCGCCGCCGACTGTGTGAACCGCCCGCTCGACTTCATCGCCGTGCGCGCCATGCTGCACTCCGGGCAGCAGCTGCCCGCCGACCGCGCGGCCGACCTGTCGCTGCCACTGAAGAAACTCGCCGCATCCGCTGTCGAAACTGCCCCTGCCGTGCCCGTCCTGATCGGAAAGTAACCCCATGACACTGCAGACCGAAGAACTCGTCGACACCTCACCGATCGCGGCCGGCGTCGTCTCGTTCGACCTCAACCCGCTCTGGCGAGCTGTGCGCCTCGAGATGCGCTCGCGCTCCAACGACATCCACATCCCCATCTCGTTCGCCTTCGCCGAGCGGCTCTGCCAGGCCTACCCAGAAGCCGACGCACTCGTGGTACGAGTGGCCATTCTGCTGCACGACACCGGCTGGGCCAGGGTCGACGAGACCAAGATCATCTCCGAGGGTTTCGGCGCCAACTGGCGCCAGGCCGATATCCGCTACGAACACGAGGTGAGGGGTTGCGAGATCGCCCGTGAGGTGCTGCCAGCCCTCGGCTACACCCCCGAATTCGTCACCAGCGTCACCGACATCATCGACGGGCACGACACCCGCCCCGAGAGCTACTCGATCGAGGATTCCCTTGTGCGCGACGCCGATCGACTGTGGCGCTTCACCACCACCGGCATCGCGCTCGCCTCCGGCTGGTTCGGCCAGGAGCCCTCGGCCTACTGTCGGCGTCTGCGCACCGACATCGTTCCCGAGCTCATCACCGCGGCAGCCCACGAGATGGCGCTCGCCGAACTCGAACGTGCCGAGGCCCTGCTGCAATCGGATGTCCTAACCACCGGCATCGACGCGCCCGCGCTTGATGGCAGCGGCGCGTGACCAGCCTGCTGCCGATTCCCGTGACCGCGAACCTGCCTTACCGCCAAACCAACGATGTGTTCATCGACGGGCAGTGGCAGGCCGCGACGGGAACCGGCCGCACCTCGGTGACCAACCCGGCAACGGAGGAGGTCTGGGGGTCGGTGCCGCAGGCATCCGCCGCCGACCTGGACCGGGCCGTCGGTGCTGCCCGCCGTGCATTCAGTGGATGGCGGGACCTGACTCCCACGGTGCGTGCCGGCTTTCTGTTGCGGTTGGCCGACGAGGTGGAGAAGCGGGCCGAGGCCATCTCGCACACCAACACCTGGGAGAACGGGTCGCCGGTCGCGGAATCCAGCCGGGCCGCCGGCAACGCCGCCTCGATCTTTCGCTACTTCGCCTCGCTCGCCGGCCTGCTCGAAACGCCGGACGTTCGGCCGTTTCCTGACGGGTCGGGCGAAACCGTGGTGCGCCAGGACCCGATCGGGGTCTGCGCGCTGATCGCGCCGTGGAACTTTCCGATCAACCTGGTCGTCGCCAAGCTCGCGCCAGCCCTGATGGCCGGCTGCACCGTCGTGATCAAGCCGGCCTCGCCGACGCCGCTCTCGGTCCGGCTCATCATCGATGCTGCCCGCGCCGCCGGCATCCCCGCCGGGGTGGTCAACCTCGTCACCGGACCGGGTTCGTTCGGCGACGCGCTGGTCAGGCACCCCGGCATCGACAAGGTGGCCTTCACCGGGTCGACCCCGGTCGGCCGAACGATCGCCGGCGCCTGCGGGCAGCTGCTTCGACCGGTCACGCTCGAACTCGGCGGCAAGTCGTCGGCGCTCGTGCTGCCCGACGTCGACCTCGACGCTCTATCGCGCGTTCTGATTCGCAGCTGCATGCGCAACACCGGCCAGACCTGCTATATCTCGACCCGCATTCTCGCCCCGGCTGAGCGCTACGATGAACTCGTCGACATGGTCACCGCCACCATCGCGACTGCCAAACAGGGCGATCCGATGCAGCCGGACACCGTGTTCGGACCGTCAGCTACGCGCGCGCAGGAGCAGACCGTGCGCGCGTATATTCGCAGCGGCCTAGCCGAGGGCGCTCGCGCCACGACCGGTGGCGACGTGGCATCCGGCTTTGATCAAGGCTTCTTCGTGAAGCCCACGGTCTTCGCCGACGTGACGCCGGGCATGCGCATCGCCAGAGAAGAGATCTTCGGTCCGGTGCTGACGATCCTGCGCTACTCCTCGCTCGACGAGGGCGTTGCGCTGGCCAACAACACCTCGTTCGGGCTGGGTGGCACGATCTTCTCCGAGGATCCAGATCTGGCCTTCGCGCTCGCCGGTCGGTTCGACACCGGCTCGGTCGGCCTCGGCTTCTTTGCCTCCAATCACGCTGCGCCATTCGCCGGTCGGCACGATTCTGGCCTCGGTGCCGAGTTCGGGCCGGAGGGTCTGAAGGCCTATCTCGCGCCGCAGTCGGTGCACCGCCGCATCCGCTGACCTCTACACCGGGAAACCCGAATGGTCCCACATCCAGCGAGTTGCATGGCGCCGGCTCGCGCATCTACCACCCTTAGGAATGGTTAAAGTTTCGGTCGTGCGCACGGGGACCGCCCGAATATAGGTGCAAGCGCGCCAAACGTAGTTGTAGCCAAGCCAATAAAGGCCTGATGAACGAGCGCAATCCCTACTCGATCATGGAGCGCAAACCCATTACCGATATTGGCAGCGGGGCTGCCAAGAACGGTTTCTTCAAGAGCCTCGGACTCTGGCAGCTCACCGCGATCGGCGTCGGCGGCATCATTGGAATCGGCATTTCCACCCTCGTTGGACTCGTTGCAAATGGCGGTCCGGACGGCGAACGCGCGGGTCCAGCCATGCTCATCTCGGTCCTTATCGCCGGACTCGCGAGCGCCGCCGCCGCCCTCAGCTACGCGGAGTTCGCCGGAATGATTCCTCGCCGGCTCTGCGTACACCTGCGGCTATGTCGCCCTCGGTGAGATCGTCGGCTGGTTCATCGGCTGAGATCTGTTGCTCGAGTACATCGCGATCGTCGCCGTCGGGCTCAAGGTGTTACTGATCCTTGCAATCATCGCGCTGGGGTTCTTCTACATCAACACCCAGAATTACGTTCCATTCTTGCCGAACGGTTTCGGCGCGGTCTCCACTGGCGCGGCCACGGTTTTCTTCGCCGTCTTCGGCTATGACGCCATGAGAACTGCCGCCGAAGAGGCCAAAGATGGCAAGAAGCACATGCCGAAGGCGATCTTGCTCTCGTTCGCCATCGCCCTGGTGCTCTACGTGCTCGCCACTCTCATGCTCACCGGCATGCAAAATTGGCAGGACTTCGACCCGACCGCCGCCTGTGCCGTCGCATTCCAGTCCGTCGGGCTTCCGATCGTCGCGACCGTGCTCTCGGCCTTCGCCGCTATCTCGATCCTCACCGTCATGCTGACGTTCCTTCTCGGCGTCAGCCGGGCCTGGTTCTCGATGAGCCGCGACGGCCTGCTTCCCAAATAGTTCTCCGGAACCGACAAAAAGGAAACTCCCGCCCGCGTCACCTGGATCGCCGGCCTTGCCGCGGCCGTGCTGGCCGGGTCTTCCCGAGCCGGCTGATTGCCGACCTCACCAATATTGGAATTCTCGTCGCCTTCGTCGTGGTCTGCGGCGCCGTGATTGCGTTGCGACGCACCCGCCCCGATGTTCCTCGCACCTTCAAGCTGCCTTTGATGCCTGGGTGCCCGTGTTCGGGGTGCTGTCCTCCGTCTTCCTCATCACGCAGCTGCACTGGCAGACCTGGCTGCACTTCGGCATCTGGCTCATCATCGGTTTGGTCATCTAATACTTCTATGGTCGCCGCAACTCGGTCATGAACCCGAAGAGCCCGCGGTACATCGAGCATCCGGTCGATCCCGCATTCGCGGCGCGTAGTCAGCGCGCCCCGATGACCATCCAGGCCATGCTGCGTGCCCGCAGCGACAGCGTCGCGGCGCGGGCACCGAGGTAGCCGAGCGCGAACGCGGCCATGAGCAGCGCGAGGCCGACCGAGCCCGCCGGAGCCCAGACCAGCACTGCCGCGGCCAGCGGCACGAACACGGCTAGGTTGATCAGCCCGGTCAGGGCGAGATAGCGGGCGTCGCCGGCGCCAATCAGCACGCCGTCGAGCACGAACACGACCGCCCCGAGGGGAACGGATGCCCCGAGCACGATCAGGGTCAGCGGCAGCAGCGAGGTGACAGCGTCGGCATTGGTGAACGCGTGCCCGAGCACCCCGCTTGTGCCGATCACTAATGCTGCGAGCACGAGACCGGCCAGCACGCCCCACTCCAGGCAGCGGCGCAGCACGGCGCGAACCTGCACCACGTTTCCGGCTCCGAGCCCGCGACCGACGAGGGCCTGTGCGGCAATCGCGAGAGCGTCGAGGGCGAAGGCGAGGGTGCCGAACAGGGTCATTGCGATCTGAAAGGCGGCGAGTTCGGGGGAGCCGAGCTGGGCGGCCACGAACACGGCGAGCAGCATGGCCGCGCGCAGGCTCAGCGTGCGCACAAACAGCCAGCCACCGCTCCGGGCACCGAGCAGCAGCCCGGCCCGGTGTGGGCGGAGCGGGGCGCTGTGGCGCCGGGCATATTTGGCGACCACGACAAGGTAAACAGCGACCATGCCCCACTGGGCCACGACGGTACCTACGGCCGACCCGGCGATGCCCCAGCCGAGCAGATAGATGAACACGTAGTTCAGTGCGATGTTCGCGCCGAAACCGATCCCGGCCACGTAAAGCGGGGTGCGGGTGTCTTGCAGGCCGCGCAGTAGTCCGGTCGCCGCGAACAACAGCAGCATGGCGGGCAGGCCGAACATCGAGATACCGAGGTAGCTGGCGGCATCCGCTGTTACGGCCGTTTCGGCGCCGAACGCGCCCACGAGTACCGGGGTAGCGAGCAGGCCGCCGGCGGCGAGCAGCAGGCCGAGACCGAGGGCGAGCCAGAGTCCGTCAATGCCGACGGAGACCGCCCTCCGCGTGTCGCCGGCGCCGAGCCAGCGGGCCACGGCCGGGGTCGTACTGTAGGCCAGAAAAACCATGAGGCCGATGATGGTCTGCAGCACTGCGCTCGCAAGGCCGAGGCCGGCCAGCGGCGTGGTGCCGAGGTGCCCGACCATCGCCGAATCGGCCAGCAGAAACAGCGGTTCAGCCACGAGGGCGCCGAGCGCGGGTACGGCGAGCCGCAGAATGTCCCGGTCGATGGGTTGTGCCCGCAAAATGTTGATGTGTCGACTCTACGGCGGGCGCGCCGGCCTTCCGAACTCCGTGTGGCCGCGCCCAATACCGGTGCGCGCTACGCCGGTTACCGTAGCGCTCACCCGCGGCCACTTCCAACAATGCCAACAATGCCTAACGGATACTGACTGCTCAATTTGCGAGAACGCCTCAAGTCAGCCCCGGCAGCCGGGGAAATTGTTAAGAATTCCGACTCTTTTATGAGCGAGGCCCCCGAATCGAGCCCATCCCCCGCCCCATCCCGCTAAGTTCGTCCCAGGACCTTCTGCCGACCGTGAACGCTTCGGGTGCGCTTAGCCGGGAACTTCATTTCCGGCCCTCGGTGCCCCTGTTTATCCCACAAGGATGTTTGCCGCCTCAGTGACGAGCGCGCGGACATCCGCTTCGAAAGGCTCGACCGTGCCTGTTAATCAACCACAGCCCGAGACACCCACTATCGGCGTCGTCCGCGAGAGCGGGGAGGACGAGCGGCGAGTCGCCCTTGTGCCGCGCGCTGTCGCATCCCTGGTCGCCGCGGGGCTCGACGTCGTCGTCGAATCCGGCGCGGGGGCTGAAGCCCTCATGGGTGACGACCTCTATGTCGCAGCCGGGGCTACCATCGGTGACGCCTGGCGCGCCGACATCGTGCTCAAAGTCGCTCCACCCACCGACTCGGAAATAGCCCGCCTCAGGGCGGGCGCGACCTTGATCGGGTTCCTGGCACCGCGCAACGCTGAGAATAAGATCGCTGCCCTGCAGAGCGCTGGCATCGTCGGCTATGCGGTCGAGGCGATCCCGCGCATCTCGCGTGCTCAGGTCATGGACGCCTTGTCGTCGCAGGCGAACGTTGCCGGCTATAAGTCGGTCATCCTCGCTGCATCGCTCTCGACCAGGTTCTTCCCGATGCTCACCACGGCGGCGGGCACCGTCAAGCCGGCCAGTGTGCTCGTGCTCGGCGTCGGCGTGGCCGGGCTGCAGGCGCTCGCGACCGCCAAGCGGCTCGGCGGTCGGGCAACCGGCTACGACGTGCGTCCTGAGGTCGCCGATCAGGTGCGATCGGTGGGCGCCCAGTGGCTCGAGGTAGGGATCGACGCGGCCGGTGACGGCGGCTATGCCCGCGAACTCACCGACGACGAACGTGCCGTGCAACAGGCCGCGCTCGAGACGGCGATCTCCACGTTCGACGTCGTCATAACGACCGCTCTCGTGCCGGGACGGCCGGCGCCGCGACTGGTGACCGCTGCGGCCGTGTATGGCATGAAGGCGGGCAGTGTCGTCATCGACATGGCGGGCGAGACCGGCGGCAACTGCGAGCTCACTGTTCCCGGCGAGAGTGTGGTCGTCGGCGGCGTCACCATTGCGTCCCCACTCAATCTGCCCTCGACTATGCCCGAGCATGCGAGCGAGCTTTACTCAAAGAACCTCACCGCCCTGCTCGAGTTGCTCGTGCGGGACGGCCGACTCGACCCCGACTATTCCGACGACGTGGTAGCGCTGTCCTGCGTGACGCGTGACTCAGTCTCGAACAGGATCTGACATGGACTACACCGGTTTCCTGGCGAACATTGCCATCCTCGTGCTCTCGGGCTTCATCGGTTTCGCCGTCATCTCCAAGGTGCCGAACACGCTGCACACCCCGCTCATGTCGGGTACCAACGCCATTCACGGCATCGTTGTGCTCGGCGCCCTGGTCGTGCTCGGCACGGCACACAACCCGAGCATCCCGCTGCAGATCATCTCGTTCGTGGCTATCGTGTTCGGCACGGTCAACGTCATCGGCGGTTTCGTCGTGACCGACCGGATGCTCGCCATGTTCAAAACCCGCTCCGTCGCTTCGACTGACGGGAAGAATTGACCATGGACATCCTCGTCTACGCCCTCTATATCGTCGCCGTCGCCATGTTCATTATTGGGCTCTCCGGGCTGACCGCGCCCCGGTCCGCTGTGCGCGGCAACAAAATCGCTGCGGCTGGCATGGGCGTCGCCTTCATCGCGACCCTGATCCACATCCGCGACACCAGCAGCTGGTTGGTGATCGTCGCAGCTCTCGTCGTGGGCGTGATCGTCGGTATCCCGCCTGCACGGAAGGTAAAGATGACGGCGGTGCCGCAGCTCGTCGCCCTGTTCAACGGTGTTGGCGGTGGAACCGTCGCGCTCATTGCCTGGGGTGAGTTCATTGAAAGCGACGGCTTCACCGGCCTGCGCGTTGCCTCCGGACCGGTTCTCCCTCTCGTGATCGCCTCCCTCTTCGCGGCCATCATCGGTTCACTATCGTTTTGGGGTTCCGTCGTCGCCTTCCTCAAATTGCAGCAGATTCTGCCCGGGCATCCGCTGTCGGTCGGCCGACTGCAACAGCCGCTGAACGCGATCCTGTTCCTGGGCTCCGTCGTCGCGGCCATCATCGTCGGTATCGGCTCGGCCAACACCGGCGCGGACCCGGTCTGGTTCGGCGCAATTCTCATCTTGGCGGGCATCCTCGGGGTCATGACCGTGCTCCCGATCGGCGGCGCCGACATGCCGGTCGTTATCTCGCTGCTGAACGCGCTCACCGGTCTCTCCGCGGCGGCGGCCGGGCTCGCGCTGAACAACATTGCGATGATCGTCGCCGGCATGCTCGTCGGGGCCTCGGGTACTATCCTCACTAACCTCATGGCGAAGGCAATGAACCGGTCCATTCTCTCTATCGTGGCCGGCGGCTTCGGCGGCGGTTCCAAGGGCGTTGCGGCCACGAGCAGCGGAGACCAACTCGCAAAGTCCACCTCGGCAGCGGATGCCGCCATCAAGCTCGCTTACGCCAATCAGGTCATCGTCGTGCCAGGCTACGGACTCGCCGTTGCCCAGGCTCAGCACGCGGTAAAGGACATGGCCAAGGTGCTCGAGGCACGTGGCATCGAGGTCAAGTATGCGATCCACCCGGTGGCCGGGCGCATGCCGGGGCACATGAACGTGCTCCTCGCCGAGGCCGACGTCTCGTACGACGCGATGATCGAAATGGACGACATCAACGACGAGTTCTCCCGCACCGACGTCACCATCGTCATCGGCGCCAATGACGTCACCAACCCAGGCGCACGTACCGACCCGAACTCGCCCATCTTCGGGATGCCCGTACTCAACGTCGACCAATCTCGCGCGGTGATAGTGCTCAAGCGCTCAATGAGCTCTGGCTTCGCCGGCATCGAGAACCCGCTGTTCTTCGGCGCCAACACCACGATGCTCTTCGGCGACGCTAAGAAATCCGTCGCCCAGGTGACCGAGGAGCTCAAAGCGCTGTAGGCAGTCGCCTCTGTCATGTCGGCGCCCATCCGCGCTCAAAGATAGAAGGATGAAACGGATGCCCAATGCTAAAACCACGCGCTACCGAGCCAGGATCGCCAGTCCAGCCTGGGTCGCGGCATCCACGAGCGCACGAGCGCGAAACAGGTGGTTGGCGGCTGCCAACAACAGGTCATCATCGTTGACCGCGGGCGCGGTGCCATAGTTCTGACGAAATCATTCACACGCGCTGGCAAAGGAGTACATCGCCCAGCCATCGCCCGATAGCGGTGCCGGAAAGTTTCCCGGTCCCCGCCGACCCTGCGCGATCAGCTGCAGCCCTCCATCGCTGTGCCCGACCCGCTGCGTAACGGTCTTCAGTGACACGACATCTTCTTGCTGCACGCCGACGACGCGAAACCCGGCCCGACCGGCGTTCTCGACGACACCCACGAGTGCGGCGCTCAGACTGCCGGACTCGCGCGTGACCATGAGTACACTGCGACCGTCTTCGGTTTCGCGAGTTGTGCTCTCAAACCCCGCGTCAACGAATCGGTCGTAGTCGTCATCAACCAAGACCCGGTCGAATCAGGAATTATCATCATGTTTAGTTCGCCCTTGAGCAAAGTGCAGCTAAGGGGCAAAGAGGAGAACGGTGAACATGCCGAACAGCACTAGGTGGACAGCTCCGTGGAGGGCAGTGGTGCGGGGCGAGAAGTAGGTGATGATGCTCGTTGCCAGTGTCACCGCGATGAGCACCATGTTTGCGTTTGATTCCCCAAGAATGACCTCTTGGCCTGTCATTAGGCCGATGATCAGTACTGCCGGGATGGTGAGTCCGACCGTGGACACGAACGCCCCGAGCCCGAGGTTGAGGGTGCGTTGGCCCTCGTTGGCCAGCGACGCCCGAACTGCGGTTATCGCCTCCGGTGTGAAGACGATGATCGCGATGATCACCCCGCCCAACGCGACGGGGGCACCCGTGGCCGCGATACCAGCGTCGACCAGGATCCCAAGGTCGTGGGAGAGCAGCACGATCGGCAGGACAGTGCCGACTAGCAGGAGCGTCCGCCGAACAAGCTCGCCTCTGCCGACGCCGACGCCGACGACAGCGGTCGCACGAGAGTCGGAACGGGGTTCGGGAATATTGGCGGTAGTGACGCTTCCAAAGATTGCCTGAGCGTGGCTGGGCTGCTTGAACAACGCCCGGCTCTTCCCCGTCTGCAGGTAGATGAAGAACCCGTAGAGTGCCGCCGCCAGCACCGAGACGGCGATGGCTTGCGCGGGCACCAGACTCCCGTTGGAGGTGGACACTGTGAAGTTTGGCAGTACGAGCGTGCACAGCGACAACACGGCGATCATCGCAACATAGACCGACGCGCCTTCCATGTTGTAGCGCTGCGGGCCGTGCTTCATGCCGCCTAGGAGGAGGGACACACCCATGACCCCGTTGATGATGATCATCATGACGGCGAATACCGAGTCGCGTGCGATCGTCGTCGAACCCGACGGCCCAAGCATGACGGCGGAAATGAGGACCACTTCAATGATGACGACGGTCAATGTCAGAATCAGCGTCCCGAATGGTTCTCCCAGCTTGTGGGCCAGCTCCTCAGCCTGGTGGACAACTCCGAACGCGGCGACCATGATCGCTGCGAGGACGATCAGAAACACGCCCACCGCGACTGCCACACTCGGCGGGTGGGCGACAAGATCACGGCCGACTGTCAGCACACCGATCGAGACCAGCCATGCGATCGCGAGGGTCACCGTCGTTGATCGGCTCAACAGAACCCGCCAGCCGTCATTCGAGCGGACCTGGGTAGGGGTAGGAGAATTCGCGGGGTGCTTGGTGGACATGAGCCTGCCTTTATTGGAGGCCGTCCCCCTGCAAACCGCAGCGCCCGAGGTCGTCCCGTGACGCATGAACGCAGCGTGCATTCATCAAATAGACGATACCAGAATCGTGGTTCTCACCGGAGATCACGGGTTGCAGGTGTCGCAAAAACGCGGGTCGGCGTAGCTTCGGTCGGTGAACTCGCGAGTGTAGCGATGAGGACAGATGAGGCATCCCTGAGTTTCAGCGCGGGTTGCGTTCGTGGGCGCGTAGCAGTCGCTGCAAGGTAGTCCTGCCACTCGTTCTACGCTCCAGAAACCTGGGGTGCCGCAGGCTGGACACAGGGAGCGCAGTTTCTGTGCGAGGTCTTCGGCCGCGAGACGGATGTTTTCCATACGCGTTGGATTGGCATGGGCGCGCACGTCTGTCTCGAGAAAAACGTGGCCGTTTTTCGATTCCGCCAGCGCCCACGCAAAGGTGATTTCCAGTTCCGTCCAGGCGGCGATTCCCTTGCGGATGCGGGGGTCGTGTTCACTTTCCGGGCGTACGACTACGTGGTGTTTGGGAAACTTCGATTTGCGGGCGAACGTTTCGGCCGTTCCCCAGTCCGCTGTCAGCAGGTGGGCGAAATTTGCTTTGCCTTGCGCCACGCCCACGATCTCCAACTCGCGCTCACGGTCGAGCCAGATAAGGATTTCAACGTTCCAGGGGAACATCCCCATGAACGGATCCTGACCAAACGATCCCTCGCTGGCAAGGCCCAGGGGTAATGTCGACATTTCCATACCCATGCGCGCTTTCTTGCGCGCCGCCTCAAGCTGTGTGCCGGCGCGGGGGATATCGCGGGTGAAAGTACCGAGTAGATCCGTGTCGTAGCCCACGACGTGTTCGACCCGGCAACCAAGTTCTCGTTCCAACACAGGACCGACCACGCGCTCCTTGCCATGCTGGGTAAGCAGAGCGACCCGTTTACCGGAGTAGATGGAGATCGAGTCAGAATTGCCTGAATCACTGCAGACCACAACTCACCGGTCCTGCTGACCAGGAGTTGCTGGCACAGACTTTTCGAAGACAGTGCCACACGGTAAAGGCTGGCGGTTTCGACCTCGGCGGCTAGACACGGTCTATGGATCCAACCGCTCTGAGAAGCTCACCAATGTGGTGGTGGCGTTCCAGAGGATGCCGAAGAGGTAAGTCTGGGTAGAGCTGATAGCTGTTGCGCCGTCCGTCGCGTTGACGTGTGAGATACCCATCTGCGACAAGTTCGGCGATGATGCGCTGGGCGGCGCGTTCGGTGATGCCCACTTCGACTGCGATATCGCGCAATCGCATGCTGGGGTCTTGGAAAACGCAGAGCAGAACGTGTGCGTGATTAGTAAGAAAGGTCCAGTCGGCCATCGTCTCAGCATAGACGATACACGCTCCACAATACGCGCTAGTGTTAGCACGTATTGGTCAGCGTGCATTGACGGGGTTGGTCACCATGGAGTCGCGCCGCTTCTTCGAACTTCGAGCAGAGTAAATCAGAGAGCCACAATGTGATCGATCCCATCATTCTTTTCTTTCTGCTCGGAGCCGTGGCCGGCCTCCTGCGTTCAGAGTTGCGTCTTCCGGCGGCGATTTACGAGTTCGTCAGTATCGTGCTGTTGCTGGCCATTGGCCTCAAGGGCGGCGTGGAACTCGCCAGGCAGCCCTTCGCCAGTCTGCTGCCACAGATGCTCACGGTGGTGGTCATGGGCTTTGGCCTCACCCTGTTCGCATTCCCCGTACTGCGTTATCTGGGCCGTTTTAAGCGAGCGGATGCGGCATCTATCGCGGCCCATTACGGTTCCGTGAGCGTGGGCACCTACGCCGTGGCCGTCGCCTACCTCGGCAGCCAGCAGATCTCGTTCGAAGAACACATGCCGCTGCTTCTGGTGCTGCTGGAAGTGCCAGCTATCCTCGTAGGAATTGTTCTCGCGCGAGGCATCTCGCGCGAGACGGCGTGGAAATCGATCGCCCATGAAGTGTTTCTGGGAAAGGGCATCGTGCTACTCTTGGGCGGACTGTTCATCGGCTGGGTAGCTGGCCCGGACGGGTTGTCGTCCATCGAACCGCTGTTCGTGGATCTCTTCAAGGGAATTCTCGCTCTCTTTCTGCTGGAGATGGGCTTGATTACGGCGACACAAATGGGAAGCCTGCGCCGACACGGCCCATTTCTGGTGGTCTTTGCAATCGCAATGCCGCTTTTTTCGGCGTTGGTGGGAACGTGGCTGGGGTGGTCTTTGGGCCTCTCCATCGGAGGAACGACCATTCTGGCGACTCTGGCGGCTAGTGCGTCCTACATTGCGGTACCGGCAGCCATGCGCACCTCTGTACCCGAGGCCAACCCCACCCTGTCCCTGGCCGGTGCACTCGGGATAACATTCCCGTTCAACGTCATGATCGGAATTCCGCTCTACCACGCACTCGCCGTGTGGGCTCACACGTTCGCGAAAGGTTGAACCCAATGCACCGCCATACACGCAAGCTGTTGACCGTCATCACCGAAGCCGCTCTCGAGAGCACTCTCGTTCGGGATATCGATCGGCTTCACGCCCACGGGTATACCATCACTGACGCTCGCGGCAAGGGGAGCCGTGGTACTCGCAACGCAGGCTGGGAAGCGAATGGGAACATCCGCATCGAGGTGGTGTGCGACACAGCGACAGCTGTGAATATCACCGCCTATTTTCAAGAGCATTACTACGACGACTACGCCATGATCCTGTTCGTAAGTGATATTGAAGTACTCCGACCTGAGAAATTCTGAGACCCAACTCAGGTTCGTCCGGTGATTTATCGCAGGCGTCGGTGACTGTCCGTGGGTCTGCACAATCCTTCCGCAGGGCAACCGGATCGGGCAGCGCCGAGCGATCCCGCATCCAGTCTCAACGCGTCTCGCATTTCGATTCGTGTTTGTGGTGGCTCGAAACCTACGTGTGGGAACACATAGGTTGAAAGACGCCTGCCGCGATCATTGGGGTCGTTCAACGGGTGTCCGACTCGTCGATCGCGGCTGTCGCACGGGGCCGTCGCTCCATCCGTCTCCAGGAACCGCCCGTAAGCGGGCTCAGGGTGATGGGCGTGTAAACGACTGCGATGATGCCGAAAGCTAGTGGCAGACCGATCGTGTCGGCGGCATGTATACCCCGGAACATGAGTACGCGGCGTGGCCGCGCCCGCGGCACGCCTGCACGGCTCCCAGCCACCGGCCCCAGATAAGCTGAACCCATGACTGAGCTGGCGACTGCATCCGGAATCAACACAAGCGAACTCGACCCGGAGGTGCGCCCGCAAGACGACCTCTTTCGGCACGTGAATGGCCAGTGGATCGCGCGCAGCGAGATTCCCGCCGACAAGGCCCGTTGGGGCTCCTTCATGATGCTCGCCGAAGACGCTGAGAAGGCCGTGCGCGAGATCATCGTCGAGGCGCAGACTGCGCCGGCTGGCAGCCTCGAGCGCAAGTTCGGCGACCTCTACACGAGCTATCTCGACGAGGAACGCATCGAAGCGCTCGGTGCGGCACCATTGCAAGAAGACCTTGCAGCGGTCGACGCGATCACCACCATCTCCGAACTGCTCGCGACTCTCGGCCGCCTTGAACGTGGCGGAGTTGCCGGAGCCTTCCACCTTTACGTCGACAACGACCCAGGCAACCCAGAACGCTACCTCGTCTTCATCGCGCAGGGCGGCATCGGCTTGCCAGACGAGTCCTATTACCGTGAAGAAAAGTTCGCAGACATTCGCACCAAGTACCAAGAATTTCTCGAGCGAATGCTCACCCTCGCCGGTTTCACCGACGCCGCCCCCCGCGCAGCGCGTGTTTTCGACCTCGAGACCGAACTCGCCTCGCACCACTGGGACAAGGTCGCTACTCGCGACAGTGAGAAGACTTACAACCTGCGCACCTGGGGCCAGGTCTCCGCGCTAGCCGCCGGCGTCGATGTCGACCTGTGGCTTGCGGGCCTCGACGCCCCGGCCGGCGCCCTCGAGGAGGTCGTCGTGCGCGAGCCCAGCTACATCGCCGGACTCGCCGCCACCCTCACCGACGACCGCCTGGAATCATGGCAGGACTGGCTGCGGTGGCAGGTCATCCGCTCGAGTGCTGCGTATTTGTCCGGCGAATTTGTCGAGGCGAACTTCGACTTTTATGGTCGCACCTTGAGCGGCACCCCGCAGTTGCGAGATCGTTGGAAGCGTGGCGTCTCACTCGTGGAGGGCGCACTCGGCGAGGCTGTCGGCCGCATCTACGTGGAGCGCCACTTCAAGCCAAGCGCCAAGGCCAGCATGGACGTGCTCGTGGCCAATCTTGTGCAGGCCTACGAAAACAGCATCAGCACTCTCGAATGGATGACCGAAGAGACACGCACACGAGCCCTCGAGAAGCTCAGCAAATTCACGCCGAAGATCGGCTATCCGGTGAAGTGGCGCGACTATTCAAGCCTTGAGATCAACGCCGACGACCTGATCAGCAATGTCAAAGCCGCCGGAGAGTTCGAGTTTCAGCGCGAGCTCGGCAAAATCGGCAAGCCGCTCGACCGCGACGAATGGTTCATGACCCCGCAGACCATCAACGCCTACTACAATCCCGGATTCAACGAGATTGTTTTTCCGGCGGCAATTTTGCAGTATCCGTTCTTCGACGACGCGCGCGACCCGGCCGCCAACTACGGCGCGATCGGCGCGGTCATCGGCCACGAGATTGGCCACGGCTTCGACGACCAGGGCTCCAAGTACGACGGCGACGGCCGGCTCACCGACTGGTGGACCGCCGACGACAAAGCCGCATTCGAGCTGCGCACGACGGCGCTCATCGCACAATTCGAGGGCCTCGAACCGCTGGCTATCCCGGGCAACACAGTGAACGGCGCGCTCACAATCGGCGAGAACATCGGCGACCTCGGCGGGCTCTCCATCGCTTGGAAGGCCTACCTGCTCTCGCTCGACGGCCAGGAAAGCCCGGTTATCGACGGCTTCACCGGTGCCGAACGGTTCTTCCTCTCGTGGGCCCAGGCCTGGCAAATGAAGCTGCGCGACGCTGAGGCCATCCGCTTGCTGGCCATCGACCCGCACTCGCCGAACGAGTTTCGCTGCAACCAGATCGTCAGCAACATTCCAGCGTTCTACGCGGCGTTCGACGTTTCCGAAGCGGATGCCCTCTGGCTTGCCCCCGACAAGCGCGTCACGATCTGGTAGCGGCACTGTCAGTGGCGGGCGAGTCGCGTTGGCGCGCCGGGGCCCGGGTGGCGTGTCAGGACCTAGTGTCGGGGCTTTTGACCTCGGCCAGTCCGTGCGTCTCCGCCTGGGTTAGGGTTGGCCGTGCGCCTTGGTCCGACCAGAGGCTGACATTGAGCGGTTTGGCGCTGGCTGAGCAGATTAGCGCTGAGCCGATGGACTCAGTTGGGCGCAGTCCGGTTTTGTAGTAAGCGGCAGCACCGAGGGAGGAATGCGCCAACGATGGTCTTCTCCAGTGGTTCTGCGGGCGGTTCTGGTTCTAGCGACGGCGGCGGGCATCGGTCTGGCCAGAATGCGGGCGATGCCGTCGCCTCAGGCGGCTTCGTGCGTTCCCGCCACGCCGCAGCGCCCGGTGGTAAACACCGTGGTGCCGAGGCTCCAGAAAGCTTCGCTCGCGGCTTCGCTGCACTGGGCGATCTCGCCTTGAACGGTGTGCAGGTCTCGGCCCGGGCGACCGACCTCGCGACCGGGCGGGTCTTGTTCTCGGTCGACGACCACGTCTCGATGCCGACCGCAAGTATCGGCAAGGTGCTGCTGCTGATCGAGGTGGCCGCGCGCCTGAAAGACGCCGAGTTCGGAATGGCCACGATGCTCGAGCGAACGAATGTCGATGCCGTGAGCGATTCCGGCGTCTGGCAGCACCTGCAGGTGGCCCGATTGGGCGTGGCCGACCTTGCCGCCCTCGTCGGGGCGACGAGCGACAACCTCGCGACGAATGTGCTCATTCGAGCCGTCGGGCTGCACTCGGTGCGCGCCCGCACCGAGCAGCTCGGCCTCAGCCGCACGGCACTGCTCGACCTGGTACGCGACAAACGCGGGCCGGATGACGCACCCCAGCTGTCGGTGGGCAGCGCCAAGGAACTGACCTGGCTGTTCACCGCGCTCGCCCGCGGCGAGATCGTGGACGCCGAGACGAGTGCGCGCGTTATCGGCTGGCTGTCGCTCAACACCGACCTGTCGCTCGTGGCGAGTGCCTTTGGGTTGGATCCCCTGGCGCACCGGGAGAGCGACCATGGTTTGCTGATGGTCAACAAGACCGGGGCTACCGCCGGGGTACGCAGCGAGGTGGGTATCCTCCGTGGCCCTCGGGCCGGTGCGACTTACGCCGTGTCGATGGCGTTCGACGACGCCCTGCTGATGGCCCGTCTTGCGGTGCTCGACGGGATGCGCGCTGTCGGGGCTGACCTGCTGGAGTACGTGCACTGAAGCATTCAGGGCGTTCGCCGAGACGTGAAACTTGGATCGGTTATAATTTGTCGGCCCTAAATTCACGTCTCAGCGACCGGGCAGCCCGCCAAGTTGTGCCATCGTGTACAGGACGGGCATCGACGCCCGTCACCTGAGCGAAGGAGCTATGCCATGGCGGTTATCGGATGGATTGGACTCGGCCACATGGGTGGCCCCATGACGGCGAACCTGGTAAAGGCGGGCCACAGTGTGCGCGGCTTCGACCTCAACGCCGAGGCCCTCGATGCCGCAGTCGCCGCTGGCGTGACCCGCGCGACGAGCATCAAGGACGCCGTTGAAGGTGCCGAGGTCGTCTTCACCATGCTTCCCAAAGGCGAGCACGCCCGCGCGGTGTACTTCGGCGAAGCGGGAGTGTTCGCCAACGCCGACCTGAAAACGCTTCTGGTGGAGTCCTCGACGATCGACATCGAATCGTCCCAGGCTCTGCATGACGCGGCGATAGCGGCGGGTTTTCGCCTCGTTGACGCCCCTGTTTCCGGCGGCATCACCGGTGCTGAGGCCGGCACGCTGACCTTCATGGTCGGCGGTGAAGCGGATGCGGTCGCCGCCGCGACCACCTACATCCAGCCAATGGCGGCGAACATCATTCCGACCGGTGGTGCAACGACCGGTCAGGCGGCGAAGATCTGCAACAACCTCATGCTGTTCATCAACCTCGCCGCAACTTCCGAGGGGGCGGTGTTGGCCGAGCGGCTGGGACTGGACCCGCAGGTGTTCTGGGATATCGCATCCGTATCATCGGGCGACAGTTGGGCGCTGCGAACCTGGTATCCGATCGAGGGCGTGGTGCCGTCGGCGGCCGTGAACCGTGATTTCGCGCCGACCTTCACCGCCGAGCTCGCCAATAAGGACATCGGCCTCGCGGTCGCCGCCGCGGTCGCCACCGACACGCAGCTCGAGATCGGCAAGCACGTGGCTGAGTTGTTCCAGCGCCTGGTCGACCAGGGTCAGGGCGGCAAAGACTGCTCGATGATCGTGAAGCTCGTCGACGGCACCCTGGCGTGACGCTGCTGCGGCGAGGTGTGAGTCCGTGACGAATTCACACGCTTTGCTGGGTCGAATTGACACCTCGGTGCGCGACTGCGAACATACCGGACTTTACGATCCGTGGCAGGGCGTCAATGTGTGTGACGACACCTGTGGACATTGCCGGTTGGTGGCGGTGTCCTGTGCCCCGCCGTGTCGTTAGCCTTCGATGATGAGGATGCTTGCGGCGACCACGTCCCGGGCACGATTTGTGTACGAAGGTGTTATTCGTTCGGGTAGCGTAGACCGATCTTTGCCCGGATAGCATCCATTGTGCGCATGATCGTCACCGATTCCTCGGGAGTGATCAGGGCGCTGCGTTGATTGCCGTCTCGGATGACGCGTTCCACTTCGGCCGCTTGAAACTGCATGCCACGTCCGGACACTGGTTGGTCATAGACGTCAATCAGTGAATTCCTTGCGTCGTAAAGCGACATCGTGGTTGGTGCGTACCAGGTGTCCGCGATCTCGATGCGGCCCTCGGTGCCAAGGATTGTGGCTCGGTTGGGTCCTCGCGTCTGGAGTGATGAGAACGATGTCGAAATCGCGCCGTTCTCGTGAGTGAGGATCGTCGCGACCGACGCGTCAACTCCCGATCGTGTGAACGTTGCGTGAGCGTCGATGTCGACGGGTTCACCAAGAACATCGTGTGCGAAGGAAATGGGGTAGATGCCGAGGTCTAAGAGAGCGCCACCGGCTAGATGCAGGTTGTTGATGCGGTGGGTATCTTCACGGGGAAGGTTCTGGGTGTGGTCGGCGTGGAGGGAACGGATCTCCCCGAGGCGGCCCGCCGCGATCAATGTGCGCACGTGTGCCATGTGTGGGAGGAACCGCGTCCACATGGCTTCGACCACTACGAGGCCCGTTCGCAGGCCGAGTTCGACGACGTTGGAAGCCTCTGCTTGGGTGAGAGTAAACGACTTCTCGACGAGGATGTGTTTGCCGTGCTCTAGCGCGAGTGTTGCGTTTTCGTGGTGCAGGTTGTGTGGCGTTGCAATGTAAATCACGTCGACGTTCGGGTCAGCAGCGAGGTCCTCATACGAACCATGGGCGCGGGGAATTCCATGGGTTGCCGCGAAAGCCTCGGCTGACGCGAGAGAACGCGACCCGACTGCCGTCACCCGGTGGCCGTGGGCGATCAGGTCTTTCGTGAACGCTCCGGCGACGCCCCCCGTTGCGAGGATCCCCCAGCCAATCATCCCGTCAGATCGTGGGAATGGGTCCCGCATCCTCACGACGCCGCCCGGTAATCGAGGACTACTTGCAGCGCGTCCTCCGGCGACGCGTCGAGCATCTTGAAGGCGGCAGGAGCGTCCTCCGCTGGCATCGTATGCGTAATGAGCGAGGTGACGTCGAGTTGGCCGTCGCTCACAAGTCGGAGCGCCGTAGTTGACATGCGTAACTCGTTCCAGCGGTGCTGAAGCGCTGGTGAGACACCTGAAATCTGGGATCCGATGATGGAGATGCGATTGTGGTGGAATTCGTTGCCGAGTTGAACGGGGGTCGCAGCGCCTTGGAAAAACCCTCCGACAATGACGCGCGAGCTGTATGCCGCGGTGCGTACGGCCTCGTGAAGTGCATGATAGCTGCCACTCATTTCGATAGTTACATCGGCCCCACGATTCTCCGTGAGCTGACGGACTCGCTCTGCCACGTCGTCGGCGGCCGGGTCAAGCGTGAGGGAGGCGCCGAGGCGCTCTGCGAGTTCTCGGCGCCCCGGGAGCAGGTCGACGGAGACCACGCGCCCTCCGTTGAGCCGAGCAAGTTGTGCCACGATTTGTCCGGGGACGCCGGCTCCGAATACGACAACAGTCTCGCCGACGTGGATGTCGGCGTCGAGTACGGCATTGAGAGCGATCGCTCCGATCTTCGCAAAGATGCCTGCGACGGGATCGAGTCCGTCTGGCATGAGGCGGTCCATGACCCACGGCATGGGGCGAACGACGGACGACCGGTGGCCCCACGTTCCCCATACGAGGCGGCCGATCAGCCCTGTGTCCACGCCGTCGCCGACCGCTGTGATGGTGCCAACCTCTTCATAACCCCAGGCATCGAGCGGGTAGGAGTGCGTCGAGTCGCCCGGTACAAACAACCGGCGGCGAGCATCCCATTCGCTGTTAAGATACGGGTTGCTACCGCGGTACGCGGTGAGCTCCGTGCCGGCGGAAATGCCGGAATACAGGGTTTCGAGGCGCACCTCGCCGGCGCCAACGGGAGCGTCCTCAAAGTCGACGACTTCTGCCAGGCCGGGTGAAGTAAAACGAACGAGCCGTCCCATGTTCAGTTCCTTTCGGTTGTGAGGTTGGTGAGTAAGTCTGCACGATCAACGGCGACAAGCCTGAAGAGCAGGGCCTGCTCTGGATACAGCATGGGCGCCGGGAGCCCGATACGACCGAGGACGCTTCCGGAGAGGGCTACGGGCTCCGTCCACCACGACGGTGCTCCGCCCTTTACGCGCATGAGAGCTGAAGCGGACAGCTCAATCGGTTCGATGCGGTAGGTGACTTCGTCGCGCAGACCGGGGATTCGGATGCGACCGGGGTGCACAGCCACACTTGTGGCGAGTGCGACGAATGAGATGATCGCGCGGTCTTGGTCGGGGGCGACGTAGCCGTGTGCCCAGTACGCCTCATCCGGGTAGTCGCTGTGCACGGCAGTGCCGGTATGAATGAGTTCCCGCTCTTGTTTGTAGAGGTCAACCCAGGCCGCGAGCTGGTCAAGCTCCGTGGTTGATGCGTCGCGGAGGTCCCACTCGATCCCAAAATGCCCAAAAAGCGCCGTGGCCGCGCGGAACGCGAGCGCGTGGGTGCGGTGGGTCGTGTGCGCCGTCGCTGCGCCGACGTGCGACCCAACAAGCTCCGGGGGCAGGAGCAGCCCCGTCCAGCGTTGGATCTGCTGGCGCTCGAGGGCGTCGATGCAATCGCTCGCCCACACGCGCTGTGTGCGCTCGAGCACAGCGAGGTCGACTCGACCACCGCCGGATGAGCACGACTCGATCTCAAGTCCTGAATGTCGCCGATGCAACTCGTCCATGAGCGCATACGTCGCGAGGGTCTGTGCGTGCACGCGTGGAGCGCCTGTCAGGCGATCACCAGCTTCCACGAGGTCGCGGTTGTGGTCCCACTTGATGTAGTCGATGTCGTACTCGTTTATCAGGGAACTTATCGACTCAAGAATGTATTCGAACGCCGCAGGGATCGTTAGGTTGAGAACCTGCTGCGAGCGGCCAGGGATGGGGAGTCTGTTACCTGGCGCGAGAATCCATTCGGGGTGCGCTCGGGCGACCTCTGAGTCTTCGTTGATCATCTCCGGTTCAAACCAGAGCCCGAACTGCATACCGAGGGAGCGCACGACCGTGACGAGGGGGCCGAGTCCGTCCGGCCAGATGTTGCGGTCAACTTGCCAGTCACCGAGCCCTGCTCGATCGTGGCGGCGGTGGGTGAACCAGCCGTCGTCGAGGACGAACCGCTCCACGCCTACGTGTGCACCGAGCTCGGCGAGCCTCGCCAGTGAGTCGAGGTCTTGGTCAAAGTACACTGCCTCCCAGGTGTTAAGTACAACCGGCCGGGGGCTCACCGGGTGCGACGCTCTTCCGCGAAGATGCTCGTGGAACGACGCGGCGATGTCGTCAAGACCGTTCCCATACGCCGCGTAAATTGCCGGGGAAGAATAAGTGGCACCCGGCTTGAGGATCATTTCTCCGGGCAGAAGAAGTTCACCGCCGCCGAGCACACGCGATCCGGTGATTCCTAGCTCGGCGAAGGTGGAGTGATTGCCGCTCCAGGCGGTGTGAACTGTCCATACCTCGCCGGAGCGGAAGCCGAAGCCCGGCGTGCCGGCTGCGAGAAGGATGCTCGCGTCCGAGCCAGTGCGACCGCGCCGTCCTTCCCGGAGATGCGTGCCGACCACGAAGGGATGGCGTTGGGGAGTACGCTCTCGAAGATGCCGACCCGCAAAGTCGAGGAGCTCGCCGGCTTCGGCAGGGACAGGGAGGACGACGCGGAGTGCGTCGACCGAGTAATCGCTGTCCTGTGCGATGTTCGTTAGACGCGCCTCGAGACGGAGCAGCCCGGACGGCAGGAGTGTGATCGTGGTTGTGAGCTGCAACTCAGCGACGGTGTCCGTTGCCTCGGCCACCAGGGATTGAATCGAGCCAGCCGATCCGTCGATGCGCCAGCTCGACGCCGTGAACGCCGTCGAGAAGGATGTGCCACTTCGATGCCCCTCCAGACCCGGGGTGCCCATCCATCCCGCTGACTGCTCGGGAAGCAGCGTCGGCGACCGTCGGGTCTCAAGCAGATCGGCCCCACCCTGGGTCTCGGCGAGGGAGCGGAGGAAGGCTTGGTCGGTGGAGGTCGCAGTGAAGGGAGCGCCCCAATGGAGGATGCGTGGAATGCCGGAGGACACGTCGATCATTACACACGTTCCGCTGGCCTCGAGCGTGACCAGCTGCGCCACGTTTACTGCTGTCGATACACTCATCCGCGCCCCATTTTCACTCTTTTAGATTCCATGCTGGAACTATTAAACCAAAGTATGGCATACTCAAACGGCGCGACCACGGCCGCGAACATGGCAAGTCAGATAATTCTTGGAGAAGATCGGAGTTTGGCGATGGACGGTGTCGAATCCGACGTCAGCTCGCTGCTCTCCGCGCCGTCGAAGGCCGTTGCGATTGAGGTTCTCGTGCATGGCGCCCAGTCTCGAGCTCGGCTCGCGCGCCGTATGGGGCTCTCGCCAGCGACCCTCACGCGACTCGTAAAGCCTCTGCTCGAAGGGGGCGTGCTCCTTGAGTCGGACGCCGTCCGTTCTCCCGGTCGAGGACGTTCCTCCCTTCCCCTTGATGTGGTCCCTGACCGGTACAAATTCGTTGGCGTGAAGCTCACCGAGGAAGCCATCTACGCCGTCGTCACTGACGTGCGGTCGCGCATCAGCGATCAGGTTCGTGTGCCGCTCGGCTCCCTTGACGTGTCGGATGTCGTGGCTGCCGTGCACGACATTGTCATGGACTTCCAGTCGGGCATGGACCAGCCCCTCGATGCTGTTGGCGTAACGGTAGGCGGCCGGGTCGATGAGGGTGAGATTGTTGCGGATTCTTCCTTCCTCCAGTGGCGCGATGTGCCCTTTCGCTCCCTATTGGGGGCGGCCCTCAGAGTTCCCGTTTACCTGGATAACGACGTTGTCGGCCTTACCAAGGCCCAGCAATGGTTCGGTCATGGCAAGGGGTACTCGAGCTTCGCTTTGCTTACTGTTGGTGCCGGAGTTGGATATGGCCTCGTCATCAATGACCTGATGATTCCGACTTCTCTAAACCCTCTTAGCCACTATCCCGTTGATCCGTCGGGACCGCTGTGTCCGCTCGGGCATCGGGGCTGCATGACGGCATTCTTGTCCTCGAGCTCGATCACCGCGGCGGTGTCTGCCGCACATGGCCGTTTCATCGAATACGACGATGTTCTCGAGATGGCCAGGTCTGGGGATGCGCCAGCTGTTCGTGTCGTCCAGGAAGCCGCTCGAGCCCTCGGCCGTGCAGCATCCGCTATTACGGCGTTTACCGGTGTGAAGCGGATCATTCTTTCGGGCGAAGGAATCCACCTCGCCGAGGCGGCGCGATCGAGCGTTGACGAGGGTCTGTCTGAATATGACACCGACAGTGCCCTCCACAGCGAACTCATTGTGCGTCCCATGGACTTCACCGAATGGGCAAGAGGCGCGGCCGTTATTGCTATTCAAAAAACGTTTCCTAGAAGTTCACCCGGTGGGACTGCGGGCAGCGAAGCAGTCGCCTCAGTAGCGTATTCGACAGCTGTAATCGACTCTGAGTAACCATCTGACCGGCATTAGTGTCGCACCGACAGTGGTTGCCGTCTCCGCGAGCGCGGGCAGGGGTCCCTCATTTTCAGGCGTGAACCGTCGTAGCTGTTTGCAGTGAAGGCCTGTGCGTGACGGTTTTAGTTTCATAATAAAACTATATCAAGAGACCGAATGGGCGTCTGAGGTTGCGCGCAACACGCCGAATTCGTCCCGTCGACCGTAACGGCTGCCCCAGTTCGAGGGTGCGGGGCGCCGAAGTCGCAGCGTCCATGACCGGGCTCACGCTGAGTGTGCTGAGACGCACAGGCGGATCTGATTTGATGCCCAGTGCTCCGGATGGCACAGGGCCGTTGGTGTAGAGGGAGGCCCTGTCATTCCTTCTCGACGAGCCGCAGCGTTCGCGCCGTCAGCTCGTCGATTGTTATGCGGTCGAAGTCGCGCACGGCGCTGCGAACGCGAACGGGTTCGCTGATGAGCAGGGACTCCGGGATGGCGGCCGAGCCATGCAAGGCACCGAAGACGCTACCGACGGTGGCCGCGTTGGAGTCGGTGTCACGGCCGCCCTCGATGGCAATGCCCACCGCGCTGAGAAAGTTTTCTCCCCACAGAAGCCCTGCCGTAATCTGTGCGGCGTTGTTGATTGTGTGCACCCAGCTATAGTGCCCGAGCTCCCGGTCGATCGTGTCGAGTGCGACGACGTGGGTCTCGCCCTGATTGTGGAGGTCAAGCATCCGGTGAAGCGCCTCGGCAAGGCGTGATCCGCTGGGCACGACGGTGAGGGAGCGGTCGAGCGCTTCGCGGGCGGATGACGCGGCGAACGCCGCCGCTACCAGGCCCGCCGCCCACATTGCTCCGTACATGCCGTTTCCGAGGTGCGAGAGTCGGGCGTCGGTGATGGCCAGTGCAGCGGCCGGCCCCGGATTTCCCGGATGAATGTAACCGTAGGTGTCGACGCGAATGAGGGCGCCAATCCATTCCCGGTACGGGTTTCGGTGGGTCGCTGTGGCGGGCGGGGCGAGGCCGGCGAGGAGGTTGCGGTAAGCGGCGCGCTCCGCAGTGTACGTCTGAGTGAACGGCATGCGGTCGAGCCAGAGAGCGGCGAGCTGGTCGGTGGTGAACTCGCGGCCGTGCTGTTCGAGCGCGAGCATCCCGAGGATCGTCCAGTCGATGTCGTCATCGCGGGGAACATCCTGGAACCGGCCCTCGGTTGCGATGGGAGCAGAGGGATGCAGGTGGGCGACACCGTCGGGCAGTGGGCTCAGAAGCGGGAGATATCCGCGGAGGGGCCAGTGACCCGCGGCACGCAGGTAAATTTCCACCTGGGTTCGAGCGAGACCCTCGATTGGCTTGCCGAGCGTGTTGCCGACCACACGTCCGAGCCACGCGCCGCGAATCCGTTCGGGCAGCACCGCGGCGTCGAACTCGGTGCGGGGTGCAGCGTCACAGAGTGCGTAAAGCACGTGCTCGTCCCGTGGTTCGTCGTACGGCCAGTCGGGCAGGGGCCGCAACTCAGCGAGCCGAACCTCGACCGCCGTGAGGTGTTCCAGATCACCGTCTGCTGCCGCCCGTTTGGCTTCCTCGAGGAGGTCCCCGACGGGATAGCCGCTCACCTGTAATTCTTCGGCCTCGTCAGGCACGAGGTCCCGGGGATCGAGTACGTTGTGCATTTCTTAACCTTTCACTGCGCCGGAGAGGAATCCCTCGGTCACTTGACGTTGCAACAGGATGAACAGGAGCACGACCGGCAAGATTGTAATGAGCGCCCCGGCCGCCAACGGTCCGATGTCGACGGACCGACCTCCGACGAAAAGATACAGTCCCGTGGTCAGCGGGCGGTATTCGCCGCTGGGCAGGTACAGGAGGGGCACGAGAAAGTTGTTCCAGTTCTGCAGGAACGTGAAGACTGTCAGGGTTCCGATCCCCGGGGTGGCCAGCGGCAACATCACTTGCGCGAAGATGCGTGCCTCCGACGCGCCGTCGATTCGGGCAGCCTGCTCGAGCTCATCAGGCAGGTCAGAGAAGAATGCGCGCATGAAGAAGGCGCCGAACGCGAGCCCGGTCGTGCTGAGCACAAGGATCGTGCCGACGAGAGTGTCGAGCATTCCCATGGTGCGCAGCTGGAAATACAGCGGAATCATGTAAGCGAAGAACGGCACGAGCAAGCCGAGCACCACCGCGTAGAACAGGATGTTTCGACCAGGAAACGGCAATCGGGCGAACGCATATCCCGCCATGGTGGAGAGCACAACTGTGAGCACGGTGCTCGGGATCGTGAGGAGCACGCTGTCGAGCAGGTGTGAGCCGAACTCGCCGACGGTCCAGGCCTGCACGATGTTCTCGAACGAGAACGACGAGAAGAGGCCGAACGGATTGACCTTAACATCCTGCTCGGTTTTGAGAGCGGTAGAGAGGATGAGAATCACCGGGAACAACGACAGGAGCGAAAGCACAACGAGCAGCAGGTGGTGCGAGGCGCGAGTCGCGCGCTGGCGAGGCGAGAGGCGGATCCTCGAAATACTCATACGGACTCCTGAAACGAGAGCCTACGCTGCAGGCGGTTGAGTGCCACGGCGAAGGGAATGGCGAGCACGGTGATCACGAGCGCGAGCGCCGTGCCGTAACTGATGCGGTTGAGCTGAAAGGCATTGCTGTAGGCATAGGTTCCCAGAACTTCCGTCGCGTTCGACGGGCCGCCACCGGTCATGATGAAAACGATGTCGAAGACGCTGAATCCGCCGACGAGCGTCAGCGTGACGATCATCAGGAATACTGGCATGATTTGCGGGAGAACGATGTACCAGACGCGCTGTAGCGAGTTGGCACCGTCCATCCGTGCCGCATCGAGCAACTCCGCATCGACGTTACGCAACGATGACAGCAACACGACGAAGACGAACCCTGTCGTCGCCCAGACCGCCGTGACAAGAACTGCGCAGAGGGCGGTGTTCGGGTTGCCGAGCCACCCTGTCGCGAGAGCATCGAGGCCGACCGATCGAAGCAATTGGTTGAGCCAACCACGCATCGGATCGTAGATCCAGCTCCACACCACTCCGGCCGCAACGGCGGGGAGGATATACGGAATGAAGAGAGCGACGCGGTACAGCGTGCTGGCCCGGCGCACCGTCCACATCAGTAGGGCCAGCGAAAGTCCGATGACCACCGGTGCTGCCGTGCCGAGAACGATCCAGATGATGTTGTTCATGAATGCTGGGCCGAGTGCGGGATCGGTGGCGAGTTCGACGAAGTTGCCGAGGCCTACGAACGCCGGCGAGGGGTCGACTCCGTTGTAGTCGAGCATCGAGTAGTAGATGGCGTTACCGAGGGGGAAGAGGAAAAAAACGGTTACGAACGCGAGCAGCGGTGCCACGAGGGCGACGCCCAGGCGGGCCTGCGCTCGCCTGGTAACGCGGGGTGCTGAGTGACTTCTGGTCGGTGGATTCATCGTTCTGTTCTGCCTCTTCCCCCTCACGTTCGTCAGTTTCGTGCCGCTACTTCGAGTTCCTCGGCGACCTGCTCGGGAGTCTTCTGCCCGGTGAACAGTGCCTGGAATCCGTCGTACATGGTCTGGTTGAAGAGATCACTGGCGACCACGTCGATGTTCGTTCCGAGATCACTGCTGCCCGCGGCGAAGGTCGCGGTGTCCTCGATCACCTGGGCGAGCAGCGGCAACACTTCGAGATCCTTGGTCTCGATCGGGAAAGCAGGGATGGTTCCAAGATTTTCCACTGCCCACTGGCCGTGCTCCTCCGAGACCAGGAAATCAATGAATTTGATGGCCGCCTCCGGGTTGTCGGTGTTTGCGGACACCAGTGGACCGGACCCCAAGCCGGCCGTGAAGATTCCAGCGCCGTCTTCGCTGGGAAATGGGATGTAGCCAACCTCGAAGTCGGTGTTGGCCTCGACCTCCGGGATAAACCAGCTACCGGTCGGTAACATGGCCGCCTCTTCGGAGTAGAACAGTGCGGCACCGCCGTCGTAGGAGATTGCAGTGGGGAACTCCGGCAGGTAGCCCGCGTCGTTGAAACCGGCCCAGAGCGCCAGCGATTCGATTACTTCGGGCGACGTCCATGAGGCCTTACCGTCGATTAGGTCGGCGACACCCTGAGACCCCACTCGGCTCGCGAGCGTCATGCTCAGCAAGTGACCTGCCTGCCAGCCTTCCTGGTCACTCACTGCGAATGGGATGACTCCGGACTGCTTGATGTTGGCGGCTGCAGCCTCGAGTTCACCAAGGTTTTCGGGCTGGTCGATGCCGAGGTCATCGAACATCGTTTTGTTGTAATACACCCCGACGGTCTCGATGTCGCCGGGAACTCCGATTATTTTGCTATCGACTGTGACGCGGTCCTTCGCGAAGTCGTAGATCTGCCAGTCGTTCTTCTCGTAGCTCTCCGTTAGGTCATACAGGAGCCCCGCGTCGGCGAGGCTGCCGGCGAAGGTGGGACCCGAGCCCCAGTTGAAAACATCCGGTCCGTCACCCGACTGCAGTTGAGTCTGAAGAACCGTGCGCATCGTGTCAAAGGGCATCGCGTCGATTTCGATGAGGATGCCGGGGTTTCTCTCCTCGAACTTCGCGATTCGGGCCTCGATCATCGGCAAGAACTCCGGGTCCTCCTGCTGCTCGACCAGGTAACGGAGGGTGCTGTCTCCCTTACCCGAAGAGGCAGTCGAGCTAGCCGGTGTGCATCCGCTGAGCAGCAGCGCGAGTGCGCCGAGGCCGGCGACAGCGGCGAGTGAATGTCGAGATGTCATTGTTGTCCTTCGAATGTTGCAAGCGGTGGCGAACGGATGTCCGGTTGCCCGGCGGCCTTCGCCGATAGTTTTGATTTGAAACTATTGCGACCGGATCAGGCTCTATATTCTGACTTATTTCTTCCTGGATCGGGGAGATTCGACATTAACAGAGGGTAAATAGTTTTGGACCAAAATTATTTAGAAGTTGGAGAACCCTTTACGCAGTGTCCCCGCATCCCCCCCGTCGAAGTTTGTTGCCCTTTAGCTCAGCCGTACTCTCGGTCGATCGCCGGGTATGCGCACAGGCCATCACCATTCCGGCGATGGTGGCGCGGTCGATCGTTGCGACCGGGTGACTGCGACGACTGACCCACCCGTTGAGCATCAGCAGCGGGAGCAACTGCGCTTCGTTCTTGACCGGCATTGGTAATGGTTTGGCCAAACCCGTGGTCCTGAAGACTCAACCGACGCTCAAGGCATCGCCGCAAACGAACGCATGACGCGCAGCGACCCCCGCCATGCGCTTCGCTCGGGTTGGCGGAGTCTTGGCTTGCCGGCAATGGCAACCCGAGTAGTTAGTCTGACTAACCAGCATGACAATATAATCATGCAACCCAATCCCTGGCTAGCCGATTGGATGCGCGCCGCCCTCGGCGTGCTCTGCACGCTCGCGCCCGGCTCGATCTACGGTACGCGATCGCCACCGCCCGGGAGTTTCTCGCCGATGCCGGCACCAGTGCCGCGGAATGCTTCGGCAGTCCCAAACTGCTACGCCGCCGAGCTCAACCTGCCGACCATTCCGCAACGCACCGTGAATAGTGGGGACTGCGGGAGGGTCTCGGACTGCTCGGACTCCTGGGGTTCATGGTTTCAGCTCTGCCTCTCGTGCAGGGTGAGCCGGTCAGCGTCGACCTGCCCACACTTTCGATGTTCGCGGTCGTGATCATCGGCGCGATGCTGATTCCGACTTTTTTGTCCTCCCTTGTGAGGGTGCGCCCTCGGCGCCTGGATGGTCGTGGTTGCCGTCTTGCGGGGCTTCGCCCTCCCCATCGTCCTGCGCCTGTAGACGGACTCTGCGCAGTCGCTCTTCACCGTGCCCGCGCTCTTTGGCGAGCCGCTCGAGTGCTAGGCGTCCGTGGCCGGGGAAGCCTCCACCGAGCCCGGAGTTTCACTCCGATGCAGCCGCCAAGCCGTGTGCTTGACCCCGATTTGAACGGCAAAGTCACGGGTCGGTGCTAACCCAGGACCTGATATCCGCGGAGAACGCCCAGCAGCGCACTCAGCCCGACAACCACGCCGAGCACGGTCAGCACCGCGGCGGCCATGGCCCAGTCGGTGCGGGTGAGGGGGATACGCCGCCAGGTGCTGCGCGGGGTCAGGCCGAGGCCGCGCGACTCGAGGGATTGCGCCATCCGCTCGCCCTTACGAATCGACAGCACCAGCAGGGCGAAGGCCGCCCGGCCGTATTGACGGAGGCTGCGAGGCGGCTTGCCATTGGCGCGGAGGGGAACGCGCACCGCGTGCGCGTGGCGGATAGTCTGCCACTCCCTCGGTAGGTCCTCGAGCATGCGGTAGCCCGCGAGCACGGCGTAGGTGAGGCGCGAGCCGAGCCGGGCGTGCTGGTGCAGGCTGGTCATGAGGGCGACGCCGTCGGTCGAGAGGACAAAGCCGATCGAGAGCACGCCGATGACGAGGGTGCGCAGGGCGAGAGCGGCACCCACGAGCAGCCCCTCGGTGGTCACGCGCAACGCGCCGGCCTGCCAGAGCACGTCTCCGGGACGGCTGAGGGCATTGACGATCAAAAGGCCGAGGGCGAATGCTAAAAATGGAATATGCGCCAAAACGAATGCCTTTACGGGAATGCGAGCGGTTGCAGCGATCGCACCCAGCGCGAGCAGGTACAGCACCAGTGGTGTGATCGGATCGAAAATGAACATGAGCACCAGGGACACGATGAACAGTAGCGCGAGTTTGATGGTCGGGTTGCGCCGTGAGAGCAGGTTGCCGGGCGGCCTCGTCGGGGCAGCGCCGGTTCGCGTGGTGATGAGTTCGGAGGTCATTTAGTGCCTTCGCCCGTGGTAACGGCAGCATCGAGCTGCCCGAGCACGCGCCGAATCTGCGCATCGGAGCTAAATTCTTCGAGCAAATGCCGAATCAGCGGCGGCAGCACGAGCCCGGCCCGGTTCAGTACCTCATTCAAGCGCAGCACCTCGAACACCGGCCCGTCGGCGATCACCGTGCGGTCGGCCAGCACGATCACCCGGTCGGCCAGGGTCGCAACGGTGCGCAGATCATGACTTGAAAAGAGGATGCTGCACCCCGCGTCGGCCGCCCGGCCGAGCGCTGCCAGGGTTGCGATGGTGTCACGTCGGTCGAGTCCAAAGGTGGGTTCGTCGGCGAGCAGCACCGGCCGATCATGGGCGAGCATGGCGGCAACGCTGAGTCGCCGCTTCTCGCCGCCGCTCAGCCGAAACGGGCTCTGCTCGGCGAGGTGCGTCAATCGGTGCCGCTGCAAAATGGCACGCAGTTCGTCATCGTCCAGAGTGAGCCCATGCCGGATCTCGGCGCGCACGGTGTGTTCCACGAATTGGTGCTCGGCATTCTGAAAAATCATGCCGGGTCGGGCGCCGGTGACGGTACCGGCCGATGGCCGGGACAGCCCCGCTAGCGTGAGTAACAGGGAGGTCTTGCCCGCGCCATTGCCGCCGAGCACCGCCACGATTTCGCCGCCCCGCAGGGTGAGGCTCACCCCGGCGAGAACCGGTGTAGCCGTCCCGCTCGGCGCGCGGACGCAAGCTCCACCTCCGCGATCAATGGTCAAATCCGTAGCGGTCAGAACGTTCCGGCCGAAGTTCTGGCGTCTCCCCAAAGCTCTGACCGGCTCGCCGAGTGACCGAATGCCGGCGCGCACGGCGGGCTCCCCCAACCCGCCGGAGCAACCGGTGACGGCGAGCAATTCAGTTTCGAGCGGCAGCCAGCATCCGTTTCGATTAAGCGACGGCCCGTGCTGGGCGAGCACGTCGACCGTGGGGCCATCGGCAATGACGGTTCCGGCCTCGCCGAGCACGAGGGCGCGCGGCGGCAGCCCAGCGATACCCCCCGTGCCTGCGAACTCGTCGATGCGGTGTTCGACCAGCACGACGGCCGGCCGGTAGGTGTCGACGGCCGAACGGATGGCGCGGCGCACGGCGCCAAGGCCCGCCGCGTCGAGCATCGAGGTGGGTTCGTCCAGCAAGAGCACGGCCGGTTCGGCGATGAGGGTGGCGGCGAGGGCAATGCGCTGGCCTTCCCCACCGGACAGCTGCGCGGTGGACCGGTGTCGCAGCATTCGTGCCTGCACAGCGTCAAGCGCGCGATCGATGCGAGCTGAAATGAGCGCCGGGTCGATACAGCGGTTTTCGAGCGGCAGCGCGAGTTCCTGTTCGACATCGGGCAGGCAGACCGACGACGAGGGGTCTTGCGCGACCACGCCGACGAGCCGGGACAGCTCGACGACGGAGGTATCGGCGGTGAACGTCCGGCCCAAGCGCACACTGCCGCCGAGGGAGGCCACGACCGAGTGCGGAATGACACCGGTGATGGTCTGCAACAGGGTTGATTTACCCGAGCCGGAGGCGCCGACCACGATGAGCTGCTCGCCCGGTGCGAGGCGCACCGACACGTCGGTCAGTACCGCATCCTGCCGACGCGGGAATCGCACCGATACGTCCTGCAGCGTCAGGATATCGGTCTCAGGCACGGGCGAGACGGTCGCGGCCGATCGCGAAGTTGTCGACGACGCCGGTCTTGTCGAGGGCATCGACGATGATTTTGGCGAACAGCCCGCCGATAATCACGCCGGAGATCAGCTGGATGGCGAGGCGCAGCAAAAAGATCTCCTGGCCGTACCAGCCAGAGCGAAATGCCGAGTAGAAGAACACCAGCCCGGCGCCGAGCAGCCCCGAGAGCGCGTAGGTTCGCCAGCTGTAGTTGCGGTATCGGGTGAGAGCGAACGGAATCTCGCTGCCGGCGCCCTGAATGGCGGCGCCGACGAAGAGCAGCGGCCCAACCATGGAACCGAGAAAGACGACCTCGATCACCGAAGCGATCACCTCCGCAAAGATGCCGGCGAACGGGCGTCGTACGATGGCGATCGCGATCGGGGCGACGAGCAGCCAGGAGCCGAGCAGAAAGTGCTGCGCGAGGTCGCCGGCCGGACCCATCGCGATCGACAGGGCGGTCCAGGCCTGCACGAAAATCCAGTACAGAAAGCCGAACACGACACCGAGCACGACGACAAGAACGAGATCTTTCAGGCTCCAACGCTTATTGTGAGCGGATGCCGGCCGGCTTAGGTCAGGACGCATTGGAATTCACGCTCGGGCTGTTGATGGAAATCGTCGCGTGGGTCGCCACGTGCTGCACGGTTCGGCCGGCCACGATCCAGCCGGCGGCGATGACCTGCAGCACCAGGGCGAGGTCGCCCTCGAGCCGGGTGACGAAGTGTTCGCTGTGCACAGCGAGCCCGGAGGTCTTGGCGCTGTCGATCGCAGCGTAGATGTCGCGCATGTGATCTGCGGAACCGGCGTCGTCTTCCAGTGGATAGAGTGCCCATTCCGCGACGGCGTGCACGCCGGTGGGGGCGAGGTCCACGACCTCGGCGAACAGTCCGCCGGTGGGCGGCAGGGCGCAGGTGACCTCGCCGGGGCATCCTCGGGAGAATTGCACCGTTGCCGTCACGTGGGCGCCGCTGCGGCTTGCGCCCGCCACGACCTGGCTGACGTAACGCAGCAGGTCGGGTTCGGCGCCCGATAGGTAGGTGCTGACGACGCCGGTCTGGGTGGTGAGCCCGGTGGAGTCGGCCGCCTTCAAAGCGCCGAGAATGACGGCGGCATAGTCGTCGCGCATGACGGCGAGGGTGAGGCGCGCGCCAATGCCGAATTCTGCCGGGGTGGCGGTGAAAATTGGAGTTGGAATGATCGTGCCCATTTCTTTCGTGGGGGCACGGGAATGACGAGTCAGCCTCCCTGCGCTGGCATGATCCAGATCAGGTTCGACGGTCGAAGCCTCTGCAGCTTCCTCTCAGCCCGATTAATCGGACTCCCGTGTTGATACAACGCAAGTATGGCATGCCCTAGCCGGGTCGAGGTCGCAAAGGTTGGTGGCCCGGGCTCGGCGCGCGAAAGCCGAGCCGGGCAGGGGTGCCGAGGCCATGGTTCGAGTAGACAGTCTGGCTAACTAGTGAGACTATGTAGTCATGCAACCGAAATCCTGGCCAGCCGAGTGGATGCGCGCCGCCCTCGGCCTCTGCGTGCTTCGCACGCTCGCGCCCGGCCCGACCTACGGTTACGCGATCGCCTCGGCGCTCGAATCCGCCGGCTTCGGCGTTATCAAGGGCGGCACTCTCTATCCGCTACTGACCCGCTTTGAAGCCGCGGGCTGGATCGCCGCCGAGTGGCGACCGGGCGCCGGGGGACCGGGCCGCAAATACT
Source organism: Cryobacterium sp. Y50 (assembly GCF_002929805.1). Taxonomy (GTDB): domain Bacteria; phylum Actinomycetota; class Actinomycetes; order Actinomycetales; family Microbacteriaceae; genus Cryobacterium. Next base: position 42,635 of record NZ_PJJM01000096.1, on the reverse strand, counting down.
TCGCGCTCACCGACTCCGGGCAGCACGAGCTCTCTGACCAATCCGGTCAGTGGAAGCTCTTCGCTACCACCGTGCATGACCATTTGCAGAAAGGGCCGGCTGCATGATGACCAGCAACCACCACGATCACGACAGCAGCGATTCGGGCAGAACTGAGGGAGGCCCCGCTGGTTCAGGCGGCGCCGCTGCGAGTGACGTCGTTTACAGCACAGCTAACGAGGAGCGCGCCGTTGCTGGTAGTGCGGGCTCGATCAGCGGCCCGGCGGGCATCCGCTCGGCTGAAACCGAGCGCGAGAGCGCAAACGCGGCCTGGCTCGATGATTTCACGATCGAACTGCGCCTGCTCGAGGTTTCCGGCAGCCTCATCGGCGATGCCGTGGCCAGTGCGGGGGAGTTTCTCGAAGATTCCGGCACGACGGCCGAGGAGTCTTTTGGCAGCGCCCAGCGCTACGCGGCCGAGCTCGACCTGCCGGCCGTTGCGAAAGCCAAGACCAATGAAGTCTTGCTGATGAGCGGCATCGGGGTGATCGGGCTGGTCGTTCTCGGCCAAACTGCGTTCCCCCTCGCGGGCGGCGACGACGGCCTAGTTGTCAGAGTGTGGTTGCTCGTGTCCCTCGTGGCGATGGCTTTGATATTGTCCTTGATACCGAGAGCCATTCCGGTGCTGCTGCGCGCGCGTTCACGCCCCTTAGTGCTGGGGATGATCTTCGCCGGAATTGTGTTTGGCGGTGCCGGTCCCGTTCTGCTCAGCGTGTGGCAGGGCCAAACGGTGTTGTTCACCGTTCCCGCGCTGCCGGTTGCCATCGCCGCCGGAATTCTGCTGGTGGTGCCTGCCATTTGGAATCAGGTGCGTCACAATCTCAGTGACGACCCCATTCTGGAACCGGGCGCGGAGCCTGATCAGCGCCCATCGCTGGGGTCGCGCCTTTTCATCGTGGTCACGAACTGGATCCTCGTATTTTATGGCGCCGTCAGCATCGTCCTCGTCTTCGTCCTCTACCCGGACAACCAGTAATGCCCGATCTCGCAATCGAAAGGCTCGGCCCAAGCATGATGACCAGCACTTCACGCGATCATGAAAGTGGCCGAAGGGGCATCCGCTCTGAACAGACGGCCACCAACGATGCCACCTGGTTCGATGAATTCACGATCGAACTGCGGCTGCTCGCCGTGCGCGGCAACGACATTGGCGACGCCGTGGCCAGCGCCCGGGAGTTTCTCGCCGATGCAGGGTCGAGCGCCGAGGAATGCTTCGGCAGCCCTAAGCGCTATGCCGCCGAGCTCAACCTGTCGACCGTTCCGCTAAAAGCGGTGAACGGTCTAGGCCTTCGGGCCGGTCTGGGGGTGTTGGGGCTTTTCGGCTTCACGCTCTCGGCGCTGCCGCTCGTGCAGGGTAAGGCGGTAAAGATCGACCCGGCAACACTTGTGGTCGTTGCTGCCGTGGGCATCGTCGCGGTACTCCTCCCGACATTTCTCAAGGTGTTCGTGCGGATGCGCCTGCGCATCTGGATGATCGTGGTCGCGGCCGTCCTGGGTTTCGGTCCCTCCATTGCGCTCAGCCTGTGGGGCGGCGCAAGGGTGCTCTTCACCGTTCCCGCACTGCCAATCGTGATCGTTTCCACGCTGCTCGTGCTTGTTCCAGCGATCTGGAGCCAGATGCGCCACTCTCCGCACGATGACCCAATCATCGAACCGGGTGGGGCAGCGGAACTTCGCCCCACGGTATCGACCCGGCTGTTCCTCGGGATGATGACCTGGTCGATGGTGAACCTGTCGATTGTTGTCTGGCTGTTCGCGCTGTTGGGTGAGCCGCTCGAGCGCTAACGAGCTCAGGGGTACCCCACAAACCAGAGCAGCACAATCGCGACCGGCTGTAGCGCGACAGAAACAGCGAGCAGCCCACGCCGCAGCGGCTTCGACCTGGCGATCGCCGGGTCGCCGAGCAGCGGCGCGAGTGGCAGCAGCAGCCGAAACAGGCTTTGCTGCGGCAGAAATACGGCCACCAAATAGAGTCCGTAGCTCGCCGAATACGCGACGATTTCCGGTCGAAGCGGATGCAGCGCTCGCCGCGACAACCACCACCCAAACCCGGCCACGAGCACGAGCACCAGCACAGTGCCGGCCACGCCGAGGTACTGTCCGGCCATGAGAAACCACGGCGTGAGCGGCACGAACTCGACCCGGCCGACGAAACCGGTCCACCAGGACAGCTCCGTATCGAGGTACGCGTCGGACGCCCCGGTGACTGCGCCGGCCACGAGCGGCCAGGCCAGCCCGGCCGCGGCGATAGCCAGCCCCGCGACCACGATCGACCAGCGCTCGCGCCAGGCAAAGCGATCTCGCTCGCGCCAGCGCAGCACCAGCAGGATCGCGAGGGCGAGCGACAAGGCGAGCACGCCTGGCCGAGTAAACGCGGCCACCACCGCAAGCGGAATCATCAGCAGATAGCGCTTCGACAGCATCAGGCCCAGGCTCGCAAAGACCAGGAACAGAAACAGACTCTCGGCGTAGGCTACCTGCAAAATGAACGACAGCGGCCCGAAACAGAACAGGGCGACTGCCCACAGCGCGCAATGCTCCCCCACCCGCGGGGCGAGCAGCCGGTACAGCATGAGCGCCGCTCCGACCCCGAACGCAATCGCCACGAGCGTGCCAGCGACGTAGAAATCGAGGGCGGTCACCGCCGAGACGCCGCGCACGAGCCACGGAAACACCGGCAGAAAGGCCCAGGCATTCGGCTCGACCTGGCCGGCAGCATCCGTTGGCAGCTCGCTGGGATACCCGTGCAGCGCAATCTGCCGGTAAAAAGAGCTGTCCCAGGAACCCGAGAAGGTGAAGAAATTCGGGTCGCTCCGATAGCTCGCGAAGGGCCAGTCCAAACGAGTCGCGACGGCGAACAGGGTGGCTAGCAGTGTCGTTGTGAGCAGCCGCGAGCCGGCCCAGATCAGCAGCACGAGCCCCCACGGCGGTAGCCGGCCGAGCCAGGGGTGCAGCGCGCGCAGGCGCTGCACCCCTGCCCCCGTTCGTCATCGCCCCAGACTAGCGGCGCGGCGGGCGAGCGCGGGCCACCCGACCGACGTGCGGCTGGGTGGGCCGCATCCGATCAAGCAGCAAAGCTAGCAGCAGCGCCCCTGCGGGTTCTGGTCCTGCCGGTCGGTCTGATCCCGCCAGAATTCGCGCGCCGTCATCAGCGGATGCTGCGCGCCGTCAAAGTCGGCAGCATCCGTTTCGCAGCAGGCCGCGTGATGCGCCACATATTTCTCGTAGGCGTCCTCACCGAGGACGCCCTTGAGATACCAGATCACGCCGCGGGCGCCCTTGCGGACGCCCGCCAGAACGGTCATCAGCGGCCCTTGACCTTGATCTTCTTTTCGACCGGAAGGGCATCCCACTCTGCCTGCAGCACCTTCTCTGGCGCAGTCATGATGAATCCGGCCGGGGCGTAGATGCCGTGGTCAATCGACAGCGCCGCGACGAGGGCCATGATGGCCACGAGCGACTCCATGAGTATGCCACCGTAGCCGATGAAGCGAGTCTGGCGTTCCTTCTGAATGAGCTTGGGCGTGGTGCCAGAGGCGATGAGTGCGTGGAAACCGGAGAGGGCGCCGCAGGCGATCGTCACGAACAGAAACGGAAACAGCGTTCCTGCCACGACGGGTCCGGTGCCGGTGGTGGCGAAGCCGCTGACCGCCGGCACGCTGATTTCCGGACGAATGATGACGATCGCCACGGCGAGCATGCCGATCGTACCGATCTTCATGAAGGTTGACAGGTAGTCGCGCGGTGCGAGTAGCAGCCACACGGGCAGAATCGCGGCGATGAAGCCGTAAATGATGATGCCCCAGGCGATAGTAACCTTGTCGAGCAGCAGGTAGGTCTGGCCCCATTCGGTGCCGTTGACCATGCCGCCGCCAACGATGGCGGCGATCAGCAGCACGAAGCCGATGATGGAGATCTCAGTGATCTTGCCCGGGCGGAAGAAGCGCAGGTAGCAACCCATGAACAGCGCAATGGGGATGGTCATTCCGACCGAGAAGACGCCCCACGGGCTCTCGGCGAGGGCATTGGTGACAACGAGCGCGAGAATGGCAACGATGATGACCATAATCACGAGGGTCGCGATGAGGGCAGCGGTGCCGCCGATCACGCCGAGTTCGTCGCGGGCCATCTGTCCGAGGGAACGGCCGCCGCGCCGCATGGAAAAGTGCAGTACGAGGTAGTCCTGTACGGCGCCGGCAAGCACTACGCCGACAATGGTCCAGATCGTACCCGGCAGATAACCCAGCTGGGCGGCCAACACGGGGCCGACCAGGGGGCCAGAGCCGGCGATGGCGGCGAAGTGGTGACCGAACAGAACGTGGCGGTCGTCGGGGCGAACGATGTGCTTCTCGATGAACTTCGAATAGAAGCGGTAGCCGATGAGATAGGTGCAGATCGCGGCGAACACGAACCAGATCGCGTTCACGGTCTCACCGCGCACGACGGCGAGCATGACCCAGCTGAGGCCGCCGAGCAGAGAAATGACCGATCAGATCGCGTTCTTCAGCGGCGTCCACTGGCGATTGTGGGCTTCAAGTTCTTCCGGATTCAGGGCGACCGCGAGGTCGTGCGGAATCCGTTTCAGAGCGGTCGGTGATTCAGTCGTGCTGGACGTGGCGCCCATTTCTCCTCGTTGAGCCAAGACAGATACTGTCAATCTGCACTCTTACGTCACTGCGGCCGGAGCCCCGCCCAGAGGCGGCGCGGGAACGACGGGCGACGTGAGCGCGTAAAATGGACATCCGGGCACTCGCCCGCATTCTGCGCCTTCGACCATTGGAGCCACCGTGGCCGCACCCACTCATCTTGATTCCGTCATCGCCCTCGCCCGCCACCGTGGCTTCGTTTTTCAGGCCGGCGAGATCTACGGCGGTTCCCGCTCCGCCTGGGACTACGGACCCCTCGGTGTCGAGCTCAAAGAGAACATCAAGAAGCAGTGGTGGCGTTCGATGGTCACGAGCCGCGACGATGTCGTCGGCCTCGACTCGAGCGTTATTTTGCCTCGCCAGGTCTGGGAAGCATCCGGTCACGTTGAGGTTTTCAGCGACCCGCTGATCGAGTGCACGAGCTGCCACAAGCGTTTTCGCGCTGACCACCTCGAAGAGCAGTATGAAGAGAAGAAGGGCCGCCCGCCCGAGAACGGTCTCGATGACATTGCCTGCCCCAACTGCGGCAACCGTCACATCTGGACCGAGCCACGTGCCTTCTCCGGTCTGCTCAAGACCTACCTCGGCCCGGTCGATGACGAGGCCGGCATGCACTACCTGCGCCCCGAAACCGCGCAGGGCATCTTCGTGAACTTCGCCAACGTGCTGCAGGCGTCGCGTTCCAAGCCGCCGTTCGGCATCGGCCAGATCGGTAAGAGCTTTCGCAACGAGATCACTCCGGGAAACTTCATCTTTCGCACCCGCGAGTTCGAGCAGATGGAGATGGAATTCTTCGTCGAGCCCGGCACAGACGAGACCTGGCACCAGTACTGGATCGACACCCGGATGAAGTGGTACACCGACCTCGGTATCAACCCCGAGAACCTGCGCCTGTTCGAGCACCCGGCCGAGAAGCTCTCGCACTACTCCAAGCGCACAGTCGACATTGAATATCGCTTCGGATTCACCGGCACCGAGTTCGGCGAGCTCGAGGGCGTGGCAAACCGTGGCGACTTCGACCTGTCGACACACGCTAAGGCATCCGGTAAAGATCTGTCCTACTTCGACCAAACGAAGAACGAGCGCTGGACGCCGTGGGTGATCGAGCCCGCCGCTGGCCTCACTCGCTCGCTCATGGCTTTTCTGGTCGACGCCTATGTTGAGGAAGAGGTTCCGAACGCCAAGGGCGGTGTCGACAAGCGCACCGTGCTCAAGCTTGATCCGCGCCTGGCACCGGTCAAAGCCGCGATCCTGCCGCTGTCGCGCAACGAGCGCCTGTCGCCGATGGCGCGTGAGCTCGCGTCGAGCCTGCGCCAGCTCTGGAACGTCGACTTCGACGACGCCGGAGCGATCGGCCGCCGTTACCGCCGCCAAGACGAGATCGGCACACCGTTCTGCATCACGGTCGACTTCGATTCCCTCGACGATCAGGCCGTCACCGTACGTGATCGCGACACGATGGCACAGGAGCGCGTGCCCCTCGCTGAGCTTGAGGCCTACCTGACCGTGCGGCTGCGCGGCGCCTAGTCCGCTTTGAGAACGGATGCTGGCGGCCGAGTCTGGCCGCCAGCATCCGTCGGGCAGACTGTAAACCATGAAAGCGGTCTATTTCGAAGAATTCGGTGTGCTTCCGGTGCTGCGAGAGGTACCAGAGCCGCTGCTCAGCGCAGCCGGCGTGATCGTGCGGGTCGAGGCGACCGGACTCTGCCGCAGTGACTGGCACGGCTGGCTCGGCCACGACGCCGACATCGCGTTGCCGCACGTACCCGGCCACGAACTGGTCGGCGTGATCGATGCGGTCGGGCCGCTCGTGCGCCGATTTCGCATTGGTCAGCGCGTAACCGTGCCATTCGTCTGCGCCTGCGGCGAGTGCCCGGAGTGCGACGCCGGCAACGGGCAGGTCTGTCGCAACCAGACCCAGCCCGGATTCACCCACTGGGGTTCCTACGCCGAGCGGGTCGCGCTGCACAACGCCGACGTGAATCTCATCGCCATCCCCGATGCCCTCGACGCCGGCGCTGCCGCGCTTCTCGGCTGCCGGTTCGCCACCTCATACCGCGGACTTGTGCACCAGGCGGGGCTGCAGGCGGGTGAAACTCTCGTGGTCGTCGGCTGCGGCGGAGTCGGCCTGAGTGCGGTCATGATCGGGCAGGCGCTCGGCGCGATCGTCATCGCCGTCGACATCAATTCCGACGCGCTCGGAGCGGCGAGCCGGGTGGGAGCCGCTTACGTGGTCAACTCGGCCGGGCTGCCCAACGACGAGGTGGTCGCGCGCATTCGGGCGCTCGTATCAGGGGGTGCAGACGTGAGCCTCGAGGCGCTCGGCCGGGAGAATACGGTCGCCATCGGCATCCGTTCTTTGGCTACGCGCGGACGGCACGTGCAGATCGGCCTGCTTGCCGACGATCCGCGCCTGCCGCTCGGCACGGTGATCGCGCGCGAACTGACTGTGCTGGGCAGCCACGGCATGCCCGCCCGGGACTATCCGGCGCTGCTTGAACTCGTATTGAACGGACGATTGCGCCCGGGGGACTTGATCAACCGCCGAATCAGCCTCGCTGAAGCGCCGGAGGCCCTCGCTGCAATGTCATCGCCCGGGGCGCCCGCCGGAGTCACCCTGATCGAGGTCGCCAGCCCGATATGACCCAGTCCGGCCCGCGCTGTGTGGCTAATTCAGGCAATGCGGGTCACCGTGTGCGGTCGAGTGCCCTGACTCCTGGGTTGATCAGCCTGTACCGGGCCGATTTCCTGAATAGCCACAGGAAGCGCCGGTGACCGGTCGTCAGGGTGAGCTAGGAGGCGAGCTCCTCGGTGCCTCCGGCGTCCGCTGCGCCGGCGGCGGGCAGCGTAACGTCGATGCTGAACAGGGCATCGAGCCCGGTGAGGTAGGCCTTTTGTTCGCCGGCCCGGGCGAGCTCGCGGGCGCGCACCATGGGGGTGTGCAGTAGTACGCCGGCCAGGTGGCGCAGGGCCGACTCGGTCGCCTCGCTCGAGTCGCCGCGGTTGCGGGCCCGGGCGATTTCGGCGTCGCGCAGCTCGAACACATAGCTGCGCAGGGCGACGACAGCCGGGGTAAGGCTCTGTTCCTCGGCCACATCCGAGAACTTGCGGGCGGCCTTGCCAACGATTTCGCGGGCCTCGGTCGTGGCGTTCAGCTCTTCGAGCGGCGCATGGATGCTGATGGTCTCGAGGTCGAGCAGCTCGACGCCGGGCACCAGGGTCACGTCCGGCGCCACGTTGCGGGGCAGGCCGAGATCGATGATGAGCTGTGGCGGCGCTTCGGGGCCGGTATCGGCCGGGCAGAGACGGGCCGGGGCATCGGCGGTGGCGCCGGCAATCGCGAACGGATCCACGCCGATCTCGGCGCGGCCGCGGGTGATCAGGGCCGCATCGATGACGTGATCGTCGCGCAGTGTGCAGGTGACGACGACGTCGGCACGGGCGACTTCCGCGGCGAAATCGGCCGTGGCAACGGCGTCGATGTCATGGGAGGTGGCGAACCCGACGGCGCGACCGGACGGCGAGTAGACGCGCACGTTCTCGGCGCCGCGGTCACGCAGCGCGGCGAGGGAGGCGCCGGCGTAGCGGCCGGTTCCGACTAGCAATACTCGAGCGCTGGACCAGTCGCTGACCCGGCTTTCGGCTAGTTCGAGGGCGAGACGCACGATCGAACGCCCGGCTGAGCCGATGCCGGTGCGGTTCTTGACTCCGCGCGATGTTTGGGAAGCCCGCTGAAACAGACGCTCCAGTTCCGGACTCGTGGTGCCGTCGGCGCGAGCCTGCTCCAGCGCGCGGCGCACCTGGCCGGCGATCTCGACCTCGCCGACAACGACGGATTCGAGGCCGCTCGTTACGGCGAACAGGTGCTCGGCAACGCCATTGCCGTGCACGAGGGTGAGATTGTCGCGCAGGGTGTCTTCGGTGACGCCAGTGCTGGCGCTGACGGCCTCGATCGCGGCGTACACGGCGGGCAGCGGTGACACGCCATAGGGCTCATCGAGATCGAGGTAGGCCTCGAAACGGTTGCAGGTGGCGACGACGACCGCACCGCTGAGCGGACTGTACTGCTCGACCATGCGCATGGCCGAAGCGCCGCCGCCGACAGACAATTTCTCCAGCACATCGAAGGTGGAGTTTTTGTGACTGGCCGACAGAAGAATGAGCACTAGCCGATTCTACGACTTATTGCTGTACGCTCCCGGCACACATCGTCAGGGATGTTTGAGAGAATGGGCGGGATGATCCTCGACGCGCAGCATCCACTCTCCTCCGGCCTCACCGCCGACTCCCGCCTAATTCAGGCCTATCAAGGCGTTCGGCCCGACGTGACGCCGGTGTGGTTCATGCGTCAGGCCGGGCGATCATTGCCCGAATACCGTGAACTGCGTGTCGGCACGCGCATGCTCGACGTGTGCCTCGACCCCGAACTCGCGAGCGAAATCTCGCTGCAGCCGGTGCGGCGCCACAACGTCGATGCCGGAATCTTCTTCAGCGACATTGTCGTTCCGCTCAAACTCGTCGGTGTTGACGTGGCGATCGTGGCCGGCAAGGGTCCGGTGCTCGGCAAGGCGGTGCGCACGTCAGCGGATGTCGACGAACTCACCGCTCTGGACCCCGCCATTCTCGACGAGGCCCTCGCGCCGATTCGCGACGCAGTGTCCCGCGCGGTGTCCCAACTCGGATCGACCCCGCTGATCGGCTTCGCCGGCGCGCCGTTCACCCTGGCCGCATACCTGGTCGAGGGTGGTCCGTCGAAGGACCACATCCACGCCCGCACGCTCATGCACGCCGAGCCCAAAGCATGGGCGCGGCTTATGGCGTGGACCGCCGACGTTACCGGTCGGTTCCTGCGCGCCCAGGTGCTCGCCGGCGCCAGCGCTGCGCAACTGTTTGACTCGTGGGCCGGCGCGCTTTCGCTGGCCGACTATGCGGCATCCGTTGCGCCAGCTTCGGCGGCGGCGATCGCGCACGTGCGCGACCTGACTTACAGCGTGAACAACGTCCAAGGCAATGTACCGATCGTGCATTTCGGTGTGGGCACCGGCGAACTGCTGAAGGAAATGCACAACATCGGCGCCGACGTCGTCGGCGTCGACTACCGGGTGCCGCTCGATGAGGCCAACCGCCGACTCGGCGGAGCCGTTCCGGTGCAGGGAAACGTCGACCCGGCCCTGCTGGCGGCGCCATGGCCCGTGCTCGAAGCCCACGTGCGCGACGTACTCGAACGTGGACGCAGCGCGCCCTCGCACGTGCTCAACCTCGGTCACGGCGTTCCGCCCGACACCGACCCCGACGTGCTCACCCGCCTGGTCAGCCTCGTGCACGACGTGAGCGCGGCCGAGTAACCCGGTCCCACCATTTGCGGGCAACGTAGTATTCGTCCTGTAATTTTGGAGGGAGTCGCCGGGCGCTGAACAAGAAGGAACTCTGAAATGACCAGACCAATCGACGTTCTCGTCATCGGCGGGGGAGTGGCCGGCCTGGTCGCCGCCCGCGAATGCGCCCAAGTAGGCCTGGCCGTGACCATTATCGAAACAACGGATGCAGTCGGCGGCCCGGTCGTCGGCCATGTTCTCGACGGGCTCACCCTCGACAGCGGTGCCGAGAGCTTCGCTGTGCGCGGAGGCACGGTCGCGTCGTTCATCGAGGATCTCGGGCTCACCGACCAGGTCGTGGCGCCCAACGTCGCGGGGGCATGGCTGCACTTGCCGGCCCTCAAGCAAGCGGATGCCGCGGTGAGCGTTCCGCTGCCCAAAGCCGGCGTTCTCGGAATCCCCGGTTCACCGCTCGCCGACGATGTACGCCGGGTCATCGGCTGGAAGGGGTCGCTGCGCGCTTACGCCGACCGGCTCATGCCCGTGCTCACGATCGGCCGCGAGCACAGCCTCGGCGACCTCGTGAAGAAACGCATGGGCCAGCGCGTGCTCGACCGGCTGGTGGAACCCGTCGCGTCCGGCGTCTACACGACGAGCGCTGTCGACCTCGAAATCGATGTGGTCGCCCCAGGACTCAACCGTGCCCTCACCACGGCCGGCTCGCTCTCTGGCGCGGTTTCGGCCCTGCGCACTGGCGCCCCGGCCGGGTCCAACGTCGGCGGACTGCTCGGCGGAATGGCCAGCCTGCCCGCCGCGATCGTGGCCGCCCTGCAACGCCACGACGTGGCAATTCTGACCGGAACCACGGCCACAGCACTGGCCCGCTCGGGCACCGACGACACGCCGACCTGGTCTGTCACAGTCACCCGGCAAGCGGATGCCGCCCCCACCGACCCGCAGGTGGTCCCGACCGACGGCGCCGCGCCCACTGACGCAGGTGCGCCGACCGGCTCCACCGCGTCGCTTGCTCGACCGATCGCACGCACACACACCGACGGCACCGAGCCCGCCGCCGAGCTAACCACCGGCATCCTCACCGCCCGTTACCTCATCGTTGCGACCCAGGGCGCGCAGGCACTGCGCCTGGTCAACCCGCTCGGTGACCAGTTCGACGCCCTCGCCGAGCTCGACTGGCCAGCACCGACCGCCGTCACCCTGACCACGCTCGTGCTCGACGCGCCAGCCCTCGACGCTCACCCACGCGGCACCGGTGTGCTCGTCTCGGCCGATGCCCCCGACGTCACCGCGAAAGCGCTCACCCACGTCACGGCGAAGTGGGCCTGGGTCGCCGAAGCGGCCGGCCCCGGCCGCCACGTCGTGCGGCTGTCCTACGGCCGCGCCGGCCAGCCCAACCCGACCGACGATCTGAGCGATGAGGAGTTGCAGGCCCTCGCCCTGCACGACGCGAGCGCCCTGCTCGGTGTGCCGCTGGCAACGGCCTCGGTGCGCGCATTCGCCCGCACCGAGTGGCGTGACGCCCTGTCACCGGCCACGCTCGGCGCGCCAGAGCGTGCGCAGCAGGTGCGCGAGGCCGTCATGGCGACCCCGGCGCTCGAGATCACCGGCGCTTGGTTGGCCGGTACCGGCCTCGCCTCGGTCATTCCGCACGCTCTCGCCGCCGGCGACCGTATTCGGCACGCTGCGCTCGGCTTGACCATCGCTGCGCCGGACGCGTAGTCCCGGTACCGAACTGCCAAGATTCTTCCGTTGAGCAGCGCGGATACCGGTGTCTCCGCAGATACGCACAGTGCCCCCGAACGGTCGGCGCGCAGGTACCCCAAACTGTGCACTTCCTGTATTGACACGACCGGTGCAGACTTGCCGAACACCACCGAGACCGAAACGGCGAACCGGGTTACTCTGGGAAGACCTTACGAAAGTGGAGACTCAATGCGCGGAAAGCTTCTGTTCATCACGGGCGGACTCGTTGGTTATGTGCTCGGTGCACGCGCCGGCCGCAAACGTTACGACCAGATCGCCGCCGCCGCCAATGACCTCTGGAACGCCAAACCCGTGCAACGCCGGGTGACCGAGGTGCGCGACGCCGCCCTCGAACTCGTCGGCGACGTTCCCGTTGCGGTGTATAACGCCGGAAAGAAGGCCGTCACGCAGGCTGTCGCCAAGAAGAAGGCGGCTGCCCAGACCTCGACAACGTCAGCAAAAGCAGATGCTCTCACCCCCGCCGGCAAGGCCAGCACCACGACGAGCCGCGCGGCCGCCGCTAAGCCAACGCTGAGCGAGAAGCCGACGCTGACCGAGAAGCCGACGCCCAAGGCCAAGCCTGCGGCTGACGACGCCCAGTAGCTCGTAGCATTCCGACACTCGTTACACCGCCAGGCGCGACAACCCGGCGACACCCGAAGACAGGGAAGGCAATTCGTGACTAGCAGTGGATTCAACCCGAAGAGCAAACGTCCGTTGCTCGCGCTGATCGGGGAACTGCCCGGCCAGATCAGCGCCCTCGTGAAAGCCGAACTCGATGCCTTCAAGGCCGAGTTCACGGCCAAAGCCAAGAACTTCGGCATCGGTGCCGGCCTCTTCATCGTGGCCGGGGCTTTTCTGTTCTTCGCGCTCGGGGTGCTCGTCGCCCTCTTCGTGATCTTGCTGGCCCTCGTGCTGCCGCTCTGGCTTGCCACGCTCATCGTGCTGGTCGTGCTCCTGCTCATTGCCGCAGTCCTCGTGCTCATCGGCGTCAACCGGGTGAAGGCGGCAACGAAACCCGACCCGGAGGGCGTGCACGCGAGCATCCGTCACGACGTCGATGCATTCAAGGGAGTTGGCGAATATGACCACAAATGACCTGCGCGCCGAAGCCCGGCACGCTCGCGCCGAGCTCGCCTCGACGCTCGATGCGATCGAGTACAAGCTCAATATTCCCAAGCAACTGCGCATCAAGCGCCGCCGCCTGACCCACGCCTTGCGCCAGCTCGGCGAAGACAGCCCGGGCGCCCTCGTGGGCATTGCGTTCGGCGCGGCGACCGTCGTCGGTGTCATCGTCTGGTTCGGTGCCTCCGCGGTGGCCAAAAACCGGTAACCACCAGGATCGGTTCACAGCAACCGCACGGCTCATTTTGGTAGCGGGGGCAATACAGAGCAAACTAGACCCATGACTCACCCGGCTGCCGGAGAGGCAGTAACCAGCGTTCAGCCCACCACCCCCACCGATTCCGAGTTACCCGCGGCTTCGCCGCAAGGATTCACCCTCTTCACCGTGCTGCGAAGGGACCCGCACAATCCCGACGACCTCGACGGCCGCGATGTTCCGCACGCCGTGAACGAGCTCGACGACGTGGTGGCCTTGATCGAAGCCGAGGGCGTCACCGTGCGTGGCTTCTATGATGTCTCCGGCCTCAAGGCCGATGCCGACGTCATGATCTGGACCCACGCGCCCGAGGCAGAGACCCTGCAGTGGGCAAACCGTGAGCTGCGCCGCAGTCGCCTGCTCAAGAGCCTCTTACCGACCTGGAACGCCATGGGCGTGCACCGCGACGCCGAGTTCAACAAGAGCCACGTGCCCGGATTCCTGCGCGGACTCGAGCCCAAGGCCTGGATGACCGTCTACCCCTTCGTGCGCAGCTTCGAGTGGTACCTGCTACCCGACGAAGACCGCAGCCGCATGCTCGCCGATCACGGACGCAAGGGCGCCGCCTATCGCGGTGCGATCGCGAACACCGTTTCCGCCTTCGCCCTGGGCGACTATGAGTGGCTGCTGCCGATCGAGAGCGACGAGCTCACCGAGCTCGTCGACCTCATGCGTGGCCTGCGCGACACTGAGGCGCGTCGCCATGTGCGCGAAGAGATCCCGTTCTACACCGGACGCCGCATCTCGACCGCCGAGCTCGTAGAGGTTCTGCAGTAATGGCCCAGTACGACGCCGTTTTGCTGGCCGGTTTCGGCGGCCCAGAGGGCCAGGACGACGTGATTCCGTTCCTGCGTAACGTCACCGGTGGTCGCGGCATCCCGGAGGCTCGCCTCGAAGAGGTCGCCACCCACTACCGCCACTTCGGTGGCGTGAGCCCGATCAACGACCAGAACCGGGTGCTCAAGGCGGCCCTGCAGGTCGAACTCGACCGTCGCGGCATCAACCTGCCCGTCATTTGGGGCAACCGCAACTGGGCACCATATCTGCGCGACACAATCTCCGACGCCCACGAAGTCGGCCAAAATCGCCTGCTCGCGATCGCGACGAGTGCCTACAGTTCCTACAGCGGATGCCGCCAGTACCGTGAAGACTTCGCTGCAGCGCTGACTGACAAGGGCCTGAACGACACGGTCCACATCGACAAGATCCGCCAGTTTTTCGACCACCCCGGCTTCGTCACCCCGTTCATCACCGGTGTCACCCAGGGACTCAAGGATGTCGTCGCAGCCATGCCCGGTATCGACGTCGACACCGAGGTCGAGATTCTGTTTTCGACCCACTCGATCCCGATGACGGACGCGAACAAGAGCGGCCCTGCCGAGCGCGGCTTCGGCGAGGGTGGCGCCTACGAGGCGCAGCACCGCGCCGTCGCCCAGGTCGTTATGGATGCCCTCGTGGAACCTGGAGACGCGGCCACCCCGCTCAAGACGCAATGGCAGCTCGTCTATCAGTCCCGCAGCGGCCCGCCCAGCATGCCGTGGCTTGAGCCCGACATCAACGATGCGATCGCCCTGTTGCCGCGACAAGGTATCCGTGCTGTCATTATTGTGCCGCTCGGATTCGTGAGCGACCACATGGAGGTCATGTGGGATCTCGACAACGAGGCCATGGAGACGAGTGCGAAGTTCGGCATCCACGCCGTGCGGGTGCCGACCCCCGGAGTCTCGCCCGACTTTGTCAGCGGCCTCGTCGATCTGATCGAGGAACGCCTGAACGACACCCCGAGCGAAGACCGTCCGGCCGAAACCGACCTCGGCCCCTGGTACGACGTGTGCCGCCCCGGCTGCTGCGAAAACGTGCGGCTCGGCTTCAAGCCGGCCGTCGCGGGAATGGCGCCGTGACCGTGATCCGCGTGGGAACGCGTGCGAGTGCCCTCGCCTTGGCGCAGACCCAGACCATCGTGAACCGCATCGCGGCATCGGCCGGTGTAGAGGTTGAAATCGTGCGTGTCACCACACACGGTGACACCTCGACCGCGCCGCTCTCGAGCCTCGGTGGTACCGGTGTCTTCGCGAGCGCCCTGCGCGAAGCCCTCTTGAATGACGAGTGCGATGTCATCGTGCACTCCTTCAAGGACCTGCCTACCGAGCCTCACCCTGGCTTGCGTATCGGCGCAACCCCCAAGAGAGCGGATGCCCGCGACGTGCTGGTCGCACGCGCCGGCTTCACTCTGGACACCCTGCCCGAGGGTGCCCGGGTCGGCACCGGCTCGCCCCGCCGCGTCGCCCAGTTGCTGGAACGTCGCCCCGACCTGACCGTCGTCGACATTCGCGGCAACATCGACACCCGCATTGGGCGCGTCGCCGAGGGCGACCTCGATGCCGTCGTGCTGGCTGCGGCCGGACTCGGCCGACTCGGCCGTCTGGAATTCCTCGCGCCGGAGTTTCTCGAGCTGTCGGCCTGGCCGACCGCTCCCGGCCAGGGTGCGCTCGCGATCGAGGTTCGTGACGGCAAGCCGGAGTGCCTGCTCGGCGTGGCACTCGCGGCGATGAACCACGGCTCTACTCAGGCGACAACCACCGCCGAACGTACCGTGCTGGCCCGCCTGGAGGCCGGTTGCGCCGCGCCGATCGGCGCCACGGCCGTGGTTGACGATGGACTGCTCTTTCTCACCGCAACCGTGTATAGCCCGGATGGTTCCCGCAAGATCACCAGCTCGCACGCGGCGACGCCGGATTCCCACTCTGCCCTCCATCTCACTGACGCCGCGCTCGACGTGGCCGAACGTGTGTCCATAGATCTTCTGGCCGGTGGCGCGGCCGAGTTCGCTCCCCTGAAAGTGACTGAGTGACCACGTGACTAATCGACTGACCAAGCCCCTCGCGGGCTGGCGAGTTCTCGTTCCGCGAGGCGGCCCCTGGGGCGACCAGGTCGCAGCAAACCTGCGCGCCAAGGGTGCGCATCCCATCGTCGCTCCCATGATCAACTTCGCCGCGACCGACGACGCCCCAGCCCTCGACGCGGCGCTGACCCGCCTCGCCGCCGGCGACTTCGACTGGATGACGATCACCAGCGCGACCACCGTGGACGTTCTGTCGTCGCACCGCGCCGTTGTCGCGCCCGGAACCCGTATCGCTGCCGTCGGTGAGACCACCGCGGCCGCACTCATCGCGGCCGGCTACCACGTGGACATCGTTCCGTCGGAGGACAACTCGGCGCGCGGCCTGCTCGAGGAGTGGGAGACGGCCACCGCGGGCGTCATTCCCCTGCGCGTGCTGACCCTGCGCAGCGAGATCGCCAAGCCACTGCTCAGCGAGGGACTGCGTCGTGTCGGGCACGATGTGGAATCGGTCGTGGCTTACCGCACCATAGGTGTTCCGGTCAGCGATCAGGTCGTCGCCGACGTTAAGGCCGGCCTCGTGCACGCCGTGCTCGTGACGAGCGGCAGCGTGGCACGCCAGGTGCGCGACCAGTTCGGGGACATTCCCGAGCGCACTCTCGTGGCCTGCATCGGTCCGCAGACCGCCAAGGATTCCCGGGCTCTGGGCTTGCGCGTTGACGTTGTCGCCTCGGAACGTAGCGCCGAGTCGCTTATCGAGGCGCTCGTCTATGCGGCGCTCGCTGGGAGCACGCCGGCCGCGTGACCAGGGTGGCGGCATCCGCGCAGGCCGTGCCGCAGGCGTGTGCCGCCTTCTGGGGCGTAGAGGTAACGAGCGGATAACGAAACGCACAGCCTGGCAGCGTAGGCTGAACGGGTGACCAAACCCGTTATACGCCCACGACGTCTGCGCACCAGCCCCGCGCTTCGTCGTCTGGCCAGTGAGATTCGTGTCCATCCGGCGGAGCTCGTGCTCCCCATGTTCGTGCACGAAGGCGATGAGGCGCGACCAATCAGCTCAATGCCGGGCGTGGTGCAGCACAGCATCGACAGTGCCCGTCGCGCTGTGGTACAGGCAGCCGCAGCAGGCATCGGTGGCGTGATGCTGTTTGGGGTGCCCGAAGTGCGCGACGCGACCGGAACCGGCGCGACCGATCCGGGCGGCATCCTTAACCTGGCCACCCGCGCCCTGGTCGACGAGATCGGCGACGCGCTCGTGGTGCAAACCGACCTGTGCCTGGATGAATTCACCGACCACGGCCACTGCGGCGTACTCGCCGTCGATGGCCACGTCGACAACGACGCGACCCTTGAGCGCTACCGCGATATGGCGCTGGCCCAGGCGACGGCTGGCTCAGCGCTGCTCGGCCTCTCCGGCATGATGGACGGCCAGGTCGCCGCCGTGCGCGAAACCCTCGACGCCAACGGTTTCGAAGACACCGCGGTGCTGGCCTACTCGGCCAAGTACGCCTCCGCCTACTACGGCCCGTTCCGCGAGGCCGTCGCCTCCACCCTGGTCGGCGATCGCCGTACCTACCAGCTCGACCCCGCGAACCGCCGCGAGGGCGTGCGCGAAGCGCAGATCGACATTGACGAGGGCGCCGACATCGTCATGGTCAAACCGGCCGGCAGCTACCTCGACGTCCTAGCCGAGGTCGCCGCTATGAGTGATATTCCGGTTTGGGCATATCAAGTTTCCGGCGAGTACGCCATGATCGAAGCTGCAGCTGCACAGGGCTGGATTGACCGGCGCCGAGCCGTTGAGGAGTCGGTGCTGAGCATCCGTCGGGCCGGCGCCGGCGCTGTACTTACCTATTGGGCCGTTGAATTGGCCACTTGGCTCAAGGAGGAGCGAGCATGACCGACACGATGTCGAACCCCATGCAACACCAAGCCAGCCATAACGATGAGCTGTTCGATCGCGCTCGGCGAGTCATCCCCGGTGGGGTTAACTCACCGGTGCGAGCCTTCGGCTCTGTCGGCGGCACCCCGCTGTTTCTGGTGAAGGCCGCTGGTGCTTACGTCACCGACTCCGACGGCCGCGAATATGTCGACCTCGTCAACTCCTGGGGACCGGCGATTCTGGGCCACGCCCACCCCGAAGTCATCAAGGCCGTTCAGGATGCCGCAGCTCTCGGTTTATCCTTTGGCGCGTCGACGCCCGCCGAGACAGAACTGGCTGAGCTCGTCGCCGAGCGGGTCGGCGCGGTCGAAAAGCTGCGCTTGGTGTCGACCGGCACCGAGGCGACTATGACCGCCATTCGACTGGCCCGCGGCTTCACAGGTCGGGACCTGCTGATCAAGTTCGCCGGGCACTACCACGGTCACTCCGATGGGCTGCTCGCGCAGGCCGGTTCCGGTCTCGCGACCCTCGCCCTGCCCGGTTCGGCCGGCGTCACGGCCGCGACCGCCGCGCAGACCCTCGTGCTGCCCTACAACGACCTCGATGCCGTGCGCGCCGCCTTCGAGGCGCACCCCGGCCGCATCGCCGCCGTCATCACCGAGGCTGCCGCCGCCAACATGGGCGTCGTAGCACCGGATGCCGGCTTCAACGCGGCCCTGTCGGCGATCGCGCACTCGAACGGCGCCCTGCTCATCCTCGACGAGGTGCTCACCGGTTTTCGGGTGAGCCGCTCGGGCTTCTGGGGCCTCGAGACCAGCAGTCTCGAGTCGGCCGGTGAAGAGTTTTACACGCCTGACCTGCTCACCTTCGGCAAGATCATCGGCGGTGGCCTTCCCGTTGCCGCCCTCGGTGGTCGGGCTGACGTGATGGACTTTCTAGCGCCGACCGGCCCGGTCTACCAGGCCGGAACATTGTCGGGCAACCCAGTAGCCGTTGCGGCCGGCATCGCGACTCTCAACCTGCTCGAGGAGAGCGTCTACGACCGGCTCAACGCAACCGCCATCATCCTCTCTGAGGCTGTTTCTGCCTCGCTGGCCGCCGAGGGCGTCGCTCACCGGGTGCAGCGGGCCGGCAACCTGTTCAGCTTCGTGTTCGGCGAGGAGGCGCAGGGTTCAGCTCCGCGCACCTATGCCGACGTGCAGCGTCAGGAGGCTTTTCGCTACGCCCCGTTCTTTCACGCAATGCTCGATGGCGGCGTCTCGCTGCCGCCGAGCGTATTCGAGGCCTGGTTCGTTTCCGATGCACACGATGAGAGCGCGATCGGGCGCATCTTCGAGGCACTGCCCGCCGCAGCCAAAGCTGCAGCGGCTGCCCAGCCACAGTCCTAATTGAGCGTCACGATCGCGGCCCGGCCGGGAGTATGACGATTCAGTTGTGGAGTTCCTGCGCTGGGACGTTATTGCTTTGTGAGTTAAAGACAACGGGTTTTCGGGCCGGAACGGGCAGACTGGAACAATGGCTTCCCTGAGCGTGCATTCCGACCGGCTCGAGATCCACCTGACGCGCGCGGAAAGAACGCTCGCGCTGCGGCGCGACTCGATCGTGGTGCAACGAGAGAACATCCGCTCGGTGATCATCACCGCGGATCCGTGGATCTGGCTGCGCGGCATCCGCTCGCCCGGATCGATGATTCCGCTGGTTCTGGCGGCCGGAACCTGGAAGTTTCACGGTGGCAAGGACTTCGTCTCGATCAAGCGCCACCGCCCGGCCGTGGTGATCGACTTGGTCGACGAAGAATTCGCCCGCGTCATTCTGACCAGCCAGCACGCAGCCGACTTCGTCGACTCGCTCAAACTTCCAGCCTGACCCCCTCGGGCAGCACCCGGAGGGTCGACGGGGATTTAGGTGTCAAAAACGCTGCTTCATGTCTAACATCGCCAGCTATCAGTATCGGTCGAGCGCCGGCATGGCTCGACCAGTGTTTTCGTTGGTCCTAGTACGCGGTCTCGGCGACCAGTGCGGGGTGGAACAAGCGGGCTCCGCCAGATGCTTTGGCCTGATCGTCGTAGGCGGTGCCGTCGGGCGACGAAACGATCTCCAGCTGCATCCCCCACGGAGCCATGAAATAGCACCACGTGAGCCCTAGGTTGGGACCGGAATCATAGACGGTCGGCTCACCCAAGACCGTGACGTCGTTCTCTTTGAGGTAATTAATAGCCGCGGAGATGTCGTCAACGTAGAAGGCCAAGTGGTGTCCACCAATGTCGCTATTCTTCGGCTGGATCGGGTTCTGGTCGGGGGACTCGTACTCGAAGACCTCAAGGTTGCTGCCATTCCCTAGACGCAGATACCGAAACTCTTTGATGACGGCGCGCGGGTTGACCCGAAGGTGCTCGGCCATCCAGTCAGTGTCGTCGTTCCGGAAATCCGTTGCTGCAACAAAGAGCGTCTGAGCTCCAAGAATCTTCTCGAAGAAATCACACGCCTCGTTGATGTCGGGGACCGTAAAACCGATGTGTTCCATGCCGCGAATACCTGGGATTGCCATCATTAGCTCCTAGTCATGTTTCGTATTTGTATCAGAAGTAGCGGGTTATTTCCGGGCCACAGATGCTGCGTGCAATTCAGCAATTTCCGAGACGATCATCGAGAATGAGATTGCACCCGGGTCAGCAGAGCCGACCGATCGCTCTGCCAGTACCCTTGCTCGTCCAATGAGTGGCACGAGCGCTGCTGTGGCGTCCGCTGCGTCCTTAGACGTTTTGGCTGCTACCTTCCACGCATCGGATGCGGACGCGCCGTGCGCAACTGCCAACTCGAAGGCATCGGCAAACGGAACTTGGGCATCAACCATCGTTTTGTCACCGATGGATGCGCCTCCAAGCTGAATGATCGAGGCGACGAATGCCCGGATCGCGCGGGATTGGGCTGCAGCGTCCGGCAGCGCATCATCGCCCAGTGCGTTACCGGCGGCGGTAAGTGCGGCGCCCCACAAAGCACCTGATGCACCACCGGCTTGTTCAGACCAACGATCACCAGCGCCTACAAGAGCAGTCTGAGCGCCGGCACCCTCTGATACCAGCCACTGAACAGCCTCGGCGGCGGCGTGGGATCCCCGAGTCATACCTATGCCGTGATCGCCATCGCCCGCGATTGCATCCAAGTCACCGAGCATCTCGGCATTTTCGGCGATGAGATCTCTCACCCGACTAAGGCCTACGGAGATGAAAGCGGCGGCCGTGCAGGATTGGTTTCCTCCCCGCGTGTGTACTTTCAGCGGCTCCGCTGCTGTGTTGAAAATGCGGTCAGCGGGCAGCTGATTCGCTGTCATGGGGGAACGCTGCACTGCTGGCGTGTCGCACGGCGCAAACCAATACTTTTCGATCTCATCGTCGAGCCAGATCAGCGAAAGTGATACCCCACCCATGTCGAGCGACGTCATGAACTCTCCGACTTCACCGTCGACAACGTCGAGCCCAGCAGCTTTTAGTCGAACATTCACTGAGTGGTAGGTGACGAACAGCTCTTCATACTTGGCCGACCCAAGACCATTGAGAACGGCGATAACGCGCTTTCCTGGGTTCGCGGGGACGTCTTCGAGAAGCTTATCCACGAGGAGTTTAGCCACGTCGTCGGCAGTGCCGAGATCAGTTTCGTAGATGCCAGCTTCGCCGTGTACACCGAGGCCGACACCGATTTTACCCTCGGGCACTTCGAACAGGGGGTGGTCAGCGCCGGGGAGGGTGCAGCCGGAAAAGGCAGCGCCGAAAGTACGTGTGCGGTCGTTAACGTTATTGAAAACCCGCACGACCTCGTCGATATCGAGCCCAGCTTCAGCGGCAGCAGCAGTGACTTTCAGTACGGCCAGTCCGCCCGCGATGCCGCGGCGTTTGGCATGGTTCTCTGTAGTGGCGGATGCGACGTCGTCGGTAATGACGCAGGTTCGCACCTCGAGACCATCGGCTCGCAGCCGCTCTGCTGCCTGACCGAAGTGCAAAACATCGCCCGCGTAGTTAAGGAAGGCGATTATTACGCCGCCACCTTGATCGGCGGCCCTGGCCACGCTGCAAGCCTGAGAGGCGGAGGGGGAGGAGAAGATGTTGCCAGTGACGGCACCATCGAGCAGACCGGTGCCAACCCACCCCAGGAACCCCGGGTAGTGTCCAGTGCCACCGCCGGAGATGACGGCCACCTTTCCCGGTCGTGATTCCGTGCCGCGAACGACGCCCCCAAAGACTTTGCGCACGTAGCGCGAATTCGACTCAATGAATCCCTCGACAAGTTCAGCCGGAAAGTCCGCGGGATTGTTAACTAGGCGCGTCATGACGCGACCTTCCTGTTGTAGTGAACGTGCGTTTCATGCTTGAAACGAGGTGCAGCGAGGATTCGGCTGAGATCAATGAGCGAGACAAGGGCTCCGGGCCCTATCCGCAATGGATCATTGAGTACTCGAGTCGTTTCGCCAGGTGACGGATCACCGAGCGAGGATACGACGAGCGATGCATCGGAGAAGTCTTCATCTACGGTAAAAGTGCTCACCGTGACGACGGTGCGTAGACCCGCGCCAACGGCGGCCCTCAGACCGTTGTTACTGTCTTCTATGACGATCACATCGTCGGCATCAACTCCAAGCTCATTAATGGCAAGCAGGTAGATATCAGGGGCAGGCTTCTTGGCTGGCACGACATCCCCGGCGAAGACCGAAAACTGTGCAGCGAGATCAGCCCCAACAGCATGCGAGAGCACGGCGCGAACGGAAGCTTCTGCAGAGGTTGAGGCGCAGGCTAGATTCCAGCCGGCCGTGCTCGCCGCATGCACAATCCGCGCGATGCCGGGGCGGGGCGGCATCACTCCGTCCGCGACGAGGCTCGTGTAGATCTCGGTCTTCTTGCGGTGCCAGGCCGCGACAATTTCCGTCTGACCGGCGATGTCGCGGGGCAAGCCGGCATCCACAACGAACTCGGGGGTGAGAAGACTCTTCAGTCGTTCCTTGCCTCCGCCGATGCGGACCTTTTCGGCGTAATCGACGACGCTCCAACGCGCTGGTAGATCATAGAACGCGAATGTCTCGTTGAAGGCTCTGAGGTGGCCATCTTGCTCGGTGTCGGCGAGAACGCCATCGCAGTCGAAAATAAGCGTGGGCACCGCTGTCACCAGGCCTTTCCTGCACTGCCGAACTGCTGGGCGAGGCCTTCTACGAGGTCGGTGAGGTCGCGGCTTACCGACGTAAACAGCGACGGCGGGTCCCACTTATTGGCTTTTTCTGTCTCTCGAAGGAATGAAAGGTTGGCCTTCATGTATGCCTCTTTCATGGCGGTAGAGATGTTGACCTTGGCGGCACCCCGGGAGATTAAGTCCTGGAACTGCTCCGTGGTCAGCCCACTGCCGCCGTGCAGCGCGATGGGGATCGGGCGACGCTCCACGATGTCGGTTACGCGCTGGACGTCTAGGACCGGGGCGCTTTTGTAACTGCCATGGGCATTACCGATGGATGGGGCAAACACGTCGACTCCGGTAGCTTCGATGAAGCGCAACGAAGTTTCGAGTGATTCGCGGGCAGCCTCGGTATCGGAGCCGTGTCCGTCTTCGACTCCCGTAATCGCCTCGATTTCGCCTTCAACGTCTGCGCCGAATGACCGAGCCTCCTTAACGACCTCGATCGTCTGGCGTTGGTTCTCAGCAACGGGCAGTTCCGATGCATCGAACAGCACGGAATTCCAGCCCTCACGGAGACAGGTCGAGAGAACTTCACGGTCGGGGCAATGATCCAGGTGCAGTGTGACCGGAATAGTGATGCCATCCGTCATAGAGCGCCACATGCTGGCCAAAGCCTTGGGACCGATGCTACGAACGGTCTTGACCGACGTCTGGACGATGACGGGCGAGTTCGCCCTGACCGCACCAGCCAGCACAGCTTCCAACGTCAGATCGTTGAAAATGTTGATGGCCGGTACGCCATACCGCTCTCTGAATGCTCGATCCAGAATTTCCCTCAGTGGTACGACTCCCACAGCAACCTCCTTGTTTGACTGCCCTCACACTAAGAGAGGTAGCCAGTCGGGGGCTATTAGGAGTTCCCCCTCCGTGCGGAGTAGGGGAATCCTCTATAGGGCGGGGTAGCCGGAGTTCTGCATCGCCGAGCCGTTCATGCTCACCAACATCGTTCGATTGCGAGCTCCAGTCTTTCGCAGCAGAGATCCGACGTGCTTCTCGACGGTCTTGACGGATATCTCGAGTAGGGTCGCGATTTGCTTGTCGGGCAGCCCCTGGGTAACCATTTCGCGCACTTCTCGTTCACGAGCAGTGGGAGTGTCTGTCCCGCCGAGTCCGGCGCGCGAAGTTTCCCTGAGGTGCTCAAGCATGGTGCCGTCAATCAATGCATCGCCCTGAGCTGCGGCCACGATGATGCGCACGATAGCGTCGACATTTGACCCGCGCTTAATATACCCCCGCACACCTGCTTGGGTCGCGAAGCGCATTTGGTCTGCTGTTGGATTGTCTGTCAGCACGACGATGGCGACCTCGGGGTCAAGTGCGCGGACCTTGCCTATCGTGCCGGAAAGGTCGCTCTGGAGCATTTGAAGATCGACCAAGAGTACGTCGGGACGTAAAAGCTCGTAGGCGTCGAGTAGTTGGGCGAGTGTGTTGACCTCGGCGGTTACATTGATGGCGGGCTCATTGAGGTGTAATAGCCGCACGAGGCCGGCACTGACAATTGGCTGGTCATTGGCGATCAGTACTTTCCAACGCGGCTGGACCGCGCCGCCGGGCCCTGGCCCGACATCCGGAATTGTTGCCCGAACCTTTGTACCCCAACCGGGAGTGGTCTCGATGTTCAGCTCTCCACCCAAGTGGCTAACCCGTGAAGCCATCCCATGCAATCCGAGGCAGCCTGAGGGAAGAGAAGAATGGTCACCGTGGGCAGCTTGCAAATCGAAGCCACGGCCGTTATCTTCGATCAGGACAGAGACCTCGTGTGTTCTGTAGATAAGACCGACTCGAACGGTACTTGCCCTAGCGTGCGTGACGACATTACTCAGTGCTTCTTGGACGATTTTGAACGCCTGGTGCGCGATCTCGGGCGGGAGTTCGCGCGGGGTGCCCACAACGACGAGGGCTGTCGCTGCAGCGCTCATTGACTCGACCCAAGTCAGCTCCGTCCCGACTGCCTCTGCCAAAGTGCGCCCGGCGAGGGAAGTTGGACCCAGACCGAGCGCTGTACGCCGTGTCTCGGCCAGCGCATCCAGTGCGATGGCGCGTGCGGTGCCAATGTGCTGCTTGGCCGGTTTGTCGTCTCTAATGTCCTCTTCGGCCTCATCAAGGCTGAGAAGGAGTGATGCCAGGGAACGGCCAACCGTCTCATGCACATCACGCACGGATCTCTCGCGTTCTTCCGCGATTGCAGCCTCACGTTCGCGCTCGGAAGCTCGGCTATGGAGGCGGGAATTAGCCAGCGCGATCGCGGCATGATTGGCGAACAGCTCGGCCAGGCGTGCATCTGCCTCGGTGAACACGCGACCAGGGCTCGCGCTGAAGATTATGCAGCTGCCAATCACCTCGTCGTCCCAGAGAATAGGCACGCCGATAACCGAGCAGTGCCATCGCGGGTCATCGGCGGAGATGTGTCCGGCGCGTACTTGCGAGTATTCGTCCAATATTATGGTGCCTCGTTTACGCACGACTTCACCCGTGAAACCTTCAGAGAGCGGGAATGTCTGGCCCTCCTGGCAGCCGACGCCAACGTCAGCCTTTTTCGTGTAAGTTCCGAGTTTTTCATCTACGAGCGAGATTGACCCCGAATCGCATCCTAGGAGTATCGTGGCGTGGCGCAGGATGCGCTCGAGAAGCGGGGAGAGTTCGAAACGTCCAGCGAGGTCGCGTGCTAGCTCGGTCACGGTGTCGAGCTGCTGCTGGAGGCTATCGAAGGTAGCCGAGTCCACGTCTAGTTTGCTCTGCATCTTTGCTGTTCCATCCGACCGACGTACGCGTTGAGGACGATGAACATCCCTCACGGCCTCGGTGCCGGGAGAACGAGCGTTACGTTATTTTCACATTAGACCATTGATTGTTGTGCTGGTTTACCCTCATCGCTGGGTCGGGGAACTCCTCATGGTTACAACCTCAGCTACGTGGTTACCTGACGTGGTCGCCGCCGCAGAAGGTCGCGACCACGACGGTATCAAGAGAGTAGTGGGTAACGACTGATGGCGCGCATAGGAATTCTGACCAGTGGCGGGGATTGTCCCGGACTCAACGCGGTGATCCGCGCCTGTGTCTTGCGCGGTATTCGGGGGCACAAAGATGAATTCCTCGGGCTCCTCGATGGATGGAGGGGAGTGGTCGAGCAGAACGCCATCGAACTCGACTGGAAAAGCGTGCGTGGCATCGCGAAGCTTGGCGGCACCATTCTTGGTACCTCTCGTACCTCGCCGTTCGACGATGGAGGCACCGTCCAAAAGGTTGTGGCTAGCTTGCGTTCAATGCGACTCGACGCACTTATCGTGATCGGTGGTGAAGGCACCTTGACGGTGGCCAAAATGCTGAGCGATGAGGGCGTGCGCATTATCGGAGTGCCCAAGACCGTGGACAATGATATTTCAGCAACGGACTACACTTTTGGCTTCGATACGGCCGTTGAGATCGCTACCGAAGCGATCGACCGATTGAAGACTACGGGAGAGTCGCATCATCGTTGCATGATCGCCGAAGTCATGGGCAGGCACGTCGGCTGGATCGCCCTTCACGCGGGGATGGCGACCAGCGCACACGCCATCCTAATTCCCGAACAAAACGCGACGATCGACGAGATCTGCGATTGGGTTGGCAAGCCATTCCAGCGTGGCCGTCCTCCCCTGATCGTGGTGGCGGAGGGATTCGTGCCCGAAGGCATGACGCGCGCGCATTCCGCACGCGGACTCGACGCCTTCTCTCGGCCCCGTCTCGGTGGAATCGGCGAATTTCTCGCCCCCACCATCGAAGAGCGCACCGGAATCGAGACCCGCTCCACCACTCTCGGTCACATCCAGCGCGGTGGTGTACCGAGCGCTTCCGATCGAGTATTAGCTACCAGACTGGGCATGGCTGCAGTCGACGCAGCGCACGACGAAGACTGGGGCCAGATGGTGGCCGTCCGCTCTACCGAGATCGTTCGGGTTGACCTCAGCGAGGCGATCGGCCAGCTCAAGACCGTTCCGCAGAGCCGTTACGACGAGGCCTTAACTCTGTTCGGATAGCGGTGAAGTCGATGACGTAGGGGCTTCCCTACCGTCAGAGATAGGGGGAAGTCCTAATTTCTGTCGCTCACGCCCGCCTATAGCGTTGGTGCAACGGCACCGATCAGGTCGCCGAGTTTCGCAGAGTCCCCATCCTGCGCGTGAACTGCGAATCACCACCTTTCTTCACTATGCAGCGCCGAGAGTAAACGAGGAATCGATGCCCAGTACTAAGAACCTTCAGCCAGCGTCCCCCTGGGTCGAACTCCGGGCCACGCAGAAAGATTGGGATGCGGCCGACCCTGCACTGCTGAAGAGCATGCTCACTCAGATGCACTTGGTTAGGGCGTTCGAGGAGACCGTGCTCGTTCTCGCCGGGCAGAAGCTGATAAATGGTCCAGCGCACTCCAGCATCGGTCAGGAGGGCGGCGCGGTCGGTTCGATCATAGGGTTGACGGCCGCCGACCAGATCAATGGTTCGCACCGCGGCCATCACCAGTTCCTCGCTAAGGCGTTGGGCTTTGTCTCGCCCACTGGCTTCGATCCCACCGCAGAATTCTCTGACGACGTACGCACTGTGTTGCGACGTGGCCTTGCCGAGATCTGCGGATTGGCAGATGGGTACTGCGGTGGTCGAGGCGGTTCCATGCACCTGCAGTGGATCGAGGCGGGAGCGATGGGCACCAATGCGATCGTCGGTGGCGCGGTTCCCTTCGCCGCTGGATTTGCTTGGTCGAGCAAGCACGCGAAGACCGATGCCGTCTCGGTGAGCTATTTCGGCGACGGCGCCATGAACATCGGCTCAGTGTTGGAGTCGCTCAACCTGGCCTCTGCCTGGAAACTGCCGGTCTGCTTCTTTGTGGAAAACAACCGTTACGCCGTGTCGACGACTGTCGAAGAGGCCACCGGCGAGCCCCGGCTGTCGGCCCGCGCGCTTGGGTTCAACATAGCGAGTTGGCGCGTTGACGGAATGGATCCCTTGGCCGTGCATCTCGCTATGGGTGAGGCGCTTCAGCACATGCGCGCCGGTAAAGGCCCGACCATGATCGAAGCCAATGTCTACAGGTACTTTCACCAAAACGGTCCGTTCCCCGGCAGCGCTTTCGGCTACCGGGAGAAAGCCGAAGAGACCGAGTGGCGTGAACGTGACCCCTTGCGGATGGTCGAGTCTCATCTTTTTCGGAGAAATTTGCTGTCTGAGGACGAAATCACCGAGCTTCGTGCAAAAGCCAAGAAAATCATGGCGGACGTCTCGAATAACTTGCTTGAGGCAGATCCTGCCGGTCAGGGAACGCAACGTTTTCGTCCAGAGCTCTGGCCCGATGCAAGCCTGATTGACACCGGAATCCGCGGCGACCTGAGCGAGTTTACCGGGGTCGATTTTAAGGAAGCGAAGGACTTCGCTGGCAAAACAGTCACGAAGAAGTTCGTCGACGTTGTGGCTGCGGTTATGGGTCGTCGGATGGAGAAGGACGACTCGATCGTCGTTATGGGCGAGGACGTGCACAAAATGTCCGGAGGGCCGCGAGGTGCGACCAAGGGGCTGAAAGATGCGTTCCCTGACCGGGTGCTCGGCACGCCGATCAGCGAGGCCGGGTTTACCGGTCTTGCCGGTGGCATGGCCCTCGACGGGCGCTACCGCCCCGTGGTCGAGCTGATGTACGCCGACTTTATCTGGGTTGCAGCGGACCAGATCTTCAACCAAATCGGCAAGGCCAGACATATGTTTGGCGGTAAGCACGACATGCCACTCGTGATGCGGATCAAAATTGGAACGCGTACCGGCTACGGCTCGCAGCATTCGATGGATCCGGCGGGAATAATGAACACGTCAGTGGGCTGGCGAATTGCCGCGCCTTCGACGGCCTTGGACTACATCGGTATGATGAACAGCTCACTTCGTTGCAATGACCCGGTCGCTGTGCTTGAGCACGACTCCGACCTCTACAAGACGTCATTCGACGTGCCGGAGACGGACCTAGACTTCTATATCCCGATTGGCTCGGCCGCGGTTCGGCGCGAAGGCAAGGCCGTCACGATCATCACGTACCTAGCTATGGTGCAGCAGTCGCTCGATGCGGTTGAGGCTACCGGTATCGATGCGGAGGTCATTGACCTGCGGTGGCTTGACGCGGCCAGCATCGACTGGGACACGATCGGCGAGAGCATACGCAAGACAAATAATGTGCTTCTGGTCGAGCAGGGGTCGCACGGGACGTCCTACGGTGCGTGGCTGAGTGATGAGATCCAGCGCCGATTCTTCGACTGGCTGGACTCCCCCATTGCCCGAGTGACCGGCGCTGAATCGTCACCGAGTATCAGTAAGGTGCTCGAAAAAGCTGCGATCGCTGACACTGACACGGTTATCGCCTTGTTGACCGAGCTTTTTGGTGCACGTAAGGGCGTGAAGTAGATGGCTTCGCTCTTGCGCATGCCCGGCATTTCGGCGGATGCCGAAGAGGCCGTCCTCCTCGAATGGTTGATCCAGGAGAGTGGAGAGTTCCACCCTGGCGACGCGTTGGCCACAGTGGAGACCGAGAAAGCGAACGTTGAAATCGAGGCGGACCAGAACGCCGTCCTGTGGCGGACCCTCGCCGAGCCCGGTACTTCTGTTGCCGTCGGCGCGCCGATCGCCGTGCTCATCGCAGTCGGTGAAATCGTCGCTGACGACGCGTCAGTTTTCGTTGCACTCGGATTGTCCGTGCCAGGAGGCCCAGGAGCCACGGTGTCGGCAGCACTGGACCCGCTTCCGGACGCTCCGATTGATCGGGCTGTGTCGGTTGCGACCGTGCCGAAGTCGGTCACCCACGACCGCATCTTCGCCTCGCCCCTCGCGCGCAGGATCGCTCGGGAGAACAACGTCGATGTTGCCGATATCGAGGGCACAGGGCCTGGCCAGCGCATTGTACGAGATGACGTTCACCGTGCTATCAGTGCCCTGGCTGAGCGAGTCATAGCGCCTGACGCAGCAGTTATCACGACACCGCTGACACCCGCAGCGCCGTCCCAGAAGGCTCCGGCCCGAGTCGAAGCGCTCGGCACGGGATATACCGATATTCCGCATAGCGGGATGCGCCGGGCGGTTGCCCGCTTCTTGACGCAGAGCAAGCGTGATGCCCCGCATTTCTACCTCAATGCGACCTGCCGAGTAGACGCGCTGCTTACGCTGCGGCATCAGCTCAACGCGGATGCCATGGTTCGCGTATCCATCAACGATTTCGTCGTGAAAGCGGTCGCCAAGGCGCTGGCTGAGGTCCCCGAGATGAACGTGATCTGGATGGACGATGCCGTCCGGCGGTACGACTCGGTCGATATCTCCGTGGCAATCGGAAGTGAAAAGGGGCTAGTGACCCCTGTTATTCGATCGGCGGAAAAACTTAGTCTGACCGAGATTTCCAATCAAGTACGTGACTTCGCAGTGCGTGCCAATGAGGGCAGATTGAAGCAGAATGAACTTGAAGGTGGCTCCTTCACCGTTACAAACCTGGGAATGTTTGGCGTAGAGAGTTTCTCGGCCATCATCAATCCGCCACAAGCCGGAATTTTAGCGGTCGGTGCGGTGATTCAACAGCCCGTGGTCGTTGACGGGGAACTCACAGTAGGCAGCACCCTCACGGTGACGATCTCAGTCGACCATCGCCCGGTCGATGGCGTGCTCGCTGCGCGGTGGCTGCAACGGTTTAAAGCGCTCATTGAGAATCCGCTTCTGATCCTCACTTAATCAGGGGAACTCGCCGCGCATCAGATATCCATATTCCAGCACGCCCCGAATGGCATATCGGGGCGTGCTGTATTTAATTAAGGCAGGAAGCGGGCGTGAGTCAGTACGTAGGGAGTTCCCTACCGCTCCATAGGGAAAGTCCCAATTTTGGCTGATCGCGTGCATGCATAACGTTATTTCAGGCACTCAAGAGGCCTCAACGGTCGACTACGGCCACACTCACAGTTCAAAGGAGAACTCGAATGATCACTACGCGTAGGCTAATCACGGGAATGGTGGTCGCGTTCGCTACCGTCGCTATGGCAGCCGGCTGCAGCAGCGTCGGCGACGTGGGAGGGGACTCAGCCAAGCCCGCCGCTGGCAACTCGGAGGGCGCGTTCCGCATCGCGACCGTCTCTAAAGTCGAGGGCATCACCTGGTTCCAGCGAATGAGCGAGGGTGTCACCATGTTCAATGACGACAACTCTGCCACCGTTGAGGCGTGGCAAACGGGACCAGACACGGGGGATTCTGCCAAGCAGGTTGCCATCGTCGAAGACCTCATCGCACAAGGGGTCGACGCCATCATCGTTGTGCCCAACGACCCGCTGGGAATCGCGCCCACCCTGAAGAAGGCCCGTGACCAGGGAATCATTGTCGGCACGACGGAGGCGGCCGCACTCGTCGGCACCGACTCCATTGACTTCGACATCGAAGCATTCGACAATGTGGCCTTCGGTGAGGGATACGCGAAGGGACTGGCAGAAGCGATGGGGGGCGAGGGGGACTATGTCGGCAGCGTTGGCTCATTGACAAGCGAATCCCACATGACTTGGTTCAACTCGGCGGTCGCTTACCTCAAGACGAACTTCCCCGACATGCACCTTGTGGCGGAACAGCCCTACGAGAACGACAACGATGACGCCAAGTCGCGTGCGTCTGCCCAGGAGATAGTAAACGCGTATCCCAATTTGAGGGGGTTCCTCGCAACGACGCCGTCTGGCGGCTCCGGCATGGCGTCCGTGCTCAAGGAGAAGAACATTACAGACATCGCCAACGTAAGCCTGAGCTTGCCGTCTGTTGCCGGGCCGGATCTCGAAGCCGGCTGGATGAGCTACGCCCAGACCTGGGACCCGGCTGGCTGGGGTTACGCCCTCAACGCGGTCGCGCTCGCCATGCTCAACGGCGAGACGGTGGCAACCGGTGACGACCTTGGCTACGACGGCTACAACAGCGTCACCGTCGACGGCCAGCTCATTCTGGGCAACGCCACGATGGAGCTTCGCAAAGGCGACCCGGCAGCTCCATACGCCTTCTAGCCAGACGGCACACGCGTGCGGGGAGGGCTGTCTTCTGGCTCTCCCCGCAACCTATTTCTCTTCCCAATCTCGCATTTCGCGACAGTATTAGGACGGTCGATTATGATCGGTAAGCCCCTACTCACAGCCTCAAACATCTCTATTTCGTTCGGCGGCGTCAAGGCGTTGCGCGGCGTGGATTTCACAATCGGCGAGGGAGAGATTCTCTGCCTCGCCGGCGAGAACGGCTGCGGAAAGTCAACCTTCACGAAGATCATCTCCGGCGTCTACACGCCCGATGCCGGTGAAATTAAGATCGGGGACGAGACCGTAGGTAGTTTGACCCCGCGAAGTGCCATCGCTGCAGGCGTGCAGGTGATTTACCAGGACCTTTCACTCTTTGGTCATTTGAGTGTGGCCGAGAACATTGCTGTCAATCGAATGATGCACGACGGCTCTAAGTTCGTGCGGAGCAGGGCGATGCGTGACATCGCTCGCCAACAATTAGAACGTGTCGGCGTCGAACTCGACTTAGACGTTCCCGTATCAACGCTCTCAGTCGCAAACAAGCAAATTGTCGCCATCTGTCGGGCGCTCAGCATGGAGGCGCGCCTCCTCTTTATGGATGAGCCAACCACCGCGCTCACCGGGCGAGAGGTCACTCGGTTGCTGTCAATAATCCTCGAGCTCAAGGCGCGGGGCCTGTCGATCGTTTTCATCAGTCACAAGCTCGACGAAGTATTCAAGATCGCTGACAGCATCACCATTTTCCGCGACGGTCGAAAGGTCGGTGATTTTCAAGCGAACGAGCTCGACGAGCTCAGCCTGAGTCGTCATATGACAGGTCGCGACGTGACGTACACGAGATACCATCGCACTCGCCCCGAGTCGGAACCACTGCTGGAAATCAGTAACCTCAGCCGCAAAGGCAATTATTCGGGCATCGACCTTGCTGTGCGCCCGGGCGATATCGTAGGCCTCACGGGACTGCTCGGCTCAGGCCGCACAGAAATTGCACTGACACTCTTCGGGTTGAACAAGCCGGACGGTGGCGAGATCAAGGTCAACGGCAAGCCGGTTATCCTCAAAGCCCCGTGGGACGCTATGAAACACGGCATAGCCCTTCTGCCCGAGGAGCGGGGAAGCCAAGGCCTCTTCGCGACACAGTCTGTCGAAGCAAACATCTCGGTCACGATGCTTGACCGCATCCTGACTCCAATGAAGATCCTCAATCACAAGACGGAGAAGGCTCTAGCGACACGAGTGGTCAACGAGATGGGCGTCAACAACAAGGACACTTCGCTCGCCGTGGCCAATTTATCGGGTGGCAATCAGCAGAAAGTTGTACTTGGAAAGTGGATCGCCCGCGAACCTCAAATCTTCATCCTTGACAGCCCTACCGTCGGCATCGACATTGGCTCGAAATCGGAAATTTACGACAAGATTCATCGCCTCGCCGAGAGCGGCGTGGGTGTAATTTTTATCTCCGACGAGCCAGAAGAAATTGTGGCGAACTGCAATCGAATCGTCGTCATGCACGACGGCGAGATCCTCGAGAGATTCGACGAGTCACAGGTGCGAGCCGACAACTTCAAGGACGAACTCGTCCAAATCATCAACGATCCCGAATATCGGGTTCACCAGGCCGCGGGTGAGAGGTAACAGCCCATGCAACGACGATCCCTCTTCCGGCGCGCATTCGATCGGCCGATGACTTCCATGGAGAAGTATCTCCTC
The DNA here is from genome assembly GCF_002929805.1 of Cryobacterium sp. Y50. GTDB lineage: Bacteria > Actinomycetota > Actinomycetes > Actinomycetales > Microbacteriaceae > Cryobacterium. The sequence goes on along the minus strand of NZ_PJJM01000096.1, from coordinate 8,825 downwards.
GCGATCATCTTGGTCTACATCGTGATCGTGGCCGTGAAAAACCCACAGTTTTTCAGCCTCGAGACACTTTTTGACATGATCAGAAACGGGTCGGGAATCATGATCCTCGCTCTAGGGGTGCTAGTGGTTCTCATCTCTGGTGGCATCGATGTGTCGTTCACAGCGATTGCAATCGTGTCGGGATACACCTCAGTACGGCTCATGAAAGTACTTGGATTCGACAACCTATTGTTCGTCATCCTCGTTGCCGTAGTCATCGGGGCGGCGCTCGGCTCGATCAACGCGCTTCTCATCCATTTCTTCCGGCTGCCAACGCTGATTGTTACCCTCGGCACGGCCAGCGCTTTTCATGGGCTCATGGCAATAGTCCTCGGCACGAAGACCTATACGGCGATCGATGTTCCGCAGTCGATGCTCGACTTCGGCTCGACGAGCCTCCTGACGATCAGTGCGGAACGCTCGCAATACTCACTTTCGGTCTTTTTTCTGATCGTGCTCGCTTGCATCGTGCTTACCTGGTTTTTGCTCTACCGAACCATGTTGGGTCGTACGGTATTCGCCATTGGAAGCAATCAAGAGTCGGCATCGCGTATCGGTATCAGCCTCCTCCGAACCAAACTCTTCGTCTATTGCTACTCCGGGTTTCTGTCGGGGCTGATGGGCATCATCTATTTCAGTGGTCTCTCCTACATCAATCCTGTTTCACTCATCGGAACCGAATTGATGATCATCGCTGCAGTCGTGATCGGTGGTGCGAAACTCACTGGCGGGGAGGGCACGATCTTGGGCGCCGTTCTTGGCATCATCATCGTGCAGCTCTTCCAGTCCACCCTGGTCTTCCTCGGATTGGGCGCGTCGTGGAACAACCTCTTCTTTGGAAGCGTGCTCATGGTTAGCCTCGGCGTCATGTACTACCGCCAGCGACAGCTGAACAAGCGGTCCCTTGTCTTCTCGTCGAATTAGTATTGGATAGGAACCCGATGCGCTCACTACGAAACCTGGTCCTCCGCGACAAGGAACTCGCCGTGCTCGTCTTTATGACAGCCTGCGTCATCCTCGTGCTCTACATCACGCTCGGCCAACGGCTCTTCTCACCCACGGGTCTGCAATCGATGTCGGTGCAAGTCAGCGAGTTTGGCTTCTTAGCGCTCGCCATGGCGATCGCTATGCTTACCGGGGGAATCGACCTGTCTGTGGCCGCCGCTGCGAGCCTTGCCGGCATAATGGCAGCTCTCGTTATGTCTGGCCAGATAATCCCCGTGACAGATGAAAACTCAGGAATTTTATTTGCTCTCGGGATCGTTGCCGCTCTCGTTACAGGACTGCTATGCGGCCTTCTTAACGGCTTCCTCATCGCGAAGATCTCTGTGCCGCCGATCCTTGCAACGCTCAGCACGATGATTCTCTTCGCGGGGATTGGAATGGCCATCACGACCGGCCAGAGCGTTCCTGTCCTGGTGCCCTCCTTCGCTCAACTCAGTACCTCGGCAGTCGGCAACATTCCGATTATCTTCATCATGATGGTCGCCGCGTTCCTCATCGTCGCGTTTGTCTTGGGCCGGACCCGGTTGGGCCGCCGCATCTACCTCTTCGGCGAGAATGAGGTTGCGCTGCGGTTCTCAGGGGTAAGAAGTGAACGAGTTATTCTGATGAGTTACGCGCTTATCGGGATTCTCGTGGGAATCGCAGGAATCATTATGACCTCACGTGCGAACTCGATGCGCGTCGGCGTGGGCGATTCCTATCTGCTTCAAGCCATCCTCGTCGTCGTGTTGGCAGGATTCAACCCGTTCGGTGGCAAAGGACGCATTATCAGCCTCGCGGTCGGACTCGTTCTGCTGCAGCTGTTGTCGACAGCGTTCAACGCGCTCATGTTCTCCCCCTACGCCAAGAACTTTGTCTGGGGTGCCATTCTCTTGCTCGTGATGGTGCTCAATCACTACGTGCGTCACTGGCGGCTGCGGCAGCCTCCCGAGAAACCATCGCCACCGGCATCCATTGACGAGGAAGAGTCCCGACCTTCGACAATATTGGTATCGGATCGATGAGCGCCAAAATTCCTCAAGCCCCGTTCATTCTGGGCTCCAGCCTCAAAATGTATATGGGCCATCAGTCGACTTTGGACTGGGTGCGCGGCGTGCGCGACGCCTGCCAAAACCACCCAGCGGTTCGCTCTGGTCTGGCAGAGGTTTTTCTCTTACCCAGCCACCCGGCGATCGTTCCGAGTCGGGATATCCTGGTCGGTTCCGATATCAAATGGGGTGCCCAAGACGTGTTCTGGGAGGACTCGGGCGCATACACCGGAGAGGTGGGGGCCCCGCAGTTGCGTGAAATTGGATGTACCTACATAGAACTTGGGCACGCCGAGCGACGCCGTGTCCTGGGCGAGACGGATGCGATCGTGTCGGCTAAGACGTATGCCACATTTCGCAACGGACTCATCCCCGTTCTTTGCATCGGTGAAGATTCCTTGGTGAACGCCGACGCGGCGTCCCTCGAGTGCATCCGACAGCTCGACGCTTCACTTGAAAAGAGTCGTGAGGCAGGTGCAGTCGGGCCGGTCGTTATCGCGTACGAGCCCAAATGGGCTATCGGTGCGGCCGAATCCGCTCATCCCGAATATATACGTGACGTCGTTGGCCGCATTCGTGGCTACCTCACCGCGGATGCGAGCCTGGTGGGAAGTCGGGTGATTTACGGGGGAAGCGCGGGTCCCGGCCTCCTAACCCGCCTCGGCGACGGGGTAGATGGACTCTTCTTGGGCCGATTTGGCCATGACCCCGACGCCTTCGCGTTGATCCTTGACGAGGCATGGGAGTTCAGTCAAACGCTTGCCAACCAGGTGTCCTAACCGCTCGTATCGGTACTGTGCAGAGAAAAGAGATCCAGGGATGACGCTAAAACCATTACGAATCGTGATCGGCAGCGATGACGCCGGACATCAGTACAAAGAGGTCCTCAAAATGGACCTTTCGGCCAATAATCTAGTGAGTTCGCTGATTGACGTCGGCGTCGATGATGATGGCCACACCGGGTACCCCACGGTTGCAGTTGCGGCAGCAGAGATTGTTGCACGTGGTGAAGCTGACCGCGCTCTGCTGTTCTGTGGAACTGGAATCGGCGTAGCAATTGCAGCGAACAAGGTCGTTGGCATTCGTGCAGCGTCTGCCCACGACAGTTTTTCGGTCGAGCGCCTTGTACTGAGTAACAACGCACAGGTGCTGACCATGGGACAGCGGGTGATTGGTATCGAACTTGCTCGACGCCTCGTTCGAGAATGGCTCACCTATCGATTTGATGAGAATTCGGCATCACAGAAGAAAGTGCAACTCATCGATCAGTACGAAGAGACAGGATCTTGCTGATCCAGAGGTTAACGCCGACGTCGATGACCCGAGAGAGGTGGTTTTGTGGCAGCCACTCTGCCAATGATGGCGGTACCAACATCACAGGCGCCGGCTCGAACGTTCGAAACCTCTTATTCACACCGGCACCAGCCCCAACCCCAGGCCCGGGAAATCCTCCAGCGTTTTAAGCTTTGCTACTACTGACTCACGCTCCTAGGTCACGTCCTTCCTCCAGCTCACCGCGTACCCGATGACTGTGGCCACGATCGCGTAGCCGAGCAGCACGAGGCCGCCCTGCCACCAGTCCAGGGGCGCGGCGCCGGCCGGGGTCATGAGGTTGAAGATGCTCGCGCCGACGAGGGCATCGGAGGCGGCACCGGGCAGAAAGTTGCCGATCTTCGCGGTGACCTCTAGAAAAGAGGCCGCGAGCCGCAGCAACGGTTCGACGAACTGGGTGAAGGCGAGCACGATCACGATCGAGGCGACCTGGCTCGGCACGAGCACGCCGAGGCCGACGCCGATCGCCGCCCACAGGGCCATGGCGAGCACCGAACGAGCAACCAGCAACCAGGTTTCCGGATCGAGGAGCAGCGCATCCACACCGAAAGCGCTCATGATGCCGCCGCCGATGCCAACGGATGCCGCCAGCGCGATGAGTCCGAATGCCGCGCCGACCAGGAGGAGTGTGACCGTCTTGGCGCCGAGCACGACCCCGCGGCGCGGTGTCGCTAGAAACGTCGGGGTCAGCGTCTGGTGGCGAAACTCGCCGGTGGTCGCGAGGGCACCGATCAGCACCGGAAAGACATAACCGATCGAGGAGGCGAAGCTATAGATGATGGGTGGGAGGCTCCCGAAACCGCTCAGCTCGCCGCCGCCGGTATTCACCGTATCGGGGCTGATCACACCGGTCTGAAGCCCGGAAAACAACACCGCGAGGCCGCCGGCCAGCAGGCCGATGTATCCAAACAGCACGAGGGCGAGAATCCACCACAGGCGGGTGGTGAAAATCTTGGCGAACTCGGCGGCAATGGAACGCAGGAACGAAATCATAGTGAGTGGCCTCCACCGACGAGGGTGAGAAACGAGTCTTCCAGGCCGGCTTTCTGCCGATGCAGCACGCTGAGTTCGACCCCGGCTTCGAAGGCGAGGTGGCCGAGAAGCGCCGGGTCGCTCGTTGCGGCGAGCAGACCGGTACGGCCGATCGAGAAGGAGATGCCGGCCGTCGTCAGGGCGGCGGCTAGGGCGTCGCGGTTGGGTGAATCCACGATCGTCTGGGCGGCGGCATCCGTGTCGAGGCTGGAGAGCGGGCCGAGGTGAATCAGCTCGCCGCGGGCGATGATCACGACGTCGTCGACGCTCTGCTGCACCTCGGAAAGCAAGTGCGAACTAACCAAAACGGTGCGTCCTTCGGCGGCCATGTCGCGGAGAAACCCTCGTATCCAGCGGATGCCCTCGGGGTCCAGCCCGTTGATCGGCTCGTCCAGCACAAGCACACCCGGGTCGCCGAGCAGGGCATAGGCCAGGCCGAGGCGCTGGCGCATGCCGAGCGAGTAGCCGCCGACGCGCTGCGCGGCATGGGCGGCAAGGCCCACCTGGGTGAGCACCTCCAGCACCCGGGTACGCGGCAGTCCGGCGGCGATCGCGTAGACGCCGAGGTGGTCGCGGGCGCTGCGGCCCGGGTGAAAAGTCGCCGCTTCGAGGGCTGCGCCGACCGTTTGAAGCGGATGCGGCAAGTCGCGATAGCGCACGCCGCCGAAGGTGGCCGTTCCGCTACTCGCGGCGACCAGCCCGAGCAGAATACGCAGGGAAGTGGTCTTCCCCGCGCCGTTCGGCCCGAGAAAACCGGTGACCCGGCCGGGTTTGACCGTGAAGGACAGATCGTTGACCGCGGTGACACCGCCAAAGCGTTTGCTGATGTTCGTGAACTCGATGAGCGCGCCGGTAGGCATCCGACTCCCCTCTGTGCTGCTTCAAGATATAGTGCTCCCAGCCTATTGCCCGCTTGGTCGTTTTAGGCTGCCGACCGGGGTTTATTTGGTGAGGGCGTGCTCTGCGCAGGTCGGCGCAGCCAAGGTGACGCAGTGGGTACAGACCACCAGCTGCTCCCGGCAGGAGGCATCGCGACAGTTGAGCATGTTTGTGGTCGGTGCCGCGCAGACCTGACAACTACCCAGTACGGCAGCCTCCGGAGCGAAGTCGATGGACATCCGCTGATCGAAGACATAGAGCGAACCCGACCACAACCCATCGTTGCCGAAAGCCTCGCCGTAGCGCACGATGCCGCCGTCAAGCTGATACACCTCGCCGAATCCGCGCGATTTCATGAGGCCGCTCAACACCTCACAACGGATACCGCCGGTGCAGTAGGTCACGACTGGCTTGCCCTTGAGGTGGTCGTACTTGCCGCTGTCGAGCTCGGCCACGAACTCGCGGGTGTTGGCCACATCCGGCACGACCGCATCGCGAAAATGACCGATCTCGGCCTCGAAGCGATTGCGACCATCGAAGAAGACGACGTCGTCGCCGCGCTCGGCGACGAGCGCGTTGAGCTCGGCCGGCTGCAGCTTGGTGCCGCCGCCGACGACCCCGCCGGCGTCGACGCGCAGCTCGCCGGGGGCGCCGAAGCTCACGATTTCGTCGCGCACCTTGACCACGAGCCTGGGAAAGTCGAGGCTCTGGCCGTTCTGGTCGAGGCCGGTGCCCTCGCTGAACTTGAAGTCGATGTTTTTGAATGCGGGGTAGTCGCGGGTTTTGCGAATGTACTTCTTGATCGCGGGCAGATCGCCGCCGACCGTGCCGTTCAGGCCGTCTTTGGAGACCAGGATGCGCCCGCGCAGGCCGAGCCCGGCGCACAGGTCGCGCTGCCAGAGCCGCACCGCATCGGGATCGGCCAGGGGCGTGAAGATGTAATAGAGAAGAATCTTCGCAATGGCCATAAGCCCATTTTAGAAGAGCGCGCGTAGGCTAGCCGCACTGTCTGTACTGCAACAGAGCCACCGTATCAAGGAGACCAGCTGTGACCCAGGATCCGCTCGCCCGCTTCGGCGCGGTGCCCCAGTTCGTTCTGACCAGCACCGATATGACCGACGGCGGCCCGCTGCGGGCGGCTCAGTACGGCGCCGGCGCCGGGGGAGCGGATGTTTCCCCCCAGCTGTCTTGGACCGGTTTCCCGCCAGAGACCGAGAGTTTCGCCCTGACCGTGTACGACCCCGATGCTCCGACCGGCTCCGGATTTTGGCACTGGGCCGTCGCGAATCTTCCGGTAACCGTGACCGAGCTTTCTGCCGGAGTTCACGCCCTTCCGGCTGGCTCGCTCGTGCTGCCCAACGAACAGCGACTGACCTCGTTCTCCGGTGCCGGTCCGCCACCGGGAACGGGTACCCATCGCTACCAATTCATCGTGCACGCCGTCGACGTGCCGTTGCTCGACCTCGATGCCCAGTCAACGCCAGCCGTTCTCGGTTTCAACCTGCACTTTCATACACTCGCGCGTGCGGTGCTGGAGGCGACCGGGGTCGCGGGCGGGGCATCCGCTGCCTGAGTGATCTGAAACAGGGAGTTACCCCCAAATGGGGAAACTCCCAGCGGGGATTCGAGGGAGTCGACATAACCTCAATTAGTGAGTCATATAAGTTCTGTGTTCGACATTGTTCGTCCCACTGCCCCCGCAGCACACACCTCGACTTCGGTGGGCAGTGCCCGCCCTGGCCGCTCGGCACCGGCCTGGCTGCACGGCATTCGTCTGCACGCCGACGGGGTGACCGTTGACCGGTCTGCGCATCGGGAGACAGGCATCCGTCGGCTGCCGGTCTGGGCGTGGCGTGCCCTCATGCTGCGTCGAGCGACGCCGGTGCACAAGTTCAACCTGCACCCGATCAACTCCGTGGAGTATGACCTCGATATTGACTACATCGGCGACGGGCAGAAGATTCACCGGCTCGACGTCATCGTGCCCAAGCGCACGGACGTCATTGCACAGCCTCTGCCGGTCTACGTGTATTTTCACGGCGGCGGCTGGACCTCGGGCGACAAGGATCCGCTGACCAAGTACTGTGCGAGCCAGGCCGCCGAGGGCATGATCGTCATCAACGCCAACTATCGCATGGCGACCCGGTTTCAGCTGGGCCATATGATGCAGGACGGCAACGCGGTGCTCGACTGGGTCGCCCGCAACGTCGCGGCCTACGGCGGCGATCCGACGCGCATCGTGCTCGGCGGCGACTCTGCCGGTGGTCACATCGCCGCGCTGATCACGGCCGCCGCCTATGCGCCCGAACTCGCCGCGCATTACGGCATTCGTCCCCGGATCGCCGCCCGCCATCTGCGCGGTCTGGTGCAGCATTGCAGCATTGCAGACTTTTCGGTGCTGTTCGACCGCGGTTTCGTGTTGAGCCTCAACTTCGTGCGGATGCTGCTGCCCGAGCGAGGACGAGGGCTGCACCTGCGCACCGCCGCACGGTTCATGTCGCCAATCGAATGGCTGGACCGGGGCTTTCCACCGGTGTTCGTCACGACGTCCGAGCGCGACTATTTCTACCGCGCTAACCTCAACTTCATCGAGGCGCTGCGCGCGCGCAAGATCTGGGTCGACACCCTCATTTATAGTCGGCGCAGCGTCAACACCAAGCACACCTGGCAGCAGGATGATTCGCACCCAGAGTCACAGGAGGTCTACCGCCGCCTCGGCGCCTTCGTGCGTGCGGTCGCACCGCGTGCTGTGGCCGCGGTTTAGGACCGTGCGCCGGTCGCGGCGAGCACCCCGCCGAGGCCGATCATCATCACGCCGCCGGCAGAGGACAGGTTCTCGACGCGCTTCGGTGATTTCGCGAACCAGACCCGCGCCGTGCCGGCCGCGAGGGCCCAGGTGCTGTCACCGAGCAGAGCAAGCACCACGAACGCCAGCCCAAGCACTGCGAGCTGCAGCGGCACATCGCCAGCCCGGTAGTTGACGAACTGCGGCAGTACCGCGATAAAGAATACGAGTGACTTCGGATTGCTCAACCCCACCACGAACCCCTCGCGCACGAGGCGCCACTTGGTTTTACGCGCCACGCGGGCTTCGCTCATCCTGGCCGCCTTATGTCGGTTTCGAATAGCCTGCACGCCGAGATAGATGACGTATGCGGCACCGGCGAACTTCACGATCGTGAAGAGCAGCACGGACTGGGTCACGATCGCGCCGAGTCCGAGCGACACCGCGATGATTACCGGAACCAGTCCGAGAGCGTTGCCGAGAACGCTGAGAAAGCCGCCGAGGCGTCCGAGCGCGAGCGAGCGCCCGATCACGAACAGCACGGTCGGGCCAGGAATGACGATGAGCGCGATCGACGCGAGGGCGAAGGTCAGGAGGGTGGGCAGGGAAACCATGTTTGAGCATATCGTGCAGGCAAGCCGGTCTGGGGGGGTGCCCCTATGTTTTTGTCAAGCAGCGAGTTGGTGTTCAGTTTCGTAGAGGGTGCCGTCTCGCAGCATGGCGAA